>JANRJX010000049.1:0-51959 GCA_033763755.1 Chloroflexota bacterium
GGGATGCGCAGCGTTTTGTTGCGACGACACCTCAAATCGTCCTGCCTAGTGGGTCGAAAACGCAGGTTCTCGAGGCAAAGAGCAGACTCAAAGAAGCAGGAGCTCTGGCTCGTATTGAGATCATTTAGCGCCTCATGTCTAGAACAACACCAACTGCTGTGTGAAGGCTGGTTCGGGAAGAGCTTCGCGTCGGGGAAACACCAGCGGTTCACGCGCTGGTTTGTGCTCCCGTTTTGGTGCTTTCGTCGAACGAGATGGTGTGACGGAGTGCAGTGCAAGCGTGGAGTCAGTCTGATCGCTCGCCAATGCAGCGAGTTTCCCCACGACTTCTTGCTCAAAGCCTGGAAAGGCGATGTGCTGCTCAGTCAGCCATGCTGCGATTAAGTGTGCTGTTCCGCCATCCAGCAACGCCGGCAGTTCGCTGCCCCGCTGCGCCCACTGGAATCGCTGATGGAGCGATTGATCGCCGCCGACGTTGTCGAGAGCATCTCGACCGAGAGTATACGTTTAGTGCTGCAAAAAAATATCTCAAGCCTTAGTGTGTCCGTCAGTGTTGTATTCCCAAGCCGACGGAAGCGTTCATAGCGCGGATGTAGGCTGTTCTTACCCTCTATGCACAAGCCTGCAATCCAAATCGTCCGATGGGGTGCTTTGACGAAAAGATGACGCAACTGTTGGCGCCGGTGCTCTATGCGTGCCGCCGAGATGCTGCTGCCCGGTCAGGAGGCGAATGTGATACTCATGTGGGTGTGGGTGCCAGATAGATCTAACCGGCGATAGCTCTCTAATCCAAAATGTATTGCCTTAGGTGTGCAATGCTTGTTTGCACCCATTCCTGCTCTTTGGCAGCCGTTGCCTCCACATCCTCTTCCGGCGGGGGCCAGAGTTCAAGTATGGCGTTGAAGTCGCGCGCGCTCAATTGTTCCAGCAAGCGCGGTATATCCAACAATCCCTGCCCGGCAGGGGTGCCTTCCACGACAAAGCCCATATTGTGGCTGACGCGCCGTACGCCGAAGTCCTTGATGTGCAAATTTACTACATACGGACTGAGTGCTTCCACAACACGCGCCGGGTCTTCGAGCGCGCCGAAAGAATTGACGGTATCCAGACAGATACCGATGAAACGACTATCCAGAGCGTGGATGATGTCTACGAGCATTTGCACCTTAAAGCGGTCATGATTCTCGATGGCAATGGTTATGCCAGCAGACTCAAAGGCGGGCAGTACCGTTCGCAGCAGTGCGATGACTTCCTGCGGTTCCGGGTGGTGTGCAGCTGTATCGACGACCACGCGCAGGATAGATGATTGGCACAGGCGCGCAATCTCGAGATAGCGCAGCATATGATCCGGCTGGATACCGCGCGTGCCGACTTCGATCCCCACATCCAGTGCTCCTGCCATTCGCAGCAATTCTGCGAATCCTGTCTCTGTCAGTGCATCCAGCGGCAGATTATCGGCAATCTGCACCAGATGTACGCCACAGGCAGCCGCCCGCTGGACGAGTCCGAGCGCGTCCAGCGGCTGGCGCGGCGGGGGATAACTTGGAGCGCCGATGGACCAGGCATATGCATAGCTGCCGATACCCAGCTTCACGGTAAGACTCCTGCCCGCCAAACATGCCAGATGACCATCACTTCGCGACCTTGTGGGTAATGTCTTCGACACTCTTCTTGAGTGCATCAAGATTCATGATCTGCTCCATCCAATCGGGTTTGAAGATTTTGTCGTAGGCGTTGGCAATCGCAAGCTTGGCACCGTCGGAAAAGGGGAAGCCGGATATGCCAAAAATAATTGCAAACTCAATCCGTGCGTGACCGCTCAGGAATTCCCACGCTGCTTCCGGTGGAACACCCATCTCAACTGCCTTATCGTAAGCCTGCTTTACTGCCGTGATCACCGTCGCGGTGAATGTTTCCGCCAGCGCGGGTTCGAGAATCGCCATCTGTTCAACCGTGATGCGGAACGACTTCATGACGGGCTTGTAGATGTCAAGCGCAATCGCTTCCCCTTTGGCATAGTCTTCCTCTGGTCCGTGATGCAGCGCACAGACGATGTGATGTTTTGCCTTCACCCCGCCAAACCAGTCCGTCCTGGCTTCTTCGGTCACTTCATCGTTGAAGAGGGGCGGGTGGCACGGGTGGGTGACAAAGTACGTCAGGTCTTCGCGAATCGGCATCACTTCGGCATACGCCGCCGCCGGATCAAGTCCGATGACCATCGTGCCGGGCTTGAGTTGTGGGATAATGCTGTGCGTAATACGCCCGATGAGCGCATCCGGTACGGCGAGAATAATCGCATCTGCATTTGCCAGCGCCTCGTCCTGCGGGGTCACGCTCACGCCGCGCTGCGCAAGGTTGGCTTTCCCTTGCTCACTGACTTCGACGTAATAGACATGATAGTGGGGCAAGTCCTTGATATTGTCGGTAATGCGGCAACCCATCTTTCCACCAGCGCCCATCAATGCAATTCGAGTGGTCATCTCTAGCTCCTTATTTTTTCATCCTAATGAACCGCGCAGAATGCTGCCAAAATAATCGGGTTTGCCCACTTGCCCGGCTTTCAGGGCGATTTCCAGGTTTCTGAACAGCGGGTTGCTGGAATGCGCCCGACAGAGGGGCGCACCGGGTGCAACTGGCATGGCGATCTCCAGGGCATAAACACCCAACTGCCGCATGGCATGACCACAGGTATCGCCGCCGGTCACAACTGCTCGTTCGATACCGGTGCGTTCCAGCAACTCGCGAACGATCAAGCCCTGCTGCGTTCCCAGTCGTTGCCCAACACTGCTCGGTTCCAAGCCTAGCTCATGCAGGCGCTTACGTGTGCCAGGGATCGACGGGTCATCCGGTCCACAGGCGGAATAGAGCAGTACACTCTTTCCATTGCCCAGGTGAGCGAGTGCCTGCGCAATTGAGATTTCGCGCTCAGTGTCCGCTAGCGCCGGATCAATAAGCCGACTCGCTTCCAGCCGAATGCCGACGAACCCGTGGGCAAGCGCCCACTCGATCTGCGCGGCAGTTCCCGGCGCAGCGCTGCCGGACACGACAATAAGTTGTTCCACTGCGCCCGCAGGCGGCAATGGAGGCGGCTTGTGTGCGATGCCTTCTTGCTGCCAATACGCCGTCAGTGCGTACTCCAGCCCGGAAGACGATGCCGAAAAAATCGGTTCTTCGCCGTGCTGCGACCAGATCAGGCGACCAATCGCTTCAACGTGAGTCTGATCAAGCGTATCCAGGAGGATAATTTCACACCCATCTGCAACGAGCGACTCATACCGCTGCGCAAGCTGTGCATCCGTCTGCATGAGGTGCAGCGCGTCAATCAGTCCGATCTTGCGCTGCGTCTGTCGCGCGAGATGCAGACGCAGGTCGGCTTCGTTCATAGGCGTGCTGGGGTGGTGCCGCATAGTCGGGTGGCGATCCAGCCGGAACGTGCTTTCGCCGACACTGGCAAAGAGATTGCCAAACAACAGATAGCGCTTCAGCGGCGGTGCACCGACCATCATCGGCACTGCGCGTGGCTGCAAGATGCGCCAGCCAATTTCAATCGCGTGTCCGATACTGCCAATCTCTGGTGAGGAGTCAAAGGTCGAACAAATCTTGTAATGAAACAGCGACGCGCCTAGCGCTTGCAATGCGCGAAAAATCGGCGGGAGTTCGGCGTCCATTTGTGTGGGTGACATCGAGCGGCTGACACCTGCAACACCTAACGCGCGAACTGCCGGGAAGTGCTGGCGCACGAATTCCGCGCTGGGAGGTTCCAAAAATAGCACCGTCGGGACGCCGCCCAGTACCAGCGCTTCCATTACGTCCGTTGAACCGGTAAAGTCATCGCCGTAGTATGTCAGCAGCAAATCGCTCATAAAGCACCGTACATTTCCAATGCCCCGCGCAATGCTGGATGTGTACGTGCGTACTCATCGAGCGAGATACCGGATAGCGCAGCATCCCACGCTTCGCGCAGGCTGGCGACTCCTGCTGCTGGACCATCGGGATGAGCCATAATGCCGCCTCCCGCCAGGTACAGCAGATCCGTACTGCCAAGTGCAGCATAGGTGTCTGGTGCTTGACCGGCCCATTGCCCGGACGAAAACACGGGCAGTGCGGTATAGCCGCCTGCCATGGGGGTTAAACAGGCACGCGCGGCAGTCATGACCGACTCATCGCTTTCGCAGAATTTATTGCGCAGCCCGTTGACATGCAGATGATCGACCCCCGCTAGGCGGAAAAATTTCTGAAACGCGCGATACTCCCAGCCGAGCGACAGATGCCGACTGAGCGCTCCCCATCCGGCACGATGTCCGTGAATCGGGAGTTGGCTGTTACGACGCAGCCACTCGACCGCCGTCAGCCCCACTGGGATCAGGTTGACCATGATGCATGTTCCACCGTGTGCCAGCACGGTATCATGCCCGCGCTTGATGGTATCGAGATCACCCGTCACGTTGAAGGCATACATCACTCGCTTACCTGTGCGCTCGGCAAAGGCGTTGATCACGCCCATCACAGCTTGCACACGCTCTGTCAATGGAGAATGAGGTGCATTGGACTGAAGTTCGTCGTCTTTGATGAAATCAAGTCCCGCGTCGCATAGCGTCTGTACCAGCGCAGCTGTCTGTGTTGGGCTAAGACCGACGCTGGGTTTGATAATTGTTCCTAACATCGGTCCGCTACGAACGCCAGTCAAACGGCGTGTGCCTTCCACACCGAAGGCAGGTCCCGGATGAGCGGCGATAAATGCGGGCGGGAACTCCACATCCAGCAGGCGCAAGCCGGAAAAGGGACTGAGTTCGTAAAGATTGCCGCTCACAGCCGTCATACAAGCAGTCAGGGACGTGCCGATATTGGCGAACGGAAATGACAGCACCACCTCCGCTCGTTGATAGCGTGGAGCAGGGCTCCCCTTTGGCGGGCGCGACCCTGGCAGGGCAGGCACATCCGTCGAGTCCAGTTCTGTGATGCGTTCTACCCGCGCGCCATGCTGCTCCAGCAGTTCAGGTGTTTCGCCAGGCACCTTGACGAACGTACCCGCTGATTGTTCGCCCGCCATAATGGCAGCAGCCTGTTCCAGCGGGTGAGCCGTTTCGATGTGATAGGTAGCGAAGATGCGATCAGAGATGCTCTCATCGAGTAAAGGTGAATGCACAGTCAGTCTCCTGCCTCGGCAGGTTTCACTGCCAGACTTTCAACCGGGCGAATGAAACGCCGCTTGAGTTTTTGCAGGTTCGCCTCGCGCAGGCTGTCGAAGAAGATCGCCAGGAAGATGATGAACGCACGGACGATAGGTTGCAGGTACAGATTAACCAGATTGAACTGCAAGCCAGTGCCGACCATTTGAATGAGCAGCGCCCCGACCACCGTGCCAAAGACGTTTCCCACCCCGCCGAACAGACTCGTCCCGCCCAGTACAGCAGCGGCGATGGCATCAAATTCGCGGGTTTCGCCAAAACTGCGGTCAACGCGCCCGCCCAGTTGTGACGCCAGTATAAAACCAGCCAAGCCCGCGCAGAAACCCGAGATGATATAGACGTATATGAGTGTGCGGTCGGTGTTGATACCCGCTTTCTTGGCAGCCTCAATGTCGTTGCCCACCGCATACACCTGTCGCCCGAACGCAGTACGCATGAGGATGAACCAGGCTGCCAGCACGACCAGCGCGAAGACGACAATCGGCATCGGGATGATGCCCAAGACAAGCGTTTGTCCAAAAGCGTTCATGCGCTCTGGAAAGTCAATCTGGCGCGATTCCGTGAGTGCAGTCCCCAGCCCTCGCCCAATGACCAGCGTGGCGAGCGTGGTCATAAACGGGATGATCTTGAGCCGGACGATGCAGAAAGCGTTAAACGCGCCAAACAGCATCCCAACGATAAGCGAAACCAGCAGTGCTGGCACAATCTCCAACCCGATTGACCGCATCAGCAAGCCAGCGCATACCACTGACAGATACATATTAGAGCCGACCGATAGATCGATGCCCGCAGTCAGCAGCACAAATGTCATGCCCACACCGATGATGCCAGCGAAGACCGCTGCCTGCTTGACGATATTGAGCATGTTTTCCGGTAGCCAGAAGCGCGGGAATTCTATCCCAAGCCCTTCAACAAGCAGACGCGGTGAAGTCAAGCCAAACAGGATGAACATCGCGACGAACAGCACCAGCGTGGATTTATTGAGCAAGAATTGAAACAGTTTGAACGGTCGTTTTTGCATAATCAGGGTCTCATTTCATCCGTTCGCAGGCTGAATCTGATGTTGTTCGCGGAAGGCAGCACTCAGAATGCGTTCTCGGTCAAAGTCAGCTCGGGCAAACTCGCCAACAATTTCCCCCCGACTCATGACCAGAATACGGTCACACATACCCGTCAATTCCTCCAGTTCAGACGAGATAATCAGCACGCCGCTGCCTTCTGCCGCAAGACGGTCAACAATGGTGTAGATTTCGTACTTCGCCCCCACGTCGATACCGCGTGTCGGTTCGTCCATGATAAAGATTGACGGGCGCGAAAGCAGCCATTTGGCAATGACCACTTTTTGCTGGTTGCCACCACTCAATGCTTTGACGGGTTGCTGGCGAATATCGCCGCTCTTCAGTTGCAACACAGCGGCAGTTTCACTGGTAGTTTCGTGCATCTGCTGCTGATCAATCACTTGAACCAGATTACGGGCAAAGTGCGGCAGTGACACCAGACTGATGTTGTTGGCAATATCAATGCCCATCAACAGCCCCTCTTCGCGACGATTTTCGGTCACGAAGGCGATTTTGCTGCGAATGCTGGCACGCGGGGATGGCTTGTGCAGGGGTTCGCCTTCGACGCGGATGGACCCGCTGTCATAGCGATCGATACCAAAGATCATGCGCGCCAGTTCTGTTCTGCCCGATCCCATCAAACCAAACAGCCCTAGCACCTCACCCTTATGCAACTGGAACGATATATCTTCGACTACGCCTGCAGCACGAACATCGTTCACATCCAAAAGTACCTTGTCACTAGGCGTCGAAGTGCGTGCTGGATACAACTGTTCGATGCTGCGTCCGACCATCAACGAGATCATGCGGCTGATCGGAAATTCAGCCGCTGATTCCAGCGCAACCAGCTCGCCATCGCGCATGACGGCGATGCGGTCAGCCAGCCTCCGAACATCTCCGAGAATATGCGAGATATAAATCAGCCCTTTGCCCTGAGTTTTCAACTGCGTCATGATGGCAAACAGACGCTCTGTTTCGCGCGCCGTCAGCGAAGTAGTCGGTTCGTCGAAGATGATGAGCGATGCGTCCTGATGCAGCGCTCGTGCAATTTCGACCAGTTGTCGTTCGCCGGGAGAAATTTGGTCCACAGCGGTATCTGGCGCGACATCCAACCCGACTGCCTGGAGGAGTTCGCTGGTCTGTTGTTTGATGCGCGCACGATCATAAGTGCCGGGCAACCTACCGCGCGGAAAATCGCTGATGAAGATGTTTTCGGCAATCGTCAGGTTGGTAAACAAATTGAGTTCCTGGTGAATGAAGGCAATCCCCAATCGTTGGGCATCGGCAGGTTTGCGCGGACTGTAAGGCTTTCCGTCAAACACCATTTGACCGCTGTCAGCCTGGACGACCCCGCCCACCAGATTCATGAGTGTTGATTTGCCCGCGCCGTTCTGTCCGATCAAGCCGAGCGTTTCGCCCGCGTGAACACTCAGGCTGACGCCCTTGACGGCGGCAATCCCAAAGAACGCTTTGGTCAAATTGTGAAGTTCCAGTAATGGAGTCATGCGCGCTGCTCCCGGTTGATGAAGCGTGATCGGGTGACATCCAGCAGCGCCGCGACGAGAATAAACCCGCCCTTGACCGCATCAATCACAAACGGGTCAAGGCGCATGGCATTGAGAATGTTAAGCAGCAAAACGAAGAACGCTACGCCGAAGAGTGTGCCGCGCACCGATCCTTTGCCGCCAAACAAGCTCGTTCCACCGATCACCGCCGCGCCAATGATATCCAGAAGCAGGTTACCACCGCCCAACGACGGCTGTCCGATAGCGAGCCGTGCCGAGTACAAAATCGACGCGACCGCTGCGCAAAACCCGCTGAACATGTAGACGCGAATGATGACGCTCTGGCTTGGGACGCCAGAGATGTCACTTGTCACACGATTGGTGCCGATAGAGAACATCTGCCGCCCGAAGACTGTCCGCGAAAGTAAAAACTGCGCCGCAATCGCCAGTCCTATGGCGATCACAAAGGGGTAGGTGATGAAGGGCATGATATCGCGGCGGGCGATCTCCGGCGTCAACTTGGGTCCCAGATAGATCGAAATAATGTCGCCCTTGCCAAGTTCCAGAAAGGCCTCTGGTAAACCCGAAATATTGCGCGATTGCGTTAACCACAGGGCGAAAGCGGCGAAAAAAGTAGAAGTTACAAGTGTGACCATGAACGGTGCCATCTTAAAGCGGGTGATGGCAAAACCATTGAGAAAGCCGATAAATGTTCCAGTAAGCAACATAACCAGCACTCCAATGGGCACTGCCAAAGCGCTTCCAGCAAGCAGACCTCCTTCCGGACGCATCAGGTTTCCCCAGAGTGGGCTTTTGTCAAAGAAGGCAGGGTCAAGCGTTTGCGCCATTAAAACTGCGCCGACAACGCTGGTAAAGCCCATCGTCGCCCCGACCGACAGGTCAATACCTCCTATTATCAGCACGAAAGTCTGACCAATGGCGACCGCAAGCAGGGGCCACATATTTTGCAATTGATTGGCAACGTTTCCCGGCGTGGACAGCGTTGGGAAGAAATATGCGGAAACAAAAAATAAAGTCAGGGTCAGATACAGCACAAAGTAATCTGAGAGGAGTAACTGGCGTAGTACCCGTCTGAAAGCCGAGTTTCGTCCAGGGTCTGCCCCCGTCTGTCGGAATAGACGTTGATTCGGGCTAAGACGTTCGTAAACACTGGTCACAACAAATCCTTCACTGATGGACTGTCTTGATAACAATTAGGATAGGGATGGGACATTTTGTCCCACCCCAACTACGAATGCCAGCGCTTACTGATCCAGGAAGCCTTCATCCAGCAAGACGCAGCCCCACATACGGTTGCGTTCAAATTGGATGCTCGCAGCGGTCAGGGCAAAGCCGGGGTCGATCAGCACTTCGTTCGGCTGAGTTTCGCCATCCCCGATTGCCTGAAGTAGACGATTCATGGTTAATTCGGCTTCGAGGAACAGATCCTGAACACCGGTAGCATCGACAAAACCCTGATCGATCAACTGGCATGCAGTGGCGTCGCCATCCAGCCCGCCCATGATGACATGGTTGGCGTCGCCGCGTGGCACCCACTTCCCGCGCGGTTCCAGAACAGAGCGGATGGTCGGGAACAGGAAGTCAGACGAGGTGAAGATGAAATCAACGTTCGGGTTGGCGGTAATGGCGGCTTCGAGGTTTGCCAGCGCGGTCGCGGCATCCCATTCCGTCGCCACTTCAATCGGCTCTGCGAACAAACCGGGGTAGGTTTCGCTGTAGCGATTGATCACGTTAAAGAACCCTTCGCGGCGTCCAATCGCGTTGGTATCCTGCAATGCGCCCACCAGGATCAGCGGCTGGATCGTGGTGCCGGTTACTGCCCACTTTACCAGCGCTTGCTGTGCCATGAATTCGACTGCCTGCTCGGTGGCGCTAACATTGTCTGCTACGACGGTGATGCCGCGCGAACGGTCGTTTGGCGGGCGATTGAAGACCGCAATCGGAATGTCTGCTGCCTGCGCTTCGTTGATGATGGTTACAGCACTGTCGCCATCCTGGGGAATGATGATGATGCCGTCAACACCCTGCGCAATACATTCGCGAATTTGCTCAAGCTGGCGATTCGGGTCTTCGTTGGCGTTGTATTCCAGAACTTCGATACCCTGACCGCGCAGCGTTTCCGTAATTGCCTTATGACCGGCAACCCAGAATTCAGTTTCCAGGTCCTGGAAGCCGAAGCAGATGGTTGTATCCTGAGCGAAAACACTCCCCACAAGCCCGATTCCGAGCGCAGCAACCAGGAGGAGGCTAGCAAGACCAATGAATGCAAAACGACGCATGTTCTTTATCCTTCCTATTCAATATCTAGACGAATGGGTAATCTCGCAGGCAGATCGGATGGTTCCACGGCAACTCCTTTATGTCGCTTGTAAATGATAGACTGCGCCAGCAACTGACCAGCGCCCAGAAACCGGCTGTGCCGGGGATCTGAAATTGCACATTGTATACAATGTATACGAGAAGGGGAGGTTTTCATCGCTGATACCTCGCCGTGACTACGGGTTCCAATCCGCGACAGCATTCACCGGCAACCCGTTCATTGATACGCTTATTGACCGCCCGCAATGCCTCAATATCCCGACGTCGGTAAGCATCTGCAATCGCCTGATGATCGCGAATAGCGAGATATTCGTCGTAATCGGGTATGGCTTCAGCGCGAACATAGAGTAGTGCGGCAATCTGTGCAACAAGTTCTGCCCAGCTCCGCATCAAGAGCGGGTGTTCACTGCGTTCGATCAGGAAGCGATGAAATGACATATCGGTACTGCGGACATTCTTGAAGTCGCCACGTTCAATATGCTGCCGCTGAACTTCAATGGTGAAGTCAAGATGCTCGTGATCAGCATCCGACAGCCTATCCATTATCAGTTCGCCCGCGAAATTTTCGAGTGTGGTGCGCATCGAGAATATGGCAAGGACATCTTCGGGTGTGAATACGCGCACAAAACAGCCACGATTGCGCGAGGCAACCAGGAGTCCTTCGCGTTCCAGCAAGATGAGGGCTTCGCGTACAGGTGTGCGACTGACACGGAGTTGTTCGGTCAACGCTTGCTCGACTACATGATCGTTCGGCTTTAGACGCCCTTCGATTATGGCGGTCCGAATTCGATCGACAACCTGTTCACGTAGACTGATTGAATGTATTTCAGAAAGCATCATTAAAAGACCAGTAGTAGAGTTTCAAAAAGCACTTTCAAAACCATGAAAAGAAATTGTATACAGCATACTGTGTACTGTCAAGAAACCTGCTGTTGAGGAGTGTGGTGAAGCTCAACAGGACACCACTCGAATATCCGGTATGAGTGCCAGATGTTTCTTATTTTCACACTCGCGCCTATCGCACGATGTCTCTGTCTGTTCTCCTGTCCCCTGCCAAGCTGGCCAGAACGCACACATCGCCAGCGCGTGTCCTAAAGTCTTCAACATAAGCGGCAAGCTCAGGCAGATCGATGAGTGACCAGTGCGGCGGTTCCACTTCTGGCGGTACAAAGTTGGCGTGGTAAAGCGCGTCGCGCAGAAAAGGCACATCTTCGAGAGTCACTTTACGAATCTCTATTGCCATCCTATGCCTCGCTAGGCAGGTTCAATCTTGAGCATTGTGTCATGATGTCGTTGGATTCTCCTGGAGTGATTGACTAAGCTCCTCTATCAGGGCATCCAAATCCGTATCGTTAATCGACCCGTTTACGCTGGGCTGCATTCCCAGATTTCGCATAACTGCCAGCGCCTTTTTACGCCAGGGGATGTTGCTTCTTGGGTGACTGATGACAGCATTAGCGCAACGCTGTGCGCGTTCCGATGAACCATCCAAGACAAAATAGTGAGATGCAAATGACAGAACTTCTGGTTTGGTCTGCCAGTCAACAGGGTGCCGTGCTTCGTCAAACGCCTTGATCAGCATCGATAAAGCGGTATCGCGCCGACCTTGCTGCAAATCGTTGAGCGCCAATCTTGGGTAAATCATCGGCATTGCACGGGACAAATCAGCCTCAGTCGCAAGACGAAATGCCGCTTGATAGTGTTGTTCTGCGTCCGACAGCTTTCCTTCTAATTGGTCTATATCGCCCAGTGCGTTGTGCATCCAGATTGCATAAGGTTTGTTGGAAACTTCCTCCATTGGGTACAAGAGTCCACGCTCACAGTGAACACGTACAGTTGCCCAATCATCAACAAAAAGAGCCGTTTGTGCCAGTAATTTGATACCTGAAAGAATGCCCCGGAAATCATCCAGTTCAACTGCAAGTTGATACAACTGATCCGCATAACCCCGAGCAGCATCCCAGCGTTCTTCACGTATTGCCACCCATGCTAGGTTATCCAGGTCGGTCAACATACCGCACTTGTCACCGAGTTCCACACGCATGAGTAAGCTGCGTTGGCTCTTGGTGTGAGCAGTCTCCCAGTCACCCAATTCAAAGGCTGAATAGGCCAGGTTTCCTAGCGCAGCTACTGCTAACCAAGTTGCACCGATTGACTGAGCAAGATCATGACTGCGTTGATAGTGATTAATGGCTTCCTGAAAATCCCCCATATAGTTATAGGTGACTCCCATCCCATCGAGACACTGCGCCACTTTATATGGCATACCAAGATCCTGATAGAGATGTAGCGCTTTTCGATAGTACTCAAGCGATGCATTAAATTCGTTATCGACCGTGACTATTTGGCCCAGTACGCTATAGCAGGTTGCCCTTATCAGGGGTGCATCAAGCTTCTCTGCCAGATTAGAACTGAACTGGATAGCTGTCCGTGCCTCATCATATTGTCCAAGCGTTACCACATAAGATGCCAGCTCAGCGTACAACGCACAGAGCATCTCGCGATCATCAGACTCTGTTGCCAGCCCAATGGCCGCTCGAAGTTTCTGTAATGCTTCTACCGGTTTTCCTTGGCTATATATTGTGTTGGAAAGCAGTTGCAGCAGCTTAATCGCCTCTTTGGTAGCTGTAGCGCCCCCACTTGGAAGCAACTTCTCCACTCGTTCAAGCAGTAGCTGTGCGTCACGATTTCTACCTTGCTCAATGTAGATGTGTTCCGCAACCAACAGGGCGTATTGTATTTCCTTATCAGTTTCGTCAGCTTCGCCCCAGTGAAACAACAACTTTTCGAGATAGGGTTTTCGAACCGCTTCACTCAAATAGGTACGTTCCACAGCTTGAGCAATCGTCCGATGGTGATTTTTTATGGACGCAGGAACCAGCCTGCCTATTAACCCTTCACGGAGCTTATCATGAGCAAATCGCCAATGTTCATCTTGGAGGTCAAACACAGCCACATCGGCACAAGCCCGTAACCACTCATCCAGGCTATGATGGGGCAATGCGGCATGATTTGCCTCTAGTACGTGTTTTATCACAGCTAGGTCAAGTTGTCGTCCAGCAATAGCTACGATTTGCAGTAACGGTTGTCCCCATTCTGGGACACGATCCAAGCGCCGATGAACGATGTTTTGAATGCCTCCGGCGAAGATGGTACGAGGTAGGGTCAACTGACCAATGTCGCCTAGTCGTCCTGCAACATCGGCCCAAGCCCTAACGACCTCCACCATGAAGAATGTATTTCCCTCAGTCTCTTGCTCCAGGCGTTTGACAATTAGAGGATCTTTGCCAGTCTCACCCAACATCTCTGCTGTCAATTGGCTGATCTCAGCCTGAGTCAGACGAGTGAGGAGCATGCTATTCAGGCTGGGTAATTCAATAGGCAGATTAGCTCGTTCGTCATTACGGTAATTTCCTACCATTAGAATGGAATGGCTAGTGACCATCAAACTAAGCTTTTGGAGGAAATCCAAACTATCCTGCGACCATTGCAGATCTTCCAGCAATAAAAGGATAGGTTGTGGCTGGCGTCTGATGACATCCACGATGACTTGTGCCAGACGCTGTTGACCGGCATCGCCCGGTAGTTCTGGGGCATCCGGGATCTCACGTTCAAGGAGAGTGCTGATATCCGAGACAATCGGCTTTAGGACCCCTGCTTCAAGGTCGCTCAGTTCGACCGACAGCACCAATCGGCGCAAGGGGTCGCGCCAGAGTTGGTAGGGTAGTCCACCTCCCTCGACCGCCTGGCCACGCACTACCAGTGCTCCTTCAACCAGGGCATGCGTTCGCAGTTCATCCAGCAAGCGGGACTTGCCCACACCACTCTCACCACCCACCAACCATCCACTACCAGTGCCACTGATTGCCTGTTGCAACGCGGCTTTGAGTTGCTGAAGTTCTGGCTGCCGTCCGACAAACTCGGCAGCCTGGATGAAACTCTCGCGCAACGCGATTGTCTCTGCAGGGGGTTGCTGCCCAAGTGCGTGCGACAGCGCCAAGATGCACTCAGTGGCAGTGGCGTAGCGCTCAGCGCGCGTCTTGGTCAAGAGTTTGTTAATGACTGAACTGAGGGGAGCATCGACTGCGAGCCTGGACGTATCTACAGGTCGCGCAATGATCGCGTCAATGAGATCATCAATGCTTCCATCGGCGTGGAATGGTAATTGATCTGCAAGCAGTTGATAGGCCATCACGCCTACCGCATAAAGATCGCTGCTGAAACTGGCGGATTGTCCGCTCAGCACTTCCGGAGCCATGTGGTGCAGCGTCCCCGCTGGCGTGTCTTCTGCCTGACGACCTCGTGTCATCGCCAGTCCAAAGTCCAACACCTTCGCCTGACCAGCCACCACCAGCACATTGTCAGGTTTCAGATCCCGATGAATCACGCCGCGTCGGTGCAGATACGCCAGCGCCTGCAAGACTTGAATGATGAGATTGATCTTGTCCGGGATGGTCTTTTCGGCGCCGTAGGACAACAGGTTGGTGGGTTGGCTCAAGAGTTCCATGGTGTAGTATGGCTGGCGATGGGCATCAAAACCGTAATCCAGCACACTGATGATGTGGGGATGACGCAGCGAGGACAGGGTCTTGAATTCTTCGGCCAGTGCGGTCCAGAGTCCAGTCGTTGCACCGAGAGTCGCGCGCGACATGAATTCGAGGAACTCCAGTGGGATGTTGACCTGCTTGAGCGCCACTTCGGTTCCATTGAGGCGGTCATAGGCGCGGTAGACCGTACCCATGCCACCGGCACCCAGTTGCGCGCCCAGGCGGTAGCGATACCCAATTGTCCCTACATCATTCATACATTTACTCCTGAGTGTTGTAGAGCAAACTATTTACCCATTCATGAGCAGCCTCAAGATTGTCAAACATCTGACTTTCGACCTGCTCATTATCTGTGGTTGAGCTTCGTCCACGCCTTGTGGGTATTTGCCCAGAAAGCGCACTGGAGAGGACCACCGCCAGTCGGACACGCTGAGCCGGGTGCAATTTCATCCATTCGCGGAAACGGAGTTGGCTATTGGAAGTCAGCCACGGATCCAGAATATAGTTGCCGGTCAACAGCAGCAACTGCATACTCATGCCACTATTCGACATATCATGGATAGCAATATAGTCCGTATCTTTGGGCGATTGATCCAGCGAATCGGCAATGGCTCTGCTCCATTCAACTAGGCTTGCTGGTCTAAGGGATTTGACTGTGTAAACGGCGACTCGATGGTCATATAACCAGTCACGTTCAATTCCCCGACAAATTAGTTCCATCCTATCTATCGCTGCCCCCTGACCAGGTTATATGGTGAGTGCTGTGGTTTTATCCAGTATAGGGTCACAAACGTGGCCTAAAGCGTAAAAAACTCAGCAACGAGTTACGGGATATGATCTGGCGTGCCATGCCTGTGCTGGTAGTGGATTACTTCTCCGAGCGTCTGGAAGGATATAACACCTTTTGGTCTGCTTTTTGAGGCACTGGGCGATCTGAAACAGAACAAATTCTATCTGGCAACAGGCGGTTCGACCAACTATGCGCTGGGGCGTGAACTACTCTCGACGCGGGCGCGTCAACTTGGCGCGCCCCGGGGCAGTACTGGATGGTTTCTCGCGCGATACCAATGCCATTCTGCGCCTCAACTTCCCGATCTTCTCAATGGGGCGTTACACACAGGATCGTGGCGTGTGCGGGGCAAGGTCTTTGATTACCGTATTCCTGTTGAAATCGGACAGCTGCGGATCAAGACGAGAACTATTCTCTTCGGCGACCTTGACGGGGTCTGTGTTGTGCCTCAGTAACTCAAGGCGAGGCATTCAGCGGCACGCTCGAAAAATTGCACGGCGTAAAGGACGAACAGAGCGTTCGCGAGGCGGTCGTGCTAACAGTTGATGACCTTGCGCAACCAACACTGCTCGTTACCATTGCTGCGTTCAATCTCACTGGCGCGGTCGATACGCATTTCACTGATGCCTCTATCAATGCACAGTCCGACCCGTCAACGCTACGTGTTTATGCCAACGGGTTATATGCGCTCAACCGAATGGCGCGTCCCGACGAAGTGGCAGAAGCTATGTGCTGGCTGCTTTCCGAGCGTGCCAGCATTACGACTGGCAGCAAGGTGTTTGTCGATGGTGGCTATATGATCAAGCGGTAGATGAAGACGGCAATCGTCCTTTGGTATTTCTAACGCTTACGATGAAACGGGGAACGCGATAAGTTCAACGCGGATGGCATAACTTTCGTCATTGCGCTGCACGGACAGCGTAACATCCACACCGGGTACTTGTTGGTGAATCTGGTTAAACAGCGCCAGAGACGGCGTGAACGCAGCAGATGGCTCACCATTCGTGGAGGCGTTCCCGTCGTCTGTCACTTCGAGGTAAACACCTGCCGCCTGGTCGGTCAGCGTCGAAATCGTGATACCGTTGACTGCGACGATCACATCACCGATCTGCAAGTCCGATCCAGATGCCGCGCCTGCTGAAGAAAACTCAACGATACGTGCGCCGCAATTCAAAACATCTTCGACCACAATGCCCAGATAGCCGGGGGTTGGATTGGTCACAATCTGATTAGCGGCTTGGCGCTCGACGAACGTTTCGTCAGATGTTCGGTTCTGCGATTCTGGCAAGATAACCGTTGCTGCAGCTGGAGCAAACGTTGCATCTGGTTGGGCAGTGGTCTCCGAATCTGCTACTGATGGTGCTTCCACCGTTGGTGGAGCACATGAGGCATAGGTAGTCGCCGCATCTGCTATCGACTGATCTTCTTGCACAACATCAGCAAGGGTGCGTGTGCCCTCAACTGGATTTGCCTCGTTTGCCGTTCGAATCATGCTCACCAGCAATCCGACGGCGAAGACCAGAATTGCCGCTCCAACAATCACAAACATCAAACCGGGTGGATTACGCTGCATAAGTTGGTTCCCAACATGTGTCAATCACCACTGATTGCAACATGACATGATGATAATCCTGTCACATCATCCACCTGACCTACGGTGTTTCACGCCACATTACTCATCGTTACAAAACAGGTTTATCTTACGATAGGGGTATCGCGGACAGTTCTGCAGAGGAGAGATAGACATGTTAAGTTGGGCACTCTTGTTCCTGGTGATTGCCATCATTGCGGGTATCTTCGGGTTCGGTGGTATTGCAGGGACGGCGGCAGGCATCGCTCAATTGCTGTTCGTCGTCTTCATTATCCTGTTCCTGATTTCGCTGGTATTCGGGCGTCGCCCCAATCTCTAAAGCCATGAAACGAATCGTGGCGATTGTCAATCCAGCGTCGGGCGTTAACCGCTCGGCGCTGGATTCGATCCAAGCGTTCTTTGCTGCCCACCGTGATACGCTTGAGTCTATTATTCATCTCACACAGGCAAGTGGCGATGCCAAACGATTTGCAGAGCAAGCGGTTGCCGATAATGTCGATATTGTCGCGGCATATGGCGGCGATGGTACGATGATGGAAACAGCGACAGGCTTGATGGGCAGTACAGTGCCTATGCTCATGCTGCCGGGTGGTACTGCAAACGTCATGTCCATCGATCTGGGAATCCCGACGGAGCTTGAAGATGCGTTGGATCTCATACTCAATCCCGACGCACAGGTGCGTGCGGTTGACATGGGCAGTATCGACAACGAGTACTTCCTGCTCCGCGCAGGTATTGGCTATGAAGCCGAGATGTCTGCTAGCGCAGCGCGCGGTGACAAGTCAAAGCGCGGGCGGTGGGCATACGTTCAAAATGCGTTCCGCAAACTGCGCAACCTGCGACCGGTACAATATGTTTTGACGGTGGACGGGGAAACGTATGTACGCAAGGGCGTGACGTGCATGATCTGCAATTCGAGCAGTATTGGCATCCCCAATTTGCGCTTTGTCTACAATGGTGATGTCAGCGATGGTTTGCTTGATGTGATCGTCATCCCTAATATGCAGCTAGGAACTTTGTTGAAGACGCTCTTTCACATTTTTCGCAGTGTGGTGACTGACCCCACAGTTCAGGGTGGTACTCACATTGACCACTGGCAGGGAAAAGAAGTCACCGTGCAAATGCGGGAGCGACAGTTCGTAGCGCGTGATGGTGAGCCATTCAAGCGCACCAAGCGCGTTTCGGCACACATCATCCCGCAGGCGGTTTATATCGTTGTACCGCCGACCGCTGCGACGGTTGCTGTCCCGACTGTGCCGCTGGAGGACATTGATGGATCGTTGGACCGAAATCCGGCGACTACTTGACCAACTGCGCACCCAGGGGGTCTGGCTGACGCTGGTCGCCGGGACAGATAAGCTGGTGCGCTGGATTACGGGGCGTCCTTCCTACCGTTTCGGTTGGATTACACCTTCGATCCTGCTCGGAGGGCAGCCCACACAGACCGTGTGGCCACAACTCATCAAGCGTGGCATCACCGGTGTCATCAACCTGCGTCAGGAGTACGATTATGTAATCGGTGCTGGCAAGCTGCCGCTGCGTTATCTCTACCTGCCAACGGTTGATAACACCGCACCCACACAGCAGCATTTGTGGATGGGCGTGCGCTTTATGGAAGAGGAGATCAAGCAGGGCGGCAAAGTCTACGTCCACTGTTGGGAAGGGCTGGGACGCAGTCCGACGCTCGTTGCCGCCTACCTGGTGAACAATGGCGCGACGCCGAAAGACGCCTGGTCTGCCATTATGAGGGTGCGCCCCTTTATCCGCCCAACCCCGTTACAACGAGCGCGCCTGGAAGAGTTTGCGGCAGAGGTTAAAGCCAACCCCGCCGCCGTAGAAACCAAAACATCCCCCCAGCCGACACAACCATCAGTGACAGCACCAGAACGAACATGACACGCCCGTTTAGGGGTAGTGTCAGCGGGTCTGGCGTCGTCACAAAGTTCAATTCGAACAAACCGGATAAAAACGTCAGTGGCAGAAAGATCATTGAGAAGATTGTCAACCGATTAACCGCATCCACCATACGTTTGGATTCCTGATTCTCCATCATATCCAGTACATTGCTCGACAGATCGCGCTGCGCATCAATCAGATCATAGACGCGCAGCAGGCGCTCGTACAGATGGCGGAACAGATCCCGCACATCGTCCTCCGTCAGTCTCGCCTCTCCCAATAGGTTCGACAGCACCTCACGTTGCGGTGCGATCATTTGCCGCACAGCGATGAGCTGCTGCTTTGCTCCGTAGACGGATTGGCGTGGATTTGCGACACCGTCTGTGTTGAGCATCAATTGTTCTTCGATGCGGCTCAACTGATTACTGATACGGTCGAGCAGTGGATAGTAGGTATCGATTGCTGCCTGGCACACTAGATACAGGAAATAGGGCAGCCCTTTTAGCCACAAAGCCGTATCCTGTGCCGCCCGATTATAAGCATCTTCAACCGCAGTCGTATTCGGACCACGTACCGTAATAAAGAAACGCTCTCCCAGAATGCAGTGTATCTCGCTGCCTTCAACTTTCATCTGCTTCACCTGTGGCTGAAACAGCGACAGGAACAGATAGGAAGGGTAAATGAGCAGGGAAGGGCGCCGATCTGTACGGTACAGGTCGTCCATCACGGATGGGCTGAGATTGAAAAAGCGCCCCACCCAGTCAATTTCCTTGTTTTCTGGTTCTACGACATCCAGCCACAGGAAGTCGCCCGTCGTGTATGCATCTTCCAGCTTTTCCTGCGTCAAGTTGCGACGCAGGATAAATTCTTCTTGTTCGGCATGGTCTGCGGGGGCGACAAGTGATCGTATCATACCCATAGGCTGCTTGAGCTAGAGAACTTGACGACGCGAAGGGACAGGCGTGCTTTGCTTGCCCTTGCCGAAGAACCAGGTGAGGGCGGTTAGCAGCAGTGCTACCACACGGCTTGTACCCCGCAACCACTTGAACCGATACGACAGGCGATCTAGCAAAAAGGCTACTACCACCGCCAACAGCGATCCTCTCGAAACACGCATCACTCACATGCTCCTTGCTATGTCTGCGACTTCGCCCATGAGTCTAGGCGACTCCTGCCGAAGTGTCATGCGCTCGCAAGCATAGTTTTATATAGGTCAAGTGGGTGATGCAGCTTACGCCTCGCACATTGCAAGATACTTACCATTGATATAGGTCAACTGGTTCATTTTGCCATCGTCAACGGCTGACTCTCGATAGGACATCATATGGTATATCGCATCTGTTGGACTGCATTTCTGTGGAAGAATGGTTGACGCAACATGGCAGCACCCGAAAACACGCGGATACTGCTAATTGAGGACAATCCGGGGGACGCCTGGTTGATCAAGGAGATGCTGCGCAAAGTACCTGAACTCAGCGTCGTTGCCGCTGAAACGCTCAGCGAAGGCATTGAGTGCTGCCAGCAGTATGACTGCCAGCTGGCGCTGCTCGACCTATCACTGCCAGATAGCAGCGGCGTAGATACAGTGCTGAGCTTCCGGGCACTGCTGCCGCAAACGCCGCTCGTGGTCTTTACGGGCTTGGATAGCGAACAACTTGGCGTCGAAGCAGTACAGGCGGGCGCCCAGGACTACCTCGTCAAGGGGGAGACAGACAGCCGCGCCCTGCAGCGCGCCGTTCGTTACGCACTGGAACGCCATCGTATTGAAGAGGCTCTGCGCCGCAGCGAGCAGGAATATCGCTCGCTGATCGATGATGTGTTCAATACCTCTGCCGTTGGTGTTTTAATTTTGGATCGCAGTCTTACCGTTGTGTGGATGAACGAAGCGACGGCATTGTATTTTGGCATCGCTCGCGACGAGGTCATCGGGCAAAACAAACGCACACTGATAGACAACAAACTCAAGTGCCTGTTTGCCGATCCAGACGATTATGCCACTCGTCTGTTTGCAGCGTATGACACAGACACATTCACAGATCGCTTTGAATGCCATGTAACACCAGGTCAGGGGCGTCAGGACCGCTGGTTGGAACATTGGAGTCAACCCATCAGACAGGGCATGTACGCGGGCGGGCGCATTGAGCAGTACACCGACATTACCGACCGCAAGCACGCAGAGTTTGCCGAGCAGGAACAGCGCCGCTTTGCTGAGGCGCTGCGTGAAACGGCGGAAACCCTGAGTAGTTCGCTGGAGTTCGATGATGTTATGGACTTAATCATCGAAAATGTGGGACGAGTCGTCCCTAACGATGGGGTGAGTATCGTCGTTTACGAAGACACAGGCAAACAGATTGTGCGCAGCCAGGGTGGTAACATTCTGGAGTCTCACGAGATGATGCGGCTGTCTTCCCCTATCATTCTGCAAGAAAAGGAAATTGGCGTGATCAAGGTTTTTAGTAAAGACCTTGAGGATAACAGCAACGATATGCTGGCACGGTTGCGCGCGTTTGCGGCTCAGGCAGCCGTCGCCATCCAGAACGCGCGTGTTTATCATCAATCACAGGATCTGGCAATCGCACAGGAGCGCCGACGGCTGGCACGTGAATTACACGACTCGGTCAGCCAGACACTTTTTTCCAGCCAGTCGATGACGGAAGCAGCATTGCGTCAGTGGCAGACACAGCCAGAGCGCGCCCATGAGTTGATCGAAGAGGTGTACCGAATGCTGGCGAGCGCGCTGGCAGAAATGCGCATCCTGCTGCTCGAGCTGCGCCCAACGGCTCTCACGCAAATTGGCTTGAAGCAACTGTTTGAGCAGTATCTCCAGACGACCCTGAGCAAGCAAAATATCATGATGCAATTAGAGATGGAAGATGTGCCGCCGCTGCCGCCGGATGTGCAGATTGCTCTCTACCGCATTATCCAGGAAGCAGCGAATAATGTGATCAAACATGCACAGGCTCGGCATATTCGGCTGACTGCTTTGCAGGAGAATCATTTGCTGGAGTTGAGCCTGGTCGATGATGGGCGCGGCTTTTCAGCAGATGAACAAAAGGCGACGAGTATGGGACTGAACATCATGCGTGAGCGGGCGCGCACGATTGGTGCGGATCTCACAATCAAATCGCAAAGAGGCAAGGGAACACAGGTGACTGTCAGTTGGAAAATATCACAGGCGGAGGGTAGTCATGACGGCTGAGAAATGCATACGTATCGTATTGGCAGATGACCATGATATGGTGCGCAAGGGACTGCGTGCGCTATTGGAACAATATCAGGACCTTGAAATTGTCGGTGAAGCGAAAGACGGGCAGGCGGTTGTGGATGTTTGTCGCCGCTTCCAGCCGGACGTACTGCTGCTGGATATGCTGATGCCGCGTCAGAACGGGATCGACGCACTGCCTGCGCTGCGTCAGCACTGCCCGGATATGAACATTCTGGCATTGACGAGCTTTGATGATGCCGATACGGTGCAGCAGGCAATCAAGGGGGGCGCAATCGGCTATCTGATGAAGAACGTGTCTGGCAATGAACTGGCAACCGCCATTCGCAAGGCGCAGATGGGGCAGTCTACACTGTCCCCAGAAGCCGCGCAGGTCTTGATCCGCGCTACAACACAACCGCTGCAAATCGGGCACGATCTGACCGAACGGGAGCGTGGGGTGCTGGCGTTGATGAAGGAGGGGTTGAACAACCGCCAGATTGCAGAACGCCTTGTGATCAGCAGTTCGACGGTCAAGAATCACGTCAGCAGCATTCTGAGTAAGCTGAGTACCGTCAGTCGTACCCAGGCGGTCGCGGTCGCGGTCGAACATAATCTCGTGCCATAGGAGTCGTATGATTGTCAACGCCGTCAGCGAAGGCTGGGAAGTCATCACACAACGCGCCCATGCACTGCTGGCGGCACAGCTCATCGCGCCCTGGCATATTGCTGAGCGCCCGCCGCGCTGGGTCGAAATTCTGGCGGCGTTGGTACAGCACGACGACGAGGAGAACTACTGGGAGCAGACGGATCATCTGTCTGAGCTTGGCTCGCCGCTCAACTTTGACCGTATAGGCATTGAACGCGCGATGGTCAAAGAGCGCCGTGTCATCACCAGCGCTTACGAGCAGGATACGTGGGTGGGGTTGCTGATTTCGCGTCACAATACCTACATCTACGAAGACCTGTACGACACAGACAAACGGCTGACTGCATTCCTGGATGAGCAGGCGGATAACCAGAAGCGCTGGCTGAAGCAGTTGGGCATCAAGCGTGATGAGTTGGAAGCCGCCTATACCTTCATGAACTGGGGCGACCGCTTGTCCCTGATCCTGTGTCAGAGGCAGCTTCCCGATAAAGAGCGACGGTTGGAGATCACCATCGGTCCCGGCGGACAGCGGTACGAAGTCTTTCAGCACAAGGATGGCACGGTTGGCTTGGAGCCTTACCCATATGCAGAAGACGAGTTGACCTTTAGCGTCAACAAACGCATTCTGACGCAGCCACAGTTCAAAGATACGGTGGAGTTCCGCAAAGCCGTAGACGCAGCGCCTGTTGAATTGTATACCTGGACATTCAAACGTTAAGTGTGCACAACACTTTTGAGCGTCAGAAAGTCATCAATCAGGGTTTGCCTTTTACTCTCATCGTAGAGAGCGACGGCGGGGTGAAACAGCGGAATGATCTGGATCACTCCATAGGGCGCTTGTGCTGTGAGAATTTGCCCGTGCAGCGCGCTGATTTTGCCATCTTTTTCTGCGGCGTCGAACTTCTTCAAAATGTACTCCATCGCGAAGCGTCCGAGCGTGACGATGATGCGCGGTTGAATGATTTCGATTTGCCGATCCAGGTACGGCGTGTAGAACGTGATTTCTGGCTTGCGCGGCGCACGGTTATCTGGCGGTCGGTCTTTCAGAATGTTGGTGATGAAGATGTCCTGTCGTAGCAGACCAACCGAGCGTAGCAGCTCATCGAGAAATGCGCCAGACGCGCCGACAAACGGCTTACCCTGCTTCGCTTCATGGTAGCCCGGCGCTTCACCGATAAACATGATCTCCGCATCGGGTTTGCCGTCACCAATCACGACCTGGTTGCCTTGACTCGTGCGGAATTCGAGCAGCGGGGCATCCAGCGTGCGCAGCAAATCCTGCGCGATTTCGGTGAGCGCGGCAACTTTGTCCATTGGTGCTGCTCCGTCAGTATCATCCTGCGACTGATTGCACTCTAGCATCGCTGATAAAAGGGCTGATCCCCCAGCTTGCCTATTTCGCAAACGCTTGACCAACCCTCGCTTCGTATCTTTAACCGTTCGTCCCCCTTTATGCCCCTCCACCATACCCATGAGTTGAAACGGTTGTTTTCCTACACTAAGGGTAGACCTTCTGCGCTGGTGTGTGCCGAATCATGCATCTTGTATGGCAGGTCATGTGCAGAACCGAATACGTGGAGGAGGTACGATGAAGGGTCTTCAACGCATACGCATAGGCTTATTCGCACTGGTGGTCGTCTTATTGGCGGTCTTTGTGGCACCCGCATTTGCCCAGAACGATGGATTTAATCCTGAAGTGGCAGTGCTGCCGCAGGGCTTGGAGCGGATTTCGTGGGGGGCGATCATCGCGGGAACGATTGTCGCGTTGATGGTGCAGTTGACGCTGAATCTGCTGGCTATCGCAATTGGCGCAAGTACGCTCAATCCTGCCGACGATGATAGTGCCAGTGCCGCTGATGTCGGCAAGGGGACTGCGGTGTCGATGGGGTTGATCATGCTGGCGGCACTGTTCGTCGGCGGTTGGCTGGCGGCGCGCTTTGCCGGCAATCCTGAACGTCTGGACGGGCTGCTGCACGGCATCATCGTCTGGGGGCTGGTCACGCTGATTACGCTGCTGCTGCTGACGACGACGATTGGTCGCATCTTCAGCGGTCTCGGTCATTTTGTCCAGCGCAGCTTACGGCTGGCAGGTGACGCTGCACAGACGGTAACGGCCGGAGTCGGGCGTGTCGCACAGGATGCAGCGCATACCGCGCAGCGTGCCGCAAGTAGTGTCGCTCACAGTGCACAGGATGCCGCACAGTCTCCGCAGGGACAGCAGCTCGGAATGCAAGCGAACAGCGCGGTAGAGCGCGTTCAACGGGAAGCGATGGACATCATTCAGCGCGCAGGGATCAATCAGGAGCAGGTCGGGCAGTCGGCGCGTGACGCTGTGCAGGACGTGCGCAGCGCGGTTGCCGAGGCGGCGCAGAAGCCGGACGAAATCAACCGTATCGTTGCCAACACGATGGGTAAGCTGTTTAACCGTGGACGGGATGTTGTAAGCCAGGTGGATCGTGACGCAGTGGTCGATTTGCTGGTGCAGCGCGGAAATATGAACCGTGAACAGGCACAGGCGCAGGTCGCTCGTTGGGAACAACAGCTTCAGGAGGCTCCTCGCCAAGCGGGAACGATGATCAACGATGCGCTTAGTCGTGCGGAAGACGCACCGAGTGCGATCAATGAACAGGTGTCGCGCGTGCAGAATGCGGTCAGTGAACAGGTCTCCAAGGTGCAGCATGACATCGAGCGTACAGCGCGCGAAACTGCACAGGCGGCGACCGATGTGATCGCGAAGCTGGCGCTAACGGCGTTTGTAATCGTCATGGTGGGCGCGGTAGCAGCAGGCATTGGCGGCTATTTCGGTGCGCCACAGGAACTCCCTGTTGCCGAAGTCGATACCACAGTGATGCAGCCCTGACATTGTAATGCCAGTTGTTATGATCGGCTTGAACCATTTGACCCAAAGGAAACGGGCAATCTGAACGCATCATGTGTACCCAGATGTGCGATCACGTTTGGGTAACGCTGCGGTAGGATGCGAGTGTGGTTGGCGCCAAATCACGTCTGCAAAATCCCTATGGAGGACACACACATGAAGCAATGGTTAGTATTGATCGTCGTTGCACTCTTGGTCATGGTTGGCGGGGCGACAATTTCCGCGCAGGATACTGTCGGAGAACCCATCGGACTGGGCGATGTTACGGGCGATTCCGCCAGCTACTATGGTCAGACAGTGACGATTCAGGCGGTGATTGGTGAGTTCGTCAGCAGCAATGTGTTTGTACTGACCGACGCGGCAGTACTGTCAAACAACAGCGTGCTGGTCATCAATAACAGTGGTCGTCCGCTGCCTAACTCATACGTTAAGGGTCAGGAAGTGATCGTAACGGGTCGTGTTCATCCTTCGTTCAGCGAAGTCTTTAACGGGAATGTGCAACAGTTCCCCAGCTTCTATGAAGAACGCATGGGCATGATGGGCACGGACGGTATGGGACAGGGTACTGGCACAGGCGCAACAGTGGCGACCCAGGACCCCGGTCTAATGACGACACCTGATGCTGCGGGTATGGCCACACAGGACCCCAACATGATGACCACACCGACAGCAGCCCAGGGTGCAACCGGAAACACTGGTGACGCAAGTGGCACAACTGGCAGCGGTGGTGCGGCGAGCGGAACCGGCGATACCAGCGGCAGCACTGGCACGGGCAGCACCGGTGGTAATAGCGGTACAGGCAGTACGACAGGCGCTGGTGACAGCGCACAGGCAACCCCAGTGGGTGGTACCGGCGCAGAAGCAACCCCCGTAGGCGGCACAACGGGTGACAGCGGCATGATGGCGACACCTGTTCCTGGCGGTAACATGGGCATGGGCGACAGCGGCATGATGGGCCCGATGCCGTATGAAGAAGACATGCTGGCGTGGGTCTATGGCGAAGCACTGCCCGATGAGTACGATGTCTTTACGATCATTGAACTCACCGACATCAACCAACTGATGTACCCCTCTGACATTGGCGGCTAAGTGCTGTTTTGAACTCCCCCCTGTCTGTCCAGTCAACTCGGACTGTGCGCCTGTCTCCTCTGGCGAGAGGTCGGGGGTGAGGTAAGTATCCCACCTGCGTGAGCAGCATGGGAAAAATAGGGCTGGCAATGATTTGCCAGCCCTGTTCGTTTAGTGCTGCGATGAACTTTACGTTCCCTGTACTGGACCCTGTCTGTCGCGGTAGTACTCCGGATCATCATCACCATCGGCAGGGAGTGTGGCTTCTGTGCCATATGTCCCTGTGCGTTCCCAGTCGCGCGAACGCGACGTTTCGACGCCAACCGTATCCGCTTCATCCGACATGCGCGGCGCGATCTGCTGGTGCGGATCGTCCTGCCAGTCCGTTTCGGCAGCCGGGTCTTCCTCATACATCGCGTTTTCGGTGCCCGGCATGACGCCTTCTTCCCCCTGCGTATTCCATGCTTCACGCTCATCATAGTCCGGCAGCCGTTCCAGAAAGGCGCGATTAACTGCCAACAACACCCGATCCTGCTCGATACGCCCAACCCAGTGCATCGGTACCAGCTTGCGTGTGGTGAACAGGAAACCTTTGGCAATGACGAAGTGTGTCAGACTGCTATCCGCAGCATTGGCAATGACTTCGTCGACCTTGCCGACACGTTCGTCATCGCTGCTGACGACTTCTGCGCCAATTGTGACGCGGACTCGGTCATCTTCCGGTAGCAGCGCGTCATCGACAACATCAGGACGCGTCATGTCTGCCGCGCTAGCCACCATTGCCGGACCGACAACGGCAGCATTCGAGCCAAAAGACGCTGGCGCACCATAGTAGTAGAAGCTGGCAGGGATGCCAATCTGCTGCGACTCAGCGGTGTTGGCAGTGCCGGGTGACAGATAATCGCGCTGGTTAAATTGCGGCGTATTCTTGAGCGCGTTGGCATCTGCGCTCAAGTGAATCTCGCCGTCCTCTGTTGCCTGGCTGACCCAATCCATCGGAATCATGCTGTCATTGTTGAAGAACACCCCGTGTTCCACGATCAAGTGTGTGACGGAATCAGTCACGGGAGTCATGACGACCCCTTTTAAGCGACCCACCTTCTTGCCGTCACTGGCAAGTATGTCTGCTCCTGATTTGAAGCGCATCCTTATGCTCCTTATGCCTACCCGGAAGATGCTTATGCAAAAGGTCTCCTGGTTCGACCTTTTGCACTCTTACCATAATCAGGATGAGCATCCATCCATAGTGCAGTTCAGGCGAATAGGAATAGGTCAAGTGGCGCAATCCACCGGGTCATATCCGTGACCGGGAGGCACGGTCAAAAATAGGTCAGATGTTCCGTTGTCTGCGTTTGTGTTGCCTTAAAATACATCTGACGTCGTGTCATGCGCATGATAAGCGTTGGTTCGGATAGGTAGAGGATAGAGACCATGGCAAAAGAAAAAGAGAAAGAAAAGTCGGGCGGACGCGGGTTCGCTTCGATGGATGAAGAGAAGCAGCGCGAAATCTCCCGTAAGGGTGGACAGGCGTCGCACGGCGGAAAAGGGAAGGAAGAAACGGGTAAGGGGCAAGGTGAGACACCCAGCTCTGGCGGTCGTCGTGGCAACACAGGCAATAGCGGCACCGATGATCGGGGCAGCCGCAATCGCTAAACCTTGATTGAAATAGGCAGAACTATAAAGGACGCGAAAACCAGAAACCTTCGCGTCCTTTGCGCCTTTGGCGTTTCAATGCAGCGGCTTATGCAACAACTACAGTCGTACCAAATGTCGGCGTCACCTGTGGCACGCCGTCTTGCCATAGCAGCGCATCAATGCGCATGTATCGCCCGGTGCGCGCGGCATCCCAGGCATGATAAACCATCATTTGGCGACCGTCTGGCGCGACCGCGAACGAGTTATGCCCTGGACCAATCACGTCAGGCGGCAGTGAGCGCAGCACCTGCGTTTGCACCTGTTGCCAGGGGCCGAGCGGATGTTCCGCGACGACATAGCTGACGCCGTAATTCTCTTTTTCCCAAGCGCCACCGCTGTAAAAGCAGTAGTACAGACCGTCATGTTGCAGCACCGATGGACCTTCAACCGTGTACCAGTCGTAGATATTGCCATACATGGTGCGCTGCAGCCGGAAGAGATGCCAATCGGCGTGTGGTCGCACGACCAGCCGCGGATCACCTGCCAGCGTCAGCATGTCCATCAGTCGGTCTACGACGATCCCCGTACCAACGTGATGCTGCTCATCACGCTCCAGAAAATCCTTCGCGAAAAACAGATACCACTGCCCGTCGGCAGCACGGAACGGGTGTGCATCAATCGAGAATGGCTCATTCTCATTCAGCACCTGCCCGACATCCTCGAACGGTCCCAGCGGCGACGCACTGCGTGCTACACGCAGCTGATGATCGCGCCCATCAATGCCGCGCGCCGAGTAGTACATGTAGAAAACACCCTCTGCAAACGCCACTTCCGGTGCCCAGAACTCGACCGCGCCTGTGGGGGGTACAAGCGCGCCGCCGTGCCAGTCCCATCTACTGAGATCGGGTGATGAGAGTACAGGCAGTACGCGCGCGTCCTCTGTCTGCGCCGTACCATAGGCGTAGTACATCTCCTCATGCCGCAGCACAAACGGGTCGGCGAAGTTGTGCGGGTAGACCGGATTCGTATAAATCATCATGTTCATCCTGGACTACAGGGGTAGACAGAAACGGCGATGTCCTTCAGCGCCATGCCACAGGTGTGCAGCGTAAATCGCAGTATGCCGCCATCGACATACACTCGTTCTGCGTGGATGCGTCTACCTTCATAAGTTTCCCATTGCTCAACGCAATAATGTCCGTCGCGCAGCACGTCGTATACATCCGCACGCACGCCTTCCAACGATCCCGTCAGTGAACGTCGGCGATCGCTCAGAAACCACAGTAGCAAGCGGTACTCGTCCCCGCAGCCCATTTTTAGCACCGTTTCATCATTGGCATAAATCCAGTTGTTGATGTTGCGACTGCTGAATTTTGTCCAATCAATCGCAGTGGCGAACCGAGCCATGCCGAGCAGGTTATCGCGGAAGGGAGGCAGCAAGTGGTGCAACTGCGTGTAGGGCCAGCGCATCCCCGACCCCGCGCCGCCGGAAGCCAGATGTGCAAAGCTCATGTTATGATGGTATTCAGCATCCAGGTTGAGGTCGAGTATCCACGCGTCAATGGGTCCTGACTCACTGTCAAAATAGGGCCGCACGTAACGCATGGCATTCAGCGACGCGGCGACCGCGCTGCCCATATTCAGCGCGCCTTCGATGGTATCGACGGGCGCTTTGATGCCTTCGCCTGCGTAGAGATGTGTATTGATAAAGTCCAGGTCCGGGTGATTGTATATGACTTCGCCCAGATCGCCTTGCGGTACAGCAGTGGCCGACGAGACGGTGATCAGGTGTGTCTTGCCCCAATACTCTTGCTCCAACGCCCGCACATAGGACGCCATCTCCGCAATGTATTGATATAACTGCTGTGGCGTGCTTTTCCAGTACAGGTCGATTTCGTTCATCAAGTCCCAGGCGAAAATGTTTGCTGAGCCGCCCCAGCGCTGGATGGCGAACTTCCAACGCGCCTTCTGTGCATCAATCGACGCGCGTTTTGTCAGCCAGTCCACTTTACGTTTGCACGGACCACCATGCAAATGATTATAGGGGTATTGTCGCCAGTGCAATACTTGCCAGAAGGTGTCGTAAGGCGTGAGCAGCAGGTACAACCCGTGTCGCTCTGCCATCGGGATGAATTGATCCCAGAAGCGCACAACGCGCGGCGCAAACTTGCCGACCGAATCTTCCAGCAAGCCGTGCCGCACCTGTGCGTATTCGAGCATAATGCGGCTGACGTTGACGCCGTGCGCGCGTAAATCTGCAATGTATGCCTCTGCGGGGGCTGGGTCGCCCCACAGTAGTTCTTCAAATCCGGGCCAGGTAATGGCGTCATTGTGACCAATGACAATAAAACCACGACCCGCTTCATCCTGAAAATAGCGCCCATGAGGCGCTACCGAAATGTATCCCTGATGCTGCGTCAGAAATGCCGGAACATCAGGGGGCGTTGGCGAAAATGGATTGGTCATGAGCCAGCAATCAGGAACGGGTGGTGGCTCCGTCTTTTATAGGCAGCCCGTTGCGTCGCGCTTTTGGCTTGCGCAATGCCAACGGAATTTCGATTTCCTGCGTGGAAATCTCGCCGTGTCCTGAATTCGCGCTGTATCCTCCTACCGCATCGATCAACTGCGGCTGTGGCAGCATCGACGGAACCTTGTTCGAGACGAGATGAGCGAAGTTCTTCCAGGTGATTTCCGGTTCGTTGAGCAGCCAGTGATTGACCAGCTCAACACCCTGCATCACCGAATGATCCATGTTGCCGATCTCGTATTCCCATGCACCGAAACGACCGCGACTGTAGATGTTGTTCGACATCAGGTAGGGTTGAATGGTTGCCAACGCCAGGTTGCGGTCAACCGTCGGTACGGGATAGCTGTAGTCTACATCGATCAGATAGGACGTGACAATCCTATTTAAATCCTCTTGTTCCAGCAAGTGCGTGTTCACCAAGCCCTGAATGACGCGATCTACAATCGTGGACTTGTCTTCCGGCTTGTGTTCACTGTAGCTGGTTTCTGTCAGCAGCAGGAAGTGGTTTGGATCAGGCGTGATGTGTGGCGAATAATTCGACAGGTATGTCACACGGTAGAAGGGGCTGGTTTCTTCCGGGAAGTACAGCCAGCACTTTTCGCTGGGGGTCGGGCGCGCTACGCCAATGCCAACGATGAAACCGCTGGAGTGGTGCAGCCCGGTCGTCGCTTTGCGTACCTGTTCCGGCGCGTTATCCAACCGTTCGACCAGCAGGTCAAGTGGCATTGTCGAAAGCAGCAGATCATAGCTGACGACATCGCCATCACTGAAGTAGACCTTATGCGCTGCTTCATCGATTCTGACTGCCGTCTTGTTCAGGACGAGGTTATCGCCGATGTACTTGACGAACGGCGTGTACAGACCGCCTGTACCGCCGTACAGAGGATACTTGAACTTATTATTCGGTCCCCAGCCCTTGTCTGCCTGTTCGAGCATGATGTTTTTGAGGATGCGTTCGACATTCGGCATCGCTACACGCTCGCCCAGCCAGTCGCGGCTCATGTGGTTGATGGGGTGCGCCCACACTTTGAAGTTATACGGCTTCATGAAGTACTTGGCGATGCCTTCGCCGAACTGCGCATCGATCAGGTCGTTGAAGTTGGTCGCCTTGTGTAATGCATCCGGGTTGCGCTGTGCTTCGATCAAGCCCATGACGCACTCCAACGCGACCTCACGCGGCAGGAAGCCAATGTTGTTCTGGAACGGATACGGCACAAAGCGATCCATCATCCACACCCATGCTTCGCGCATGATTTCGGTGTAGTTATCGCCCAACAGCTTATCGACCAGATCATCGAAGTATTTGTAATGCGAGAACATTACATGCCCGCCGATGTCATAGGTAAAACCAGCGCTATCGGTAAAACTGGTAGCTAAGCCACCAACATAACTGTTGCGTTCGTAGATCGTCCAGTTGCGGTAGCCCAGTTCTTGCAGGCGATAAGCAGCACCCAGTCCGGTCGGACCTGCTCCCAGGATAACAATCTTTTTTTCCAGATCATTGACTGACATGGCTTTTCCTCTTATGGTGTTTGAATTGCGGCACGGGCTGGCGGTTGTACAGCGACTGCGCCAGGATGAATGGAGTGGTACTTCCGTTGAATAAGGCGCTGCATACGCTCGGCAATGGCATCCCATGCGTATTCCTGTAGCAGCAGTGTTTCTGCCTGGCGCTGTTCCGCCGTAACCGGCTGCGTCAGTGCGTCCGCGATGTGCTGAATAAATTCAGCAGTTGTGTAACCAATGTTCACCACCGAGCCGTACAATTCGATGACATCGTGAATGGGGGTTGATACGACGGGCTTGCCCGCTGCCAGGTATTCCAGCGTTTTTGTCGGGCTGAGATAGCGTGTGGCTTCGTTCATCGCGAACGGAATGAGCGCCACATCGAAATGTGCCAGATACGCAGGTAGTTGCTCGTAGGTTTTCATTCCAACGTAGTGGATGTTTGCCGCCTGCGGTAGTTCCTGTGGGTCAATCTTGACGACGGGACCGATGAGGACGAGGTTCCACTCTGGACGCTCATCGGCGATCTGTTGGATCAATTTTAGATCCATGCGTTCATCAATCACGCCGTAGTAACCCACAATAGGCGACTGGATGTGGACGATGTCCTCAGGGCGGGCAAGCGCCTGACTGTCAGTCGCTTGCGCAAAGTGGTCGGCTTCCACACCACTCGGAAACGGGTAAATGTTGTAGCTGTAATCCCGCTTGTCCTGATACAGGCTGATTCCGCCGGTAAAGACGACATCAGCACGTTCCAGTACTTCGCGGTCACGCTCAACAATATCGGCAGGTGCGCCTTTGAATGCCGAAAGTTGATCCATCACGTCATAGACGAGCAATTTAGGACGTAACGCATTGATAAAGTGCTGTGCCATCGGTGTGTATAACCACAGAATCGGATGACGAACGTGTTGTTCCTGCATATATTCACGCAGCAATCGCTGATATGTTGCTGCCGTCAATGGGTCGCCATGCCCAATCCAGCGCGCCTGTTCAACAGGCTGTACCAGGCGAACGACAACCACTTCCGCATCGTTTTCACCTTGCCACATCTGCCGTTGGAGATAAGGAATCTTCGCCTCCACGGACGCAACGGGTTCTTCGATGAAAAACACACGCTGCCGTTGTGCCATACGCGAGAGCAGATGTTGTGGGCGCTGCCACACAAAGTCCCATCGCAAATGGCTAATGCATACTAAGTCCTGCATGGAGGTCCATCCCTTTCGGTCTCATTACTGATGAAGTTTCAACAGATGTCTGAATTACATCAAATCTGTGACAACTTCATAAGTGCTTGACGATGGAATGGGGGATGGGTCAAGTGGCTATTAGTGATTGGAAAGTCTGATGCAGCAACATCTGCTGACGAACCCATTCGTAGGCAAGGGGAGTTACAAGTGGGCGTTTACCGGTGTCATCGCAGTAATCCCATAACCCATTGTGGCAGTGGCGGTCATTGACCCAGCCGGGATGGTTGAGGATGGGATACCAGCAAATACCATGAAACGGAACCTGCATGGCGAGGACTGCTCGCACCTCCGACCCGATATATTGCAGCCATGGAACGCGCGCTTCATCTTCAACACTGGTTTCGGCAATGAACAGCGGACGTTGATACCGAGTGTATATTTCGAGCAGAAGATCGCTCAACGGACGATGGGACGGATGTTCCTGCGTAACCGTCTCGCCTTTGTAGATCCACTGATTGCCCGGATAGTAATTTACACCCATGATGTCCAGATATTCCGGCTGCCCGCCTAATTCTGGACATAAGCGCCCGGACAGCATGTCCCACGCCTGATACTGCGCGTTGTGATACCCAAGGGCCTCATCATGCTCGTAGGGTCTCTCAGGATTGGGAACAATATGAATAAGCGGATCGCAGTGAATGATGCGCGTCTCCATATTCACGTCCCAAAGTGTCTCGATGCCTTCAATGGCAGCGCGCACCAACTGCTGCTTCAGTTCAAAACTGCGCCCTTCAGCATATGGGTTAAGATGACCACTGTCACCGCCCGCCCATGCAAAGAACGATATCTCGTTCACCGGGCAGATGAATGGCACATCGTCGGTCTCGTCACGAAGCAGCTGGGCAAAAGCACGTACAAAGCGCTGATAGTGTCGCACAAAGGCTGGAGAGAAGATGTCGAGGTGGTTGGGATAGCCGTAATGACACACATCCCAGATTACCTGTATCCCTAGATCGCGCGCGGCATGAATCATGGGCAGAACGCTGGAGAAGTCATAAAAACCAGACTGCTGCTCGATCAAATGCCAGCGCAAACCATCGCGTACAGTCATTATGCCAAGTGTTTGCACACGCGCGTAATCGTCACGCACATGGCGGTCATGATGAGTGGCGGCGATCAAATCCAAACGCTTGCCAGAAGACAAGGTATGAGTGGAACACTCAAAGCCGCCCATAAAGAAGCTTTTGAACATGTCGATCCTGTGTTGGAATCCTTATGAACGCGGAAGTCCCGGCTGTGTATCAACCATGGCTTCACTCGCTGGCTGTGCTTCCGCGTGGCTGGCAGGCTGTACACCAACGCGGTGCTCGTAGACCAACGCGCCGCCAAACCAACCCGTGACAAACAAGAGTGCGCCTGTAATTGCCGAAAGCAGGATGCCCTGCGGCACGACAGCCGCTTCAATGTTATTGGCGCGAGCCAAAATATTGATCAGCACAATCACTAGAATGATTACGTTACCGATCATGTGCGCCCAGGCAGCACGAAGCGAACGGATATGCGGGTTGCTCCAAAAATCAACGGAGCCGACCGCAGCCGCAACCGCCCCGCTGACCAATCCCGCAATCAGCAGCCAGTATGCTGCCTGCGCCCAGAACGCATCCTGAGAAATCAGATAGACCACATCTGAGATGAGCGCACCTGTCAGGAAGGCGATAGGGAAGTTGACCAGAATCGCATGGACGGGATGCCCAGCAATTGCCGTGTGGCTGCGCGGAAATGTTGCGGTTACAGTCTTGAGTTCCTGATCCATCGTCAATCATCCTTTCCGTTCTTGTAAAGTGCGATGCCACCAATGGCGATACCTGCTGCAATGAGCAGCGACAACGGAGTGTTCTGCGCCAGCCGTGAATACAGGCTGGGCTTGACGAGATGTGCGAAATCGCCAGATGCGCGGCTTGAACCTTCCATCGGTTCAAACAGCGCATCGCGCCCGGTGTCCGGCATTTTGGTTTTTTGCGACTTGAATGCCATGTCGTTAAGCGTCATCAGCTTGTCCACAAACGTCGGGCTGAGTTTCTGCATGATCGTGAACAGTGGACCTGCACCGCCGACATAGGCATCACGCGGGCGTGTCTTGATGGCGTGGATGATCGTATCTGCTGCCAGTTCCACTTCATACACGGGTGGTATCGGCTGCGGACGCACGCCCATGCGCGAACGGGCGTGGGTGAAGAACGGCGTATTGATCGACGCGGGCATGACGAGCGTGACGGTGATGTCTGCTTTCTGGCTCATCAATTCCATACGCAGCGCGTCTGTAAAACCTCTGACGCCGAATTTAGAGGCAACATATGCGGTTTGCAGCGGCACTGCGCGCGATGACAGCACAGAACCGACATTGATGATGGTGCCATACCCCTGCCGCTGCATGTGCGGCAGTACTGCCTTGACACCATACATAGTGCCGAGCAGGTTCACACGAATGACCTGCTCAAATTCCTCAGTGCTAGTTTCATTGAACATTCCATAAAGCGCAACCGCAGCATCATTAACCCAGGTGTCGATACGTCCGAAACTGGCGAATGTCTGATTAGCAAGCGTTTCGACTTCGGCATACTGCGATACGTCGGTTACGTGCGAAACGGCACTGCCGCTGTTAAGCTGAATCTGCGTTACGACTTCATCAAGCGCCTGCTGGTCGCGCGCGGCGAGGACGACTTTCGCGCCTGCCTGAGCGCATTTCAACGCTGTTGCCCGCCCAATGCCGGATGATGCGCCCGTAATGACGATCACCTGATCTTTCAGCGGTCGTGTCATGGTGCTGCTTCCCTTTAGCTGCATAAACAACGCTAGAAAGAAAGGTTGGAATTGGGGCAATCCGTCGGATCACCCCCACATTTTCATTTGTTGTGTGCTAGCGCTGAACTTCGCCGCGCCACGCACCCGTTTCAACACCGCGCCCTTCGATGAATTCCTTGAAGCGTTCGAGATCGCCCGCCATGCGGCTCTTGACCACGCCCAGTGCGCTGCCAATGTTTTCGACAATGCCTTCCGGTTCGTAGTCAATCGTAAGCGTGACGCGGGTGGTGTTCGGGTCAATGTAGTGGAAATTCACCGCACCGGCGTTGCGCGCACCGGTCGTGCTGGTCCAGGCAACACGATTGTCGGGAAGCTGCTCGGTAATTTCGGCGTACCATTCCTTCTCGACGCCGCCGATTTCCGCACGCCAGAACAGACGCTTGTCGTCCAGTTGGCGTACTTCTTCAACCCCTTCCATAAAGTGTGGGAAGTCCTCAAACTGTGTCCACTGGTTATAAGCGGTCGAGACAGGCACATGAACATCAATTGAATGCGTATACTCAGCCATTTCAGTTCCTCTCGGTTCTGCTTCTACTCTAGCGACCTTACCATTGACGCAAAGCAGATGAATGAAGCATCTGGTCACAGTAGTGTGGGTGGATTGGATAAGCCCAGAATAGGTCAGGTGTGCGAGTCGAGTCTAACGTTGCGTCTCATCTGGTGGTCATAGACACCCATTACGATGAGTCTGATGTGCAAGTCTGAGTCTTGCGGTCATCGTTGGATAATGGAGTTGGAGGACTATATGAATACGCTTGTGCCAGAAATTCCTGTACGTCTGATCCCGCCAGGAACGCTTGTATTCGATAGCACAGGCAAACCGCTGGGCGAAGTCGAGTATGTGCAGACGCCAGACCTGCAGAACGCGGATGAAACGAGACTCTATAATGACGCGTTGGGCAACCGCCAGTACGTCTGGTCGTTTTCAGAAGACATCCTGGAAAAGGTCTTTCAGGGAGATGACCTGTTTGATGCTGACCTGACAGAGCGGCTGGAACGCTTCGGTTACATCAATATTCTCATGCCGGGCGGCGGCGGTTACTTTGTGACCGGTGATCAGATTGACCACGAAGAAGGTGGCGCACTGTTTCTCAAGCAGCAAGAGGGGCAGCTGCTGCGTTATCGTTAGGCGATTGTCTATCATGAGGGGTGGTTCATACCACCCCTTTTAATTCTAGTCGAGCAGCCACATTTCCGACGCTACCGCTTTCAAAGTGCGGAAGTCCTTCGCCAGCGTGCGCAGGTGCATTGGGTCATAGAGCGCGGCTGCGGGGTGAAAAAGCGGAAACAGTACGATTTCGCCGTAATCCGCATAGCCCTTGATCGGCTGCCCATGCAGATCGTTGATCCGTGCGTCCGAGACAGACGCCTGGAAACGATGGAAGACAAACTCCATTGCAAAACGTCCCAGCGGCACCAGCATCATTGGTTGGATAATGTTGATCTCGCGTTCCAGATAAGGGATGTACGGGCGGCTTGCTTCAGCGCTGGGTTTGCGGTTTTCTGGCAGACAGTCCTTCACCATGTTGGTGAGAAAAACACGTTTACGATCAATCTTTTCCAGTTTGAGCAGATCATGTAATAGGTGACCGGCTGCGCCGATGAACGGGCGACCGAAAACTGCTTCTCGCGATCCAGGCGCTTCACCTAAAAACAGGATGGTGGCAGCAGGCGTGCCTTCTCCAAGCACAACCTGATAGTCATTCTTGGTTCGTTCGTGGTAGAACGGCAGTGTGTGATCGCGCTCTAAAGCAGCGTAAAGTTCGGTCAATTGTTCAACTTTGTTCTCAGTCTTGACTGCAACCTGGACGGCGCTACTCATGGGACGACTCCTCAAGTTACTTGTTTATGGTTAACGGTGTGAGTCAGTAAGTTCACTTCACCTGCACCCGCTCCGGGATGATCGACTCACGCCGATAGTCTTTAAGCCAGCCGTAACGAAGTGGATCGGAAATGAGTAATCGGTCCAGGTCTTCGGTGTCGTAAAAAGTGCGACGCCCCGTACTCATCAGTCGTGCATACCCCAGATCATCTGCCCAATTGGAACCACGCATTTTGAGCAACTGTTCCAGCCGACGCTTTGCTTCGCGTATCCGTCCTTCTGCTTCCTCAATGATTTGATGATCTTCGCGGATGCACTGCACTAGCGCCTCAATCTCTGTTTCGAGTGTAGGGGCTGTGCGCTCTTGCTTCCTCATCACCGATACCTCACACCGTCCTGTGTACTCTCACTTGTTTTTAATCTAGACAAATAAGTGAAGGCACATGAGTGCCCATAGAGTGGTCTTCTAATAGGTCATCTGACCCATTTCCTGAACACAAAATCTCTAACCCCCCAATGCGCCCACGCGAGAACTGCCCACTGCGCTCATCATAGGAATGGGCGCAACGCCTATAGTGGACATATTGGCTCAAATAAGGAGAGAGACACTATGAGTTCACAAGTCGCGGATCGTACTCGCATGGATACGCCCGCAAACGTGAGTGTGACACGCAGCGAAGATGGGGTTTCTGCTGGTATCGCTGCACCGTTGGATCGCGTGCGTTGGGCAGCTGTGCTTGCCGGGTTATTCACAGTTCTGGCAACACTGGCTGCGCTGACCGTCCTGGGCATCGCTATTGGTTTATCGACGTTCGACGCAAACGCGTCCGAAAACTTCGGAATTGGCGCAGGCATTTACGGCGGCATCAGTGCCATTATCGCGTTCTTGTTTGGTGGCTTTATCGCTGCTCGTACAGGCGCGGTCGCAGGTTCCGGCAACGGTCTGCTGAATGGTGCGATGGTCTGGATTGTCACGGTCGTGCTGATCGTCAATTTCCTTGGCACGGGTATTGGGACGCTGCTCGGTACGGCTGGGTCGGTGGCGACAACTGCTGCTAATGTGGCAAGCGATGCTGCTGCTGTTGCTGCGACAAACCCGGAACTGGCGCAGGGCGCGCAAAATGCACTCGCCACGCCCGCAGCCGGGGCAGCCGGAACGCCGGGTGTGGCTGATCCTGCGGCGGCGGTTGCACCAATTGTCGAAGACGTTCAGAACCAACTTGCACAGGTGACACCGGCAGATGTCGAACAGGCGGCGCGTGACGCCAGCAATGCGGCGTGGGGCGCACTGCTGGTGCTGGGTTTGACAGCACTTGCCGCTATCGGTGGTGGGCTGCTCGGTACACGCAGCTTCCCGACGGATGTGGCGACGTTCAAACGGGCATAAACAAGTATCTGCTTGGCTGAAAGGACGTGAGCAATCACGTCCTTTTGATTCGCATAGTCTCAGAGGTCAGCCCTGTAACAGCGATTGGCCGCCGTCGATCCAGATTTCCGTTCCCGTAATGTGACTGGCAGCGTCCGATGAGAGGAACAGTACTAGGTCAGCAACCTGCGCGCCAAACCCAGGCTTGCCGTTGGTCAGCGGGATTTCGCCTTCCGGGAATTCCACCGGGACTTTCACGTCCTCAACATTGCGCTTCTGGGTATTCTCGTCAATGCTGCTTTCAATCGCACCGGGGCAAATGACGTTGACGCGCACGCGATCTGGCGCAAATTCCAGCGCCGTCATTTTGGCAAACGCCACCTGTGCCGCTTTTGAGCAGGCGTAGGCGGTCGCGCCTGTGTTGCTGAACATGCGTGTACCATTGACGGATGACGTGATGATGACCGCGCCGCCGCGCACCTTGAGATAGGGCAAGGCGTATTTGACGGTCAGGAACGTGCCCTTGAGATTGATGTCAAGCGTTGCATCCCACTCTTCCGGCGTCAGGTCGTCAATGGGCGCCCAGACACCGTTAATGCCTGCATTGGCAAAAACAACATCGAGCCGCTGATAGGCGCCGATCACCGTTTCGATAGCGCCTTCCATCTCTGAGGGGACGGAGATGTCGGCAAGCACAGGTATCGCCCTGCCGCCTTCTTGCTTGATCTCACCAACGACCTCATTCAGTTCGGGCGGGGTACGCCCCAGCACTGCTACCTGCGCACCTGCCCGTGCATATGCTTTGGCGGTCTCTGCCCCAATACCGGAACCGCCGCCTGTGACGAGCGCCACTTTATCTCTCAAATCGACCTGCATATGTTCCTCTCTTGTCTTTACTAGATTGCCGGATCAGTCGCATCTTCGTTGGTAACGCGACTGACGGCGGGTTGTGAGTCGCTCAACAGTGAGATGTAATCTTCAAATTCACCGTTCTCACCGTGAATGATGACATCAACGCTATCCGCCGTTGCCAGCGCAATCGCCTGGTTGCGTGCGTCTTCTTTGGTGTCAACCACTACAGACGAGCGCTCAGCATTGGCACGTCGGATTGCCCAGCCGTGCGGATGCGGAACAACATGGAAGTTGCGGCTGCGGTCTTTATCATCGTCGCCTTCTGCCCACTTCTTCGCCTGGGCGATACCAATTGGGATAGCGCTGCCGACCACATAGCCTTCGTCAATCAGCGCGTTGGCAATATCGATGGCTTTTTCACGCACGTGCGCATCAAGGTTCTTCATAGAGGGCGGATATTCAGTGTAGGTCCAGGACATCGGCTGATCCTTTCCAGATGCAAGTTCGTTCACAATTTACAGCCTAGCCAGATTGACAGCTGTTGGAAGATACAGGACGGGTGTCCAGACAGGGGTCAAGTGACCTATTCGCCGTACAAATGGATGTGACAAATATTTCATAATAGGTAGTGTGACCGATATAAAAGAGGGTAAGTCCGCTAGAATTGTTTTGCCTGTCTTGCTATCGTCTGGTACCTGTTGTCATTTAGACTGTAGATATGCAGATGATGGCAGGTGCAGTCATAGATGTATGGTCGCATTAAGTGATACCCTGATGCAAGTAGCGCATAAACACCGACAGTTTAAGTTCCTCGAATTCAGATGGCAGGACGTGGTTTGGGCAATTGGTCTGCCTGTGCTGGCGACAATCCTAACGTTGCTGCTCCAGGGAGTGGCAAGCGCTTTTCCGTTTCTAATTTTCTTCGCTGGCATCACCCTAACCGGTTACTTTGCCGGGTTCACTGCTGCCCTTGTTTCCGCTGTGTGGACAGTCATCCTGACTGAGTTAGTCCTCGTAGCACCCGCTGGACAGACATTTATCTCGTGGGAACAGGCGATGTGGTACATCGTCTTTCTCCTTGTTTCACTCTTGCCCACCTGGCTGCAACATCGCTTGAAAAGAAGCAACGAAGCACTGCGCGTAACAACCAATCAGTTAGAAGCGATCCTGGATGCAGTGGACAGTGGCATCACCGTTATGGATGTGAACGAGAAGTATGTATATGCGAATGCCAGTGCTGCCAAGCTGACCGGGTTAAGTGCTGAGCGCATCAAGTCGATGACGCAGGACGAAGTGCGACGTTCTTATCGAATGTATGATGAGACCGGTAATCACGTCACCGTTGACGACATGCCGTATAAAAAAGTGCTGCGGGATGGGGTGCGTTCCGAAATAACAATCCGTTCCAGCAGCCCGTATGTGCCGGATGGCGACCGTTGGATTCATATTACTGCCGCACCTGTCCTGGACAAAAATGGCAAACCGCAGTTTTCTGTCAATGTGTTCAGGAACATAACCGAAGTGCGCCAGGCAGAGATGCAGGAAAAGGAATTGCAACGCAAGATTTTATCCATGGCGCGCATTGTTGACACGCAGAGGCAGCGTTTGGAAGACATCCTGAATACTGTACCTGTTATGGTCTGGGAAGGCGAAGGCGACCCGGCCACAGGGCAGACAATGGTATTTGTCAATAACTTTGGTATAGGCATGCTGGGCTACACGCTAGAAGAATGGAACAACGCTCCAGGCGTTGGGCTTAAGTGGATACATCCTGATGATGTCGAACATACGAAACGCAAGTCCGAAGAGAACTACCATTCCGATGCGCCTGAACCCATTGAGTTTCGCATGATCGCTAGAGATGGGCGTACAGTACATATTGAAGCACGCGCGATCATCGTCAAGGATGAGCATGGCAAGGCGATTGGTGCACGCGGCATCATGACGGACATAACGGCGCGTATACAGGCAGAGGAAGACCTGCGCCGTTCCAACGAGGAATTGCAGCAGTTCGCCTATGTTGCCTCCCACGACCTTCAGGAACCGTTGCGTATGGTGACGAGTTACCTGCAATTGGTTGAAGATCGCTATCGCGAGCAGATTGATGATGAAGGTCGTGAATTTATTGGCTACGCAGTGGACGGCGCGTCCCGCATGAAAACGCTGATAAACGACTTGCTGACCCATTCGCGTGTCCAAACCAACCGCGAACGCTTCGTCCCGGTTACCATGAACGATGTTTTGCAGCGGACCTTGCGTAATTTGAGCAGCAAAATTGAGGAAACGGACACAAACATCACTTGCGACGATCTCCCTGAAGTGCTCGGCAATGCCAGTATGCTGGAACAACTGTTGCAGAACCTGATTAGCAATGCCATCAAATTTAAGAGCGAGCAGCCGCCAACGATTCATATTGGCGTTCAGCGTGAGCGCCGCGAGTGGATATTTTGTGTGAAGGACAACGGCATCGGCATTGATCCGAAATATGCTGAGCGCATCTTTGTCATTTTTCAACGTCTGCATAGTCGTTCGAAATATGCAGGTACGGGGATTGGACTGGCGATTTGCAAGAAAGTGGTTGAACGTCACCACGGACGCATCTGGGTCGAGTCTGAAAAAGGCAAGGGAGCCACTTTTTATTTCAGTCTTCCAGTTTACCAGTTGCAAGGATCGGTCTCATGACGAAGAAGTTTATCCGCATATTGTTGGTCGAGGATAACGAGGGTGACGTCCGCCTGACGCGAGAAGCCTTGCGTGAAAGCCAGATTCAGCATCAACTCTACGTGGTCGAAAATGGTGTTGAAGCGCTAGAGTTTTTGAACTCCAAGCGCGGCATGTCAAAAGAGGGGCGCCCGGACATCATCTTGTTAGACCTGAACCTGCCGGAGAAGGACGGGCGCGAGGTCTTGCAGGAAATCAAGGTGGACCAGGATTTGCGCCGCATTCCCGTGATTGTGCTGACAACCTCGAACGACGAACAGGACATCCTCACCAGCTACGACTTGCACGCCAACTGCTACATCAGCAAGCCGATTGACATTCGTACATTTCAATCGGTGGTTCAGCAAATCGAGCAGTTCTGGTTCTCGATTGTCCGGCTGCCTTCGCACAACTTTATGTAAATCTCCACAGCGTCCATAGGCGTTTTTCCTATCGTCATATCACCTTTATGGCACAGGGAGGGTCGCGCGTTCGCGCCTAGACTCAAAGTGCAATCGTCAGCACAGGGTCAGGAGTAACAAACTATGGCAGAGCAGCTACGTGAGCAAATTCAGGCAGCGGAAGACGCAAGCACCAACGACTATGATCAGGAAACGCCGCCCCAGAAACAGGAACGGCAGCCAGGCATTGAGGCGGAGATGACGCCACGCCCGCAGTTTCTAAACCCGGAGTATCGCGGGGCGGGCAAGCTGGAAGGCAAAGTCGCCTTGATTACCGGTGGTGACAGTGGCATTGGACGCGCGGTCGCCATTCTGTATGCACGTGAAGGCGCAGACGTCGCGATCTCGTATCTGGATGAGCATGAGGATGCACGCGAGACGGCGCATTTTGTCGAGCAGGAAGGACAGCGCTGCCTGCAAATTGCTGGAGACATCAGCGATGAGTCCTTCTGTCGGCAGGTGGTCGAACGCACCGTGCAGGAACTGGGGGGGCTGGATATTCTTATCAATAACGCCGCGGTGCAGTTCCCGCAGCAAAGCGTGGAGGACATTGATGCACAACAGTTGCAGCGCACGTTTAGCGTCAATATCTTTGCGCAGTTTCATATGGTCAAAGCGGCAGTTAGGCATCTGAAGCCAGGCAGCACGATCATCAATACGACCTCAATCACCGCTTACAAGGGCAGCGAGCATTTGATCGATTATGCGGCGACGAAGGGTGCGATTGTGTCATTTACGCGCTCACTGTCGCAATCGCTGGTGGATAAGCAGATTCGCGTCAACGGCGTCGCACCGGGTCCGATCTGGACGCCGCTGATCCCGGCATCGTTTCAGCCAGAGCGTGTGGCAGCACATGGCGAAAATGCGCCGATGCAGCGCGTTGGGCAGCCGGAGGAAGTCGCACCGTGCTATGTCTTCCTGGCATCGCGCGATTCGTCGTATATGTCCGGACAGATTTTGCACCCGAACGGCGGCGAGGTCGTGAACGGCTAACACTGGCAGTCATAGGAGCAAACCAGAAGCTCAACAAGGGGCGATTGCTGATCGCCCCTGCTTGTTGCTGAATGAGGGGTTTTTAGCGGCTCATTTGCATCTGCTGTGCGCATTCCTGGTTGATCTGTGTACCGATGCGCGTTAGGCGCTCGTCGGTCTGCTTCTCTTCTTCAAGTGTCTCGTGCAGCAGTTGCGAAAGCTGTGTTTGACCCATCGCGTCTGCAATTGCGCAAATCGTGCCATAGGCAGCGATCTCATAGTGTTCGACGCGTTGTGCCGCACCGACCAATGCCACATCCAGCAGCGGCGATTTTTCATGCTCCTCAATGTGTTCCTGACCTTCTTCGATCAAGCCCTGCATCCCCTTACATGTCTTGCCGCTTGCCTTCTTGCCCAGCATCTCAAATGCCTGACTCAGGCGCTCGACCTGATTTTTGGTCATTTCGAGATGTTCTTCAAAAGCGGCTTTCAGTTCTGGCGACGTTGCCGCCTTTGCCATCTTGGGCAGCGCTTTGGTAATTTGCTGCTCTGCGTTGTATACGTCCTTCAGTTCCTCTAACAAGATGTCATTCAGCGTCTCGTTCTTCATGGGGATCCTCCATATGAACCAACACCTGGCTCACGATGAGACCAGTCAGTCTCAGTCTAGAGGGCATTCTCAGCTTAAACATGGACATGACAACGTATTTGGTACTGGGTCAGATGGCTTCATCCGTCAGCCACATGGCGCGTCATGGTGTGCATCAGGTCACGCATCTGTGGGTAGGTTGCTGCGTATTGCTCGACATAGAAGGTGTAAGCGGCGTGTGCCTCGACATTAGGCACGATCTGGCTTTTGATGCGCACCATCGCCTGCGCTGCATCATGTGCGGATGGATAGACTCCAGCTGCCACCGCCGCCAGCGCCGCTGAACCGAGCAGTGCTGCACTATCACCCGCCTCGGTGAGCGTGATCGGTACGTTGCTGACATCGGCGTGGATCTGCATCCACAGCCTGCTCTTGGTCGGTCCGCCTGTAGCGGTCAGTTCCTGCACCTCATAACCGTACTGGCGGAATGTGCGTAATATCGCTTCCGTGCCATAGGCGATGCCTTCGATGATGGCGCGGAAGACATGGGCAGGCGTGTGTGCCAGTGTAAAGCCCCACATCATCCCGCGCGCCTCCGGGTCTACATGTGGTGTACGGTTGCCCTGCCAGTAATCCAGCACGATGAGTCCTTCGGAACCGGGCGCCAGTCTAGCGGCGTCCTCGTTTAACAATGTGTAGGCGTCGCTGCCGAGGTCACGTGCCTGCTGCGTGTAGCCGCCGCAAAAGCTATCGCGGAACCAGCGTACAACCGATCCTGTGGAAATCTGACCACCCTCGACCACATACAACCCCGGAATGACCGCATCGGTGTATGCGCCGAACATGCCCTTGCCATGAAAGCTGTGCGCCGATTGCCCAAGATGCAAATGCGACGAACCGACGATGAAAGCCATCTTGCCCGGCGTCGTCACGCCCAAACCGATCATTGCCACCAGCGCGTCCGCGCCACCTTGCCCGACCGGGATGCCTGGCTGTAAACCGAGCTCCTCCGCCACATCTGCGCGCAGCGTGCCAACGACCTGACCGAGATCGAGGATGCGTGACGGAAACTTGCCGAGCGCGTCCTCCAGCCCGATGCCTTCGTAAAAGTCGCGCGGGAAGCCACCGTTGTCACGGTCGTAGTACCAGCGAATGCTCACGTTATCGATGCTGCCCGCCCATTCACCTGTGACGCGCTGCATGAACCAGTCGTTGTACTCGCCCAGATAGCGCGTGCGCGCCCAGACATCTGGTTCGTTGTCCTTGACCCACAATGCTTTACAGGGCATCCATTCAGCGGACACGTTGCCAAAGCCGTTGTACTTAAGCGCGGGGTAGCCGCTGGCAGCGATGCGGCGCGCCTGTTCCGCCGAGCGCACGTCCATCCAGATGACGGCGGGGCGCAGCGGCTGGAACGCCTCATCCAGGAAGACGACGGTACAGCAGGTGAAATCGCCACTGAGTGCGATGATGTCTTCCTTGCGCACACCGGACAGTGCGACCGTTTGACGAATCGCGCTGCTGATGGCGCGCCACCAGTCATCAGGCGATTGTTCCGCCCAGCCGGGGCGCGGGTGATGCAGAGGGTAGGGGACGGCGTGCGACGCGACCATTGTGCCATCGGCGCTGAAGAGAGCAGCGCGGGCGCTTTCCGTGCCACCATCAATTGCCATGAAATAAGGTGCTGGCATTGTAATCAATCCTTGAATGACAATAGTTTCGAGAAGAAAGTAAATCTAACGCGGCACAATGTTTATGCGCAAGGATATGAGAAGTAGGACTTAAATCTTCCGGCACAACTGTGCACCCTCATGCTAGAATCGCCTATAATGAATACATGAGTTGTAAACCCGCGCCGTATCACGAGGAACATGCTTTATGACTGATCGATCAAATCCAGGTGTGAAATCGATTCGCAGCCTTCAACCGCAGCCGCGACCACAAACTGGCGAACTGGGAGGCGTGTGGTCACCGCCGCCGTTACAGACGCTTGACGATACCGGATTAAACCTGCTGACGGTGGCAGAACTGGTGCTGAAGGTGCTGTACTTCGGCGGCTACCTTGCGGGTCATGCGATTTCAGACATTGTGAAGTTGCCATACACAGGCATTCTCGACGCAGTGATGGACTTCCTCAAGCGCGAAAAATATGTCGAAGTGCGTGGTTCGGGTGGCTTGGGCGAAGCAGGGTATCAGTTCGTGCTGTCGTCGCTCGGCATCGCCAAAGCGCGTGAGGCGATTGAGCGTACTGCTTACGCTGGGCCAGCACCCGTCACGCTCAATCAATATATCACATCCATGCATGAGCAGAACCGCGAAAAGCTGACTGTCCATGAAGAGGACATGCGTCAGATCATGCGCAACATGGTTGTCTCTGAGGACATGCTTGGGCGTATCGGTCCGGCGGTCAATTCCGGCAAGTCGATCTTCCTGTATGGTCCGCCCGGTAACGGCAAGACGACGATTGCAGAAACGGTCGGGCGTGTGGTGCTGGGCAAAGATATGTACGTGCCGTATGCCATTGATGTCGATGGGCAAATTATCCGCATCTTTGACGGCGTGAACCATGAAGTGGTGGAGGGCAGTGAGCAGCGCCAGCGCTACGGCACTGGGTTGTCGAGTGACCCGCGCTGGATCAAGATTAAGCGTCCGATGATCATGGTCGGTGGTGAACTGACACTCGATGGGCTGGATCTTGTTTACGATAGTACCAACAAATACTATGAAGCACCGTTCCAGGTCAAGGCAAACGGCGGCATGTTCCTGATCGACGACTTCGGTCGCCAGCAGGTACGTCCGCGTGACCTGCTCAATCGCTGGATTGTGCCGCTGGAAAAAGGCGTAGACTTCCTGACGCTGGCAACCGGTCGCAAGATCGAAGTCCCGTTCTATGTCATGATCGTCTTCTCGACCAACCTCGAACCGCGCGACCTGGTGGACGAAGCGTTTCTGCGTCGTATTCGCCACAAGATCGAAGTGGGGGATCCGACATGGGATCAATTCCGCGAAATTTTCCGGCGCATGTGCGCCGCCAAGGGTGTGCCATATGACGATCAGGGATTGGCGTACCTGATCAAGGAATGGTATCTCAAGTACGATCGTGCGCCGCGTTCGGTGCATCCACGCGATATTCTGACGCAGCTGCTCGACATCGCGATCTACCTCAACAAGCCGCCGACACTGACGAAAGACCTCATCGACCGTGCGGCTTCGAGCTATTTCGTCAAACTGTAATTGTCAGTAGGATTGTGTCACACAACTGCTCTAAACAGTAACGAGGGGTACAGCCTCTCGTTTTGTTTTGGGAGCCGGCACTCATAGAAGGATTGACCCGCTAGGTAAACAATTACGTTTGTTCACCGCTGGTTTTGTCGCCAGATTCCTACTCTCTAAACCAACTTATAACGTGCCAGTCTCATGCGTAATGCAGTATCATTTGCCGCGTTAGATGCTGTAAAATGACCCTGGCTCCGCCTCACCTCCGGAATTCCAACATGGAAACTCAAAGCGCGACAACGATTGGCAATCGCTATCAACTGCTGCACAAACTTGGGGCAGGTGGGATGGGGGCGGTTTACCATGCCTTTGACCGTCTCAACCGACAGGCGGTTGCACTGAAGCGGGTGCTGTATGTGGAATACAACGATCGGGATTTTGCGGCTGGACAGACACAGACCCGCGTAGCGCTTGCCAATGAGTTTCAGACCTTGGCATCGCTGCACCATCCACACATCATTAGTGTGTTGGATTATGGTTTCGATGACCAACGCCATCCATATTTCACCATGACACTACTGGAACGTCCGCGCTCACTTTCAGCAGCGGCGAAAGATCTGTCGGTTACCCAGAAAGTCAGGCTGCTGATCCAAACACTGGAAGCACTCGCATATACCCATCGTCGCGGCATTATCCATCGCGACCTGAAGCCTGATAACGTGTTGGTCACTGAGGATAACGAGGTGAAAGTCCTGGATTTTGGTCTCGCCCTTCTGCGCGATACCAAAATTGATGACGACACAATTTCAGGCACGGTTGCTTATATGCCACCAGAGGCACTACTCGGCGCCGCTGTGGATGAGCGTATGGATTTGTATGCCGTTGGAATGATGGCATATGAGCTGTTTGCTGGTCATCACCCCTTTCGGCACAACAACATCGCTGTGCTGTTCCAGGACATCCTGCATCAACCCGTCGAGCGTCTGCAGATTGACTCCCATCCAGCACTGCCCAGCATTATTGCGCGTCTACTGATGAAGGATGCAAAGGATCGCTATCAATCGGCACCAGAAGTCATTTTGGCGCTCAGCTCAGCGATTGGCGAAGTTCTTCCCGCGGAAAGTATTCGCGTACGTGACAGCTTTCTGACAGCAGCAGCGTTTGTCGGTCGCGAAGCGGAGCTTGCTCTGCTCAAAGACGCGCTCAACGCTGCAATCGGAGGACGTGGCAGTGTCTGGCTTGTGGGCGGCGAAAGTGGTGTAGGCAAATCCCGACTTCTCAACGAAATACGCACTCAGGCGCTAGTGAGCGGCGCACAGGTGCTGCAGGGGCAGGCGGTCATGGACGGCGGGTTGCGTTATCACGTCTGGCGTTTGCCACTGCGTCGCCTTGTGTTGTCAAGCCATTTGACAGATTTTGAGATAGGCGTTCTGGAACAAATCGTGCCTGATATTGCGGAACTTCTGGGGCGTTCTGTGCCTCCTGTTCCACAATTGGAAGGACAGGCAGGGCAGCAGCGCCTGATGCAGGCAATTGCCGATCGATTCCGTGAACAACAGCAGCCTGTCGTGCTGATTCTTGAGGACCTGCAGTGGATGGTTGAAGGGATGGACGTACTGCGTGTACTGTCGTCATTAACTGAATCCATGCCGCTGCTGATCTTGGGCGAGTACCGCAACGATGAGAATCCCAATTTGCCAATGGAATTGCCCGATGCCAAGGTAATCCAACTTGAACGCCTGACGGATGAGGGCATAAAGCAATTGAGCACGTCTATATTAGGCGAACAAGGTGAGCAGCCACACCTGGTGGCGCTTCTCAAGAAAGAAACCGAGGGCAACGTTTTTTTTCTAGTGGAGGTTATGCGTGCGCTTGCAGAAGAAGCCGGACGTCTGAGCGATATCGGAGTTGGGACACTGCCGCATCATGTCTTCGCGGGGGGCGTTCAGCAAATCGTTCAGCGTCGGCTGGATCGCATATCGCCAGCTGATCGGTCACTGCTGCGCTATGCTGCCATTGTCGGACGACAAATCGATCTTGATTTGCTCAGAACACTGCATCCTGGCACAACCAAAGCCCGATTGGATGAATGGCTCACATCCTGTACCAATGCCGCAGTGATGAACAAAATGAATGAGCGCTGGCAGTTCGCTCACGAAAAATTGCGCGAAAGTACACTCGCTGATTTGACAGAGGAAGAGCGTCGCATGATGCATCGCCGAGTTGCAGAGGCGCTGCAGGAACTCCATGCGGAGGCACTGCCCGAGTACGCCGCAATCATCGCGGATCACTTTGAAGAAGCTGGGGATCTGCTGGCAGCGGTTCCATGGCTGGAACACGCTGGCAAGCATGCCCAATCCACCCATGCACCGGAGGCAGCCATTCGCTATTACCTCGCCGCCCTGCACATTTCGCCAGTAACTCGCGACTCATCGGCGGAGCGGTTGCAGATTCTGGATGGACTGGGAACGATGTTGACATGGCAGGCACACTATGACCAGGCCGTTGAGGTGTTCAGGCAAATGGCGGATGCTGCCGAGGCGATTCAAGACCCTATGGCGCAGACGCAGGCACACATCGGTATCAGCACGGCACTCATTTACCAGGGTGAATTCCGATGGGCAACTGTCGAAGCGGGTCTCGCTGAATACATCGCGCGTGCCCACGACTTGAAACTGAAGATTGCTCAGGCGATATTTGTAAAGGGCTGGAACGCATTTCGGGTGGGAGAATTTGACTCGGCGCTGGAGATTGCCGATGAAGTCATGAGCATCTGTAGAGCGCTGCATCATCAGCCGCTCATGACACAGTGTCTCAACATGATGGGCAGTATAGAACACACATTGGGCAACTATGCTCGTGCTGGACAGCATTTTGCACAGGCGTCGAAGATTGCGCAGGCATTAGGGGATCGCGAACAGGCAATGGCACTGATAAATAACGCCGGTTCTGTCGCTGATGCGCTGGGAGACTATCGTACCGCTTTTGACCGCTACCAGGAAGCGTTGCAAATTGCCCGTAGAATTGGATTGCGAAACAACGAACTAGTGTATTTGAGTAATCTAGGCGGTGCCTGCCTCCATCTTGGCGACGTCATCACTGCAGAAGCATACCTGAGCCAGGTCGTTGCCATGGCACAAGGGATTGGTTTCGGTCAGTTATCGGAAACGTATCGCTTCCTGTCAGAAACACAGCTCGCGCTCGACAAGATTACTGACGCGCGCGATTCTGCGCTGAAGGCGCTCGCGTTGGCACATGAGGTTGAGTCTCCGGAATTTTTGTCAGCAGGCTGGCGTGCCGCCGGACAGGTGGCTGCCATAACCGGGACCGCGGTGCAGCTTGACGACATTGTTTGGGACGCCAGCGCTGCCTTTGCTGAAAGTTTACGTATCAGTGAAGAAAGCAAGATGGAAGGCGAACGCGCGCGGACCCTGGCAGCATGGGCGCGGTATGAACGGCAGCAGGGAAACAGTGGGCGGGCAGCCACGCTTCAGCAAAAGGCTCGTGAGCTTTACCAGCGCATTGGCGCAGTACTAGAAGCGGAACGT
>JANRJX010000050.1:0-13609 GCA_033763755.1 Chloroflexota bacterium
CAGCCGTGTTTGCGCTCATGCTTGCAGCGCGCCTGCTGCTTCCCACCCAGCCCAGCATCGTCCAGATTCCGACACTCGCTGCCCTGCCGACGGGCGCGCCTGTCGTGGTGCAACCGTCCGGCAGCCGTGCGTCCGCTGCCCATGATGATGCTGCGGCAGACATCAGCTTCAACCCGCTTGCAGCGCCGCCTGCGACTGTGAACGAAAGCGCACCCGCCGCACCTGTCGCCCAAGTGGCAGCACAACTTCCGGCGGCACAACCATTGCCGCCATCACCTCCGGGTCAACCTGTAACTATTCCAGTTGTGGATAATCCGCCGTCGTCGCCTGTCCCGGCGATCCAGCGTCTCGACCCGCTGTTTGGTGAAGTCGATAGCGCTGTCCTGGGAGCGATGAACGCGCCCGATGGTCTCGGAGTCGTCCGCAGCCGCGCCGTCACGCTCAACCTGCCTGTGCTGGAGCAAGCGCTGTCTGCTCAAAGCAGCGGCGGGCGCTTTATGCTCAACCTGTTCGATGATGCAGTGTATGTTGCCAATGCCGTCTCAAGCACGGCGCATCCTACCGCTAACGACGGCTATATCTGGCAGGGACAGATCAGTCAGCAGGACTGGAGTCAGGTGTTGTTCGCCGTCGGTGGCGGACAGCTTGAAGGACACATTTGGCTGCCAAATGTCGTCTACAGCATTCGGGCGGCAGGCAATGACGCTTACTTCATTCAGGAGCTTGATCCGAACGCCTTCGCGCGTCCCCACACGCCACCCGTACCGCCGCTGCCAGGCGCCGACGAGATCGCCGCCGCAGCCGCGCTGTCCGAACTTGCGCCTGCCAGCGCGATCAATCCGGTACAGATCGACATTCTGATCGCCTACACAGACGACGCGCGGGTTGCCTATAGCACAACGGAAAACATCCAGAACGCCATCGCGCTCGCCGTCCACAGCACCAACCAGGCGTATATCAACAGCGGCGTCTATGCCCGGCTGCGGCTCGTGTCCGCTGTCGAAGTTGGCTACAACGAAACGGGCGATATGAGTCTCGACTTGCAACGCATCACCAATCAGGATGGTGTGCTGGACGAGCTGCTGACTCTACGCAACACGGTCGCTGCCGATGTCGTCACCCTCATCACCAACCCGCCGGTTTCCGACTATTGCGGGCTGGCGTGGTTCATGAACAGTTTCTACTCTACGTCCGGCAATCCGTTGCAGTTTGCCAACTTTGCTTACAGTGTCGTCTATCTGGGCTGTCTACCCGGCGGATTGACCCTGGCACACGAAGTCGGGCATATCATGGGGCTGGATCATGATCGCAACAATTCGGGTCCCGATGCACCCATTCTGCCCTATGCCTTTGGCTACCAGCACCCGAACGGCTTCCTGCGCGACGTGATGGCATATTCCAATGGCTGCACGATGCCATGCCCGGCGATCAACTATTTCTCCAGCGGCTCTAATCGCTTTGGTCAACTGGCGCTCGGCGATAGCACGACGGATGGCAGCAGCGCGCTCAACTTCACCGCGCCGTATGTCGCGCAGTTTCGCGGCAGCGCGCCTGTGATTGTGCCGACCGCCACACCGCCGCCCAGCGTCATCGTTACACCTGAACCGGATGATCTCTATCCGCCGCCGCCGCCTTGCCAAGTCAACATTCCAAACGGTGACATTACGGCTTTAAGCAATGCAATTCAATCAGCTTCTGGCAGCTTGACTGTCATCTGCCTGGCAAACAACGGCACATATAACGCAACATCCGCGCTTCCCCTAATCAGTGGTAAGGGCATTGCGTTAGTAGGTAATGGTTCCCGTCTGACCAAAGACCTGACGAGCAATTTCCGCTTTTTCTCGATTGGGTCTGATGGGCAGTTACGCATGTACAATCTGACCGTCGAGAACGGATACGCAGCCACAGGTTCAGGTGGTGCGATTGACCTTCAGGGCAATGCCTCGCTTATCATCATCAATTCGACCTTCCGCAACAATCGGGCACGTGATTATGGTGGAGCAATCCATTCCGGCAGCATTTCCGGCGCGTACATCGAAGGATCAACCTTCTACAATAATTCGGCTTTCACGGGCGGTGCACTGGCAATCTTTGGTAACAGCGGTTCCGCAATCATTGAAACCACCAATTTTACCTATAATGCCACTGATGGAGATAACGGTCGTGGCTCTGCAATTTATATACAATCCATCAATGCCTCAAGCATCGAAAACTCGTGCTTCACAAACAATGCCAGCATAAGCATTGCTGCGGAGTCTCCACCTAACTTTGTATCACATAGCTGGTGGGGGCGTCCGTCTGGCCCCATCACCTCCACCAATCCTGAACCCCAGGCAGGGGTTGATACACTTGGCAGCAATGTTTTTCCATTCTTTCCGCTCACCCAGAGTCCTGCATGGTGTAACACGACCGACCTCACCCCGCCCACTATCACGCTCAACGGCGCGAATCCCTACGAAATGCTGGCAGGAACGCCGTATGTCGAACCAGGCTTTAGCGCTTTTGATGCGGTCTCCGGCAATCTGACGGCGAATGTCAACGTCAGCGGCAGCGTTAACGTCAACGTCCCCGGCAGTTACATACTCACGTACAGTGTCACGGACGGCGCAGGCAATAGCGCCAGCGTCACACGCACGGTGAATGTCGTGGGCAGCGACGCCAACCTGGTGCGCAATGGCAGCTTTGCCAACTTCAGCCAGTTCTATACCTTCCAAGGCTTCCTGGCTGCCACCATCGATAGCGGCGTCCTCAACACCCGCCGCACCAGCCCGCTTGGTACTGCCTTCATCGGCAATCTGCTTCCGGCAGGGCTGCCCGCCAACGCGCCGCTGGATCTGGTGCTGGATCTGGGCAACAGCAGCAATGAAGCAAAGCAGTTGTCGGTCATCCTGCGCGATACCGTCAGCGGGCAGCAGGTCGTCTGTCCGTTCGTCGTGCCGCCCAATACCCCACTCACGCGCTACGCCATGCGCGCCCGTACCCCCGCTGCCTGGTCGCATCCGGAGTTCCGCCTGTCGCTGGAGGACTTGAACGTCCAGAGCCTGCTGGTCGATAACATCCTGCTCCAGTACAAGCCAGCGCTGGCGGTGACAACAACCGAGTGCCAGACACCGCTCGTCGCTGATCGTAACTATCTGGTGGATGGCGATTTCACCTACTGGGGTTTCAACTGGAATTTCAGCGGTTTTATCGCCGCCATCGTCAATAACGGCGTGCTGAACACGCGCCGTACCGCTCCATTTGGATTCGGGCTTGTCAACCAAACAGTGCGCTTGCCCGTAGCGCCAGCGACACCGCTCGACTTCACTGTCGCGGTCGGCAACAGCAGCAACGAAGCAAAGATGTTCTCGCTGGAACTCAAGAACACCGCTGGTAGCGAAGCCATCACCTGTGAATTCGTCATCCCCGGCAATACCACACTGCGCGACTTCACGCTGCAAGCGCTAATCCCGTCGCAGTGGGCAGGCGTAGACACGCGCTTCTTCGCCGAAGACATCAATATCCCCTGGCTGCTGGTGGACGATATGTCCCTGACGTATCAGCCGGGGCTAACGATGACAGAAAGCGCCTGTTTCAGTGGTTTTGCGCCCGATCGCAACTATATCCTCAATCATGAGTTCCTCTACGGCAATCTGTTCCACTCGTTCCAAGGTCCGCTGACGTTGAACTTTAATGCGGGTGTCTTGCAGATCACACGCTCCAGTGCTGTCGGCTCAGCGTATTGGGAACAAGAGAGCCGCATTAGTGCGACGACAGGTGAGCGTTGGCAGTTCAGCGCACAACTGGGTAATTCCCATACAGCCCCGAAGAACGTTCTCTTTGGTCTCTATCATGCAGATGTTCAACGGACATTGTGGTTCCAGTGTCCGTTCGTCATTCCCGCAGGTACGCCGCTGCAAACCTATATCCTGCGCTTCAATATATCTGTTGACACGTTGAACCTGATTCCGTTCATCCAGGTAGACGATTTAAACCAGCCGTTCCTGCTGGTGGATAATGTTGACCTGCGAGCAATTACGCCGAACCCGATTGCACCGGGGTTTGAGTGCATCCCGCCCGGCGGAGCAGCGCCGCTGCCAGCAACGTTCCTGCCTTTGCCGACGCTGGAATTCGTGACCGACGAACCGAAGCCGACGGAGACGCCAACGGCGACCGCCACCGTCGATCCCGTATTGCCGTCGCCGACCACAGAAGCAACTGGCACGCCGCGCGGTTGGGAGTCGCCTACGCCGACAGCAACGCCGCTGCCGAGCGAGACACCAACGCCGACGAGTACAGACACCCCTGATGCCGTCCCGACAGCCACACCGGAGCCGCCGACAGCGACCAGTACGGAGACACCGACGCCAACGCCTACCGCGACGGAAACGCCCATCAATGGGTAGCAGAATCAGCAGGCGATCCAACTGTGGATCGCCTGCATTCCCGCATGTTTTGTGAAAAGAAACAAAAATTGTAAAGATTCTTGCACGGCGTGTAGAACTGTAGACAAAATGGACATATAATGATTGTGGGAAGATGAGGAATTTATGAATCATATTGGCACAGCCTAAGGAGGTCTCTACACGGGGAATGCCACCTCATCACACCCTTTCAGAACACGTCAGCTTGGAAGGGACTTATGAAACGCAATCAAATTGCTCGGCTCGTCTTACTGGGAGCAAGCCTTCTGCTTGCCTTTGTCGCTATTTCATTCCGCATTCTTGGCACAACCTCGCAACCCCCCGTCGCCATCCCTACGCTCGCACAACTGCCGCCTGATGTCGCCGCAAGCAGCGCAGGAGACGCGGTTGAAGTTGCCTTATTGCCTTCTGGCGCGCAATCGCAGCCCGCTCCCGTCGGTGTTCCTGTCACGTCCAGTGAACAGGTCGTGCCGCCCGCCGCTGCCCAGCCCCAGCTTCCGGCTGCGGTACGCGGTATGGGACAAAGCGCGATGGTCGCTGAAGTTGCACAACCCGCTGCTGCGAGCGACGAAGCGGCTGCCAGCACTGGCGCACTGCCGCCAAGCGCGCCGCTGATCGAAAAAGAAGGCACAACGGTTGCCGAAGAAGCGCCTGCCGCGCCACCCGCAGCCGCCCCGGTCATTCCGGCACAACCACCTGCGCTGGATGCAGCGTTAAGCGCGCCCCCGGTCTGGCAGCGCAGCGAAGAGACTGTGCTGGAACCGGATAGTCTGGTCGGCGCAACGCCGATCCCGGAGACGCTGACGGCTGAGGAAGAAGCACTTGTGCAGCGCGCAGAGGCAGAGGGCTTGATCAGCGTCATTGTCGGTATTGACTTTAACTGGGAACCAAATGGCGAGTTAAGCGCGCAGGAAGTGGATGCCCAGGTCGCGACGATGCGTTCGCAGCGTTTAAGCATTGTCAGCCGTGCCAGCAACCTGGGTGAAGCGGCGATTGTTTCCGAGTCGCAAGACTGGATCATCCCCTACATGGCGCTGAACGTGGACGCGGCAGGGCTGCGCGCGCTTGCGACGATGCCCGGCGTCACGACCATCACTGAAAACCGCTACAACGAAATGTTCCTGAACGAAGGTACGCGCATAGTCCGTGCGCAGAGCATGTGGGCAGCGGGTTACGAAGGGCAGGGGCAAACCGTCGCCATCATTGACGGCGGAACAGACATGCAGCACCCCGCGCTCATCGGGCGTAACGCGGGCGAGGCGTGCTATTCCGGCAGCGTCGCGGGGTCCACATCGCTGTGCTACAACTTCACCAATGCTCAGATCGGACTCGGCGCGGCGTCCCCTTATCGCTGCCAGCAACTGGGTGCAAGCGCACCAGACGATGGCTGCGAACACGGCACGCACGTGGCGGGTACAGCGGCGGGCAACGACCAGGCAGCGGGCATTCGCGGTGTCGCGCCGCGTGCCAACGTGATCGGTGTCAATGTCTTCAGTTGGGTTCCTGCGCAGCAGACCATTCTCGCCTCTGACTCGAACATCATCAGCGGTTTGAACTACGTCTACTCACTGCGCTTCAGCTATAACATTGCGGCGGTTAATCTGAGCCTGGGGGGTGGGCAGTTCTTCGGCTACTGCGATACTGCAAACCCGGCAATGACCTCGATTTTCGCCAGTTTGCGTGCGGCGGGCATCGCCCCGGTCGTTGCGACGGGCAATAACGGCTTTAACACGTCCATTAGCTATCCTGCCTGCATCAGCAACGCCGTCAGCGTTGGCTCGGTCAATGATTCGCGCGTGCGTTCGGTCTTCTCCAACAGCCTGAACACCATCACCTGGTTCATGGCACCAGGCGAAAGCATTTTCGCAGCCGTCCCCTTTGGCAGTGATACCGATATTGCCAGTGGCGGTACTGCTGATGGCTATGGTACGTTAAGCGGCACGTCAATGGCGACACCGCATGTAGCAGGTGCCATCGCCGTATTGAAACAGGCGACGGGCGTTTCGACCGAAGTCGCGCTGACAACGCTGCGTACGACCGGTCAGGCGATCGCCGTTCCCAACGGTACGACGCCATTGATTGACCTGTGGCGAGCGGATCGCTCGCTGCGCGGACTCAGCACTGTCCCATCCAATGACCTGTTCGGCGCAGCCACCGTCTTTTCGACACTGGGCTATCGTGCTGTGCAGGAAACCACCGATGCAACCGGCAGTGGCACAGACCCTGCCTTGTGCAACACGTCATCCCGCAGCGTCTGGTATCGCTACTTCGCGCCTGCCACACAAACCATTGCTTTTGATACCATCGGCAGCAACTACGATACCGTGATGGCGGTCTATACAGGCACCGAAGGCGCACTCACCCAGATCGTCTGCAACGACGACGCCAGTGGCGTGCAGTCACGCGTGCAGTTTAACGCCGTTGCCGGAACCACCTATCACATCCAGGTATCGAAGTTCGGCACGGGAACACCGCTGGGCAGCCAGGTGCTGCGCTTCAATTCGTCATATGTCAGCGGCAACCCGAACCTGATCAGCAATGGCGGCTTCACATCGGGCACCACGGGCTTCACATTCAACGGCTTCCTGGCGGCAACGCTGGAAAGCGGCGTCTTGAACACCCGTCGCACCAGCCCGCTTGGACTGCCCTACATCGGCTACCTGCTCGGCGGTTCGCTGCCCGCAGCCACAGGCATGGATGTGACACTCGATGTCGGCAACTCCAGCGCCGAAGCGAAACAGTTCACCGTAGCGGTTCGTGATAACGCGACCGGACAGCAGGTGGCGTGTAACTTCGTCGTGCCTGCCAACAGTGCACTCGCCCAGTATCGTCTACGCGGCGTCACGCCTGCGGGCTGGACGCAGCCGGAACTGCGGCTGTTCCTGGAAGACCTGAACGTGCCGAGCATCCTGTTCGACAACATCAGTCTTCAGCTTGCCATCGGGCTGTCGCTGCCCGCAACCGAATGTACGACGCCGCTCACCGCAGATCGTGAATACGCCGTGAACGGCAATTTCCAGTACGGCAACTTCAACTGGAATTTCAGCGGTTTCCTGGCAGCAACCTTCGATAGCGGAACGCTGTTGACCCGCCGTACCGCGCCGTTTGGCTTCGGTCTCGTCAACCAGCCGACACGCCTGCCACTGCCCCCCGGTGCTCCAGTCCAACTCCAGGTACAGGTCGGCAATGACAGCGCCGAGGCGAAGTACTTCTCGCTGGTGCTGGGCAACACGGGCGGCACAGAAACCTTGTCCTGTCCGTTCGTCATTCCGGCGAACAGCATCTTACGCACCTTTACACTACAGGGGCGCATCCCGTCGAACTGGACCGGTACGGATGTGCGTTTCTTCGCCGAAGACATCAACATCCCCTGGCTGCGCGTCGATAACGTCAGTCTGCAATATGTTCCATCGCTGACTCTCGTCAATACCGTTTGCAGTTCGGGCTTTGCCAGCAATCGCAACTACATCCTCAATGGCGATTTCGTCTACGGCAACCTGTTCCACTCATTTGTGGGACCGATTTCCGCCAGCTTCAGCGGCGGCGGTGCGCTGCAAATGACGCGCCTGGGCAGCACCGGCTTCGCCTACTGGGAACAGACGACACGCATTAATGCGCTTGTTGAGGAAGACTGGCAGATGACAGTGCAGTTGGGCAATACCACGACAGCAGCGAAGAGCGCTTACTTTGGCGTGTACGACATCACCACGTCAGCACTTTTTAGTGAGTGCACTTTCTCAGTGCCTGCAAATTCTCCGCTGCAAACCTACACCATGCGCTTCAGCCAATCTCAAGCCTTCACGCGCATGAGCGCCTACGTCGGCGTCGCTGATAACAACCAGCCGTTCTTGCTGGTCGATAACATCGTTTTGCAGCAGACGAGTCTGGGTATCACGAACGTGGTTCAATGCTTGCTGCCAGGAGGTGCTGCACCATTGCTGCCAACGCCGCCCGGTCTGCCAACCCTGCCGATCCAGATACCGGAACCGTTCGTGACCGACGAGCCGAAGCCGCCGATAGCCGTGCCGACAATCGAACCGACTGGCGAACCGACGATTGTCATCCCGACACCCGTCACGCCCGTCATGGAAGAAACACCGCGTGGTTTTGAGCCGCCTGTCGCGCCGACGGTTGAAGCACCGACCTTAGAAGTGCCAACGGTCGAAGCACCGACCGCAGAAGTACCCACCGCAGAGCCAACACCGGAGCCACCAACGCCAGAAGCGCCGGTTGAGCCAGCGCCCGCCAGTCCCGAAGCCCCGCCGGCTGAAGGCTTATCGCCCGGCGGCTAACTCTGCAACAGCAGGCTGTGCGCAATCCACACGGGTTTCGCACAGCGCCACCAGCTGAATAGGATGACGCAATGAGGGGCAGCATTGCCCCTCATAGTATTTATTCCTTACCGCTACATTCAGCTATACCCAACTATACTTTTAGGGCAATGAAATGTCAGTCGTGCATGATTTAGCCATCGTACATGAGTGCGCAAAAGGATACTCATGAAACATCGTCACGTATTCCGCCTTAGTGTATTGGGTGTGGGTTTACTGCTCACCTTTGCCTTTATTTCAATCCGCCTCGTCCGGCTTGAACCTGCTCCCGTCGCAATTCCGACCCTGGCGCAGCTTCCAACGGGCGCGCCCGTGGCGGTCAACGCGCCTGCCGCCGCCCCCGCTGCCGAAGTCGCCAGCGCCGCGCTGCCCGTCGTGGACGCGCAGCCAGCAGCGGTCGCTGTCGCACAACGCAGCATCCCGAACGGGCAAACAGAGCCGGTCGCCCCTGCCGCCGGTCGCATCACCGCCCCCGCGCGTGCCGCCAGCGCACCCGCTGTATTGCCCGAAAGCGCGCCTGCAAGCAGCGCAAACGTAGCAAACGTCCCTGCCGCGCCTGCAATCGTCAACGGTGCAAGCAACACGAGCACCGCGCCGGATACGGTGGTTTCGGCGGTGGCTGCCAGCAGCGATACAGCCTTGCAATCCGCCAGCACCGGGCGCGATGTTGGACTTGCGCCGACGGCAATACCACTGGATATGACGACTGAAGAGCAAATGCTGCTCCAGCGCGTCCAGTCGGAAGGCGTCGTCAGCGTCATCGTCGGTCTGAACACTGACTATCAGCCTGTCGGTAACTTGAGCGCGCAGCAGGTGGACGCACAGACTGCCGAGATGCGCATGGAGCGCCAGACGCTCGTCACGCGCCTGAACGTCGCGGGCGATGCGCGTGCGCTGTCAAACTCGCTCGAATGGAGCATCCCCTATCTCGCGCTGAACGTCGATGAAGAAGCGTACCGCGCGCTGCTGGCATCACCCGATGTGACCAGCATTGTCGAAAACGGTGTCAACGAACTAACGTCACTGGCGACCAGCACCAGCACAGTCCGCGCCCAGAGCATGTGGGCGGCGGGTTTTGAGGGAGCAGGGCAAACCGTTGCCATCATCGACAGCGGCGTCGATGGCACGCATCCTGCATTCGCCGGGCGCATGGTTGGGGAAGCGTGCTACTCCGGCGCGGTGGGCGGCTCGCAAACGCTGTGTCCCAATCTCGCCAACGCGCAAATCGCGACAGGCGCGTCATCGCCCAACCGTTGTATGACGCTTGGCGCTGCTTCATCGGATGACGGTTGCTATCACGGCACACACGTAGCCGGTATCGCCGCCGGGCGTGACCTGGCAGCGGGCATTCGCGGTGTCGCGCCTTCCGCCAACATCATCGGCGTCCAGGTCTTCAGCTGGGTGCCATCCCTCAGCGACATTCTGGCATCGGACTCTGACATTATCAGTGGTCTGAATTATGTCTATTCGCTGCGTTTTTCGTTCAATATCGCCGCAGTGAATTTGAGTCTGGGCGGCGGTTCATTTAATGCTATATGCGACTCCCGCAATACGGCGATGACGACCATCTTCTCCAATCTGCGCGCGGCGGGCATTGCCCCGGTCGTTTCGACGGGCAACAATGGCTCGACCACGACCATCAGTTACCCCGCCTGCATCAGCCATGCGGTCAGCGTTGGTTCAGTCACAACCGTTGGCGACACGCGCTCGTCATTTTCCAACACGCTGGCATCAATCACGACCCTGATGGCACCGGGCGATCCAATTATCGCCGCAGTCCCGTTCGGCAGTGATGCGGACCCTGATAACAACGGCTATGGCTCGCTATCCGGCACATCAATGGCAGCGCCCCATGTCGCGGGCGCGTTTGCGCTGCTGCGCGGCGCGACAGCTGCCACATTGACCAATATCCAGGCGACTCTGCGCCTCACAGGGCAGGCAATCACCGTACCGGGTGGCTCGATTCCGCGTACCAATGTCTGGTCTGCGGATCGTTCGCTGCGTGGGCTGCCGCTTGCGCCCGGCAACGATCTGTTCAGCGGCGCAACGTTATTCACGACGCTGCCCTATTCGGCAGCACAGGAAATTGGTGACGCCACCAGCAGCGTCAGCGACCCGACGCCGCTCACCTGTTCGGCGGATGCCTACGGTCAGTCTGTCTGGTATCGCTTCACCGTGCCGACGGCACAGAACGTGATCGTCGATACACAGGGCAGCAACTACGACACGCTGCTCAGCGTCTTTACAGGCAGCGAAGGCGCGCTGACATCGGTGGGTTGCAATGACAACTTCACGTTCAGCGGTACACCCACCACGCAGTCACGCCTGACCGTGACCGCTGCGCCCGGCACGACCTACTACGTCCTGATCGGGCGACGTGGCGGCACGCCTTCGGGGAGCCAGATTTTGCGCTTCAACGCAACTTTTGGCGGCGGTCTTAGCGGCAACCTGATCCGCAATGGAAATTTCAGCAGCGGCGCATCGTTCTTCACGTTCAACGGCTTCCTGGCAGCGACTATCGAAAGCGAAGTCCTTAACACCCGTCGCACTAGCCCGCTCGGTCTGCCCTATGTCGGCAACCTGCTGCCCGCCGGGCTGCCCGCCAGCGCGCCGCTTGATTTGCAGCTCGACATCGGCAACAGCAGCACCGAGGCGAAACCGCTGACGGTGGTCATTCGCGATAACGCAACTGCACAGCAGATTGCCTGTTTGTTCGTCGTGCCTGCGAACACGCCGCTGACGCGCTTCTCGATGCAAGGCATCACGCCGTCGGCATGGACACAACCGGAACTGCGGCTGTTCCTGGAAGACCTGAACGTGCCGAGCATCCTGTTTGATAATATCGACTTGCAGTACGTCCCCAACCTGTCCGTGACCAGCACCCGCTGCACCAGCGCGCTGGTGGCAGACCGCGAGTACGTGGTCAATGGCAACTACCAGTATGGCAACTTTGGCTGGAACTTCAGCGGTTTCCTGGCAGCAACGTTTGAGAGCGAAGTCCTGCTGACGCGCCGTACCGCGCCGTTTGGCTTCGCGCTGATCAACCAGCCTGTGCGCCTGCCGCTGCCCGCAGGGTCGCCGCTCGAACTGAACGTGCAGATCGGCAACAGCAGCGCCGAAGCCAAGTATGCGTCGATTTCGCTGGTCAATACGGCGGGTACGGGTGTGATGACATGCGCGTTCACCATTCCTGCGAATACTGCCCTGCAAACCTACCGCTTGCAGGGACGCACAGCGAATGAGTGGGCGGGTGTCGATGTGCGCTTCAACGCCGAAGACATCAATATCCCCTGGCTGCGCGTCGATAACGTCAGCATGCAGTATCGCCCAACACTTGGCGTAACCAGCACCGTTTGTACGCCATATGTGTGGTACAACCAGAACTACATCCCGAACTTCGACTTCACGTATGGCAATCTGTTCTGGACGTTTGAGGGCGCACTGAACGCCAACTTTGTCGGGGGTGTGCTGCAAATGACGCGCACCAACGCTGCCAGCACCGCGCGCCTGTCTCAGGTCGCCCGTGTGGACATCCTGCCTTCAGAGACGATGAACCTGACGGTGCAGTTGGGCAACAGCAGCACGGCAGCCAAGAGCGTCCAGATCGGCGTCTACAACGCGGCGCTCGGTGGCAGCGGCAGCGTAGTCTGCAACTTCAGCGTCCCCGCCAGTTCGCCGCTGCAAACCTACACGCTGCGCGGGCGTGGCACATCCGCCTGGCCGCTGGTAGGCATCTATGTCCAGGTCAACGACAATAATCAGCCGAATCTGCTGGTCGATAATCTCAACCTGAGCATCAACACGACAGCCGTGACGACGCCGACGTGCCTGCTGCCCGGTGGTGCTGCCGCGCTGCCGGAAGAATTGACGGCGACGCCGCTGCCAACCGACGAAGTCAAGCCGAGCGAGACGCCGACCGTGACCGCGACGCCGACCGCCACGCTGGATGGCACGCCGACGGCAACTCCCACCCCGCGTGGGCTGGAGCCGACGCCGACAGAACTGCCATCCGCCACGCCGCTGCCGAGCGAGACGCCGCTGCCGACAGACGTGCCGACGCTGACCCCGCCGCCGACAGAGCCGCCGACCGCGACGCCGGAGCCGCCCACCGCGACGCTGGAGCCGCCCACCGTGACCCCGACAGAAACGCCGACGGCAACCGCCACCGCACTGCCTCCCGCTGAGGGCGGCAGTCCCGGTGCGGAAGTGCCGCCTGCGGGTGGGTAGCGTTCAAAAGAGGGATGGATCAAACCCTCATCCCCCAGCCCCTTCTCCCTCATGGAGAAGGGGTGCCAGAACGGGTCTTAAAGTCCCTCTCCATGAGGGATTTAGGGTGAGGGTTTGGGCAGGGGGTGAGGTTGAGTTAGCAGGAAAAATGACCGACCCCAAACACCTCACTCGCCTCTCGAAGTTTCTCGCTGTGCTGCTGCGTCACGAGCCGCAGAAGTTCGGATTGACGCTGGACAGCGAAGGCTACGCCGATACCGATGCCGTGTGGGCGCAGATCGTGCGGCGCTACGGCAATCAGTACACACACGCCGATCTACTGCGCGTGGTCGAAGGCGATAGCAGCGGCAAGAAGCGCTACGAGATCGTTGGACGCAAAATTCGCGCGCTCTACGGGCATAGCAGCGTCGAAGTGAGCTACGCGCCTGCTGTGCCGCCAGAACTGCTCTATCACGGCACGGTGCAAGCGGCAATGGACTCGATTCGACAGCATGGGCTGATGGCGCAGGCACGCCAGTTCGTCCACCTGACGACGAGTGAAGAGCGTGCGCGCACGGTCGCCGGGCGACACGCGGGCGACACGGTGCTGTTGACGATCCGCGCCGGAGACGCCCACCGCGCAGGTATCGTCTTCTACCATCCCGAAGC
>JANRJX010000051.1:0-4531 GCA_033763755.1 Chloroflexota bacterium
CCGAACGTAACCAGACTCGCGCCGATGCGTGCCAGCAGCGGATTGTAGAAGTAGACACGCTGATTGCCTGCCAAAGCCTCACGGACAAGACGCCGCTTTTGCTGCCGGCGTTCCTCCTCCAGGCGCTTCAGTTTCATAAGCTGGAATTCGGTTGGACTGTACAACATGACTATGCTCCTCGCATTACAACATACGGCTGGGACTGCTGAGTGCGATACTGGCACTGTTGCCAGTCCTTCTCTTTATGCTTAACGAACACCTGTTCGTGATGCGCTACTGACGCGACAAGAAGTTGGTCAGCGCGCGGACGGTGTCGACAATACGATCTACGTTGAGGCTGTAGCATTTGTTCACATCGCGTCGCCGCTCGATTAAAAAGCCGGTGGCGGCAAGCTGGCTCAAGTGGCGCGACACGCTCGACTGGCTCAGCCCCAACGTTTCAATAATGTCCTGCGCGCACAATTCGTCGTGCATCGTCAGCATTTCCAGAATACGCAGTCGAGTATCATCCGCCAGCGCGTTCATGCGTATCAGCACTTCAGAACGGCTCAGGGCAGATGAGGTTGTCTGTGCGCCGCGCGGCAGCCGAGCGCTAAACGCCAGTTTGAGCGTACTACCGTCTGGCAGCTTTGAGATGTAGGGTCCTATATGCGGAAGTGTCGGCACGAAAATGACATGTTCGGTTTGTGCTTCATAGTCGTCAAACTTGCCGCGCATATCGCGCCCCGTCACCGTGCGCACAACTTCGTAGAGCGTCATCTGCTCGAAGGACAGGCGTTGGAAAGCGGCGATGGACTCTTGAATCAGCGGCAGACCGCGCGTCCACTCTGGCTCAAGATACTGCTCCCACATGGTGTGGACATGGCTTCGAATGCGCTCGACAAAAACAGGCGGCTGCTGCATCAGGTCGAAAGCTTCGTTCCACACATCTTCACGATGTTCATCTTCACAGAGCGATTGCATAAACTGAACGAAGATATTACGCTCGCGCCAGATGCGATCAAAGTTATCAATTCCTCCGCCAACTTTTCCTTGATGGAATTTGAGGCGATAGGCCTGGCGAATCTGGTCCACCAGCCACTCCGGATCTTGCTGCGCCAGCCAATCCATGTACGAGACCAAGCCATCGTGCTTGTGCGGCGACTTGATCATGCCGAACAGGAAGTAGCCTGCCGCATAAAATGCCATGAGGTTGTCATTGCGCTGCTGCGGCGACATGGTGTTGTAAGTCTGCTGCACCCACTCACCAACGCCGGAGAGATAGTCAAGTTCGTTGAGTAGTGACAGACTCTCCGCCTGCACAAAGATCGGGTCAAGCGCAAAGTTGACTGTAACGACCTGCGGCGCAAGGATGTAATCCCGGTCCACGATACACTGCCCTCCACCGTACAGCATTTATGCTGTATATCTCAATTATGCGTTAGAATGCATAATTAGAATAAACTATATGAGTGTTTTTCAATCTTGTCAAGCAGTTGATATGAGATTTTCGTGAGACGCACTGGCGTAATAACTGTAATTTTCTACACTATGCGCAAGCAAACGAAACTGATCAGCAGAGAACGTGACCTCATTATGACAACTGACTCAACCCTCGCTCGTCATCTCTACCGCGAGATGCTGCTTGTCCGCCGCGCCGAAGAGCGTATCCTGCAAGAACTTATGCAGGGCAAACTCGCCAGTACGATGTGTCATGTCAGTATCGGACAGGAAGCCGTCCCCGTCGGGGTGTGCAGCCAGATGCAGCCACAGGATTATCTGACCAGCACACATCGAGGGCATGGTCATTTCCTGGCGCGCGGCGGCGATCCCAAACGCATGATGGCAGAGCTTTTTGGTAAAGAGACGGGCTATTGCAAAGGGCGCGGCGGTTCAATGCACATCACTGACGCAGCAATCGGACATCTAGGCGCGAACGGCATCGTTGGTGGGCATATCGGAATTGCAGCCGGTGCAGCGTTGTGGTCGCAGATGAGCCAGCGTAATGCCGTGACGATCTGCTTTTTCGGGGATGGCGGTTTGACCGAAGGCATCTTTCACGAGGCGGCAAACCTGGCGGCAGTCTGGAAACTGCCGATTGTCTTTGTTTGCGAAAACAACCAGTACGCCATGTCACTGCCCTGGAACAAGTCTGTTGCGCAGCCGCACATCAAGACCTATGCAGACAGCTACAATATGAAAGCACTTGATGTCGATGGGCAGGATGTGCTGGCGGTGCGTGAGGCAGCGGGTGAACTGATCGCTCATGCCCGCAGCGGCGCAGGTCCGGCACTGCTCGGCGCGTATACGTACCGCTTTCTGGGGCATTCGCGCGCCGATCCGAGCAAGTACCGCGATCCAGACGAAGAATCACGTGAACGCGCGCGTGACCCACTGCTCATCCTGCGTGCGAACGTCGGCACTAGCATCCTCAGCGATGCTGATGCCGACGCCATCAACTCCGAGATCGAAACCTTGATGGACGAGTCAGTTGCCTTCGCCGAAGTTAGCCCTCTTGCACCGCTGACGACAGCGCTTGAAGATGTGTATGCCTAAAGGAATTGCTGATGACTGTGCTTGCCTACCGTGATGCGCTGCGACGCGCACTTTACGAAGAAATGAAGCAGGATGAGCGCGTGTTTATCCTGGGCGAAGATGTCGGCGCATACGGCGGTGCATACAAAGTGACCGATGGCTTGCTTAAGGAGTTTGGCGAAAGCCGCGTCCGTGATACCCCGCTGAGTGAAGCGATCATCGTCGGTGCGGCGATGGGTGCAGCGATGGTTGGCGGGCGTCCGGTGGCGGAACTGATGTATGTCGATTTTGCAACACTGGCGATGGATCAAATCGTCAACCAGGCGGCGAAAATACATTATATGTTCGGCGGGCAGTTGAGCGTGCCGATGGTGCTGCGCACCCAGCAAGGCACAGGGCGCGGTGCGGGTGCGCAGCATTCGCAGAGCCTCGAAAGCTGGTTTGTCCATATTCCCGGTCTAAAGGTTGTCGCGCCTTACGCCCCGCGTGATGCCTATGGCTTGCTCAAGAGCAGTATTCGCGATGGCAACCCAATCATCTTCCTCGAACACAAGGGCTTGTACGCCGTCAAAGGCGAAGTCGAGGACGGTGAATTCACGATTCCGCTGGGCGTGGCAGACATCAAGCGCGCAGGAACTGATGTGACGATTATCACATACTCGCGCATGGTCGGGCTGGCGCTGGACGTGACGGAGAAATATGCGCAGCAGGGAGTCGAAATCGAAGTCGTGGATGTGCGCACGCTCAAGCCGCTGGACTTCAATACGATGGCGGAGTCGGCGGGGAAGACGGGGCGCGTGATTGTGCTGCACGAGGCGGTCAAGACAGGGGGCGTCGGTGCGGAAATCAGCGCAGAACTGAACACGCGTCTCTTCGGACGCCTCAAAGCGCCTATTCTGCGTGTGGCGGCTGAAGACGTGCCCCTGCCCGCCAATCTCGAACTGGAAAAGGCGGTCATCCCCGGCGCAGATAAGTTAGGGGCGGCGATTGATGAGGTTATGCGTTACCAACAGGAGAAATCATAATGGCAACCAAGGTTGTGATGCCGCCGCTCGGCGACTCGTCAGATGAAGCGAAGGTGCTGCGCTGGCTGAAGCAGGTCGGCGATAGCGTGCAGAAAGGCGACACGCTGCTAGAGATCGAAACCGACAAGGCGACGGTCGAGATCGATGCGTATGGCACGGGTATCCTGCGCAAGATAATCGTGCCGGAAGGGGAAACCGTCGCCGTCGGTGTGACGCTGGGTGTTATCGCGGTTGCGGACGAAGACATCAGCGCGTTTGGTTAGGCGCGCCATCCCGGAGCCTGCTCTCAGGCATTCCGAGATGGTCGCGTAACCGTAGCGTCTTACTTTGTGTCATCGTTCGGCGCGAGGGTCAGGGCAGCGGAGTTGATGCAATAGCGCAGCCCGGTCTTGTCGCGCGGACCATCCTCAAATACATGACCCAGATGCCCGCCACAGCGCCCGCACAGTACTTCGATGCGATGCATCCCATAGCTGTAGTCGTGCTTGACTTCGACATTGCCTTCCTGGACGACATCCCAGAAGCTGGGCCAGCCGCTGCCACTCTCAAACTTTGTATCCGACGCGAACAGCGGCTGCTCGCACGCCGCGCACAAGTATGTGCCGTCGGTTTTTGTGTTGACATACTTGCCTGTGAAAGGGCGCTCGGTGCCGTGTTCGCGCAGCACGCGGTACTGGTCTGGTGTCAGTTGTGCGCGCCATTCGGCGTCGCTCTTGGTGATTTTGGTGTTTGCCTGGCTCATGTGTCCATCCCTTATCTGATATGTATTGAGTGTAGCAAAGCAACGTTACAAACACGTTAACGCACTGCCTTTCACACCTTCTACCCCGCCACGCATATAGTAACTGAACCGCCAGCGCCACCACACCCATAGTCCACAGACCACATTGGTGTTATGTGGACTGACTCGGTGCGGTATGCTTGTCAACGTCTGCCCGCATAATCGCCCGCTCAGGATGCCCTGATGACTTCCGAATTTATCGCCCGTATGT
>JANRJX010000052.1:0-7466 GCA_033763755.1 Chloroflexota bacterium
GCTGCCCGGAGCAGCCGCCAGAACGTCACCGCGCACCCTCGCTCCACCCCGACGCACTCGCCTACTTGTCAGGGAGCCGCGCTCGTGGATCTCAGCACCGCCATTCAGGACTTGTTCGGAGACATTCAATCGGTGGCGCAGATCATCGCGCCAATCGCCGCTGTCATAGGCTTCGTGGGGCTGGGCATCATGTATATGGGAAGCTCGTGGCCTTTAATAGGGGATTGGAAGGGGCGTCCGTAAGGGCATACATGCAATGCACGAACGTGCCACGTGAGGTCAGGCTCACGTGTCCTCACCTCGGCGCAGTCAGGAATTAAGCGCCTGGCTGTGGTCAGCCTCCGAGGGACAAACCGAGCCATGCGGGGAAAGCCAATTCCCAATAGGTGGACGGTCGGAGCGGGATAGAAAGGGTCAGCCGGTCATTGGCAAAGGTGAGACGGGACGAACGCCCGAAACTGACGAAATGGCTTGTTACGTCAGTGCGAACGGTAGGTCAGGAGCTTCCATACTGACTGAAACCCACCGCAAGGCGGGGAGCGGGTGCGAGCCTGACAACTCGAACTCGTCCGTTTGCAAAGCTCTCAGTCTGAGAGAACCCGTTCGGAAACCGACCCGACCCTATCCAGTACGTGCATGTATAGCTACCGGAGAACCCGTGCTGCTCTCACTGCCAACAGTGAGGCGGGCTTGAACCGTATCGGGCAGCATGGGGACGGAGTGACTGTAGTAGTCGTGGGGGTAACGTCCCACCAGGGCGCGCGGGAGAGCCGCGTACAGGGCGAAGGGTCACAGGTGGAGTTTCTCAGGTCGAGGTGAATAGATGGAGGTGTTAGACCTCATGCACGCTGTACATCACGAACTTGAGCATGTTCGCAAGCTGGCGACTGCCAGCCCGGAGAAACGTTTCGACAAGCTGTACAAACTGGTGTGCAACATGAGTACGCTTTCGCAGGCATGGCAGGACATCTATAGCAACAAAGGCAGCCGCACCGCAGGTGCGGACGGTGAAACGCGCGCAGACATCAACCCGCTCACGCTCGTCAATCTGCGTGAGATGCTGCAAAAGGGGTCATACCAACCAAAACCGCTGCGCCGTGTGTACATCCCGAAGAAGAACGGTAAGCTGCGCCCGCTCGGAATTCCGGCACTGCAAGACCGCATTGTGCAGCGCGCGGTGGCGATGGTGCTGGAGAGCATCTACGAACCTGCATTCCTGCCGTGTTCACACGGTTTCCGCCCGAAACGAAGCACGATTTCTGCGCTTCGCACGATGGCATACGCCTACAAAGCGGGAACCACATGGATTGTCGAAGGCGACATCAAAAGCTGTTTCGACGCCATCCCACACCGCGTCATCCTGGAGACATTGCGGAAACGCATCCGCGACGAGCGCTTCCTGGCGCTTATCGCCAGCTTTCTCAGGGCGGGAGTGATGGAAGAAGGACAGTTTCGCAACACCTACTCAGGCACACCACAGGGCGGCATCGTCAGTCCGCTGCTCGCTAACGTTGTTCTGCATGAGTTCGATGTGTGGATGACGCAGCGATGGGCTGCTAACCCGCCTCAGGAGAGCAATGCCGCATACCGCCAGCGTCAGACGAAGGAGTATCGCCAGCAGACGCGCCGCATCAAATATCTGCGTGAACTGCTCAAGCGTGGCGAACCGTTCCCGAAAGGGCGCAAAGCGGATGAAGTGAAAGCCGAGTTGAAGCGGCTGGAACAGGCACGCAAGCACACACGCCCCTCCCAAAGCCCGCGCAGCATTCGCTACGTGCGCTATGCCGACGATTTTCTGGTCATGCTCAGTGCAGCGACCCGGAGTGAGGCAGAGCAGCTCAAGGCGGAAATGGCAACCTGGCTGCAAGAGACGCTCGGATTGACCTTGAGCGAAGAGAAAACCCTGGTCACACACGTCAGCGACAAACTGCGGTTTCTGGGATACGACGTGCAGGGCATCCGCAATCCGAACGGGACATATTGGGCGAGGCTCTCCATACCCGTCGAAAAGGAACGGGAAGTGACAGCGAAATTGCAACAGGCGACCCGCTATCGCCCAGCGCCAGAACTGGACGTGTTCATGAATGTCAACGCCATTGCGCGCGGCTGGAGTGAATATTTCCGCTATGCCTACGACGCCAGCCATTCATTCGGCAGGCTGACCAGTATCGTGTTCTGGCTGACGGCAAATTATCTGGCGCGGAAACACAGTCTCTCGATAGGTCAGGTGGCAAAACGGTACTACTGGCGTGATCCGCACACGGGCAGAAAAGCCCTCGCCATTCTCAATCCGCGCAGGAAACGGCTGTTTCTCTGGAATAAGCCACCGTCACGCCTGTCTATCCTGGCTCCGGGAGGCACGGTGCAGGACCGTCCGCCGCACATCATCACCTCATGGGCGGATGGACACAGCATCGAGCGCAAAGCGCAGTTGGTCGCCGCCGCAAACGGTCGGTGTGAAGGCTGTGGTGCGGAAAACATCCCGCTCATTGCCCATCACCCCAAACGCCTTCGCAACACAGGGCGTGGAACAAAACCGCGCGCGGCATCCGGGTATGAACAGAACGCAAAACTGCTGTGTGGCGTGTGCCACCAGGCGCACCATCACGGCGATACCGCCAGAAAGTGAGCATGAGTTATGAACTGGACTTCACTGGAGAGCCGGATGCAGGGACAACCTGCCCGTCCGGTTCGGGGAGGGCTTGGCGGAAACGGGCGCAGCGATGCGTTCCGCGCCGCCATTCTACTCCACAAGGACAATCCGAAAGCCGCCAATCAAGTTGTCATCGGTCTCCTGTTCGTCGTCTTCGCTTCGTCCGTCACCGCGCTGATTTCCTTCACCTAAATCGCCGTGTCCGCCAGCGCGGGGGTAGTCGTCTACCTCCGCGCCATTTCATGTGGAGAAACTGCATGGCAGCCGACTTCAAATCGCACATCCTCAGCCGGGATGAGAAAGGCTTCGGCGGCATCCCGTTCAAGCGCCTGCTGTTCGGCGGGATCGCGGGCGGGTTCACGTACACCGTGTGCCGCTTCGTCCTGCCGGACATCGCTATTCCGGTCGGCATTGTCGTGGCGATCCTCTTGATCACGCTGACCGCGCCGCGCGGTGGACTGCCGCTGTGGATGCGCCTGTGGCTCAACCTGCGCGGCGCGATCCTGCTGGCAGCGGCTGAAAATCCTGTCGGGATGGCGGCGGAAGTGGCGAAGATGCTGTCCCTGCCAACCGATGCCGCCGTGCTGGATGGACACCGTCTGTTCGCACCGCCCGCCGGATTGGTCGAAGTCGATCTGTCGGAGTGGGTGACGTTCGCCCGCGCCCGTGACCTCGATCGCGGTGATGGGCTGATGTTTGTTGGATCGCCGCTGGAAGAGGAGGCGCTGTGACGAGTGTTCGCACGTTTCTGATCGAACCGTTCGACATCATGCTGCACGCGACCGAAGAAGGTGTCTCTGCATTGCAAGCGCGCTTCTCAACGTGGCTGCGCACGCTGTCCGGGGAAGCCCGCTTCCTGTGCTGGCAGATGCCCGCCACGCTCGACGCCAAGATCGCGGCGCTCGATCAGGCAGAAATCCAGACTGATGACGAGCAGCGCCGCGATCTGCTCATTGAATATCGCCGCGAGTACGAGCGCATGAACGCGGTCGCGGAGTATCAGCGGGCACTGTGCGGGATGGCGGTGTGGCACGACGGCAATCCGCGTGCTGTCGCGGGCGGTCTCTCATCGGCATTCGACACCCCCGTGACCGAAGCGGCATTCCCGGCACTGTTCGACGGGCGCTACGAGCTGCGCGACCGCCCGTTCTGGCATCTCGCACCGTCCGGTCGTCCCGGCGGTCGCCCGTACTGGGCGGTGCTGACCAGCTACGAGTTCGCCCCGGCGACGTGGAATTTCTTTCGCCCGCTGCCGCCGCTGCTCCGCCTCAATTTCCCGCTGGCGCTGGCGGTGGATATCCCGAAGACGTATGACCGGAACGCCGCCATCGACGCGATTGAGAGCATCATTCAGGCGTACCAAGTGCATCTGGCGGGGGTGCGCGGCGAGGACAGTCGCTCGGTGCAGCGCGTCGCCGACTGCCGTCGGGCGCTCTCGGAAATCAACAATGGGGATGTCCTGCATCTGGTGCAGGTCGCCGTCGCGATCGCGGCGGATGATCTGGAGACGTTGAAAGAGCGCGTTGCAGCCGTCATCAACGAAACGCGGGCATGGTTCTCGCTCCGCCAAGAAGTCGGTGAACTGCTGTCGCGGGCGGTCGAGTTCTTCACCGCCCGCCGGACGAAGGTCATCAACCTGCCGACCACGACATGGCCGGTCACCTCGCGCGAACTGGCGCTGATGCTCGCGCCGCTCGGCTATCGCAAACTCTCGACGACCGATGGGGTGCTGCGCGGTGAAGCAGTCGGCGGGGCGTATCCGGTCTTTCACAACTCGTGGCGGGACAAACGCGCGACGCACGAAGTGTGGGTTGGGCAGTCGGGCTACGGCAAAACGTTCGCGCTCAACTGTTACCTGACCCGCGAGTACGCTGAAAACGGCATTTCGTTTGATTTCCTCGAACCGATGGGTCATGGACGGCATATTGCCAACGCTTTCGGACTGCCGTGGTACGTACTCAGCGCAAAGGCGACCAAGCTCAATTCACAGGATGTGATGTTCCCGACGCTCCTCGAACAGGTCAGCCACACGACGCGCCTGTATGAGACCGTGTTGGGACGGCAGCTCTCTGGCGGACAGCGCGAGAACCTCGAACGCGGGCTGCTCGGTGAGGAGCTGGAGACGCTCTATCGTGGGTTCCCCGATCTCACCCGCGTCACGCCTGACCTCGCGCCGACGTGCGAGACGGTCTGTGATGTGCTGGGGAGTCTGGGCGACAAGCCCGCCATGCAAGCCATCGCTCGCGACCTTGCTGACGAAATCGCCGGGCTTTGTACCGGATCGGGACCGTGGTCGGCATTTCTCAACGGGACGACGAATGTCGATCTGACGCGCGGCGGACGCGACTGGATCAGTCCGCGCGTTTTCTCCTTTCACGAACTGGAAGGCGATCCGATCCTGCAAGCGCTGGCATACACACAGGTGCTCTCTGCCATCCGCCGCGACAGCCTGATCGACGAGCAGCCGCGCATCATCGCCGTCGATGAGGTCTACCGGCTGATGCGCCATCCGTCGCTCTTGGACTTCCTGATCGAAGCTGCCAAGACCTTCCGTACCCGCAGAAAAAAAGCGGTCATGATCGATCAATGGATGCACCACTCGCCGCCAGTTGTGACGCATTGACTTCTGCCTGATACTCTGCGGTATCTTGCCACCGGGCAAAGCGGTTATAGGGTTTCTTCCCCGCATAGTGCTTCGGATAATAACCATTGCCGTAGCGATAGGCGTAGCGTTCTTGCAGTGACCGCCACGTATAATCGGGGAATTCGCGCAGAATCTCCCACTGATCGACGTTGCTGTCGAACATCTCGCGCAACGCTTCGAGTTCTTCCTCATCCCAGAAATAGCCACGTGCCTTGTGGGTGGTACTGCGCATAGAGGTGCTGCCATCGCGCCAGAACACAGTCACATGTTTCGTGTGTCGCGTCACCTTCGTGATCTTGATGTAGTGCGCGAATGCTTCGAACAGCGCCCGCTTTTCTTCACCCGGCACATCGTTCCATCGAGCGATAACCAGCTCCAAGGCGGGACGTGCTTCGACCAGTGAGCGTGAGCGCTGTTTACCCGACTCAATCCGCGCGAGTTCAGTCCGCAGATTGGCGATCTCGTAATCCGCTTTCTCGAATTGCGCCTGAGCGCGGGCGACCATTTCGGCATTGGAGAGCAGTCCCAAGCTGGCGATGATGTTATCTTTCGCCGTTTCCGCCTGCCGGATCGCTGCCTTCAGCCGCCGCACCTCGGATTGATCGACATTCTCAAAGCTCGCCAGCGCTGCTGCCCACGCCGCTTCGTCAATCGTCGTCGCCCGCAGGCGTTCGAGCAGCATCTCGTCGATCAACCCGTCGAGGATGAACGTGCGCAGCTTCCAGACCGTTGAACGGTAGGGATACTCGTTGAGCAGATACTCGTACTTCTCGGCATGTGCATTCCAGACGCCTGCCAGTCGTTTGTGCGGATGGGTGGGCAAATCGTCGGTGTAGATCAACCCGGAATAGGTTGGCGGTTCGGCGCAGCGCTCCGCCTTATCATGCCGGATCCACGGACGGTACGGGACATAATCCGGGTTCGGCTCACCGTGAAAGTCGGTCGGTGAGAGGCGGTTGAAGGCATACATGAACAGGTCGAGCGGGATGATCGGCTCGTGGTTGTTCCACTGCACGACTGCGCCCATATGCACCCAGTGTCCAATGTACGCGACATTGACCAACATGTATTCCAGTCCCGTGCTTGAGGGAGTCAATTTGCCCGTGACCAGCGAACGACGGTCGAGATGATCCGTCGCCTTGAAGCCCTCCGGCACCATCCCCTCGACAATATCGGGGAAATACGGGCCATTGCGTTCGATAAACCGCCACGTCTGAAATAAGTTGCCGTTGTTTTCGCGAAATAACTCGAAATAGCGCAGCGCCACATCGGCATAGAGATCGAAGCGCTTGTACTTGCGAAAGTCGGGGTTGCGCTGCTCGTTCACCTTCGCGCGGCAGTCCACCATGAAACCGGGGAGAATCTTCCGTCCCGACCACATGCCACCCGCGCTCCGGCTGTGCCGCGCCTTCACCAAACGCCCCCGAATCTGGTATTCGAGGTAGTCGGCGGCGCGCTGCGCTTCCTCGCGGAACATCTTGATATGCGACGATCCCATGATCGGATGGGCAAAATCGTACACCATGCGCGGGGTCATCACCTGCACGTTGTGTGCCCGGCAGGCTTCGATAAACTTGTTCGTCTCGATCATCGTCACGTCGCGGAAGAACCGATCCACATCCTGCGCGGCGACCAAGCCAAGCTGTCCTGCTTCGATCATCTGCATGAGCTGGGTCATGCCTTTACGCTCGTGAATCTTCTTCGTCCCGCTGACGGCGGCGTCGGCGTCGATCATGTGAACATTCTCGCGCACATAGCCTTGATGGAGCAGATGCTCGATCATGTCGATGGTTTGGAGCGTGGTCGAGATGTTGCCAATCTGCCCTTCAGACGACTGGCGGTAGTAGACAGCTGCCGGGCGACCCAATGGCAAGGGCTGCGCCTTGTATGGGTCAATCGGCTGTTCAGGGCGCTTCAATGGACGTGGCATGATTTGATTGTCCTATTCATTATCTGCCTCCAATACAAAACGCCCTGCTCCCGTGAGTGAAAATACGGCAAGAGCAAGGCGCTTGATATACAATGCGTCTAGGGCGTGTATGCAAAATGGGAGAGCCAAAATAAAATGGAGCAATGAACAGACGATATGAATTGACCAACGAACAATGGGAACGCTTGGAACCGCTGTTGCCCTCACACCGAGGCGGGCGAGGGCGTCCGGGATTGGAT
>JANRJX010000053.1:0-1578 GCA_033763755.1 Chloroflexota bacterium
CACATCTACCTGTGAGTACGTTTCAGTCCCCCGAAGGGGTTCACCTCTCGGTGAAGCTACCGCTATTGCGATATTCATAGTGGCAGGAATATTCGTTTCAGTCCCCCGAAGGGGTTCACCTCTCGGTGAAGGGCTGTTTGCCCTGCGCTCACCAGCGCGCTGAATCGCTTCAGGACACACTGTATCACATCAATGTAGCACGCTTCCGGGCAGCGCGCAAGCCATTGCTCAAACGGTGATGGTAGGTGTCGAAATAATGAGACTTTCGATGAGTTTTGGACTGCCACTTCTCGTCGGGACGCGCTTAATCATATCATTTTCGCGCTTTCCGGCGTCGGGGCAAATTTTGAGCCACCCGGAACCGCTGTGACCTGCGCTATAGTCGATAGCGGTTTATCAAGGAAATGCCCAATGGTCGCACTGTTGCAAACTCGGACATGGCGCAATCTGCGTGCCGCTGCTCGTGCTTACAATCTTCCATTTGATAACAACGACACCCGCGTACAGGCAGGTGTTCGCCTACGCACTTGGTTGCTTGAACACGGTCATCTACAACGCGCATTCAGACAACTGACCGACGATGAACTGACCGCGCTGCGCGATTTACAGGCATCAGGTGGGCAGCAGCGACTGACACACTTCTGCCAACGCTACGGCATCATTCGCCGCTATCGTCCCTGGCGTGCCGACTCACCGCGTCATCCCTGGAAGCGCCCTGTCTCTACCGCCGAAAAGCTCTGGCATCTGGCTATGATCGAGATCGAACGCGGCGCATCCACAGTCATCAGACTGCCAGATGAAGTGGCGGCGTTGTTGCCGCCGCTGCCCCTGCCTGAACCTGTGCAACACCCTGTTGATTGGCGTGACGGCATCGAGTCGAAGTCGCACAGTGCTAACTTTATGCGTGATCTGGTTGCTTTTGTCGCCAGCTTCCAGTCTCTCCGCACGCCCTCGCGCTTCGGGCGCTGGTTCTCGGTTCAAACCTTACGCGCCATCAACCAGCGCCTCGTCCTGCCAGATGCCCTTCACGCTATTCGCAGCGAGCGTCATACCCATCGGCTGCGCTGGCTTCACTACGTCGCCCACGTCGCGGCGCTGCTGCACGATGACACGCCTACGCCCGCCTTCTCGCACTGGCTCGCCTCGGCGGACCCGCTGGCGCACGTCTGGTCAGCGATTGTGGACGATCTCAGGCACAGCAGCGCACACTGGCTGCAATTCGGTTTTCCTGTCGTTAGCGCCTCTGCACTATCGGCTGTGTTGCAGTTGCTGGACAAGCTTGTGTCGGGCGCGTCTTACCGTCCCCGCGCCCTCTGGCGAACGGTGCGCCATCGGATCGACTGGCGCACGTTCCGTTGGCTCCTGCACGGTCCGCTTCGCTGGAGTGGGCGAGTCGTGCTGCGCGATAACATCATGATCCTCCACGCTGCGGCGCTGCCCGCGTCACAGCCGGCGCATCTGGAGGTTTACGATCAGGCGTTAATCGTCCAACTACCTGCCTTTCCACATCTACAACCGCTTGCCCATTGCTGGGCATGGGCGCATTCCGACACGCCCTACACGCTGCGTATAGACGCG
>JANRJX010000054.1:0-33539 GCA_033763755.1 Chloroflexota bacterium
CGCTGTCGTCGTCGCCACCATTCCCACGCCCGTCATCGCGATCTCCGTTATTGCTACCGCGTCCGTCGCGATCATCATCGTCGTCGCCGCGCTCACCACGATCATCATCGTAACTGCGGTCATCGTCGTCACGCTCGATGCGCGTCGCCACCCACTGACCGTTGGCGCCGCGTGTCAGATAAACTTCGACCGGTATCCCGACTGCCAGCGCGTCTTCAATCACGGCGCTGCTGATGTCAATCGTCATCCCGCTGACGACGATGGTCGTACCGTTGATGCTTTCAATGACGCCGTTCAATTCCGATTGTGTACGGTCATCGTCGTCACCGTCCACATCGTCAATTTCGACCAGCACCCATGCACCGCTGCGCTGTACGAGCGTCAATTCCACGACTTCGCCAACCACCAGGCGAACGTCATCATCGGTATAGACATCGACGAGCGGGTAAGTTTGCCCGTTGACGGTGATCTCCGTAGCGGTGATCTGCTCAATGGCACCGTAGACTTCCAGACGTGCAGTCGCGGGGACAGGCGTTGTGGTCGCACTGACCGTCGGGACAGGCGTTGTGGTCGTACTGACCGTCGGGACAGGCGTGGGCGTCGTCTGCTGGGCAAAGGCAGGGACAAGCGCTGCACCGAACAGCAGCGTTCCTGAGGTTATCAGTGCGTACAGTGATTTACGTGTCATCTCTCAAATCCTCTAAAGTCGTTGCGATATGTCGCCCGTTGCGCATCCGGGCGACATACATAACGACTGGAAATGCACCTAAAGGTTATGGGCATGAAGATGAGTAAATCATGAGAGAGGTTGGTAGGGGCAGGATGTATCCTGCCCCTACCATTTAATACATATACGGCTCTAAAAAGCGCTTGGACTGTGTCAGCGCGCGCTGACGCTTTTCAAGTGAGCCTTCGTAGGCGCGGTCTTCGACTTCGATGCAGACTGCGCCGTCATACCCCACATCCGACAGCGCCGAGAAGAACGCGCCCCAGTTCACGCTGCCCAGCCCCGGCAGCTTGGGCGTGTGCCACTTCAACCCCATAATGCCGCGCTCGTAAAGCAGGTCGCTGTTGATCTTCTGGTCTTTGGCGTGAACGTGGACGAAGCGCTTGCCAAATTCGTGAATGCCGCGCACATAGTCGATATGCTGCCAGATCAAGTGCGATGGGTCATAGTTCAGCCCGAAGTTGTCGCTGGGGATGCGCTCGAACATCTTGCGCCAGACATCAGGCGATACTGCCAGATTCTTGCCGCCGGGCCACTCATCCAGACTGAAGAGCATCGGGCAGTTTTCGATACCGACCTTGACGTTCTGACTCTCGGCAAAAGCGATGATCGGCTTCCAGACCGCGTCGAAATCGTCCCACTGGTCCTCAATCGGTTTGGCAGGGTTGCGCCCGATGAACGTATTCATGATGCCGACACCGAGCAGCGACGATGCGGCGATCACCTTCTGGATGTGTTCAACATAGATCGCGCGCTCTTCAGGGTCGGCGGTCAGCGGGTTCGGGTAGTAGCCCAGTCCGCTGATCGCCACCCCGTACTGCTGCGATAATCCGTTGATGCGGGCGGCATCGCTGGCGCTAAAGTCATTCACATCGATATGTGTCACACCCGCGTAACGTCGCTCCGCCTTGCCAACGGGCCAGCACATGACTTCGATACAGCCAAAGCCCTGTGCCGACGCAAACGCGAATACCTCTTCCAGGGATTGCTCTTCCAGTATCGCGGTCACAAACCCAAGCTGCATGATCTCGATTCCTCTCGGTGACGATAACCCTGCCGGAGTGTGGCACAGAAGCAGGCGTTTCACCAGTTGCGGCGCGTACTGCATTACATTCTGACGTTCACGCAGCAGACGCCAACCACCTGACGACGAACGCCGAGCGCGAGGCAGGAATGCGGTGGCTCGGGCGCCTGTTCGTTTACGTTAACAGTGCCTGCAGCCAGATCATGCTACGATGAGGCGGCGAAAGTTCTTCCATTTCATAAACAGTGTGAGGCAAAGATGAAGCAACTCGGATGGTTGTCATTGATCACGATTCTGTTCATTCTGCCGGGTGTTGGGCTGGCGCAGGAAAACGCCAACTGGACTATCTTACATTACACGGCTGTCGACAATGATCTTGAAGGCGCCGCGTTTAACGACTATTACGAAATGCAGACCACTGGCAGCGGTGACGGAGTCAACATCGTTGCGCAGTTGGATCGGGCAGAGGGGTATGATGGGCGCTTCGGCGATTGGACGGATACACGTCGTTTCTTCATCGAGCAGTCTCCCGCGCTGCCTGTTCCAGATATTGACGGCAAACGCGCCGCGCTGCTCACTTTTTTTGTCGAGCAGGGGCTGGATGCCGACCAGGTCAATGCAGAACTTGCCACATTTGATGATGCCACCATTGAGGCGATTTATACCAACAACAATGTCGGCGTCACCTTTGAGCAGACCGCCGTCGAAACCCTCGGCGAAGTGGATATGGGCGACCCACAGGCATTGACCGACTTCATCGTTTGGGGTGTAGAAAACTATCCTGCCAGTCACTACATGATCGTCATAGGCAGTCACGGCGCTGGCTGGCGCGGTCTGGGTCCAGACTACGGCAACAGCCAGTCTATGTTAACGCTACCAGAAATTGATTCGGCACTGGGAGCAGCGCGCGCGCAGTTAGGCATTGAACGCTTTGACATCGTCGGCTTTGATGCTTGTCTGATGGGCGTGACGGATGTTGCGGTTATGCTTGAACCTCACGCCAGCTATGTGTTGTTCGCTCAGGAAGTCATCCCCGGCAACGGTTGGGAATACCGCGAGAGCATTGATGCCATGAAAGCAAATCCCGATTGGGATGCCTTCCAGGTGGGGGCTGCTTTCATCGACAGCTATATGGCTTATTATGCGGGCGAAGGTGCACGTACCAAAGTCGATCTGGCACTGGTTGATACGGCAGGCGTGCCCGCGCTGCTGGCATCGCTGGAGCAATTCGCGCAGGTCGTGGCGGTAGACACAGTGGAACTGCTGTCGGCGTTGGGAACGGCGCGCAATAACAGCCAGGCTTTTGGCGCGTCGCTCGGTGACCGCGCCGATTTCTATTCCTATATCGATCTGCGCGATTTCATGACTTGGTTCAGTCTGCAAACGACCATCACAGAAGAGGCGTATCTGGCTGCACAGGAAGTGATAGCGGCATATGACCGTACCGTTGCCTATTCACAGTCGGACAGCAGGCTGCCCGGTGCTAACGGATTGGGCATTTATCTGCCCTCGACACAGCCAATTTATGAGGCTTTTGGCATAGAGTATTCAACACAGTCGCCATCATCCATGACGTTCTGGCAGGATTATCTGCTGCGGTTCTATGAAACCATCGCCACCGAGTTGGATGGCAGCGCGCTTCAACTCCAGATCACAGATGTTTTCACGCTGGGCGAGCGAGGCAGCAGCCTCGATACCCCTGTCATCTTTTTCGATGCAGGCGGCAAAGGCGTGGTTGATCTCTCGTACACGATCCTCTATCTACAACAAGATGGCACGCAGGTGATCGTCGATAACTCCCCGATTTCCTATACTTCGCTGTTGCCTACCGGGGAAACAGTGGTCGAGTATCCCAATGAACTGACGCCAAGCACCTTCACCTGGAGCGTTGCGCTGCCATATGTCAGCGATGGCAGCGGCAGCGCACTCGGTCTCCCGCAGTCCAGCAGTGCTTCTGGTGGCGAAATGAGCATCGCGGGCACATTTGTCAACGCCCAAGGCAGCCAGCCCGCCTACCTGATCTTTGACACGGCGACTTACACGTATCAGGGGATGCTGGCAATCGCGGACAACGCGCCGTATGAAGCCCGCCCGCTGCCGGGTGACCAGTTCATTGTCGATCTGTTCATCATCACCCCCGAAGGCGAAGTCCAAAGCCTGCCGCAATCAGATAGACCGCTGACCTTTGGCTTGACGCCGTTCACTATCAACTTCCAGCCTGCCTTTAGCGGTGACTATCGCGTTCAACTGGCGATGAGCGATCTGGCGGGCAATCGCATTGTGCAGCGGACCGAAGTGGTCATCGATAATGAGGGGGTAGATGACAGCCTCCGTGGTTTTACAGATACGAATGAAGGCGTCTACTTCCAGTATCCGTTTGCGTGGGGCGAGTCTGTACTGATCAGCAACGACGACGGCAGTTTGACTCAACTGCTGGGCGATATTGAGGGCACTCAGTCGCTCGCAGTGACTGCCCTGTATGACACTGAAGCAGAGACAGCGCTGTTAGAGCTTGTGGAGACCATCGCTGACGAGGCAGGCGAGATCGTTGAAACGACGCTTGGCGGGCTGCCCGCGTACCGCATGGAGTACAGTGCCACGACCGATACGGGTGCGATTGTGGGGATTGCCTACAGTCTGTTCCAACCGGAGTCGGGGGCAGTCCTGGTCTTCACGATAGAGAGCAGCGGCGATGGGGAGGTGAACGCCACCCTCGAGTCGCTGCTGGATGCGACACTGGGACTCTTTGCACCGCTTTAGCCTGTTAAAGCGCGGGGTTATGCGAGGGTGAGCCAAGTCTCACCCTCATTTGACCTCTCATGAGCCATTATCACTACACGATTGAACGTGCACCCCGACCGTGATATACTGCCTGTAAGATGCCCGATACACGCAGCGAACTGACACATTCATGAATGAAAAAACAACCCAGGTGCTTGAACTCAACAAGATTCTCGACATCCTGGCTGATTACACCACCTTTTCCGCAGGCGGCGAGCTGGCGCTGGAACTGTTCCCCAGCACGCGCCTGGACGAAGCGCGGCGCTGGCAGCAGGAAACCAGCGAAGCGCGACTGATGTTTGAGAACAAGGTCAACACCAGTCTGGGCGGGGCGCGTGATATACGTGGTCCGGCGCAAGCCGCCACGCGCGGCATCCTGGTGGAAGCGCGCACGCTGCTCGAAATTCGCCACACGCTGCGCCGGGCGACGACCGTCAAACGCACTATCGGACGCCAGCAGAGCACCTATCCGCTGCTTTCGGACGTTGCCAACCGCATCGAAGAATGTGCGCAGGTGCAGACCGAAATCGAGCGCGTGCTGGACGATAATGGCGAGATCAAGGACAGCGCCAGCCCACAGCTTGCCATCATCCGCCGCGATTTGAAGATCGCCTTCGACCGCCTGCAAACCAAGCTCCAACGCATGATCAGCAACAGCGGCAACCAGTTGTATCTGCAAGAGTCGCTGATCACAACGCGCAATGGGCGCTACGTGATCCCGCTCAAGGCGGACTACAAGGGCAGAATTCCCGGTGTCGTCCACGACTCTTCCAGCAGCGGCGCGACGCTCTTCATCGAACCGCTGGAAACGGTCGAGTTGAACAATCGCTGGCGCGAACTGCAACTGGACGAAGAGAAGGAAATCCGGCGCATTCTCGCCGTGCTGACGGAACTGATCGGTAATTATTCCGACATGATTGGCACGACGGTCGAAGTGCTGGCATATCTCGATCTGGTATTTGCCAAAGCGAAGTATGCCGACGCCATCCGCGCGGTTGAGCCGCAGTTGGTTGCCTTCCGCGAGATCAAGGGCAATGCCAGACACCCCGGCAGCACCATCACGCTGGAAGCAGCGCGCCACCCGCTGCTCAAAGGCAACGTCGTGCCGATTGACGTAACGTTTGACGACGACACCTGGGTGCTGGTCGTCACAGGTCCCAACACGGGCGGCAAGACGGTCTCGCTCAAGACGGTCGGGCTGCTGTGCCTGATGGCGCAGTGCGGGTTGCACGTTCCGGCGGAGAAGGCGAAGCTATGCGTGTTTGAAGGTGTATATGCCGATATTGGCGACGAGCAGAGCATCGAACAATCGCTGAGTACGTTCTCGTCGCACATGACCAATACCATCGCCATTCTGCGCGAATGCGACGATAAGTCGCTGGTGCTGCTGGACGAACTGGGCGCAGGCACAGACCCAGCCGAAGGCTCGGCGCTGGCGCGGGCGGTACTGACGCATCTGCTCGACCGGCGCGTCACGACGATGGTGACGACGCATCATCCCGAACTGAAGATTTACAGTGTCGAGACGCCAGGCGTGCGCAATGCCAGCGTTGAGTTCAATCTCGAAACCCTCGCACCGACGTATCGCCTGATCATTGGCTTGCCGGGGCGCAGCAACGCGCTGGCAATCGCCAAGCGCCTGGGCTTGCGCGAGGATATTCTGGAAGCAGCGCGCGGCATGGTCACGACCGAAGACCTGATCGCCGATGACCTGCTCGACGAAATCCACCGCACACGCGAAGACATCCGCCAGCAGCAGGCGCAAATCGCCAGCCTGCGTGAGCGTATTGAAGACGAACGCGCCGAGCTTGCCGTGCGCCTGAACGCATCTGAGGACGAACGACGTAATATCATCGCGGCGGCGCGGCGCGATATGCAGCGCGAGCTTGATGAGTTCCGCGCGGAGATGCGTCGGCTGCGTAAAGACATGGTCAATGCCTCGCTGCCGCTGGACGCGCTGCGCCAAGTGCAGGCGGGGACGGACAGCGTGAGCAAACAGATTAATCAGCCGGTCGAAAACGCGGTCGATATGCCTGCTGAGACGACGTGGGTGCCGAAGCTGGGCGATGCCGTGTGGCTGGAGACGTTGAAGGCAGAAGGAACAATCATCGAGCTGGAGCGCGAGGAAGCGACGGTGCAGATCGGCAGCCTGCGCGTGCGCTCGAAGCTGATGGAACTGAAGAAGCCGACACGCAGCGAGCAGAAGGAACTGCGCCGACGCCGCGTCTCCGCTTACGACCCGGACGCCATCCCGGAAGTGCAGACGCCGCAGCCGAAATCGCCTGGACTGGAACTGGACTTACGCGGGGCGCGTGTGGAAGACGCGATGGAACGACTGGAAGATTATATCGATGCGGCGTATTTGAGCGGACTGCCGTTCGCGCGCATCATTCACGGCAAAGGCACAGGCGCGCTGCGCAAGGCAGTGCAGGAGCGCGTGCGCCAACACCCGTTGATCAGCAAGGTCACTGCCGCCACGCCGAAAGAAGGCGGTGACGGCGTGACGATCATCCATCTCTCGCCGCAGGGGTGAGGTCAGAGGATTACGTACTTACCCGCCGCTGCCTGGCGGTGGTGGCGGCTGCCCACCCTGTCCCCCGGACGGCGGAGGCGGTGGCTGCCCGCCCGGTGGTTGACCGCCCTGCCCAGTCTGTCCACCTTGCGGCATCGCTCCGCCACCCCCTTCGCTTGCCACAACCGACGTGCCTTTGAAGCAGCCCAGTGTGTACGGATACTCATACGTGGCGTGGTAGTGGTACATCTCGACCATCTGCCCATCCCACTCGATCTCATGCGTGTGCCCGTGACACTCGTCCAGATCGGCGTTAGTCATCGGCTGCCCGTCTTCGCCGCGTACGCCATAGATGCCGAAGCCATCCATCGCATAGCCCACCAACACCGAATGCCCTGTGCCTTCATCTTCGATGCACTCGGTCAGGCTGTGATAATGATATGCACCCGTGATTTCCGGGTGTCCGCCACAGCCGTCCTGCGTTTCGTGCGCCACAGCGTCGCGATTGAGTGCGTCGAGCGCATCGAAAATCACGACGCCTGTCGTCAAGACGCCGATGCCGCCAGGTGTCAGGCAGCCGGGTTCAGCGGCAAGCGTCGGGTTCGCGGGCAGTTCGAGGGTCATCGTCTGCTCGCTGATGCTGTTAGGGTTACGATCATAGGCATAGGCGTCGTCTGAGGCGCTGATGGGGTAGATGCCTGTCCCATGCGTTGTCGGCAGGTTGTTACCGGTTAGCAGACGCACATCGCCGACCAGCACAACCTCGAATGTCGCCTCATCCCACATGACATTGCCATCGACAATCGCTTTCGCGGTCAGGTCAAACGTGCCGTCAGCGCGTATCCAGGGACCTTCGACCTGTGCGCCGCCGATACCCATCGGGTTTTGCCCACCGCCACAGCGATAGACATAGCCCACCTGTGGCGTATCGCTGATCTTTTCGTCACCGATGGGCAGTTGCGTGATGTCGAGCGGATCACCGACTGTTTGCGCTCGCAGCCGTGCGCCGATTGCCAACGCGAACATACAAGCCGCGCTGCAGCCGAACAACAGCGTCATCAGACGGTAACAGCGGCGCGACCACCGTTGAAACATGATGCTTTGCCTTTGTAGCAAGAAGAATCGCCTGCACTCGATTAAACAGCAAATTCGCCCGCGAAGATTGCTGAATTTGTAATCAGAGTGCAAACTTGCTCTCACATTCAGGCAATCGCCGTCTCCGCAGCCGTCAGCCGTACCAGCCCTTTGCTCGATTCCCACAGTTCGTGCGCTTTCGCCTCGTCATAACTCGCGGGCGACGACGGGACCGCCTTATCACCCTGTACGTACTTGCCCGTTACACCCGCCCACGCCGGGTCTACCGCCAGCCGCGCCAGGTTTGCCCCGGACACCGAGACGGACATGGGGGCTGCTCCGAACATCATGCGCGTCAGTGCGGGCACGCGGGGCAGCACGTTCTCCCAGATCCAGCGCACAGGCGGGGCGTAATCGCGCGCCAGCCCTGTGCCGGGCATCAGCCCCGGATCGAAGGCGTTGACGGTGATCGGCTGTGGCAAGCTGCCATTGCTGTGTTCCAGGCGTCGGACAAGCTCATACGTGTGCCAAACGTTGCATAGCTTGCTGGTCGAATACCGCTGGCGTCCGATAAACTGCGGGTCGCCGCTGGCGGGCGGGGGGCAGGCAGCATCCTGCGCGGTCGTGTACCCCGGGTCGGGCATCCCGCCCTTGTCTGCACCTGCTTCCGCACTGGCGAAATGCGTGCCGCTGCTGACATTGATGATGCGGGCGGGTGCTGCCATATGCGGGAGCAACAACTGAGTCAGCAGGTAATGACCGAGGTGGTTGATGGCAAACGTCAATTCGTACCCGTCTGCCGAACGCTGATCGCTGACCAGTTGCAACCCAGCGTTGCAGACCAGCGCATGGATGGGCGGCAGTTGGCGGGCGATGAGCTGCGCGGCGAACGCGCGCACGCTCGTCAGAGAGCCGAGGTCAAGCGTCATCGCCTCGATGGAGGCGTTCGGCGACTGCGCCTTGATCTTTGCGATGGCATCCTGTGCGGCACTGGCAGTGCGGTTAGCAATGATGATGTGCCAGCCGGGATAATGTCCGGCGATGTGGCGCGCGGCGTGGAAGCCCAGCCCTATGCTGCCGCCGGTGATGATGACCGTTTTGCGGGCGGGTGTGGTAGGATTGCCCATGCGAACTGCTCCTTGATCTCGAATGTTTACAGTGTAATCATTCTAGGGGCAAGATGTTTACAATGTCAACATGGGGCAGTGCTTTTCTCATGGAAAGCTCAACTGAAGCGAAAACTTATCATCATGGACAATTGCGTGAAGCATTGATCGCTGCCGGGCTGACGCTGCTGAACCAGGAAGGCGTGGCGGGTGTGGACCTGCGCAAGGTGGCGCGCATGACGGGGGTCAGCCACGCAGCGCCTTACCGCCACTTTGCCGACAAACGCGCATTGATCGCCGCGATTGCAGAGCATGGCTTTGCGCAGTTGACAGCAGCGATGCAAACGGCGCTGGGCAGCGTGGCAGTGGACGACGGACGCGGGCAGTTCCTGGCACTGGCACAGGCGTATGTGACGTTCGCGCTGGCGCATCCGGCGTTGATGCGCGAGATGTTCAGCGGGTTAACTGTAGACCGCGCCGATTATCCGTCGCTCTACGCCGTGTCGAAAGAGTCGTTTGGTATCCTGTGGGGTGTGATTGCGCGCACGTTTGGCGAGCCAGTCGAACAGCGCACAGTAGTGTCGTTCGCGTCGATACACGGGTTGGCGCTGCTATTAATCGAGAACCAGCTACCGTTGTCGCCGGACAAGACCGTCGAAGGGCTGGTCGCGGCGACGATTGACACGCTGGCGTCCGGCTTCACTGCCTGATCCTGATCACATACTCCGTCGTGCCCTTCGGCGTACCCGCCACCCGACCGATGGTAAAGATGAACAGGAAAATGCCTATCAGGAAGGGTACCAAAAACGTTGCTGCCGAGACGGCGATGCGCCGATCATCCTGTTCGGCAGTAAATGCGCGCCGTTCGCCGCTTTCATCCGTGCAGAAGCCATTGACACTCAGGAACGTTTCCCCCGGACGCACGCTCGTGCTCATATATTCCTGATCATAGGTGTGCCCCGGCGGGCAAAAGAGTGCGCCCTGAAGCGTCAGCAGTGGCGGGAGGTCGCCGATGCCAGGTATCACCGGCAGCATCACGATGAGAAACAACGCTACAAATCCCAACACCATCAACAAGACGCCGAGACCACAGCCTAACCGTGCCATGATGTTTTTTCCAATGTGCGCCGCGCTGATCATTAAGGATATGCAGAAATACAGTCCGCGCAAGCGCAACAGGCTGCGCTATAATCCACACACTCAACCGCGAACAAGGGGCTTCAGCCCCTTGCCCGATCTGGCGAACTGATAATGCACCTATCCTGTCATACCTGGGGCTTTACTGACCTGACATTGAGCGAGGCGCTCGGCACGATTGCCCGCATGGGCTTTCGCTATGTCGATATTGGCAGCGGGCAAAACCTGAACGCGACCAAAGCCGCCGCCAACCCGCGCCGCGCCGCCAACGAGATCATCGAAGACCTGCAACTTTTTAAGCTCAAACTGACCGACCTCTACCTGATGCTGCCGCGCATCTCCGCGCCGGAAGATGACAAGCGCCAGAAGGAAGTCGATCTGTTTAAGGCGCTGCTGCCCTTCGCCGCCGCGCTGGAAACGCCCGGTATCACAATTTCGCCCGGCGTGGCGCAGCCGCTGGAAGACGCAGGCGCGTGGGAGCGCACGGTTGCCGCCCTGCGCGAGATGCAATCGGCGGCGAAAGCGGCAGGGCTGCCGCTCAGCATTGAGCCGCATATGGATTCGATGGCGCAGAAGCCGGAGGTCGTGCAGAAGCTGCTGCGCGATGTACCGGGTGTGCAGATCACGCTCGATTGGGCACAGATGGTGTGTCAGGATATCTTTCACGATGAGATCATCAAGCTCGTCCCACACGCGCGCCATCTTCAGCTGCGGCAGGCGGCGCGTAAGCAGTTGCAGACGCCGTTCGAGCGCGGGCGCATTGACGTCAGCAAGGTTGTGGGCGATGTGACGGCTGCGGGCTACGGCGGCGCGGTGTGCATCGAACTGATGAATATTCCCGGCTGGCACGGGATGATGAAAGTTGATCCGCTGCGCGAGAGCCTGAAACTGCGTGACGCGATCAAAGCAGCACAGGCAACTGTTGGATAGGCTCCTGTATTTTTAGTTGAGGATTGCATGAAATCGAAGTGGACTGTCTATATCGTGCTCGGCATCATCGTTGTTATCCTGGCAATTATCGCCGCGACTGCTTTCCTGACGCCGGACACGTATCCGCCGAACGCTGCCGCCATTAACTTCGCCCGCGCCGCCGCCAGTGGCGATGATGCGGCTGCTGCCGCCTATCTCAGCCCCGACTTGCAGGCATACGTAGCGGCAAACTGTACCGGCGGCATGGTCTCTGGCTGCGTCGCCGGGTACATCCCGGACGAATGGGGTGCGTATCGCGGGTTGGAATTTCGGCGCGCTATGCCAGACGGCGAAGGTTATCATGTCGATATGATCGGCTTCTGGGAACTGGATCGCGGGTTCAGCGGCGTGTGCGTGTATCTGAACGTACAGCCGGACGGCGCAGGCGGCTGGCAGGTAACGCGCTGGGCGGGCTGGGCGTGGTGCGGCGAACCCGGCACGCGCGATATGGAAACAAACCCGGAAGCACCGAATCGTGCGCCCTAGACTCTTCCCCACTAGTCTCCTGAATAAGTACTTTTCTTACTCCCTCTACTGGCTCGCGCTCGTGTTGTGTGTCGCCTGCGTGCCTGCGCAGGTGCCGCCGCAACTGGCACAGACACCCGGCGCGTCGGTTGTTATCGCTGACGAGCGCTACCAGTCGGACGTGTTCAGCGTCGCCATCCCGGAAGGCTGGCGTGTCGTCACCAGCGAGGTACAGGCTCCGCTGACGGTGACGCTGGTCGCGCCTGACGACTGTGCGCTGATCATTATCAGCACTGCTGCGCTGGAGGATATGCCGCGCTCGCCCGCCTGTGAAGGCGAGACGCGCACCGATCTACGCACGCTGACGTTGAACGGCGTGCGGCTGTGGGTAGGTGGCAGCGCGGCGGCTACCGGGTGGTTGGCGTTTGTGCGCGTGTACGAGCGCAGCTATGCCAGCATTACAAACTCGCCTTGAGCTGCTCGACCAGTGTGCGCTGATGCTCCGTCAGGTGTTCCGGCACCGTGATCAGGATGCGCGCGTACAGGTCGCCATGCCCGCTGCCATTCAAGCGCGGCATTCCCTTGCCTGTCGCGCGGATTTTACGCCCGCTTTGCGTTCCCGGCGGCACTTTTAGGTTAATCGGGCGCCCCAGCGTCGGCACATGCGCCTCGCCGCCCAGCATCGCCGTGAACATATCAACCTTGACTTCGACCGTCAGATCATCGCCGCTGCGTTCAAAGCGCCCGTGCGGTGTCACCTTGACCACCAACACTACGCCGCCAAAGTCACCGTCGAGCGGAATGCGTGTGCCATCGGTCGCGCCTGCCGGAATGGTAATGCGGCTGTCGCGCCCGTTCCGGCTGACGATGCGGCTCGTGCCGGTGTACGCTTCTTCCAGCGTAATACTGATAGTCTGCTCGGTTTCCTGCGCCGGGATGCCGCCAAAGCCGTAATCAGTGAACGTACTGCGCCGCCCCGCCCCGCGTGGCGTGCCACCGGGTGCGCCGCGCCCCATATTGCCGAACATCGAGCCGAGCAGGTCGGCAAAGTCGCCCATATCGACATTCGTGTACGTTGTTTGTCCACCCGTGCCGGGATACCCGCCGCTGAATGTCTGCCCGAAGCGGTCATACTGTGCACGTTTGGTTTCATCGCTCAGTACTTCGTTCGCCTCGTTGATTTCCTTAAAACGCGCTTCCGCACTGGCATCGCCAGGGTTCGTATCCGGGTGATATTTCTTCGCCAGTTTGCGGTAGGCGCGCTTGATCTCGTCTTCGCTGGCGCTGCGCTCAACGCCAAGAATCTGATAGTAGTCTTTCGCCATTGTCTCTACACCTACCGTCAATACATTCGAGTCAACCTTATCATGCGTTCTTTATCGTAAGTGTGCAACATTAAATTAACGTTTGAACCGATGCAGCGGGCGAAAGATTGTGCGATAAAATTTTACTGTGCCAGTAACTTGATGCTTTTGCCCGTCGGCTGTTAACGCAATTTGCACTCTGCCAGCGAACCAATGTACACTTCGCGTCCCTGTGTCAACAATGTCTCCAGCGTGTACACTTCGGCTATGCGTGGATAGAGGCGCGCTTTCTGGGTTCGCAGGATCTCCTGATGCCCTTTTTGCTTGTCAATGTAACGGTTAATTGTTTCTGTACCCACACGCCCTGCCGTTCTATTTCATGTTGAAAAGGATTACACAGGTATGATTGACGGACATGCTCCCCTACTCCTGATCGTCGAAGATAACGACGCCGATTACGCTGCCGCGCTGCGCGTGCTGCGCCAATCTTCGACACAACGCGACATCGAGCGCTGCGTGCATGGCGAAGATGCGCTGGATTACCTGTTCGGGAGAGGTGACTATGCCGGGCAGCCGCCGCGCCGCCCGGCGGTGATTTTGCTTGACCTGAACTTGCCCGGCACCGATGGGCGTGAAGTCTTGCAGGAGGTCAAACAGGACCCGGCGCTCAAGATGATCCCGATCGTGATCCTGTCTACCTCGTCCAACCCGGCGGACATCGAAATGTCTTACCAGCACGGTGCAAACAGCTATATCGTTAAGCCTGTGAACTTCACACTGTTTGCAGATGCGATGAAATCATTTGACGACTACTGGCTTAATGTTGTAACTTTACCGTACCGTTAACATTCACAGGGGGCAATATGATGGATCCACGTCATGTATTGCTGGTCGAAGATAATCCCGAAGACCGTGTGCTGATCAAAGCGTTTCTCAGCCGCATCCCTGATTATCAGTACTATGTCACCGAAGCCAAAACGGGCGAAGAGATGCTGCGCCTGTGCAGCGAGCAATCTTTTGACTGCCTGCTGCTCGATTACATGCTGCCAGACACCGACGGGCTGGAGCTGATCGCACACTTGCGTGCGACCCGGCGCAGCGCCCGCCTGCCGATCATCATCATGACCGGTCAGGGCAGCGAAAGCATCGCCGTCCGCGCCATCAAGTCTGGCGCGCAAGATTACCTGACCAAAGCCGAATACACCTCGGAAAAACTGCATATCGCCATCACCAACGCCATCGGCAGCGTGCGCCTGCAAACCGCGCTCAGAGAGACGGAAGAGCGCTACCGGGCGCTAGTCAATGCGACATCGCAGATCGTCTGGACGATGAGTCCCGAAGGCAAGGCGATCTTCGCGACGAATGGCTGGGAGGCATTAACCGGGCAGGCAGATGTGAACATGCTGGATGACGGCTGGATAGAAGCGGTTCATCCAGATGAGCGGGCGCGCGTCATACAGACGTTACAGGACACCATTGCCTCCCGCCAGACCGGGACGAACGAGTTTCGGGTACAGGCGCGTGATGGTAGCTACCGAGATGTCGAGGTGCGCGTGGTACCGATCTTTGATGAGGACGGCACGCTGCGCGAATGGGCGGGCATCACGATGGATGTGACGGCGCGCAAGAACACCGAGCGCGAATTGCAGCGCAGCAATGCCCGCTATCAGGCGTTGATTGATGCCACTGCGCAGAATGTCTGGCGGATGAGCGGCAGCGGAGATGCCGTTTACGAGACGACCGCCTGGCAGGACATGACCGGGCAGAGCCAGGAAGAACTGCAAGACAAGGGTTGGCTGGAAGTCATTCACCCCGACGATCGTGAGCATATGCTTAACGTGTTCCACGAAACCCTGAGAGCAAAGACGGTCTACCGTAATGAATTCCGAGTGCGCTCGCCCGAAGGCAGCTATCGCGACATCGAGTCGCGTGCAACCCCGATCTTCAACAATGCGGGCGAGCTGCAGGAATGGATCGGGCTGGATATGGACGTGACAGCGCGCAAGAAAGCCGAACGTGAATTGCAGCGGGCGAACGAGCGCTTCCGTCTTGCGGCACAGGCAGTCCACGCGATCATCTTTGACTGGGATTTGACGACCGACCGCGTGGAACGCACCGTTGGCATCACCGATATGCTCGGCTATGTGCTGGATGAGGTGCAGCCTGTACGCCAGTGGTGGTTTGACCGTATTCACCTGGAAGACCTGCCCGGCGCGCTGGAAATCGTGGATACTGCTTTGCAAGCGAAGGACAGTTACTCGGTCGAACACCGGATGCTGCACAAAAACGGGAACATCGTCTATGTGTGGGAGCGCGGCATCATTGTGCGCGACCCCGCCGGAAAGCCCGTGCGCGTGGTCGGCAGCACAATCGATGTCACGCAGATCAGGCTGACGCAGCAGCGCTTGAGCGAGCAGGAAGCATTTCTGGCGCATGTTGCCAATAACATCACCGCCCTTGTCTTTTTGTACGATCTGCAACAGCATCGCAATGTCTACATCAATGGACAGATAGGTCCGTTGCTTGGTTATACGCCGCAGGAAGTTAACGAGATGGGTGACAGCCTGCTCCCGACCCTGATGCACCCGGATGATCTTCGGGTAAGCATCAACACCGTGCAAACGCTGCTGGCGTCGCCGCCCGGCACGACCGTTCAGACGGAGTACCGGATGCGCCACAAAAATGGCGAGTGGCGCTGGTTCTGGGGACATGACCGTATCATCGATTACGACCGCAATGGCAAGCCGCTGCACACGCTCGGCATCGCCTACGACATCACCGAGCAGAAGGAGATTGAGGCGCACAAGGCGGAACTGCTGCGCCTGGAACAGATCGCGCGCGAAAAGGCGGAAGAAGCGAACCGCACCAAGGTACAGTTCGTCGGGATGATCTCGCACGACCTACGCACGCCGCTGTCGTCGATCAAAGGCTTCACGACGACGCTGCTGGCGGACGATGTGACGTTTGACCCCGCCCAGCAGCGCAAATTCCTGGGCATCATCGATCAGGAGACCGACAAACTGACGGAACTGATCGATCATCTGCTGGAGATTTCGCGCATTCAGGCAGGGACGTTTACCATCGAGCTGGAACACGTCCACGTCCATGACATCTTCGCCTTTGCCGAACACCAGTTGAATACGCTGGCGAAGAATCATGTTCTGAAAATCGAGGTGTCGCCGGAACTGCCTCCTGTCACAGTCGATGTGCGCCGCATCGGGCAGGTACTGACGAACCTGGTCGGCAATGCGGTCAAGTTTGCCCCCGCTGGCACTGAAATCGGAATCTGTGCGGAACGCCAGAACGGGATGGTCGTCGTTGAAGTCTGCGATCAAGGACCGGGTATCCCGCCGGACAAGCGGAGCGCCATCTTTGAGGCGTTTTCGCAGTTGCAATCGAAACAGGCAAGCAAGGGCGTCGGACTGGGGCTTGCCATTTGCAAAAGCATCGTGACCGCGCACGGCGGCACTATCTGGGCAGCGGACGCCGCGCCCCAGGGGACGCGCATGTGCTTTACGCTGCCCGCTGCGAACGGCACACATGGTGATATTCAATTGTAAGTACGAGTAAAATAGGTCACTTGGCTCCCTGCGCATCACCCATGTGCGCTATGCTCCTATCACGGGAACTCACACCAGACGAGGACACCATGAGCGACGAGGCATTGAGTCAGCTGAGCGTGGAAGAAAAGCTGAAAGTGACACGCTACCTGGTGGCTGACCTGGCTGCCAGCATTTTGGAAGCGTCCCCCGACGTGGCAAAAAAGGCACGCCACGATGTCAGTGCATTGTCGATGACGTTCGGCAACTTCTATCAATTGGTCGCCAGTGAGTCGCCTGAAAGTCGCAAGATATTGCAAAAGATGTGCGACCTCTACCGCTACGATCCGCGAGAAAGTCAGACCGTCACCGAGAACTTTGGCGAAAGCAACACATAATGGCAGCAATCCTGATCATCGAAGACGAGATCAACATACGTTTATTTGTCATGGCAAATCTGGAAGCACGGGGTTACAGCGTGTTTGAAGCGGGTACAGGGGAAGAGGGATTACATCTCTTGCGCAGTGTTCAGCCGGATGTCCTCATCATGGATATGGTGCTGCCGGATATGACGGGAGAGGACATTCTCAGTCATATGGCGCAGGACGGGCAGATCAGCAAGATTCCGACGATTGTGATGAGCGGGTCGCCTACGCCCGATGGCGAAAGCCAGTTCGCCAACGTGGTGCAGCGGGTGGTCAAACCCGCCAGCATCACCACGCTGATTGACGCCGTGCAAACCGCACTATAAATGCAATCTCAACACAGAGGCGCGGAGATACGCCACTAAAACAGAACGGGCGACGCATGTGTCGTCCGTTCGTCAACTGCACTAATCGAACCGCTGCGCCAGCACCAGCAGGAACGCTCCGGAAGACGGTGGACGGTCTGCGCCTTCATAACGCGCTGCCTGAATGTAGTAGACGCCCGTTTCCGGCAGCGTGAAGCGTTCGATCAAGGCGTTACGCGCGCCGCCGCTATCGTCATCCACCACCAGCAGCTGCTGGTTGGCATTCAGCAAGCCGATAACGGGATCGAGGTCGCCGCTAACGCTGGTCATGCTTATGGTGATCGTGTCGCCCGCTGTACCGTAGAAAGCATAGATCAGGCGCGGCACGAGGTCATCGAGTGTCCCTGTCGCCGTGCTGCCATACGTCAGCCGCTGCATATCGGCAGGCACACCGTCAAACGCATTGCCCTGCACGCGCAGCGTCAGTGTGTACGCGCCGGTCGTTGTCCCGGCTGCCTCCTGGAAACGCGTGGCGACGACCGTGTAACTGCCTGTATACGGCAGTACGAAATTGCGAATGGCGGAGTTCTGCCCGCCGCCGCCATCGTCATCGCTCGCCAGCACATTGCCCTGGTCATCCAGCAGCCGCAGGAACGTATCCAGCCCGCCCCCGACGCGGCTCATCTCAATCGTGACGATGTCTGACTCTTGCCCCTCGAAACGATAGAACGCCTCGAAGCGGTCAGCAGTTAATTCGCCTTCGATAGGTTGATCGGGCAGCAGCGCCAGCGCGAACTGTGCGCTCGCACCGAGTCCGCTTTGCGCGCCCGTCTGCAATGTCAGCAAAAAGCTGCCGCTGCTGCGTCCGGCGACCTGACCGTAGCGCGTGGCGATGATGACGTAAATGCCATCTTCCTCAATCGTATAGCCGACGATTGCCGCGTCCAGGCTACCACTGCCTTCGATCTCGTCGTTTTCAGCGATCACGATCCCGCTGCTGTTGACCAGTTGCAGCGTCGGGTCGAGGTCGCCGGATGTACGCTCCATGCTGATCGTGATGATGTCGCCGCGTTCGGCGCGGAAGGTGTAGTAGAAGCGCGGCGCGGTATCGGTGATCTCGTTCAGCACCGTGTCGCCGTAACGCAGCCCGCTGCCATCGCTGAAGCTGACGCCGATTCGTTCAAGCTGTAAGTCAAAGCCGCCGCTGGTCGTGCCGAGCGCGTAGCCGAAACGCCCAACGACGATGAAGTAGCGCCCGCTTTCGGGGATGCGCAGCGATTCGATCACAATGTCGCGCCCGTTCGCGGTGTCGTCGTGCTGTGCCAGCACCGCGCCGCCGCTGTCCAGCACCAGCAGCACCGGGTCAAGCGTGCCGGATGTGACGCGCAGACTGATCGAAATGAACTCGCCGCGCAGCCCGTCGAAGGTGTAGACGATGCGCGGCGTACTGCTATCGAGTGCGGCACTGGCGCTCAAGCCGAAGCTCAGCCCTGCTTCGTCCGTCGGCTCCGGGGCAGGCGTGTCCTGTGCCTGCAACGGGATGACCAGCAGGCAGCAGAGCAGCAAAACGAGCAGCGATTTTTGGACGTAGTGTATTGACGACATAATGCAGATTATAATATAGATGCAGTGCGAATTTGCAGGGGTGACCCGTCGCAGCGTCCGTACTGTTCATGAAATAGATAGTCTAAATGTCCCTAAAATATCCCAAGTAGACCTATTTAAATTTAAGAAAAAAATCATATCCTTAAACTATCGTTAACATTTACGGAGCAATGCGTGTTTCACGCCACCAGACCGTACCACCCCGCAAGTGGGTTCACTTGACTGAGGAGGGTCGCTCATGATCACTGTTTTATCTTTCGCGTTCGCTATTCTGATTTTGGCTGGCATCCTGTTCTTCTTTGGAGTGCTGGCGTTCGAAGTCTTCTATCGCCTGCGCAACCGCGCGTTTACCCCCGCCGCGCAATTGCGCCGTGCCGACCTCGGTCGTTATCCCCACTGGAATCGTTAGCACAGCCGCAAATTCTTAACGCAGGGACGCAGAGGTAGAGAGCCCAAAGCATTTTCTCTCCACGTCTCTGCACCCCTGCATCTCTACGATAAAGCGCATTCCGCCGCCTCTGGATCAAGCGTGTTTTGTTTCTGCCACTTCCGTCTCCGCCACTTCTGTCTGTGCCACGATCGGCGTACCCTGCCCACGACTCAAAATCAGGATCGCTACCGCCACCACGATAATGCCGCCCGCCAGCAAAGTACGTTGGGTCAGACCTTCGTTGCCGAGCAGCCAGCCGAGGAAGAGCGCCACCACCGGATTGATAAAGGCATACGTTGCCGCGCGCGTCGCCGTCGTCACCCGCAGCAGGAAGGTGTACGAGCTAAAGGCGATGATTGACCCGAACGTGAACAGGTAGATCCACGACAGCGCCGATTGCAGGCTGACTTGTGACAGGCTGAAGCGCTGTACTTCGCCCGTTAGCACATCCAGCGCCATCAGCAGCACGCCACCGCTGAACAACTGCAATCCGGTCGAAATCAGCGGCGCTGCGGGCATGGCGATGCGGCGCGACAGCAGCGAGCCGCTCGCCCAGGCAATGGTGCCGAAGACGACGGCGATGGCGGCTGGGATGGTGAGTGCATCGCCGCCGACGAAGCTCTCTGGCGAGATGAGCAGTGCCAGCCCGCCAACGCCGAGCAGCAATCCAACGATCACGGGCGGCGTCGGGCGTGCGCCGTTGAAGAGCCAGTCGATGAGCGCGAACCACATCGGCACGGCGGCAACCAGCAGCGCCAGCACGCCCGATGGCACATGCTGCGCCGCCCACGCCAGAATGCCGTTGTTCACCAGGAACAGCAGCGTGCCGACGATGCTGGCGTTGCGAACTTGCTTCCAGGTTGGCAGGGCAGCACCGCGCGCCCGCGCGAACAGCATCAGCAGCGCGCCCGCAAGCGCAAAGCGCGAACCCATCATCAGGAAGGTGGGGATGGTGTCGATGGCGAAACGGATGGCGAGATAGGTCGAACCCCAGATCAGGTAGACAGCAGCAAAAGCGGCGATGACAAGCCAGCGGGCAGGTTGTGGGCGAGGCATGAAAAGCGAACTCCGGTGGGATCAATCGTTCGATTCTACACCGGAGTTCGTTGAGTCTGTGAGACCGTCTATGTCCGCGTTAGTCTCGCCCGCGACTGACACGGGGACGCTGGAAGTTTTCGGCGTTGAACGTCACCGTCGGCTCATCCAGCGCGTCGCGTGAACGCCCGTCATCGACGCGGATTTCGTACTCTTCGTACTGGCAGTCGAAATTGTCGCGCGGGATCGCTGTGTGGAAGACCATCGCATAGCTGCGTTCGTAGTCGTCCAGATCAATCGTGCCGCCGCTGCCCAACTGGAACGCATCGGCGTCGTCACCATCAATGCCGATCACCCACAGTTCGAGATTGCTATCGCCATCGAGTTCAAACTCAACCACATCGTTCAGGTCAAGCTCGTAATAGTTCGCACCAAGCTCCTGTACGCCGTCGCCGCGCGCGCTCCAATCGCCGGTGTCGTCAATGCTGTCTTCCAGCCACACCGGGCGTGGGAACAGTTCACCCAGATCGTAATCCATGACGAGATTCGTCGCGCGCCAGATGCCTGCTGCTTCCGGCAGTGACTCGCCGAGTTCGTCGAGCGTCTCGATGACTACATCCAGTCCGTCGAATTCAACCGCGTTTTCCCACATGCGGATAACCGCCTGCTCGCCGTAACGGTCGGCAATCGTTTCGAGGAATGTCCAGTCGCCGTAGGCGAAGAAGCCGTTGAATTCCGCCGTCGTAAAGCACAGCTCGGGGTACTGGTTGACCGTGTCGATGTAACCTGTCGCGTCCTGATCGTCGCCAACGGTGATTGTCTCTATCCACACCGCCGTCGCCTCGAACAGCCAGAACAGCTCTTCCTGTGCGTCGTAGCCAAACTGCACCATATGATTGAACTCGTGCGAGGTTGTGGCGCGCAGCAGCGTTTGCGGGTTGATGTTCGCGCCTTCGATCTCGAAGTCATTATCGACCACCAGAATCGACTCGGCAGCAGCGCGTTCTTCACGGTCAGGCGAATTCTCGTTATCGCCGATGAACTGGATCGGACGGGCGAAACCGAGTGCACCGAACTCGCCGCCCAGCACATCCGCCAGGTAGGTATCGTAGTAACCGTCTTCACCTGTCGGCGGCGCAGTCCAACCGATCTGGTTGATTTGCAGATCGTACATTTCTTCCAGCGTGGCGGCGAACTCGCGGGCATACTCCTCGGTTGCGGCGTCGCTCCCGGAGTGCGTGTAATACACGCGGAAATGTTCGGTGGCGATCACTTCGACCGGGCCGCTTAGCGAGATCGCCTGGTCGGAAATATCTTCCGTCTCCTGCACAACTTCGGCATCCACCAGCTGCACGGTCAATGTGAAGTCACCGCTGGTGCGGCTGCCTTCGTAGCGTAAGACCTGCAATGTGTATGTGCCGTCTTCTTCGGCAATCGCGGAGACGACTGAATTGAGCGTGCCATCGCCGCGATCATCGTTGGTGGCGATCAGTTCACCCGACGGATTATACAGTTCCAGTACCGTGTCGAGATCACCGCTGGTGGCTTGGGTCGAGGCGTAAACCGCCTGCCCCGCTTCCAGTTCGACCGTGAACTTGAGCGTGTCGGTGTCGTCGTCAATGAAGCCTGTAAACTCGGCAATGACTTCGCCTTCGACATCGACATAACTAAAGTCCGGAGTCGCAGTCGGGTCAATCGTCACGGTCAGTTCGTAATCGCCGTCCGTTGAGCTATCGTAGCGCTCAACGACGACCGTATGCGTCCCGGTCGTTTCCACGCCGTAGATGATGCGCGAATTGTAGGTGCCGTCGCCGCGATCATCGTTTTGGGCGACCAGTTCGCCGTTTGGGTCGAGCAGCGTGGCGACCGTATCCAGGTTGCCATCGGTCTGTTCTACATCAATGACGACGATCGTACCCGCTTCCAGATCGACTTCGTAAGCTTCGGTCTCAGTGCTGTCGTCAATCGTGCCTTCTGCGGTCAGCACTTCAGTTGTTGTGCCCGCCGCCGTGCCGCCTGCTGCGCGGATTTCAACGCGCAGTGTGTAGCTGCCTTTGCTGTTTTCGTCATAGCGCCCGACTTCGACGACATAGGTACCGCTCGTTTCCGCTGTGTAGATGATCTCGGAGTTGAGCGAGCCATCGCCGCGGTCATCGTTTTCGGCAACGAGTTCGTCATCCGGGTCATAGAGGAACAGCACGGTATCGAGGCTGCCGTCGTCGGCGGCTTCGGTCGTGATCGTCACTTCGTCGCCCGCGTCAAGCTCAAGCTCATACGACTGTGACTCAACGACATCATCCAGCCGTCCTTCTTCCTCGAACGACTCAGCCTCAGCGCTGGTGCCTGTGTCCACGTCTTCCGGCTCGCCGAACTCGACCGTGACAGTGTATTCGCCGCTGGTGCTGTCATCGTAGCGCCCGACCTCAATGACATAAGTGCCGTTCATCTCGGCGGTGTAGACGATCTGCGAGTTGTACGTGCCGTCGCCGCGATCATCATTTTCGGCAACCAGGCGGTTTTCGGGATCAAACAATGTCAGCGTCGTATCGAGGTCGCCGCTGGTCACTTCGGTGGTGATGGTCACGGTCTGACCGTCGCTCAGGTCGAGGTTGTATTGTTCGGTGGGGTTACGGTCGTTAATGCGTCCTTCGCCTTGCAGCGGGTCTTGCGCTAGCGCGGGCGCACCGAAGACCAACGCCACCACCAAAAGGATAATCAATGCACGGAGTAGTTTCACGAATACGGCTCCCTGTCTCTTAAACGGGTTGAAATACAGAGATTTTGAAGCAATTTAGGGGCGACCTGGTGGGTCGCCCGTGCGCCTTACCGAGGCATATATCGATTGTATAACCGTTTTCCTTGCGCATGAACAAAAAATGCTCAAAACCCCCAACAACGCAGGGGGCGCACAGGGGAAGCGTCATTGTTCATGCTCATACGGAAGTAAGGCGATGGGTCAAGCGTGTTGGCGATGCGTGCTTCGTTCAGGAAACCGCCGTCGGGGTCGCCCAGCACGATGCTGAAGTGCAGGTGCAAGCCAATGGGCTGTCCTGGACTGTACTCCCCCTGATAACCGAGCAGGGTCCCCTGTGCCACGAACTGCTCGCGCGTATCCGGCGGAAAGTCCGCCACAATGAAGGACGCGCCTGTAGCAGATGCCATGTGCGCATAGTACGTCCAGATCGTGCGTGCCGGTTGCAACGGGTCATCGTGACGAATGATGACCGTCGATACCCAGTCGGGCAGCCGCGTCAGGTAGCCGTCGTAGGCGGCGTACACCGCATCTTCGCCTGGCTGCCCTGCGCCAAAGATGTCGATGCCTGTGTGCGGGTTGAGCAGGTTGTACGGGCGCGTCGGGTCATCCCAGAGCAAGCCGACCAGTCCCGCAGACGGCAGGACGAATGGCGCGCCGGGGCAGGCGACGCGCGTGTTGGTCAGTGCCGGGCGTTCGGCGGGTGTGTTGAACCAGCGGCGGATGTAGTCCGCGCTCAGGCTGGCAAAGCGCGAGCCGACCAGATTGAAGACGACGACCGCGATGATGCCGGACAGTGCCAGCAGCGCGAGGATGACGAGCAGCGCCCGCCGACGGAAAGGTGATAACATGCTGAATAGCCTATCAGATTTGCCCGGCGAAATGCTACAATTCATCTATCATGTTGGGCAGGGCAGCAGGGCAGGATACATCCTGCTCCTACCTCTATCCATGTATTTGCAGGGGCAGAATTCATTCTGCCTATTAGACGATATTGAGTCGAAATGGTCTCGCCCGTCAAACTCGCGCTGGCACAAACCCTGAAACGGCTGGATAGTGTCAAGAACTGTACGCTGGCACACGATGAGTCGATCTCCGCGAACCTGTGGAGCGGCGCTTCTGTGCATGTGCATAACGTTGACGCGCCGTTGAAGGTGCGCCAGATCAAGAAAGTTCTGCAGGAGACGACGCGGCTCGGCATAGGCGCGCTGTTCGTCGTCGATTCGCGCCTGCTGCCGCCAGATGGCGAACGTGTCGAGCCGGATGAATGGCTGCTGGCGCTGCACGAACTCTCCCACGACCGCATCTACACCTATCGGCTTCAGGAGGGCAAGCTGTATCTGGGACAGGTGCATCTTAAGCCCTATGGCGGTAATTTGCGCGAAGTCTGGTACGGACCGGATGTCGTGCCGGCGGGGCTGCCGTTCTACCGTGTGTGGGTCAAGCTACCCGCGATTCGCGGCGACTGGCTGGTGGGCAATTTCGGCAATGAGCTGTTCTGGAAGCAGGCGGATTTCCGCGCTGACCGCCACACCGATCAACAGCGTTACGATGGGCAGCGCGTTCATCAGTGGTCGAGCGAGCGCGTGTATGGCGCGTATGCGGACAAGACAATGCCGCTGCTGCAAGAGGGCAAGCTTGAAATCGCGTTTAAGCAGCTGGGCTTGAAACGCGATGCCAGCGAGGACGATGTAAAAGCGGCGTTTCGCAAGCTGGCGCGCGAATGTCACCCCGACGTAAGCCATTTGCCAAAGGAAGAGGCGGAGCGTCGCTTCCGCGCCATCACCGAAGCTTACAGCTACATTCGCCAGACGAATAACTGGTAGAAATCAAAGACTACCGGCTCCTCGGCAGCTTGCCGGTGTCGGCAGCGTTGACGGCGCGCATCCTACCAATACCCGTTGCGGTTGCGGCGCGCGGGCGGCGCAGAAACATGCCAGACAGCAGCGCCCCCAGCCCGGCCATGCCGAGCATTGCGATGAGCGCGCCAACCGCGGACACCGCGAGGCGCAGCGTTTGCTCGTCCAGCCCAAACATGCCTGTTGCCATCGGCTCGCTGGCGGGCGCGACGCTGATGCGTTGTGCGCCATAGTCAAACACCTGTGGCGGCTGGTTGTCGCTGACCGCCGCGATGAACGACTCCTGCCCGGTCGCTTCAAAGTCGGCGCTGGTGACGATGGCGGTGTACTGCCCGGCTGCCAGCCGTGTGAAGCACAGTATGCCTTCCGCAGCGCGCGGCTCGTTCTCCATAAAGCTGCCGCCCACCGTCACGCCGTCGGCATTCACCAGCGTGACGACGATGCCGCGCGTCAGGGCGGGTTCATTCGTCTCGCGCGTGCCGCTGCCGTTGCGGTCTTCAAACGCGCGCACGCAGAACTGGCCGCCTGTTTGCGCGGCAGCGGGCAGCGCCCACACGAACGCCAGCAGAATCAATACGTACAAGCGCGCACGCAGCATAGATCACCGCCGTCTCAGTAAGAACGCAATTCCCAAGCCGATCACCAGCAGCGACCCCGCAGCCGCCAGTGCGATCAACCCGAGATTGTCCATGATCGGGTTGCTGGCAGTCTGCGCGATGGTCGTCTCGGTTGCTGCTTCCGGTGCGGCGGAGTCCGCAGGCGGCAGCACGACCACTGCCAGCCCTTCACCCGCGCCAAACGGCAGTGTCACCTGCGACCCCGCCGTCACGCGCAGTGCGAAGGTGTCGGATGTAGTGAAGCCGTAGCCCTGTGGCGCGCTGGCGCTGGCGACGTATTCACCTGCGGACAGATCAGTAAAGCAGAACGGCTCGCTGCCATTAGTTTCGTGTGTGGCAACGATGGTGTCGTCCTGTGCCAGTTGGATAATGCCACCTGCCAGCGTTGCCTCGCCGTCTTCCTGGATGCGATTGCGATTGAGGTCATCGAAGATCAACGCGCATACCTGTCCGGTCAGCGTCGCTGGATCAGCGGCAACCGCCACGTCGCTGCCTGCTTCACGCACGGGCGCGGTCGGCAGGCTGGCGATGTCTAGCGGTGCAGCCGTCACTTCGGCGGCGTCTGGCGTCACTGCTTCTGTCGCTTCAGCGGTTGCTTCAGCGGTTGCTTCAGCCGTTGCTTCAGCCGTTGGTTCTTCCGTCGCTTCAGTCGTCGCCTCTTCTGTCGCGGCGGGTGCGCTGGCATCGGATGTGCCGCTTGTGGCAGTCGGGGCGCGCGTCGGGCGTTCGGTCGCGGTCGCTTCCTGCGGTGGGCGAATGATCAGTTCCTGTCCCGGCTGGATGATGCGGGCATCGCGCAGGTTGTTCAGTTCCATCAGTTCCGCGCGCGATACGCCATAGGCGAAGGCGATGCTGTCGAGGGTGTCGCCGCTCTGCACGACATGTACTATCGACCCATCATCACGCTGCCCCTGCGCCACTACGAATGGCACGTTCGCAGGCGGTGGCGGCACAGCTGTGGGAGGCGGTGCGCCGGGCGTTGTCCCTGCCACTGCGCCACCTGCGCCGCCACCCGTCAGCGAGGCAGTATCGATATAGACATTGTTGATCTGTGCCGGGAAGCGCTGCGTGGCATAGATGAAGAACGTGACGGAACCGCCTGTCGCCGTCGCGTTGACCGTCATCTGCACCCACTGATCGTGCGGCTGTGCGTTGGTGGACCACACAATCGCAGGATTGTTGGGGTCAGTACCGCCTGCCGGGTCAATGCCGACGCGCGTGAATGCGCCGCTTTCGACCGCCGAGCCGCAGTTATCGAAGCCGGGCGCGGGGTTGCAAGTCTTCAAGTAGGCAAACGCGCTGCCGATCAGGTTGCTGCCCGGTGTGACGGCGACCGTCTGGTAGAGCGCGACGGTAAACGTGGCAAAGCCGCGATTAAAGTTTTGTGCGCGTGCCCCGCTTTGCGGGTTGGGACCCGGTCCGTTGTGCGGGAAGGCTACGGGGTCAAGGTTCATCCACGCCTCGGTGCGGGGCGCGCTTGCCACCCACAGATTCCAATCGGCAGGGATGTTAAGGTCGGAACGTCCGCGCGAAGTGTATTGCCCTTCAAAGCCGCCATCGCGCAGGGCATTTGTCGCGTCTTGCGCCTGAACAATACTGGTGCTTGCCAGGAGCAGGCACAGGATGATCAAGGCGAACAGGTTGCGTCGCTGCATATGTATCTCGTGATCGTGCGTCGAACAAAGTGCTGCCCGCGCACCCATCATGCCCGTGCAGCGGACGCATTATAGACGCCGCGTGTGTACAGTGTCAAACGACGACCACACTACGACGATCCGGAATCCTTTAACGCAGCGCTCGCTGCGTTGAAAGTCTTTATGCAAACTCCGGCATTTGCTCGCGGTATGGGCGGTACAGGTCAATCCACGCCTGATCATGCTGCGCGATGAAGGTCTCCACGATTTCGACAACGTTACGGTTGCCCATGAAGATCGGCACGCGCTGATGGAGATGATGCGGCTGGATGTCCAGCACATTGCCGATACCGTCTGACGCATAGCCGCCCGCCTGCTCGAGGATGAACGCCATTGCCTGCGCCTCGAACAACAGCCGCAGCTTGCCATAGGGCTTGTCCGGCACGCGCAGATCGCCGGGGTAGAAGAAGACGCCGCCCTCCAGCAGGTTGCGGTGAAAATCCGCCACCATCGATCCCACATAGCGCTGCGACAGCGGCTTGTGACCTTCGCCGTCGATGCCTTGCAGCCAGCGCGTGTAACGGCGGACGCCATGCGTCCAGTACTTCTCCATCCCCTGGTTAGCACTGTAATACAGCGGCGGGTCAGGGATGCGGATGTTTTCTTGCGTCAGAATGAACTCGCCAATCGACGGGTCGAGCGTGAAGCCGTGGACGCCCTGCCCGGTGGTGTAGACCATCATGGTACTCATGCCGTAGTACATGTAACCAGCAGCCACGAGTTTGTGCCCCGGCTGTAAGCAGTCTTCCAGCGTGCCGCGCTCGCCAGTGCTGACTTTGCGATGTATGGCGAAGATGGTGCCAACGGCGACGTTGACATCGATGTTCGAGGAGCCGTCGAGCGGGTCGAAGAGCAAGACATACTTGCCTGTGCCGAAGCTGGGCGGGATGTCGATCAGGTCTTCGTGTTCTTCGGACGCCATCGCACACAGGCGCTGGGTGTGGTCGTTCATCTTGAAGATGATGTCGTCAGCGAAGATGTCGAGTTTTTTCTGCGTTTCGCCGTAGCTGTTGGTGTTCTCGGTCGCGCCCAGCACGTTGGCAAGCCCGGCGCGGGTGGTGGCATTGGCGATGATCTTGCCCGCCAGCGCCATGTCGTAGAGCAGCCGCGTCAGTTCGCCCGTTGCTTGCGGGTGCTGGCGCTGCTGGTCAAGAATGTGACGTTCGATGGTGTAAAGGGGTGCGTCGATCATAACGGATACTCCTGCAAAAAATTTCTCTCTTCATTCCATCGTATCACAGGAGCAGTGCCGGGAAGTGATGAGATCAGGTCTCCACCCGCTCGTCGCACAACTCGTTGTAGCCACACGCGCCGCAGACGCGCGGGTTGTTGTGGTTGCGCGGGATCGACTCCCATGTCTTCTTACGCCGCATTTCCGCCAGGATGACATGCAACCGGGATTCCTGCGCGGCGGTGAAGGGAACGGTGAATTCGCGGTCGGGATACTGAATGATGCCGTGCGGCGGGCGCACGCCGAAGTTTTCCTCGATCAGCACGCAATACACAATCACCTGCATGACATGACCCAGATAAGGCGCTTCTGGCGTGCGCCCGGTCTTGACTTCAATTGGGATGATTGTGCCGTCCGGTTGCGTGATCAGGCTGTCTGGCTTGCCGACGAGCTTGTGCGTCCGTGAGTAGAAGATTTCGCCGGGCTGCGATGGCGCGTCCTGATATGTGACTGTGCCTTCCGGCAGGCGCATCTCCGCGCGCTGGCGTTCGGTGCGACGGCGCAACAGCAGCGCGGCGACGATGATCGCCAGCGCGATGATCAGCAGCAGTTCGGGGTTCATCGTGACGCCAGCACGAACAGGATGCAGACGATGACGAATAGTACCGCTCCAAGCCAGAGCAGCGAATGCGAGAGCGTTCTGCGCTGCTCCATCTGCGTGACTTGGGCTGCAATGGCATCATGCTTCTTTGCGCCTGCACGCATTAGCGGTGCATTCTCGTCCACCTTGCCTTGCAAGCGATACCACCACGCACGCTCACAGTACAAAAATTCAGCAACTTCCTTCGCAGAAATGTATTGATCTTGCATGATGCACTCCAATAACGCATAGCGACCCTCTTAATATTGTAGCCGAATGTTGTGGTTGTTTAACATAGCGTCCGGTACACTCGGCTCAAACATTCTCGGAAATGCAAAGGTCGTTTCAGAATGCCTACGCAGATCGAACCGACGTTCCCGACCGAACTGACGCTCGCCAGCTTGCGACCACGCGGAGCAGTCCACCCCAGCCCCATCGATTGGCGAGACCAGACAATCTACTTCCTGCTGCCCGACCGCTTCAGCGATGAGCGCGTGAGCGAGCGCCCGCTGTACGACCGGACGCAGCCGGAGCAGTTTTGTCCTCCCGATACGCGCGCGTGGATGGAAGCGGGCAAGGTGTTTCAGGGTGGCACGCTCAAGGGCATTCAGGCGCGGCTCGACTACCTGCAAGGGCTGGGCGTGACGACCCTGTGGGTCGGTCCTGTGTGGCGACAGCGCGCCGACCTTCAGACGTATCATGGGTACGGCATTCAGAACTTCCTCGATGTCGATCCGCGCTTTGGCACGCGCCAGGACCTGCGCGATCTGGTGGATGCGGCGCACACACGTGGCATGTACGTCATCCTCGATATCATCTACAACCACAGCGGCAACAACTGGTTCTACGACGATCACGGGCGCGCGGTTAGCACGATGCCCTATCGCTTTGCGCCGCCGTATGGCTTCCATAGTTGGCGCTCACGGCTGGGGATGCCGCAGCGCATCATTCAGGATGTGGATGATGGGGTGTTTCCGCGCGAATTTCAAAACCTGGAATGGTACACGCGCGCCGGACAGATCATGAACTGGGACCCGGCAGGCTGGGAAGACCCGCTGCACCCTGATGTTGAGTTTCGGCGCGGTGACTTTTTCGACCTCAAAGACTTCGATCACAGCCGCAAGGACACGCTCGACGCGCTGGTCAAGGTCTACCAGTACTGGATCGCCGTCAGCGATTGCGACGGCTATCGCATCGATACGGTCAAGCACATCGATCCGGAGGCGTCGCGGCGTTTCTGCTCCGCCATTCGCGAATACTGCGAAACCATCGGCAAAGAGAACTTCTTTCTGCTCGGCGAAGTCACGGGTGGCGAATACATGGCGGGGAGCTACCTCGACCTGTTTGGGCGCAATCTGGACGCTATCCTCGACATCGGCGAGTCGAAGTCACACCTGCGCGCGATGGCGAAAGGCTTGGGCGACCCGAAGGCATTCTTTGACCAGTACAGCGCGGCGGATATTCTGGGCAGCCACCGCGAGACCGGGCGCTATCACGTCTCGGTGCTGGACGACCACGATATGGTGGGTAACGACAAGCGGCGCTACGCGGCGGGCGTCGCTATCGCTGCGCGTTACGAGCAGGTGGCGCATGCTGTCGGCATTATGCTGACGACGCTCGGCATTCCGTGCATCTACTACGGTACGGAGCAGGCGTTCGATGGCACGGTGGATCGACACGACTTTGGTATAGAGCCGACGCTGGGCTTTGAGGATCGCTACATTCGTGAGGGCATGTTCGGCGCGACGTTCGGCGCGTTCAAGACCTCCGGCTGCCACTTCTTCGACCCCGCACATCCCGCCTATCTGCGCATCGCCGCCATCAGCCGGGTGCGCAACGCCCATGACCTGAACGGCTTGACGCTGCGACGCGGACGGCAGTATCTACGCGAGATTGCCCGTGGCAAAGGTGAGCCGTATGCCTATCCCGGCGTGAGCGATGTGACAGCCTGGTCGCGCATCCTGTTCGAGCATGAGGTGCTGGTGGCGGTCAATACGCACGGGCTGGAGGCGCGCTCGGCATTCGTGACGGTGGATGCCAACCTGCACCCGCCGGGCAGCCGGCTGTGTGTGCTGTACAGCGGCGACTGGACGGATGCTGAACTGAGGCAGCCGCCAGCGGGCGAGGCGCTGGTGGTCGAAGGGCATAGCGGGCGCTCGGTGGTGTGGGTCGATTTGCCGCCTGCCGGGATGGTGGTGCTGGGGGGATAAGCGACTGAGGGATCATCCTGAGCTACCTGCGCAAATTCGAGCATTTCACGCTGGCAGGGGCGTTGCGTAGCGCGTCGCGATCGCTGGCAATCGTCGTAAACTACCCCGCCGTCTCCCGCAGCCAATCGGCACAGCGCGCGACGCCTTCTTCCAGCCCGACCTGCGGCTGCCAGCCGAGCAGCGCCCGCGCCTTCGCCATGCTGAACTGCGCGCGTCCCAGCGTGAAACGCACAAAGTCCGACGCCATACGCCCGCGACTGACGGGCGGCGACAGCAGCATCACCAGCCCCGCCACTGCATAACCGAGCGCGGGCGGCAGTTCTACGGCGTCGTTCGTCTCGTGCGCCAGCTTGCCGTACTCCGCCAGGAACGAACGCCACGTCGGAGCGGGGTCAGACGAGCAGTTGAACGCCTCACCGACCGCGCGCGGGTGTTCCGCCAGCAGCGTCATCATCTCAAGCACATCATCGACATGGATGCAGTGCGCCAAGCCGCTGCCATCACCCAGCCAGGGCATCGGACGCAGGCGGGCAAGGCGATACAGGAATCCTGTCCACAACTCCGCGCCTGCACCGTAGATCATGCCCGGTCGGATGATAGTGTAGTCGATGCCGCGCACTTGCGCTGTCGCCCGCAGCGCCGCTTCCGCCTCTGCCTTGCTGATGCCATACGGGTCACTGCCCGGCGCGGACGGCATGTCTTCCGTAATCGTGCCGCGATAGTTGACGCCGTAGACCGAGAGCGTGCTGACATGCACGAAGCGGCGCACGCCCGCATCGGCGGCGGCATGGACGAGGCTGCGTGTGCCTTCGACATTGACACGCCGCTGTATATCGATATGCCCGCCGAGTGTCGCTGCACAGTGAAACACAACTGTGCAGCCATCCGTCGCCGCACGCAGTGTGTCAGGCTGGGTGAGATCGCCCTGGAGGATTTCAAAAGACGCTGCCCTCACCCTAAATCCCTTGTATCTTGAGGATACAATGGAAACAGAGCGGTGGTGCAGTTTGAAAATCCCTGAAGTCTTGAGAACTTGTGGGAGAGATGAAACGCACCCCCCAAACAGCGATGTGTTGAAGCCGGACGGTATCTGAAGCCAAAGAGCTTGAATAGACAAGGTGGGCTGCTGCACATCTGAGGGTGGAGGAAAAAGCGATGACACACATTGTCGGGATCGACATTGCCAAAGACACGTTCGATGTCTGTCTTGTCAGCGGGGCAAATCAGCCTGAAGTCGCCAGCTTTGCCAATGGGAAAACCGGGATGAAGCAGTTGCAGCAGTGGTTGAAAAAACGCGCTGTCAAGACGGCGCATGTGTGCCTGGAAGCGACAGGGGTGTATGGCGACTTGCTCGCAGAAACGCTGTATGAACGCGGCTTTACGGTGAGTGTCGTCAATCCAGCACGCATCAACGCCTATGCCGCCAGTCGCATGCAACGCAATAAAACCGACGCGCTCGACGCGGCGCTCATCGCCGACTATTGCCGCACACAGCAGCCGCCTGCCTGGACACCGCCAGCGTCGGAACTGAAGGAGTTGCGCGCGTTGGTGCGCCATCTGGACGACTTGAAAGACGAACGCCAGCGGGCGCGCAATCGCCTGGAAGCGCAAACGGTCTCGCAGGCAGTGGCACGGCAACTCAAACAGCAGGTCACGTTCCTGGAACAGCAAATTGCGGAAACAGAAGCGTTGATCCGCAACCATGTCAACCAACATCCCGACCTCAAGCGTCAGCGCGACCTGCTCAAGAGCATTCCCGGCATTGGGCATCTGACTGCCTGTCAGCTGTTGGCAGAAGTGGGGGATATGCAACGGTTTGATCATGTGGGCGAAGTGGTCGCTTTCATTGGATTGAACCCGCGCCAACATCAGTCCGGCAAGAAACAGACCACACACGGTATCTCGCGTATGGGACGTGCCAGTTTACGTGCTGCCCTGTATTTGCCAGCGGTGGTTGCCAAACAGCACAATCCGCGCCTGAAGGACTGGGCACAGCAGTTAAGCGCACGCGGCTTAACGGGCAAACAAGTGATTGTCGCCGTCATGCGTAAGCTCGTCCATTTAGCCTATGGCGTACTCAAACACCAGCAGCCGTTTGACCCCCATTATCTGGACAAACGGCTGCTTATAGCTTGACATTTAAGACGGTATCTCTCCC
>JANRJX010000055.1:0-3170 GCA_033763755.1 Chloroflexota bacterium
GGCGCAGGACGTTGAGATCATCAGCAGCTACGATCAGGTCGCCAACTCTGGCATCAACAGCATCGCGCCGAGCGACCAGAACTACGCGATCACGGTGGGCGACCTGAACGGCGGGTTCGGCTTCATCGGCAAGGTGGCGTAATGAACAACGAGGAAGCGGCACGCAAGATCGTCGTCGTCGCGCTCGACAGCGGAACGGTGGCATGGGTCTCCCCCATGTCACCGTTCACCCAGCGGCAAATCCTGAAGCGGGCTGAAGTCCTCTACCCATTGCCTGACCCAAAACAGTACGAGCAGCCGCTGCCCGACGCGGCGGTCGAGGGCGACGTGATTCCGGCGGAGATGAACCCCGCCTATCAGCACGAGGTCGAGCGGATAAAAGCGGCACGCACGGACTATCTCGTTGAAGTCGCCATCCTGACGCACATCGAGTTTCCCGACGGCGAAGCGGCGCTGCTCGAACGGTTCGAGCAGCGCCTTCTGAGCCTGCGCCGGTTCGCCGATCTGCCGCACGACGACTGGGAAGCGCTGGTCAAGTTTGTTCTGCTCACCAGCAAGGACGATATGAGCAGAGTGATGCAGGTCATCCAGGAGCGGCTGCCGCTGACACAAGGTGAGGTCATCGACGGGATGCGCTTTTTTCGACCTGCGCTACCGGGGGCGTGATTTCGTCGAGGTGTACCTGACACGGTCACATCCGGTGCTGGCGCAGCGCAGCGGCTTTACTGCCGGGACACTGCTCGACGAGATGCAGGCGGCACAGGCGTGGGGCAAAACCCCTGATGAATACTTTGCGCTGGAACGTTCCGCGCGCGCACTGATGGTTGCCGAGTTCATCGTGAGCAAATGCATGGCGGCGATAGCAGAAGATGATCGCATTCGTGCGCTACCGAAACGGTCGAAACGCTAGTCACTGCTGTTCGCGCCCTGTACGACGATAGGTTCATAGGTGACGACATAATCCGTGTCGGCGTCGAAGTCGAGTATGGCAACGCAGCCTTCCATCAGCGAGACGGTTTCGTTGCGTCCGCCCGCCGAATCGGTAAAGGTGAAGGTGTCGCCGCAATCACCCCCGATAGGCGTCAGCTCGAGCTGTGCGCTGCCTGTCGATTCGATGATCAGGCGATAAGCGCCGTCGGGAAAAATGATGGCGTCGGTCACTGTCTTCAGCCCGTAGGCTTCACTGGTAAAGATCAGATTGCTCTCACAGCGCGCCCGGTAGCTGGCGATGCCTGCCGAAACCACCGTGAGCCTTTGTGCTGCGGCGGCGGGGTCATCGCGCAGTGCTGCGGCGGTTTCTTCAAGCACTCTAGCGAGGTTGTCAACGCCTCTGTCGGAACACAATTCGGGCGGCTCGGCTGGTGTTTCGGTCTGGGCATGAACAACGGGCACGAGGAGCGAGCAGGCAAGCAGCAGGCTCATCAACAACACGGGTTTCATTAGCGGGTCTCCTGAACGCATAGCGGACGCGGCAGATTATCGCGCCAGATAATCATGGCGCAAGTAGGAACACGATGACACTTCCCCCCATTGGCGCCAAAGCGGTGCTCGACCTCACGGACTGGGAGCGCAACTATCGCAAGGTGATCAGCGATTCAGCAAAGCTCGAAAGTGCTTTCGAGGATGTCGTCGGGGCAGCCAACCAGGTTGAAAGCGCGCTGAACGACATTCGCGGCGGCGTGGATGTGAGCGTGAATGTGACCGATGAAGGCGTGGAGAGCGTGCGGCGGCGCATCGACGACATGCAAAGTGAAATCATTTCGCTGACGGCAGATGTTGAAGACGGTGAGCTGCGCGCCGCCGACCAGATGGTGCAGGATATCGACAGCGCGACCGTGAGCATTCCCATCGATGTGAGCGACCAGGAACTGACCACCGCGCAAGCCGCTGTAGACGATCTGGATGCGGAGACCCCGCAGATCAAGATCGGGGTGGATTCGAGCGAAGTCACCGACCTGCTGACACAGGTGCGAAACATCGCCGCAATCGACCTGGCGATCAACGTCGTCGGCAACCTGCCCGGCTATCTGGAGCAGATCCAGAACCTGCCCGGCGTGAATGCGGTGGTGGACATGGGCGCGGCGATGGCAACACTCGAAGCGACCACTACACGCATGATCCCCAATGCCGAGCAGCTCATCAATGGTCTGTACGTCGATGGGTGGGTCGAAAGCCGGGAAGAAGCGGCGCGGCTGGTCGGCACGCTGGCAAACATCGGGGTTGCGTCGAGCGATCTTGGAGATGTTGCTGTCGCCATCGAGCGAACATCAACGGCGATGGAAGCGATTTCGGGCGACGCGCCTGCGATTGCCGATCTGACCAACCGAATGCAGGACCTTGTCAGTCTGGGGCTGGCGGACAACTTCGCGGACGCGGCGGACATCATCACAGCGATGTCGCAGAGCGGCATCGGGATTTCTGGCGACGCGCTCGGCGATTTGGGCGAGTTTCAAGCCACATTTGCCGACCTGGACTCGACCGCCGCGCAGATGCTCAGTACGCTGAATACCGGCTTGCAGGGCGGCTCGGACAACATGAGTCGGCTGTCGGAAGGATTCATCTCGTTTAACGAACTCTTGACGGGCGCGGACGAAGGCTTTCTGGAGGCGATTGAGACACTGGATACGGCGCTGCCGGAAAAAGGGCTGCTCCAGCAGTACGACGCCTACAAGGATGGGCAGATTACGGGCATGGACTTCATGAGCGGCGTGCTGGATGCTGCTCGTGACTACCAGCCGACTGGCGACCAGGAAAGCGTCAATGCGGTGCTGACCAAGATTTTTGGCAGCACGATTGCCAATCTGGGCGCGGAAGCATTCCTAAATGTTGACCCGAACGCCGGAGAGTTTTCGGACATCGAGGGACGTGCGGAAGCTGCCGCCAACGCGGTTCGCAACACGCTCGGCAAGGCGCTCGAAGAATTGTTCCGGATGGCAGACACGGAGTTCGCACGCTTTTTGAGCAGTGACCAGATCGATCTGGACGGCAAAATTGAGTATCTCAAGACGCGCATTCAGGAAGTGAACAGTCTGCTGGGCAGTGGAATGCAGCTCGATCAGGCAATCGAAATTGCGTTTCAGATTCCGGGCTTCAGCACGGGCATTGACCGGATCGAAAGTATTCTGGGCAACTTCGTTCTGATGCTGTCAGACATTGCAGCCAGCATAGCC
>JANRJX010000056.1:0-15845 GCA_033763755.1 Chloroflexota bacterium
GGCGACCGATACCCAACAATTCTGCCATATGTCCCTGTGAGATTTCGCCGCGCATGAATTCTTCGTGGAGGGTTTGGATGTGTTCGAGTTCTTCGTTTGTCATCATCAATCGCCTCAGTTGTTCCGACAGGCATTATAGCACAGCCATAGTGCGCTGCCTGACGGGTGACCTACGGACTGATGTGCTGCTCGCGCTGCCGGAGGCTAAAGCCATCCGGCTAAACCTTTAAGCGCACTAAAGGCGCTTCCAGAACCGTTATGGACGCATCTAGCCCCTTCACTGGGCTTTGTTCTGATAGCCAGATGGCTTTAGCCTCTGGCAGCACGCCGCCCCGCCCCAACAGCAATCAGCGATCAAGATGCGGGGCGACGCACACCACCCGAAAACCATTTTCGCTGTCACAGGATATCGGATCGCTGATGGAGCCATCGACCGTGCGGGAAATGCCGCGAAAGTAGCATGACCCGCCACGCAGCGTCCGAAAGTCACCACTGTTATCTATCTCGATCTGATCCGGCTCATGGTCTTTGTTCAGACACCACTCCCAAACGTTCCCGCTCATATCGAGGATATCATATGGTGAACGCCCTTCAGCGAAAATACCCACCGCGCTTGTTTGACCAATGCCGGTTTCGCGTGTGTTGCCCTTGGTCGCGTCAAAGCCGCCCGCATAAGGGTACTCGCGTCCATCCGTGCCGCGCGCGGCTTTCTCCCACTGCCGCTCGGTCGGCAGCGTGACCTCGTATCCCAGCTTATCGCTCAACCAGCGGCAAAAAGCGACTGCCTGATACCACGAGACATTCTCACGCGGGTGGTTGCTGTATTTGAATGTTTGTTTATTCAACTCGCGCGTGCGATAGTTCGTGTCAAAGACTTTCTGTTCATCTGGCATCCCCGCCCACCAACGGTCGTCATTGAAATCAGGGGCATCGATAAACGCCTGAAACTGCGCATAAGTGACGGGATAACGACTCATCTGGAAGGCAGGCAGCGGTGGATGTTTGTCCTTTTGATAGAACCACTCACCATCGTCGGGAATGGGTACCCAGTCGATGTCGGGCAGACCGTCAGGACGCAAGCCGACCCCCTTGCGCGGATCGCCCAGCAGTCCTAACGCACGTCCGCACTGCGCACGTTCGGGCGGCAGTAGTGCCTGCGCGGTTTTGACCAGTCTCACCAGCCAATCGACCAAGCCGTCGCGGATCGCGCGTTCGCCGCGCCGCAGGGTCGTCTGTTCGTGCAGCTTCTGCTCTTCGACGATCACGGCGCTCAGCCACACACCCCACCAGCGCGGGTCATCGGCCCTCATCCCCGGCCCTTCTCCCTCAGGGCGAAGGGAGTTCAAAGTCCCTCGCCCTGAGGGAGAGGGATTGAGGGTGAGGGCTTCGTCATCCATCAAATCATCGATCAAATTCCACAGATTGCTGCGCCGTTCGGTATCCGCCAATACATCGCCCGCCAGCACGCACGGGACGCGCCAGACCTGCGGCTTGCTCACGATCTGTTCGCGCACCAGAGCGAATGAATCGGCTTCGGCACACAGGGTCATCAGATGCGCCGCTGCCAGATATTCCTGAAAAGTGCGATGGGCGAAGTGAAAGACATCTTTCTGGTCATCCTGTCCCGGACACACCAGCACCCCGGCATTTTCGCTCAGATACGGGATGAGTTCAGCGGCGATGCTGCGCCCCAGGGGTTTAAGATGTTTATACAGCAAACTTTCGTCAATTTCGGGCGTGCCGGGCTGTTCACCATACTGTTCATGCACCTCATATGCCAGTGCTGCCAGCCGGGCGTACAACTCGTCCAGTGATTTATCCCCCAGAATCTCGATCAATGAGGGCGCACCCGGCTTGCCCTGGGTCCAGCGATCGAGCAGCAGCAGAATGCTCTCGCGATACAGAGCGCCGCGCCGGGTGGGCAAGCCTTCGCTGTCGCCGCGCAGGTAAATCGTCGCCATCAGCGTGACGAATAAGGGGCGGTCTTTGAGTTCGTCGTCGATCTGCTGCAACTGTCGGTTGAGCGCCCGCGCTTTTTCCTGAGCTGCATCGTCATCCAAACCAGCAGTCCGGTACAGGCGGCTCGCCAGTGCGGTGCGGTGGTCGTTCTTAAATTTGGTAATCATCACCGCCTGAAAACCGGGCAGTGCCCAGCCTTCATAGGCATACGGGCGGCTGGCGACGATGATGCGGCTGGTGGCGTAGCGGGTGTTCAGGCTCTGCGCCAGGCTGATGAGCTGCCCCTGGCGCTGTTTGAGCTTGCCTTCGGGATACGGCACTTCGTCTAGCCCATCGAGAATCAGCGCCGCGTGACCGTGTTCGAGATCGTAGCGCAGGTCGTCGGCGTAAGCGCGCAAATCATCGCCTAAGACTTCGTGTTCAATATACGCCCACAGATGATCGGCTGTCGCGGGCGCGTTTAGCTCGGCGGGAAAATGTTTGGAGGCGACGAAGCGGCGCAGCTCGACGTAAACGGGCGTCAGCGCCCCGTGCGGCCAGTTGTCTAACGCTGCGATGCTGGCTTCCCGCGTCCAGTCGTCCATACCCGATCCTGCCAGACACAGCGCCAGAAACTTGACAAAGGTGCTTTTGCCGCTGCCCGGCGCGCCCAGGATCACCAGGCGATCACGCGCCGCCGCGAGATGATTCAGGTGCAAATTGATGAGATTACGCTTTGCACCATTGTTCCAGGGATTTTCCCAGCGATGTTCTTCATCAGGCTTTTTGTCCGGGTTTTCCTGACGGTATTCCGCAATGCGGGCATCAACCTCACCAATCAAGGTTTCAAACGGCGCGGTTTCATAGCCCAGTTCACCAGGCTTACGGCGCGGTTCGTCCGGCTGCTCCCCCAAACCAAATCCGCCGCGCTCCTGCTTCTCCTCACCCATCCACCAGTCGATCACCTGCCAGTCCTGCACTTCCACACTCAGACTCAAACGCGTTGGCGAATCGACATACACCCGTTCCAGCTCAACACCCTGAGCGTTGTCGGGGTTGATCTGCGCCAGATTGAGCGTGCCGATACGTTCTGCCAGCCGCTTCAGGTAGGTCTGGTGCAGGAGGTACGTCGGATTATTGCGGTCACGCTGCTGGCGGCGGTCATGACGTGTCACCCGTAACCCCTGCAATTCCAGGTCGCGCAGCAGGCGTTCGATCTGCGCATCCCAACGGGTGACATCCGTGAAGTCTTCAATATGCGCTTTCGCCGGGAGACCGAGCGCGGTAATCGCAGCATCGTAGTGGGCGATGCGTTCGAGGATGATCGGGAAGATCGGTTTGCCAAGTTCAAGCGCCTTGCGCACTTCGTAGCGGACAGGCTCAGACTCGCAGGCAGCCGGCGTGATATTGAGGATGACGCCAGCACTCAACGAGAGCCCCTGATCGATACGTGCCTGCCAGTCCGGGTCGCCGAGGTGGATTTCGTCGCGGTCGAACCACAGGCGATACCCTGCCGCGCGCAGCTTGTCCATCAGCGGCGCAACGGCGGCCGTTCCGCGCTTGTACGAGATGAAGAGTGTCGGCATCGGCGCACCTCAAATGTCATCGTCGGGTGACAACCCTCATCTTAGCGCAGCGCCCGTCTACCCGCCACTAAGCCCCACCTTCTTACACAGCCGTGCCAGCGTCGCCTGCTCGTCCGCCGTCAGGCAGTCGAACGCCGCCAGCACGCCCGCCACATGCGGCGGCAGCACCGTCTCCACCAGCGCCCGCCCCCTGTCCGTCAGATGCACATAGATCAGCCGGCGGTCTTCGCTGCTGCGCTGGCGTTCGACATAGCCGTCACGCTCAAGATGGTCGATCACATGCGTCAGGTTGCCCGTCGTCTTCAGGATTTTGTCTGCCAGGCTCGCCTGATGCTGCGGACCGAGATGATAGATCGCCTCCAGCACGCCGAACTGACTCACCGTCAGCCCGTAGTCCGCCAGATGCGCATTGATGCGCGCACTCACCGACTCGGAAGCGCGGTAGAGCTTAATGTACGTATCGAGTGCGCGGACTTGCTCCGGCGTCCCGCGAAAATGCGTTCCCATATTCGTCTGTCGCAGCCTTTCGTCATTCGCGTTATCATAACGGCTCTTGTGTAGAAATGGGTCACTGGATGTCGATCACGCGCTGCGGCTGGGTCAACCTGAACGACACGCTGTACGTCCACTATCACGATACCGAATGGGGTGTCCCGCTGCGCGGCAACGATCACGCCCTGTTCGAGCGCATCACGCTGGAAGGCGCCCAGGCGGGCTTGAGCTGGATCACGATCCTGCGCAAGCGCGAGCAGTATCGCGCCGCGTTCGACGGCTTCGATCCGGCAGTCGTTGCGCGTTACGATGATGCGAAAGCAGCGGCGCTGCTGGCGAACCCCGGCATTGTCCGCAACCGCGCCAAGATTGCCGCCACCATCAACAATGCCCGCTGCTTTCTCGACGTGCAATCCGAATTCGGCAGCTTTGATGCCTATCTATGGCGCTATGTCGATGGCGTGCCGCTGCAAAACCAGTGGCACAGCCTGAGCGAGATTCCCGCCGAAACCGACCTTTCCCGCGCCATGAGCAAGGACTTGCGCACGCGCGGCTTCAAGTTCGTCGGCGCGACCATTTGTTACGCAATGATGCAGGCAATCGGCATGGTCAATGACCATACGGTGGATTGTTACAGACATAGTGAAGTACGCGATATTGGAAAACAAGAGCCCTCACCCTAAATCCCTCTCCCGAACGCTCGCTTCGCTCACTGGGAGAGGGACTTCCAGAAAAGCCTTCTGGACTCCCTTCTCCCAGCCCTACTCGGCGTTTGGGAGAGGAACTTGCAAAAGGGTCTTCCGGACTCCCCTCTCCCAGCGGTACTCCGCGTTCGGGAGAGGGGCTGGGGGTGAGGGCAGGAAACGGACACACAATGACCGATCCTCTCAACGGTAAACTCGTCGCAGTGCTGGGCTTTGCGCGGCAGGGCAAATCGCTGGCGCGCTGGCTGCCGACGATTGGCGCGAAGGTGCGCGTCAGCGATGACAAGACCGCCGCCCAGATGAACCTCAATCCGGCGGATTATCCGGGCGTCGAGTTCGTCCTCGGCGGGCAGCCAGAGGACTTTTTAGACGATGTGGACGTGCTGTGCGTGTCCGGCGGCGTGCCGCTGACCGTGCCCGCCGTCATGAACGCCTACCGCCGTCGCATCCGCGTCACCAACGATGCGCAGTTGTTCCTCGAACGCTGCCCAGCGCCTGTGCTGGGCATCACGGGCAGCGCGGGCAAGACGACCACCACCACGCTGACGGGCGAAATCGTCAAGCGCGCGGGGTTCACCACCTGGATCGGTGGCAATATTGGCGACGTGCTGCTCGATGTGCTGCCGCAGATACGACCTGATCACCGTGTCGTCATGGAACTGAGCAGCTTTCAACTCGAACTCATGACCGTCAGCCCTCAGTTCGGCGCGGTGTTGAATATCACCCCCAATCACCTCGACCGTCACGGCACGATGGAAGATTACATCGCCGCGAAAGCCAATATGGTGACGCACCAGCAGCCGGACGCCATCGCCCTGCTCGGACGCGACGACATCAACAGCCGCGCGCTGGAGATGCAGACGCGCGCGCAGGTCATCTGGTTCAGCGCGAGAGAGATCGTCAGCGACGGTGCATTCCTGATCGGCTCGCGGCTGGCGCTGGCAGGCGCGAGCAGCCCGGATGAGAGCGTCCATATTTTCGCCGAGCGCGCCGACATCCGGCTGCGCGGCGATCACAATCTGCTGAACGTGTTGGCAGCGTGCGCGCTCTCCGGCGCGGCGGGCGCGGCACCGGACGCGATGCTGTCAGCGATCCGCGACTTCAAAGGTGTGCCGCATCGGTTAGAGATCGTGCGCGAACGCGAAGGCGTGACGTATATCAACGACAGCATCGCGACTGCGCCGGAGCGTGTCGTGGCGGCGCTGCGCAGCTTTGAAGAGCCGCTGATCCTGCTTCTCGGCGGCAAGGACAAAGACTTGCCCTGGGACGAGGTGATGGAGATGGCGCTGGCGAAGGCGCGCAAAGTTATCGCCTTTGGCAAGGCGGGCGATAAGTCCGTTGCGGCGATCGTCGAAAGGTATGCAGCGGAAGCGGGCGCGAGCGATGCGGTCGTGCGGACAGACACGCTGTCAGAGGCGGTGACGGCTGCGGCGGACATAGCACAGGCGGGCGATGTTGTGCTGCTCTCGCCGGGCGGCACGAGCTTTGATGCATATGTCGATTTTGCGGCGCGCGGCGAAGACTTTCGCCGGGCGGTGATGGGACTTTAAGCAAAAATTTCCGCGACTGCCAGCGTAAAGCCGGGCAGCACGGTCCCGCCATCGATTACGCCGTTGATATCCAGTGTTACAGGCATTTGCCCCGGCACGTAGACATCCACTGACTTTGCCTGCGGATCGATCACCCACACAACGGTTCCCGCCAGCAGATAATTGACGATCTTGCGACTCAAGTCGCGCAGGGTGTCCGTCGGCGAGATCACTTCAACCGCCAGGTCAGGCGCAATAGGATTGTATGCCTTGTAAGCGGGTTCGGGCTGGCGCTTATTCGAGACAAAGGCGACATTGGGAATATAACGCTCATTCATAACCATATAGCCGCCGTCTGCACCTGTCACACGTCCCAACTTGTGCTGACGTACAAAATTACCGAGGCTGATCAATGTATTAGCAGCGATATTGGATGCGTAATCTTGTGAGACCAACTCAATAATCCTTCCGTCTCTAAACTCCAGTCGCTTGTCACGATGTTCCGGCAGGAGCGCGTATTCCTCAAACGCTTCCGGCGTCATCACGTCTGGCGCGACAGGTGCTTCGATCTGCATCATCACGGTTTGCCTCTCACTCGCTCTGACCTCGATTGTAGCACAGTCGTTGTAGGGGCAGGATGTATCCTGCCCGAAACAAATTCCACCAGATCTGTCGCGCTCCCTTGACAATATGTAAAGCTTGCTTTACAGTAAATCTATGTACCTTACACTGTCGGAGATGGAGATTTGAAAACGCAGAACCCTGTCACCCGCGCCAATCGCATTTACACGCGCGACCTGCTGCTGGCGATGGGCGCATACACCGTCATCCTGATCGTTGCCGTGAGCTGGGTCAACATCCTGCCGCAGGAGGACCCGCTGCGCTACATTATCATCCTCACCCCCGTTGTGCCGCTGATAATCGCGCTGCTGGTCTTCATGCGCTGGCTGCGCAGTGTCGATGAGTTCGAGCGCAAGCTCAACTTTGAGGCATTTGGCTTCAGCCTCGCCACGACAGGCATCATCACGCTCACACTCGGCTTTCTGGAACGGGCTGGCTTCCCCGACACCCCGTTGATGCTGGTGCCGATGCTGATGATCTTCATGTGGGGCTTGGGGCTGGTGCTGGCACGAAAGCGTTACCAGTGAACAACCGCCTGCGCGTGCTGCGCGCCGAACATCAGTGGTCACAGGGCGAACTTGCCGACAGGCTCGGCGTCTCGCGCCAGACGATCAACGCGCTGGAGACGGGCAAATACGACCCTAGTCTGGTGCTGGCATTCAAGATTGCCCACCTGTTTGACATGAAGATCGAGGAGGTCTTTCAACCGACTGACGAAGAACTGAAGTGAACGCCGTTTTGGGAATTGACCCATCCTGCGCTATCATGGGAGGCTAGTTAACTCGTTATGTGTGAGCGATGCTATGCAAGCTGAACCCAAAGGTCTCGCCAGTCTTCCGCCCGTCCGCTGGGCGATGGTACACCCCCGCCTCGCCGCGTGGATTGTGCTGTCAGTCGGGATGATCATCCTGCTCGTCATCGAAGCACGCGATGTCGGTTTGCTGCCGGGACAGTGGATTGCGCTGCTGGTCGCCTGCGTGTTGGTGGCAGGGGCGTGCATCTGGATCATCAGTTGGGAAGACCGCGACGAAGAAGACGAAGCGGTCGCCGAACCGAAGGAAACCAAGCAAGAATGATTATATTGAAGAGGATAGAGGAGTAGAGTGTTGTTGATCTCTATACTCTTCCCCTCTACCCTCTTGAATGGGCTTTTTTGTAGCTCAAATGGAGTCTGTCACAATGCGTGCTGCCCGCCTGTACACCGCTCGTGATATGCGCGTTGACGATGTACCGGAACCGCCCGCGCCGCAAGCGGACGAGGTGCTGCTGCGCGTGACGGCGGTCGGCATCTGCGGGTCGGACTTGCACAACTATGTCGATGGGCGCATTGGCGATACCATCGTGCAATCACCGCTGGTGCTGGGGCATGAATTCGCGGGTGTCATCGAGGCGGTCGGCAGTGCGGCGCGCGATGGCGACGACGCGCCGCTGCATATCGGGCAGCGCGTGGCAGTTGATCCGGCGTCTCCGTGCTGGCGCTGCGAATTCTGCGAGGCGGGGCATCCCAACCTGTGCCGCCGGATGCACTTCTGCGGCTTGCACCCCGACGACGGCTCTCTCCGTGAGCGCATGACCTACGCCGCGCGAGCGTGCTACCCCATCCCTGACAGCTTAAGCGACGCGGAAGGCGCGCTGCTGGAGCCGCTGGGCGTGGCGCTGCACGCGGTCGATTTCGGCAAGCTCAAGGTGGCGAAGAGCGTCGCGGTCATCGGCTGCGGTCCGATTGGCTTGCTGATCATCAAGCTGGCGCAGTTGAGCGGCGCGTCGCCGATCTATGCGTTCGATTGCCACGCCTGGCGCGCGGATAAGGCGAAGCAATGGGGCGCGACCGACGCCTGGACGCTGGACGAGAACCCGGTCAAGCGCATTCAATCCGTGACGAACGGGCGTGGCATTGATACCGTGTTCGAGGCAGCGTGGGGCGGCGAAACCATTGCGCAGGCGGCGGAGATGGCGTGTCTGGGGGGGCGCATGGTGCTGGTCGGCATCCCGTCGGATGACCAGGTGCTGATGAAACATTCGACCGCGCGGCGCAAGGGGCTGACGATCATCATGTCGCGGCGCATGAAGCATACCTATCCGCGCGCTATCCAACTGGCGACCAGCGGCAAAATCGACCTCGAAGACCTGATCTCGCACCGCTTCCCGCTCGAACGCGCGAACGAAGCGTTCGCCACCAACCTCAACTACCCGTTTGGCATCCTCAAGGTCGTGATTGAGGTGAGTCGGTCATAGTGGCGCAGGATATGTGGAGCGGCAGTGGAATACCCCACTGCCGGAGGAAACATTGAATTAGCGCGATTGGGCTTCAGCCTGAGCACTAAACAGAGGGGCAAACTGCCTTACCCAGTCAACCATGCGGGTCATTTGAACGGGCAGCTTTTCCAGAACAGGTTTCATATCTGTCCACATCGTTATCAAACCAGCATTTTCGCGCTGGAATGTGTATCCCTGCGCAACCCCTTCACCTGCACCGGGTCCGAGAACCTGATCCAGAATGGCAGCAAATTCTTCCAGTGGCATGGCGCGGTAGCGTATCGGACGTCCCAAGGCTTCAGTGAATCGCGCAGCCAACTCCGTCCCGGTCAGGTTTTCAAGCCCACTGACCACAAACTGCGTCCCAGCAAGCTGTGGATTTTCAAGTGCTGCGACAATCAGTTTTCCCAAATCAACCGTTGCCAGCCAGCCAATCGGAGTCTGTTCCTCAACCGGATAGCTCAACACATTCTGTTCAATGATCCCCTGAGCCGTCCAGGGCCCAAGTAGATTTTCCATATAAGTGCCTGGTTGGATGATGCTGTAGGGCAGTTCGCTTTCCTTAAGCAGATCAATGATGTCCTGGCGCATATCGTAACCCGGATTATTCATGCGTTGAGCTATCACTGGGCCGCTAGTGTTATAAACCAGAATCTTCACACCCGCAGCTTTCGCCGCCTCAATCGCATGACGAGCATATTCAATGGCTAACGTAGCATCAGGGATGAAAAACGGTATGGTCAGCGAAACCGCGTCCATGCCCTGGCTGGCTCCAATCAAACTGTCTTTATCGTTCAAATCGCCATTGACTACTTGCGCACCGTTGGCACGGGCTGCCTCAGCTTTTTCCGGTTGTCTGGTCAGGATATAAGGCTCATGCCCTTTTTCCAGAAGTTGTTGTACAACCGCGCTGCCCTGTGAACCAGTACCGCCATAAACGAGAACCTTCATCGTGATTACTCCATCGTATCCATCAAAACGTGACAGTCACACTATGGAACATGTGCGGTATAATAAGTAGTACGCAGTATTTACCAACATACGCATAAAAAACTGACTATAAGGATTGCTGTATGGAATCAGAATATCCCACTCCCCTCACTGAACGCTGCCCAATTGAAAACACACTCGATATTCTGGGCGGAAAATGGAAACCCTTGATTCTCTATTTTCTGTTTAAGGGTACAAAGCGCTTTGGCGAACTTCAGCGTCTAATGCCGAATGTGTCTCGCCAGATGTTGACACAGCATTTGCGTGAACTGGAAGCAGACAGCATCATCCACCGTGAGGTTTATCAGCAGGTGCCACCTAAAGTCGAATATTCTTTGACCGAACTGGGCAAAAGTCTCGTACCAGTTCTGATGGTCATGTTAGATTGGGGCGTGCAGTACAAAGATAGACAAAGCAGGCTAACTGCTGAAAAGTAACAGCAGCAGCCATCGCCAACACACCTCCTACACGCCACCGATACAACGCTTATATTCTATCGATCATCGTCTTACACGGCGCGCCTATCCTCAAAGTATCAACCTGAATAACCGGATGCGTGCTGACCAAACCTCATCACTCATCCCTCATTACTCATCACTACTTGAGGAGCTTGAACATGACCACGATGATCCGTTGGAACCCGCTTCGCGAAATGGTTGCCATGCAGAACGCGCTCGAACGCATGAACGGCGAACAGTGGCGCACCATCCGCCCGGCTGCTGAGTCGTTCCGGCTGGCGTTGGATGTCTATGAGCAGGACGATGCCTATCAGGTCGTCGCCTCGCTGCCCGGTGTCGGTGCGGATAACATCGCCGTCAACTGGCACGACGACGTGCTGACCATCAGCGCCGAACTGCCAGCGCTCACACTGGAAGGCGAAAACGTGCGCGCCCACATGAACGAACGCACGACCGGCAAGTTCAGCCGCACGCTGCGCTTCAACCGCCCTGTCGATGCCAACGCTGTTGAAGCGACGTATGTCGATGGCGTGCTGACGCTGCGGCTGCCCAAGACCGCCGAAGCTCAGCCGAAGGTTATCCCCGTGCGCTCAACCGCGACCATCAGCGCCAACTAAGCAACGCAAGACGAAACGCCAACAAGCCAGGGACACCAAACAAAAAAGCCTATTCAAGAGGTTAGAGGGGAAGAGGTTGGAGAATGTTATGTCTCTAAGCTCTTCTTCTCCAGCCTCTTGGAGAGGCTTTTTCTTTGCGTCCTTTTCGTCTTGGCGTTTTTGATTCCCACGCACTCGATTGTGTGATCACAATACGTGGTTATAATGAAGGCATCATAATATCGCTGCCTGGTAGAAGGATTGCCCTCATGATGCGATGGCGTCAACTCTCCCTGCTCCTCCTGCTGCTGGCGGGACTCTTCGCGTTCACCATTCCGCTGGCGGCGCAGGTCGCACCTGCTCAACAACTGGTGCTGGATGCCCGCGCCGATCTCGAAGCGCTGGCGGATGCTGTGTTTGGTGCGGGCAATCGACCGGAAGGCTGGACGGGAAACACCGACAGCGCCGCGCCTTCGCTCGTCACCGACCTGTGGTATGACAACGAGCTGCTGGCGGACCGCGTGTTCGGCACCGGCATCCGCCCTGATGCCTGGATCGGCGCGACGACCAACGCTGCCAATATTCTGGCGCGCAATGTCCGCCACGACCTCGAACTGATGGCGGACTTCCAGTTGGGAAGCAACACCCGCCCCAATACCTGGCGCGGCGCACCTGAACTGCTCAGCTGCGACCGCACGCTGCAAAACACGCTGACGCTCCTCGACACGTTCTACAGTCTGGAAACGACCATCACCGATGCCGCTTTCAACTTCTGCCAGGCGATTCAGGCGGACATCGAAGACGAACTCAACAATATCTACTTCGGCACGCAGCTTGATGAGCAGCCGCTGCCCGACCCGCTCGACCTAGTGCTGGCGGTGCGCGGCGATCTGGAACGGCTGGCTGACGAGGAACTGGGGCTGAACAATCGCCCGCCGGGCTGGGTCGGCAATCGCGACCGCGGTTCGACCACGCTGATTGGCGATACGTTTGTCGATCTCGGCTTGCTGGCAGATGAACTGCTCGGGGTCAATGTGCGTCCCGACGGCTGGATCGGCGCGATCAGTGTTTTGCCCGCCACGTCATACTTTTACCTCCGTTACGACCTGGAACTGCTCGCGGATACCACGTTCGGCTTTTCCGGACGACCGACTGGCTGGCAGGGGATGCTGCCGTTGGCGCGCTGCGCCCCGCTGACGCAGCAGTTGATCTTCATCGCCAGGGTCAATTACGACTTCAGCATCGAAGCGCTTGATGCCAGCGCGTCCGATTTCTGCCGACAGGCGAGCAACGCCGTCAACCAGCTCGCGGAAAATCCGCCCGTGCCGGACGTGACGGAAGCGGAGGACAATCCGCGCGTCACCACATCGCAGATTGCGTTTGTCTACCTCGATGTCGGCGCGACGCAGTACATGGGCATGATGCCGCAGGGTACGGAGTTCCGCGCGCTCTACCGCAACTTTGGCGAATCGACGATGATGTTTGTCGCAGGCGAGGACTTCGCGGTCTATATTGATGTGCGCTGGACGAACCTGCCGGAGAATATTTTCCGCGCGCTGCCGACGCTGGAAGGCGTCAGCCCGATCTCGTTCTGCAACGCTTCGTGGTGCAGCGGTCCCGGTCCGACGCCAACGCCGACGGGTGGCGGTCCGCTGGTGGCGCTGATCTTCGCCGCCACGCCCATCGGTACGCCAGACACCGCCGAAATTAGCATCAGCAAGACACAGTACTCGTGGACGAACGTGCGCGTCATCTATGTGGCTGATAATGCCGCGACAGGCACAGCGCAGGTCACGCTCGAAGTCTGCGCGCAGCCCGCTGCCACCGCCACTGACTGCGAACCGGTGACGCGCGTCTTTGACAACGCAACCAACACAGAGCGCCCGGTTCTGGGGCAGAACAACGGCTTGAATGTCTATGAGATTCGATACGGCTATTCGACCAACCTGCTGATCGAAAGCGTGTCGCGCTTCTCGACCGATGTCTGGATCAGCGACCCGACGCTGCGGTAGCCAGGCACTTTTGTGTGTCCTTTGGAGTGCTATGCGACTTAGAATTCTGCTCGTTGCCCTGTTCGTCACTGTCTCATTGACCCTCTTCTCGCTGGCGTCGGCGCAGGATGCCACGCCACCCCCGCCGCCAGACACCAGCGGGATGGACGCGGTGGTCGGCACGCCTGCGCCGCTGCCGACGATGGCGGCGCGCCCTGCCCCGTCACAAACGCTGGCGGGCGCGCGTGCAGCCGCCGCGCTCTACTTCAACGCCATCCCGCAAGGCACAGTCGGGCTGGTGGGCGTGGCAGGCGCGACGGTCACGGCTGCGTCTGCGACATGGTTGGACACAATCATCGACTTCTTCGCGGTCGAAGGCGAAGGCTATTTCGGCATTCTGGCGGCGGGCATGGAGCAGAACCCGCGCCGCGACTACCCGCTGACAATCACCGTCACGCACAATGACGGCAGCAGCGAGACGCTCAGCGGCACGGTCGAAATCACGACAGGCGGCTTTATCCGCCAGGAGGTCACCATCCCGCCGGAGCGCGGTTACTTGCTGGATGCGGAAAGCGAGCGCGCAGAACTGGCGCGGCTGGAAGGCATCTTTGCCCAAGTGACAACCGAGCGCGGCTGGGACTCGACAGGCTTCATGATGCCAATCCCGGCAGCGCTCACGTCGCCGTTTGGCGCGTTCCGCGTCTTCAACGCCACGCTCAACACCCGGCATACAGGCTGGGACATTCGCTGTACGACCGGGACGCCTGTGTTTGCGTCCGCTACTGGGCGCGTCGTCTTCGCGGGCAACCTGCCGATTCGCGGCAATCACGTCATCATCGATCATGGCTACGGCGTCTTTTCCGGCTATTCGCACCTGTCGGTTGTCAACGTGACGCGCGGGCAAAGCGTGACGAAAGAGCAGGTGATCGGCATGACGGGCGCGACCGGGCGCGTCAGCGGCGCGCATTTCCACTGGGAGATGGCGGTCAACGGGCAGTGGGTGGACAGTGTGCAGTTCATCGAGATGTGGCAGCCGTGATGAACACGCTTTGCCTACGCTCTGTTAAAGCTTAGCCAAGAATGCTTGACTCAACGTCTAATTCTGAGCTATGGTGTAGAAAAGACAATAGTTTATCGAGTAAACATGATGCGCACAGGGACTTTGCGACTCGTCGTTCTGTTGGTTGCGTCGTTCTTTCTGTTGATTTCGTGGGGTGCTTCCGCACAGGATACTCCCACACCTGATCCGCTGTTGACACCTGTTCCCGCGACCGAGCAACCGGTCGTCCCGATTGAACCCAGCCTATTACCCCCCCCCCATACTGCCTACTTCTGAGATTATTGCTTCGCCTGTGCCTGTGCCAACCGTCACGGACGCCCCGTTGGTCGTCCCTACGGGAACACAAACGGCGACGGCTACCCAAACGGCAACGGCAAGCCCGACATGGATCGAGACGCTGGTGGCGACGATTACAGGTACGGCAGGTGTTAGCGAAACGCCCTCTGCCACAGCGACGGGCAGCGGTACACCGACCGCCTCATGGACGCCGACGCTGGAAGGCACGCCGACCGAAACCGCAACCTTCCTGCCGACGCTGACGCTCGATTTCCCAACGCCTGTGCGCACGCTGATGCCTGAACCCGTGATGCCGGAGATTGAGGCGATTGGCTTTGATGCACCGTATGTCAGCGATTGGGACTATGCAGAAGAAGTCCTTGAGCCGCGCGACAGTGGCTTTGCGCTGCGCTTTCGCTCCCCCTGGTATGTGCGCTCGCGCGTGCCGGAGCAGAATGACATCATCCTGAGCGCGAATGTGCGTATGACGGGTGGACGTTTCTCGATTTACACGCATGTCACCGACATGGCATGGTATCGCTTTGCGATCAGCGCCAGTGGTCTGGTCGAACTGTATCGCGGCGAGCAGGTTGTGGGGTCTGGTACTATCGGCGCAATTCCTGACACATGGATTACGGTGCGCTTCTCATCCACCAGCGGCAACCTGCGCGCGTCTGTGCAGGGTGTGGAGGTACTGACGTTTGCAGACGACGCGCCGCTGCCGCCGGGCAAAGTCTGGCTGGGCGTGGACGGTATCCCAGAGGGCGAAATCTGGGCGGACAATCTTGCTGTGAGTGGGTTTGTGCCAATGCCGGAGATCGTGCCGCCGGTGATGGAACCTGAAGTCCCGGGTGCGCCGGAAGGCTTGAGTACAACTACTGTCACAGAGGTTATCGCATTTGATTACTTGCTCAACACTGAGGGCAATTACGCTATCTACACCATCAGCCCTTCGGGAACAGGGTTAACAAATTTGACGAGCGATTGGACAAACAGCGCAGAATTTGACCCGGTGCTGTCCCCCGATGGCAGCAAGATCGCTTTTGTCTCTAACCGCAATCCACAGGGAGGCGGAACCACTGATTACAATATCTGGGTCATGGACAGCGATGGCACGGACAGACGACAAATCACGGCTCACACCGCCAATGATTACAGCCCGACATGGCGGCGTGACGGACAGGCACTGGCGTTCGTTTCTAACCGCAACGGCAACGAGTCGATTTTTGTGATCGGAGTGAATGAGACTTCATCACAAGCGGGTGTTTTTGCTGCGGTAGGCAAAGACCCTGATTATTCACCCGTAAACGACGAGCTAGCATTCTCGGTCTACAACGGGGGTACTGGA
>JANRJX010000057.1:0-37385 GCA_033763755.1 Chloroflexota bacterium
GCTGGCTCTAGTACGAGAGGACCGAGCTGGACGGAGCGCTCGTGTGCCGGTTGTGCCGCCAGGTGCAGTGCCGGGTAGCGATCTCCGGAGCGGAGAACCGCTGAAAGCATCTAAGTGGGAAACCGACCTCAAGATGAGACCCGCGACCCGAAAGGGTGTAAGACCGCTGGAAGACGACCAGCTGGATAGGCGGCACGTGGAAGGGCAGCAATGTCTGGAGCGCAGCCGTACTAATGGTCGAGCCTTTCACATCGTGCGCATGAGAAGAAGAAGTTGGAGCGACCGACGAAAGTAAGCGTGTGGGGACGTGTCGGGACGCGGTTGTCTGCGGGAACAAACAGTAGTGCATGGTGCGTGGTGCAGCGTGCAAAGGATATGTCCTCATACGAGGGACAGCCTGTTTGCACAATGCACTTTGCGAAGCGCGCACGCGGCGGTGATGTGAGGACGAGGATGTTGGTGGCTGGAGCGGCGAGGGTCCACCCGGTCTCATCTCGAACCCGGAAGTTAAGCTTGCCAGCGCGGATGGTACTGCACGGGTAACTGTGTGGGAGAGTACGTCGCTGCCAACCCTTTCGTCCTTACATCAGCGCTGCGTGTGCAACTCGCACTGCATCTCAGCCAATTCCAGATTGCCGAATAAAAAAGTGACCCTCCTCAACCGTCACTTTTTTTGATTCTTAAGACTATCAACACGTTTTCCTGTACACGTTATAATACGGTGAACAGGAGAGTGTTTGTGATCCCCCTATTTCTACGTATAGTCCTGACGATTATGATGGGCACACTTGCTCTGCTTGTCGTCGCGGACGCTGCCGGACATCTAGCAACTACCCCCGTCATTGTCTACGATCCCCTACGGGGCAGCGTGCGTGAGATTGCACAGTTGGACACCTTGCGCCATATCAGTGTCTATGTGACTCACACGGCTGCCGAAGAACGCGCCCCCGGTTGGTCATACGATGGTGAGCAGTTAGCATGGCTGGAAATTGAAAACGGCACACAAACGCTGTGGCTTATGAATTCCGATGGCAGCCAGAGGCGTGTCGTTGCACAAACGCAAGCCGCTGATCCCAGCATTGCTTCGCTCGCCTGGTCACCCGATGGCACGCGCATTGCCTTCACGGGACTGACCGACTCCAGGCAGGGGATTTACATCGTCAATGTTGTGAGCGGTGAGCTTCAGCAAATCACTGCCGACGGGATTAGCGCCTCTGCCCCAAGTTGGTCCCCGGACGGGACGCGGCTCGCATTTGCCTGGTCACCTGTTGCCAATCAGGAAGTCTACATCGTCGAACTCGACAGCATTCATGAGCCTATTGCATCGACAAATGGGCTGGTGCGTGTGACCGATAACTTTATGATGGATGCGATGCCAGCCTGGTCACCAGATGGCAACTGGCTCGCGCTGTTCTCCGATCGTGATGGAGACAGCAACATTTACGTGTATGATATTGCTAGTGCCGCATTGCGCCGCATTACCTTCAATCCGACGCGCGAGACCGCGCCCAACTGGACACCGGATGGTTCACTCTTATACTATCGTGCCTACCGTGCAGGCGAATGGGCAGTGTATGGTATAGAAGCTACATGCTTAAGCAACGGTGGCTGCCAGGAGCGACACCTGTTTGATGGCGAGTTGAGCGTTGCCTGGCGACCGTAAGACCAAACCACACGAGGACACTGCATGATCGCACTTTATCCCCTGCTGTTAACAGCGACACTGCACGCCAAGCCCTGGGGCGGGCGCGCGCTAGCCGACTATATGCACAAGCCCCTGCCCACTGACGAGCCATATGGCGAAGCCTGGGAACTGCATGATACCAGCATTGTTGCCAATGGACCTCACAACGGGCGCACGCTGGGCGATTTGCTGCGCGAATACGGCGAAGCATTGGTCGGCGCGGGCAATGATCCTGCTGAGGGATTTCCATTGCTGGCGAAGATACTCGACGCGAATGATTGGCTGTCGATACAGGACCATCCTAATGACAAGCAGGCGCGCGAACTGGAAGGTGAGCCACGCGGCAAGAACGAAGCATGGTACATGCTCGGCGCGGAAGCGGGGGCGCGGCTGGTGATCGGCGTGCAGCCGGGGTTGTCGCGGGAGGACATCGCCGCGGCGATTGTGCATAATTCGTTAGAAGACAAGGTTGTCTATGCCAACGTCAGCGAAGGCGACGTGATGTACATGGCGGCGGGGTCGGTGCACGCGCTTGGTCCCGGGCTGTTGGTCTACGAAATCCAACAGTCATCGGATACGACCTATCGCTTGTACGACTGGGGACGCATGGGGCTGGATGGCAAGCCGCGCGCATTGCATATCGAAAAGGGGCTGAAAGTTGCCAACCTGGAAACATTGCCAGAGATCAAGCACACCCGACACGAGACGGGTAAGCAGGTCGAAATTGTGCGTTCGCCTTACTTCTATACCGATTTGTATCAATTGAACGCCATCAACGGGCAGAATGTTGATCTCGACACAGGTGGACGGCGTTTCCACAGCCTGACGTGCATTGACGGCAGCGCGATGGTGCATGCAGGCGAATATGAAGTCGCGTTCACCACCGGGCAGACGGTGCTGATCCCCGCCGCGTTGGGAGCCTATACCTTACACGGCGAAGACACGCGGGTTCTGTTGAGTGCGCAGAATCCGTAGATGAATAGCAAGCCGGAACTGCTCACGATCGATGGGCATACGATACGGGTCTATCGCCAGCGTCGGCGTTCGCTGGTGATGAAGACCACGCCTTTGGGGCTGGTATTGTTCATCCCGAAGCGCGTCAGCCTGCGCAGCGACATGGCACGCGATTTTATCGCCGATGCGCTCGGCAAGCTGGCACACAAGAGCGTTGATCCTGATCTTCCGATTGTGTCCACACCTGCTGAACTGCGGGCGATGGTCGATGTCTGGGCGGGGCGCATGGGTGTGCAGCCGACGCGCGTGAGTGTGCGCGAGATGTTCCGCAAGTGGGGGTCATGTTCCAGCAAAGGTAGTATCAGTCTGAACACGGCGCTGTGCCGCGTGCCGCGCGAACTGGCGGAGTACGTAGTTGTCCATGAGCTGGTGCATCTCTTGGAATTCAATCACGGCAAGGGCTTTAAGGCGCTTATGGATCGCCATCTTCCCGACTGGCGGCTGCATGAGCAGCAGTTGCAGACGTGGATGGAGGGCGGGACTCTGGATTAGTACAAAGTGCAGAGAAGAGACGAGGCATGCCTCGTCCGCGTTTGGAAAGGGCAGGATGTCTACTGCCCAACACAGGAGAAAAGAAAATGGACTATCGCTATCTGGGTCGGACGGGTGTGAAGGTCAGCGAGTTGTGCCTGGGCGCGATGACGTTCGGGCGAGAGGCGGACGAGGCGAGCAGCTTCGCGATGATGGATGCGTTCGCGGCGGCGGGCGGCAACTTTATCGATACGGCGAACGTCTACGGGCGCGGCGTCAGCGAGGAGATCGTCGGGCGATGGCTGAAGGGCAAAGACCGCAGCGCGTGGGTAATCGCCACCAAGGTCCGCTTTGGCATGGGCGATGGCGTCAACGAAGTCGGTTTGAGCCGCAAGCATATCTTTGATGCGGTCGATGCCAGCCTGCGCCGCCTGCAAACGGACACTATCGACCTGTATCAGGTACACTGCTGGGATCGCGGGACGCCGCTGGACGAAACGCTGTCGGCACTGGATGCGCTGGTGCAGCAGGGCAAGGTGCGCTATATCGGTGTCAGCAACTACACAGCTTATCAGATTCAGAAAGCGGTCGACATGAGCGCGATACGCGGCTGGGAGCGCTTCATTTGCCTGCAACCGCTGTATAACCTGCTTGACCGCGCACTTGAATGGGAGATTGTGGAGCTATGCCAGAACGAAGGCATCGGCATCATCCCCTGGAGTCCGCTGCGCGGCGGCTGGCTGAGCGGCAAGTATCGGCGCGGCATGGAACTGCCGCCGGATGAGACGCGCGTGGCGGCGGCGACGAAGCACGGTTGGTCGGAAGGCTGGAACACATATGCCAACGAGCGCACCTGGTCGGTGATAGATACGCTGGTGGCGGTGGCGAACGAGATCGGCAAGTCGCCCGCGCAGGTGGCGTTGAGTTGGGTCAAGGATGCGCCGGGCGTGACCGCACCGATCATCGGAGCGCGCAACCTCGACCAGTTACAGAACAATCTTGGCAGCGTCGGCTGGTCACTGACTGCTGATCAGCGCGTGCGGCTGAACGATGTGAGCGCGCTAACGCCGCCGTACCCATACGATTTCATCGCACGGGTCAGCGGGGGACGGTGAATACCCCACTTTAACGCATCAGCAGAGGTCTCGCTGCTTACGGATTTATTGTGAACGCCGCTGGCACAAACTGCTCGCTCGTGCTCTGTATACGTGCTATTATTCAGGGATCTTATGTGAGAACTGATCGTTAGCACGAGGCGAGCATGGTCGAAACCAGCGGCACTGATAAGCCATATCCGCACATACCGCACTATCCTGAGTATTCGGAAGTGAGAGCATTTCTTCAGCTTGTAAACGGCGCGACACGAAAGCTGGTGCTATCCCTGCGAAACAAAGTTGACGAACGTCGGGGGACGCCACAGGCAACGCAGGACTGGAGCGATCCGGATACATGGATCCCCACACTTCTTTCCGGTGATGAACGAAAACTTGCGGAACACCTTTGGCATGGCTCATCACGCCAGATCAATCCGCGCTATCTGTTGGGAACGTGGTTACTCACTACATCTAAGACCTATCAATTGCTCAAAGCGGACCACAAAGACATTTTGCACATCACCGAAACAGGACAGGATTTCCTTCAGCAGGAGTATGGCGCAACCACACAATACATTGACTACCACGAAGGTCTATTGCATTTGCTGGAAATTGTTTCGGAAAAAGGACCGGGAAAACGTGCAGATTTCTTACCAGATTTCGCCACTTTTCTGTCACAGTATTCAGCCGTTCGTTCCTCAAATACGGTTCAGACTTCGTGGTATGGACGGATGCAAAACATGGTCAGTCGAGGGTTGATTGAGCGTTCCGGATCCGTCTATCAAATAAGTGTTCAGGGATTGGAATACCTGGAGCGGGTACAAGACACCCTTCAATCTTCCACTGTGATAACGCGAACAGAATCGATGCGGGATATTCGAAGGTTGCTGCGAGAACACGAAGAAACGGTTCGCGAGCAGGTACGAAATGCTTTAGGAGTCATAAATCCCTATCAGTTTGAAGAACTTGTGAAGCAGTTGCTTGAAGCGATGGGATATGAGAACGTTGAAGTAACGTCAAAATCAAATGATGGCGGTGTTGACGTGAAGGCGAAAATTGAGGTTGGCATTACAACCGTCGCTGAAGTCGTGCAGGCAAAGCGGCATCAAGGATCAGTCGGTCGCCCCGTATTAGATCAATTACGTGGTTCGCTCCACCGCTTTGATGCGATGCGCGGAACGATCATTACGACCGGGCGATTTTCAAATGGTACAAAAGAAGCTGCATTTGAAAAGGGTGCAGCGCCAATCACCTTAATTGATGGCGAAAAATTGATCGACCTCCTCATTGAACATGAAATCGGGGTCAAAAAAGAGCAAATCCGCTTGCTAAAATTTGAGCCAACAGACTTTACAGTACAGAATGAAACTGAAGACCTATGAAATGCAGCAATAATGGCTCCCAAGATGTGATACTAACGCTACTTGCCGCACCCATAGCTGTGTTCGTTATCCATGGGGTAAAGGGGTAGGCAGAACCTCACCCCATGTTTAAACCTCTTGAACGACGCTACTTACACCAGTTGATACTGCGGGAACGAGCGCCCGTCACCCGGCTTCTGGCGCTCCAACAGCCGCCCGTCGCGCACCAACTGCTTTATCGCGTTCACGCGCGCTGGGTTCAACCCGTTGAGCGCGCCAATTTGTCGCGCCACTTCCCAGCGCGCAAACCAAGGCTCGGCATTCTCCGCCGACGCTGTTTTATGCAGTTGCTGGAACGCCGCCAATATCGCGATCTTGAGTTGAGTGTCTGTCATTTTCCTGCCCTGTGTAGTCTTCAAGGTAGGTAATATACCATACATTTTGGAATTATGGGCTTTTTCAGGCGCTTGTAGGCTTGCGGATAAGTTGTTATGCGCCCGCAATCGCCGCATACCGCGCCCACACGCCGTCCGCCAGCGCCAGCGCGCCGCGGGCAATCGCGGCTGCGTCGAGCGTCAACAGTTGGCGGTCGCGCATCAACAGCTTGCCCGCGCACATCGTCGTCGTCACCATGGACGGCTCAAAGCCGAACAGAATGTGCCAGGGCAGGTTGCCACTCGTCAGCGGCGTGTACGGCTGATAATCGACCAAGATGATGTCCGCCTGCGCGCCGATTGCCAGCCCTCCGACCGGAACGCCGAAATGTGCTGACGCCAGCGCCGCGTTGTGCTGCGCACCCACCTGTGCCACGTCCGCGCCGTTCGCCAGTCGCGGATCGCGGTGTGTGATTTTGTGCAGCAGATACGCCGCTTTCCACTCTTCCCACATAGCGTTACTGAAGCCGTCGTTGCCGATGCACACCTGTATCCCTTCGCGCATCATCGTGTCGAACGCCATCGCGCCGACGGCATTGTTCATGTTCGAGCGCGGCTGGTGCGTCACCCAGCAGCCATGCTCACGGATCAGCGTGCGTTCGCGCTCATCGACATGGACGCAGTGCGCGAGAATCGTCTGTGGACGCAGCAAACCGAAGCGCGCCAGCCGTTCGACCACGCGCAGTCGGTACTGCGTTTCGCTGTCGTCCTCGTCCGCCTCATGCTCCGCCACATGAATATGCACGCCCTCATCGTCGTTCAGCACGCTGGCGACGCGCTCCAGCGTGGCATCGCTTAATGACAGGCTGGCGTGCAAGCCGAAGGTGCCGCGTAGCAGTGGGTGATCGCGATGTGTGCGCATGAAGCGCAGGTTTTCGGCAATGCCCGCCTCTGCCTTATCTCGCCCGTCGCGATCCGTGACTTCATAGCACAGCACCGCGCGCAGCCCCGCCTGCGTGACGGCATCTGCGATCACATCCAGACTGCCATCAATCGCGTTCGGGCTGGCATGATGATCGAACAGCGTGGTTGTGCCGTGCCGGATCGCATCCACCAGACAGACCAGTGCGCTCATCCGCACGGAATCTGTATCAAGCGCTTTGTCGAGATTCCACCACAGGCGGCGCAGGATTTCGGGGAAGTCGCGCGGCGGCTCGCCGGGGATCGCCATGCCGCGTGCGTATGCGCCGTAGAAGTGCGTGTGCGCGCAGATCAGCCCCGGCATGATCAACTGCCCGCGCGCATCCAGCCGTTCGGCGTGCGGGTAACGCGTTTCCAAGTCTGCCGCCGCGCCCATGTCGGTAATCGTGCCATCCTGCACGTAAACCGCGCCATTGGCGATGACTGCGTTCTGCATTCCCCAGGTAATCAGTGTGCCATTGGTGATGAGCATAATGGGTAATCCTGTTTGAGCGAAGAAGACGTAGAGTTTAACGCAGAGACGGCGAGAGGGAGAGACGCAGAGGGATTCCTTCCTCCAACCCCTGTGTCTCTCCCTCTCCGCGTCAAAGAGTATGGTTATATATCGTGCGGCAGGTGCAGCATGACCGTCCCGCCGCTGCTGGCGATCCGGTCGAGGATTTGGCGCAAGATGGCGTCCGTCGGCTGTGCGCTGTCGAGAAAGACATCGCCCGCGCTGCGGTCAATCGTCGCGCTGACGACGCCGCTTTCGCACAGGATGCGCACGCCAGCAGGGGTGTGTGTATCGCGCGCCTCCGCTTCCCAGTAACGTTCAGAGTAGACACCTCGCTCTCGAAGTGCGTGGTAGATGCGATCCACGTAGTAATCGTCTTTGCTATACAGATCGGCAATCGTGGATGCTTTGACGAAGCGATCCCAGGTCGTGTACACAAAGCTGATCGGACGGCGCGTCGGATTTAATACAGGTGGGGACTTGGGGCGCAGCGGCTCCAGCCCGACTTTGTAGTAGGCTTCGTTGGCGCGTGGGTGATCAGGTTCTTCCGGCAGCAGGTCTTTGCGATACAGCAGTTCCAGCCCTTTGCGCCGTGCGAAGTAATGGATGCCGCCGTTCTGCTCCTTGAAGACGCTGCTCAGAAAAAACGCGATATACTCTGCATGGATGCCTCGCGGCAGGCGCGCCTGTGGTATTCGATACCAGTGTTGGTCGCGGGCGGTCGCCAGATCGCGTCGGCGGTTGATAACGCCGACGAGGACACGATCTTCGGGATACATCTACTCTTAACCTGTTGCTTGATCTTATACATCGATTATACATGTAAACCTATAAGTGAGGACATATCACATGGCGCTTTCTGGCACGCGCACATTCGTCGGCTTTGGCTTCGGCGCAATCCAATCAGGACTCTTTCTCTATGAGGCGTATCAGTCGGGTGCGTTTGAGCGGTTGGTGGTTGCCGAAGTTGTGCCGCAGGTGGTTGATGCAGTGCGTGCCAACGCTGGCATGTTCGGTGTCAATATTGCCCACAGTGACCGTGTCGAACGCGCGCACATCGGACCCGTGACGCTGGAAAATCCAAACGTAGACAATGACCGTGCCAGACTAATTGACGCTATTGCCAGCGCATACGAGATCAGCACCGCTGTACCAAGCGTCGTCTACTATCAATCTGAAGGGGCGGGCAGCCTGCATCGTGTGCTGGCGGCGGGACTGCGGCGCAAGGCGCAGGCGGGCGGTCCGTGCTGCGTCGTTTACACCGCGGAGAACAACAACCATGCAGCGGAAACGCTCGAAGCGCTGGTGATGGGCGAAATACCGCTGGAAGAACAGACAGCCGTCATGTCCATCGTCCGTTTCCTCAACACGGTCGTCGGCAAAATGAGTGGCGTGCCCAGCAATGCCGCAGAAATCGCCGAACGGGGGTTGCTGCCGATTACGCCAGACAGCGGGCGAGCCTTCTTGGTTGAGGCGTTCAACCGCATCCTGATCACACGCATCGACTTTCCGCAGCCGTTCACGCGCGGCATCCAGGTCTTTCAGGAGAAAGACGACCTGCTGCCATTTGAAGAGGCGAAACTGTACGGGCATAACGCCACACACGCGCTGCTGGCGTATATCGCGCTGGCGCTGGGCAAGCCGCTTATTGCGGATTTGCAGTCTGTGCCGGGGGTGATCGAATTCGCGCGGGCAGCATTCCTGGAAGAAAGCGGCGCTGCGCTGATCCAGAAGTACATGGCGAGCGATGTGCTGTTCACGCCAAAGGGTTACGCTGCTTATGTCGATGACCTGATAGCGCGCATGGTCAACCCGCATCTGCGCGACACTGCCGAGCGCGTCGGGCGCGATCCGGCGCGCAAGCTCGGTTGGGATGACCGCTTGATCGGGACCATGCGGCTGGCGTGGGCGCATGAGATCGATATGCGTCGTTATGCGTTCGGCGCGGCGGCAGCGCTGGCAATGCTTCCGCCCAGTCCGCAGCGGGTGCAGGAGCAGCTCGCGGCACTGTGGGGCGATAGCGCGCCGCCCGGTGCAGAGCGTGATGCCATGCTCAAGCATGTGGCGGCGGCGCGCGTCGAACTTACAAGTTGGCTCAACAATGGCACGCCACACCTCGAACGGTGGTGGGGGACGTCGGGTATCTGATTTAACGGATTGCGGCTAATGCTGTCGGCAAGCCATCAATGCTCTGCATGTTCTTGTCGTGCTGGTAGGCAATTGGGTCTTTCTGTTCCCAATACTTCGTCAGGGTCTCGCGCTGCGACTTGAAGTCGTAGAACGGCACAGCGTACCCGCACGACGTCTGCACCTTGTGAATATCCGCCACGATGATCTGGCGGTAGCCCTGGTAGAGCGTGAAGCACGGCGCAAGCGCTTCCCATTCCGGCGTTTCCGGCAGCACGACCCGCCCTTGTCCATACAGGCGCAGAATGTTCGCCGCGCCTTTGAACGCGCAGAACATGAATGTAATGCGCCCGTTTTCCAGCAGATGGGCGCTGGTCTCGTTACCGCTGCCCGTCAAATCCAGATATGCCACCTGCGTGTCGGACAGCACCCGGAAGCAGTCCAGCCCCTTTGGAGACAGGTTGATGTGACCGTCGTCTGCCAGCGGCGCAGTTGCAACGAAGAACATGTGCTGCTCTGCGATAAACGCGCGGTCTTCGTCTCGAATTGCATCAAAGAACTTGCCCATCATGCCCTCTCAATAGGTTACCAGTACTTTGCGGTGTGGGAAGCCACCCGCGTGCAGCCTTGCGAACATGCCCGGCAGCCTCGCCAACGTCACATCATGCGTGAACGTCGTTCGCATCAGGTCGGTATCCTGTGCCAGTAGCGCCACCGAGTCGAGCCATTCCTGACCTGGAAACGGAGCGGAGTACGACATCCATGCACCATACACTTGCAACTCCTGGCGCATGAGATGTTCGATCCAGCGCAGCGATAGCGCCTGATCGAGCGGTTGATTGCCGACACAGACAATGCTACCGCCTGCCGCACACATGGCGAGTGCGAGTTCCAGTCCTGCCCGCGCGCCAGACGCCTCAATCGCGATGTCAACCCCGCCAAACTCAGCCTGAATGCGCCTTGGCACGTCTTCGCTGCGTGGATTGTACACCGCCGTCGCACCCATCGCAGCCGCAGCCGCAAGGTTATCATCTTCAATATCGACCGCCAGCGCAAGTGCCGCCCCGGACCATACCGCCGAACGCACTGCCAGCAAGCCAATCGAGCCGACGCCAATCACCGCCACGCGCTTACCTGGCGCACCACCTGCCCGCGCCAGTGCGTGCAGTCCGACGCTTATTGGTTCGACCAGCGCGCCAAGCGTCAGATCGAGTTCGTCCGGCAGCGGCACAAGGTTCGCGGCTGGCACATCCACCGTTTCGGCAAAGCCGCCCTGTACGCGCGAGCCGATGAACGAATAGCGTGTGCAGCAGGCATACAACTCTCGCTGGCAGTTTTCGCACGTCATGCACGGGATCAGCGGGGCAATCGCCACGCGCTGACCCAACCAGGTATCGCTGACGCCATTGACTGCTTCGATCTCACCCGCGAATTCATGCCCCAGCACAATCGGCAGTACGCGCGCCGCACCGTGATAGACCCGCAGCATGTCCGACCCGCAGATAGACGCCGCGCCTACTCTCACGCGCGCCATGCCCGTCCCCAGTTCGGGTACAGGCACATCGCGATATTCCAGCTGCTCCGGTGCTTCCAAGACCACCGCTTTCATGCTTTACCTCATTCTCCAGACCACCACGAACGATTTAACGCAGACAGACATAGGAGACGCAGAGAGAAAAGCTCTGTGCCTCTGCATCCCCGTGTCTCTGCGTTAAGAAACTTCTGTTTCTCATCCCGATTGTCCAATTCTCGCCAGGTCTTTGAACGCGGGCCGCAGCCGTTCGACCAGATCGAGATAGACCGCAAACGCTTCCTGATAGAGGGCATGTCGCCTTGTGTCCGGTTCGTACACGCGGCGCTGGGGCAGAAATGCCTCGATCTGCGTTGCCAAATCACTGCACGCGCCGACCGCATACATGCCCATCACCGCCAGTCCCAATGTGTTATCGCCCGCCTTGCCATCGGCACGCTGGGCAATCACAAATGGGCGTCCGGTCAGGTCTGCCTTAATCTGACACCAGACCTCACTTTTTGCCGCGCCGCCAATGCCGATCCACTCACCGACACGCACGCCATGTGCCTCCATCACCTGGACATTGTGATAGACCGCATAAGCGCAGCCTTCCATAAGCGCGCGGATGATCTGTGCGCGGCTGGTATTAAACGTTAGCCCGGCGAAGACGCCGCGCGCGTCGCTGTTCCATAACGGTGAGCGCTCGCCCGCCATGTAGGGCAGGAAGATTAAACCGCCCGCGCCCGCCGCTGCCTGTGCTGCCTCACGACTCATCAGCGTGTAGGCGTCATCGTCCAGCAGCGCGGCGGCTTGTGCTTCCGGCTGCCCCAGTGTTTCACGGAACCAGCGCAGCACACCACCACCAACTGTTCCCCCTTGAAAGATGTAGGTTCCTGGCACGACATGATGCGAGAAGATCAGTCGCGGCTCGACAATTACCCGATCGACACACAGCGATAAACCAAACGCCGTGCCGCCCTGATCCGAACATTGCCCCACACGCGCCACGCCGCTGCCGAATGCACCTACTGACGCATCGAGCGCCCCGGCGATGACGGGTGTTCCTGTCCGCAGTCCGGTTGCTTCCGCCGCTGCCTGCGTGACTTCACCCACAATGGTGCAGGATGGATGCAAGGTGGGGAACTTGTCCGGCGGCAGCTCAAGCAGCACAAGTGCGTCTTGATCCCAACGCTCGCGCCGAATGTCAAAGCAGTGGTAGCCGTATGCCTGGGTGTAATCACAGGTGAACGCGCTACATAACTGGTGGACGATGTAGCCTGTTGCTTCGAGGAAACGATGGGTCTGTGCGTAAATGTCCGGTTGCATCTCGTGCAGCCAGAGCACCTTTGGCGTCAGATAGGCTGCATCGAGCGGGTTGGCAACCAGTTCAACCAGGCTCTTGGCGGCAAGGGAGCTGCGCAGGCTTGCCGCCTGGCTATCCGCCCGTCGGTCTAGCCAGATAGGAGACATGCACAACGGCGCGCCATGAGCATCTACTGGAACGAGCGACCAGCCAATCGCATCGACCGCCACCGCCGCGATGTCTTGCGCGCTCACATTGCTCTGCGCCAGTACGGCGTGTACCGTTGTGCAGACCGCGCTCCACCAGTCGCGCGGGTCCATCTCCGCCCAGGTCGGCTGGGGACGATGCAGCGGGTAGGCAGCCGTAGCTTCTCCAATTAGCACACCATCGGCACGCCACAAACCGGTTTTGGTGCTGGACGTGCCGACATCGATGCCGATATAGAAATCTTTTGACATATTTCTACCATGAGCACTTGTGTGTTTTATATCAATTCGTTTCAAAAGGTTGCGTTTTGATTCTCATCGCGCTATAATCTTTTGTCGTGCAAGATTATGCACGCTCTGCAAGAAATTGCAAGCCTACAGGAGGTCACTATCTCAGAGGACATATCGGTTTCCGTGACTCATGCTGTTCGCTCACTCTCGTATAAATAAGGAACACAAAGATGAAAAAGCTGACTTTGCTTGTTGCTCTCGTCTCACTGCTGGTCGCCCTGCTGGGAGCGTCGCTCGTCACCGCTCAGGATGACATGGGTATCGACGCCGCATGGTGGTCAGAAGCTGCTGCACCCTTTGCTGGCACGACGCTGCGTGGCGTTTCGGAAAGCACACCGCCGTCCAATTACGTGAAGGATGTCCTCGCCCCGATGTTCACCGAAATGACGGGCATCAATGTCGAACTCGAAACCACATCGTGGGATCAGATGTATGACAAGGCGATCCGTGATATGGAAGCCGGTACGGGCATCTATGACTTCGTATACATCGAACAGGACATCATTTACGGCTACCTCGCCAATAACTACCTGGTCAACATGACGCAGGCGCTGGCGGACATGCCGAACCTGGCGGCTCCTGAATTCAGCTTCGATAATTTCAGCACCTTCATTCAGAACTTCCAGGATGCAGATGGCAACGTCTTCGGTATTCCGATGGAAGCGTTCGTCAAGATTTACCTGTATCGTACTGACCTGTTCGAGAACCCCGAAGAACAGGCAGCCTTTGAAGCCGCTTACGGCTACCCGCTGGCTCCGGCGACCACGCACGCGCAGTATCGCGACATCGCTGAATTCTTCACACGCCCCGACCAGGAACTGTGGGGGACGACGGTTCAGGCAGCTTCGGCACATCCTGCCTCGTTCTATGAATTCTTCGAGTCAGTCGCTCCTACCTACGGCGTTTACAACTGGGGCATCAACATGGATAGCTGGACCGCGACTGTCGAAAACGGCGGCGCGATGAACAGCGATGCGGCGAAAGAAGCGCTGGCATGGTGGCTGGGCAACCTGGCATTTGCACCGCCCGAATCGACGAGCAGCACCTGGGATGAAGTGGGTGCGACGTTCGCCGCTGGTCGTGCAGCGCAGGGTCTGGTCTATGGTGAAAACGCCGCCTGGATCGCCACCGATCCGGAACGTTCGCAGGTTGTCGGCAATGTCGGTGTTGCGCTGCCGCCGCTGGCAGATGGCGTCCTCGAAGCCGCTGAAGCGGGCGATGGCTACATCGGTTACTACGATGGTGGTGCGTTCGGTCTGCCCACGTCGTCGGTCAACCAGGAAGCCGCGCTGCTGTGGATGCAGTTCGTTGGTCTGCCTCAGGTACAGGCTGAATGGGCGGCTGCTTCCTCGCGCATCGTCATGGACTCGACCTATGAAGACCCGGTCGTCGTGGCAGTCGATGAAGCGACCAACGGCTACTTCTCGCTGATGCAGGATCAGGGCTACCTGTTCCGTGGCGCGCCGCCGTTCCCCTTCCACCCGCAACTGCGCGAAGTCATCGCCCCGTTCATTTACCAGGCGATTGCTGGTGAACTTGAAGCGGCAGATGCGCTGGATCAGGCAGCCGTTGCAGCGGAAGCGGAACTCGCTGCGCTGGGTTACGGCAGCTAGAGGGCTTGTGATTGTGGACGCGCCACGCGCGTCCCTACAACGCAATGCTCGTGAACAAATGCAGGGGCGATCCTAGGGGTCGCCCCTGCAGAACCAATAATGTCTATTTGAGAACTTCATCCGACCGCTGATGAGTACTTAGAGGATTAGACTGTGCGTAAAGCAAGGACGGGCTGGCTGCTCTTAGCGCCCTCACTGATTATCTTGTTTCTGGTTGGTATTCTCCCGTTCATTTACGTGCTTTACGTTGGTTTCTTTGACTGGAACCTGTTCTCGCGCGATCGCGGGATGACGTTCACAGGAATCAACAACTACCGCACGCTGGTGTTTGATGAGTTGTTTCTGAACGCGCTCGGCGTCACGATTGCCTTCACCGCCGTGGCGGTCATTAGTCAGTTGATCATTGGGTTCCTGCTGGCGCAGCTTTTACTGCGCGATTTTCCTGGCAAGGCGCTCTTTCGCACCATCCACACCATTCCGCTGATGATCGCGCCGCTGGCGATTGGCGCTATCTGGCGACTGCTGACCATCCCCGGTTTCGGTCCCGTGCCGTTTGTGCTGGATAACTGGTTTGGCTTCGACTACAACATTGGCACGAGCGCCACACATGCTTTCGTCACGATTGTGTTGATGGACATCTGGCACTGGACGCCGTTCGTCACACTGACGATGCTGGCGGGTTTGTCGTCGCTGCCGCAGGAACCGCGCGAGGCAGCCTTGGTGGATGGGGCGAACCGCTGGCAAATCTTCCGCTTCATCACGCTGCCGCTGATGCGTCCGGTCGTGCTGACGGTGCTGTTTATCCGCATTATGGATGCGCTGCGCACGGTGGACGAAATCAACATGCTCACCAACGGCGGCGGCCCCGGCACGGCTACACGCACCATCGGTATTCATATTTTCCGCGTCGTCTTCCCGCAAACGGATTATGGCTATGGCTCTGCCATGTCGCTGCTGACTCTGTACTTCACAATTGTCGCCTGCTGGCTGCTGTTCGTCTCGCTCACCAACGTCCGTCGCACCGCAGGTTCATAGCGCAGGGGATTAATCGTCATGAAGATAACGCCACGCAAAGTCCTCAGCTATGGTTTCACCTACCTGTGCTGGATTGTCGTCACAATTATCACCATCCTGCCGGTGTGGTGGATGTTCGTGGTGTCGGCGCGCAGCCGTGTCGAGCTGTTTGATAACCCGACGCTGTTCATCGAAACCTTCCATACCGAAAACTACACAGAGGTACTGAACGACCCGACGTTCCGCGAGTATATGTGGAACTCGATTATCATCTCGACCTCCAACGCGCTACTGGTCACGGTGCTGGCGCTGCTGGCGACTTATGCCCTGTCGCGTTACAAGCTCGTGGGCAGCGACAATATCTTTTTCACGACACTGACGCAGCGCATGGCTCCTCCTGCTGCCTTCCTGCTGCCGCTGTTCCTGATGTTCACGCAGGTGTTTTCGTTTGGGGAAGGGCGGGGGCGTTGGGACCTGTACGACACACACATCGGCTTGATCCTGCTCTACTGCATCTTCAATCTGCCCTTCGCCATCTGGCTGCTCAAGGGCATGATCGACGGCATTCCCCCCGAACTGGATGAAGCCGCCTATGTGGACGGCGCGACGACGTTCGGCGTGCTGTGGCGGATCATCCTGCCGCTGGCAGCGCCGGGACTGGCGGTGACGCTGATTTTGAGCTGGGTGTTTGCCTGGAATGAGTACTTGCTGGCGGCCACACTGACCGCCTTTGACGCGCGCACGATTACGACGGGTCTGGCGGAGTTTGTCACGGTGACGGGTACGAACTGGGGCGAGATGGCAGCCGTCGCTATGCTGACACTGATCCCATCGCTGATTGTGGTGGCGTTCGCACAGCGCTATATCGTGCGCGGTTTGACGTTTGGTGCGGTGAAAGATTAGCAGGGATGCCCCATTGGGCGTTCTATAGAGACGAGGCGCGCCTCGTTCGGTGATGGAGATAAAAAGTGGCAGAAAGTTTTGAATCGGACCAGTTTGACGACGCAGACTATCGGCGTAAGCACTTCCTGCCGATCTATACAAATGCCTTTGATCGCATCTTTATCTCGGTGGTGGTGGCGGTGGCACTGCATCTGTTGTGGCTGCGCTTCCTCGAACCCCTGGGACTGTCGTTGTGGATCGCGATGGGGATTTCGGTCGTTCTGGGCGTCATCATTTTTAGGCGAGGGTAACTATGGAAGCTTTAGTACTGGAAAAGCAGCACGAACTACAAATCCGCGATATTGCACTGGACGAACCACTCGGTCCGCGCGATGTACGTATCGATCTGCGCACGGTCGGCGTGTGTGGCAGCGATGTGCATTACTACGAATTTGGGCGCATCGGCGGCTTTGTGGTCAACGCGCCGATGGTGCTGGGGCATGAGGCATCGGGGCGGGTGGTCGAAGTCGGTTCGGATGTAACGCATCTTAAGGTCGGCGACCGCGTATGTATGGAGCCGGGCATCCCCGACTCCAACAGCAAGGCGACACGGCTCGGCATGTACAATCTCGACCCGGCGGTGCGCTTCTGGGCGACACCGCCCGTGCATGGTGTTCTGCGTCCGTCGGTGGTGCATCCCGCCGATTTCACATTCCGTCTGCCGGATAACGTCAGCTATGAAGAAGGCGCCATGGTCGAACCGCTGGCGGTCGGCATGCACGCGGCGAACAAGGCGCAGATCAAGCCCGGCGACATCGCCGTCGTCATCGGCGCGGGTCCTATCGGCATGGTCACGGCGCTGGCAGCGCTGGCGGGCGGTTGCAGCCAGGTCATTATGACCGATGTGCAGCAGCCCAAGCTCGATCTGGCGGCGACGCTCGGTCCGATCACACCTGTCAATGTGGCGAAGGAAAACGCGGTCGAGGTCGTGAAGAAGCTGACCGATGGCTGGGGCGCGGACATTGTGTTTGAGTGCAGTGGCAACGAGAAAGCAGCAGCGGGCGTGTTTGAGTTGATCGCTCCGGCGGGGCGTGTGGTGCTGGTCGGCTTGCCGATCAACCCGATTCCCTATGATGTCGTGGCGGCATCTGTCAAAGAGGCGCGCGTAGAGCATGTCTTCCGCTATGCCCACGTTTACCCACGCGCACTGGCGTTAATGGGCAGCGGCAAGCTGAACGTCAAGCCATTGATTACGGACACGTTTGGCTTCGGCGACAGCATCAAGGCTTTCGATTACGCGCTGCATATGCCGCCGACATCGGTCAAAGTGCAAATCACAGTCTCAAACGATTAGATCTTCAGATTTTTGTTCAAGAGGGGAAGAGAGGAAGAGGGATTACACTTCGCAGGGGCGACCCGTCGGGTCGCTCCTAAAGAAAATTCTCTAGTCTCTTCCCCTCCAGCCTCTCGATAAGCTTTTTTGTGACTGTTTATTTCGATAGTGACTCGACGGAGATTCTCTCATGCCGGACGTAGTGATGACGGTCAAACCGATACTGGAGCGCTTCAAGCTGGACGGGCGTAATGCTCTTGTGACAGGCGGCGGGCAGGGTATCGGGCGCGCCTTTGCCCATGCGCTGGCAGAGGCGGGCGCGAACGTGGCAGTCGTGGATATCAAGCAGGAGACGGCGGATGTCGTGGCGGGTGAGTTGATCGCCAAAGGTGTGGACGCGATTGCGATCAAAGCCGATGTGACCAAACCTGCCGACGCTGAAGCGATGGTCAGCGCCATCATGAGCAAGTGGGGCAGCCTAACGATTGGCGTCAATAACGCGGGCATCGGGCAGTGGGTCGCCAGCGAAGACATGAGCGAAAGCGACTGGGATCGGATGCTTGGTATCAACCTGAAAGGTGTGTTCGTCTGCGCGCAGGCAGAAGCGCGTGTGATGATCCCGGCAGGCTACGGCAAGCTGATCAACACGGCGTCGATGTCTGCGCATATTGTCAATACGCCGCAGAAGCAGGCGGCTTACAATGCCAGCAAAGCAGGCGTCATTCATCTGACGCGCAGTCTGGCGGCGGAATGGGCAATCGCAGGCATTCGCGTGAACAGCATTAGCCCCGGCTACACGCGCACGGCGCTGGTGGAAGACCTGCTGGCGACGCCGATTGGCAAGGAGATGCTGCCCGCGTGGATGGCGCTGACGCCGACGAAGAAGATGGCGGAAGTGACCGACCTGACAGGTGCGGTCGTGTTCATGGCGTCGGAGGCGTCGGACTTTATGACGGGCAGCGACATCGTAGTCGATGGTGGGTATTGCTGCTGGTGATGCAGTCACGCTCATCCATACTCGACTCACTTAACGAAAATCCGCGCGTGCCGGTGCTGATCATTGGTGCCGGCGCGAACGGTGTTGGCGTGCTGTGGGACCTGGCGCAGCAAGGCGTGGATGTGCTGTTGGTGGAGCGTGGCGACTTCTGCTCTGGCACCAGCGCCGCCAGCGGGCGCGTTGTGCATGGCGGCATTCGCTACCTCGAAAATGGCGAGTTCCGGCTGGTGCGCGAAGCATTGGGCGAACGCAACCGCCTGCTCACCAATGCTCCCCACTGCGTTGTCCCGCTGCCTGTCTTCATGCCCGCCTTTAGCTGGACCAAGGGACTGATCCACGCGGCGCGCCAGTTCTTCCGGCTGCGCAGCAAGCCCGGCGATAGAGGCGCGCTGGTCCTCAAGCTAGGCTTCTCTCTATACGATGCCTACTCTGGCAAGGGTGCGCTGCCTGCTCATCGCTTTGTAGCGCGAGCGGCGGCACTGCGCGAACGTCCCAGCATGACCGACGCCATCAAAGCGGCGTTCGTTTACTACGACGCCAAACTGCTGTATCCCGAACGGCTGTGCATCGAACTGCTCGAAGATGCGGCGGCGGCACATCCGGCTGGCCGTGCCCTGAATTATGTGTCGGTGGTGGATGCCTTCGGTGACACCGTGCGGCTGCGTGACGAACTGACGGGCGACATGATCGCTGTTCACCCCAAGGTTGTGGTTAACGCGACGGGCGCATGGATCGATCTGACGAACAGCGCGCTGCGCCAGCCGACGCAGTTGATCGGCGGTACACGCGGCTCGCATCTGGTGGTCGATCATCCCGAACTTCATGCATTGTGTCGTGATCAAATGGTTTTCTTTGTGAACGAAGATGCACGCATTTGTATCTTCTATCCGTTGGAACAGCGCGTCCTGATCGGTACGACGGACATTCCTGACGATGAACCTGACCGCGCTATCATCAGCGATGCCGAAATCGACTATCTGATTGCGGCGGTCAAACACATGTTTCCACAGATTGTGCTGGATCGCTCGCACATTGTTTATACGTTTTCCGGCGTGCGCCCGCTGCCGCGCAGCGATGCGCTCACGCCGGGCCAAGTTAGCCGTGACCACAGCAGTCCGCGCATCCCACCGGGCAGTGGACTGGCGTTCCCGATCTACAGTCTCGTCGGCGGCAAATGGACGAGCTTCCGCGCTTTTGCTGAACAGGTCACAGACAAGGTGCTGGGGGAAATCGGGCATGTCCGGCTGCGCAGCACGGCTCGGCTGGCTATCGGCGGCGGGCAGCGCTACCCGCACGATACAGCGGCGCAGACAGCGTGGATCGCGGATGTTGCGCAGGATACGAAACTGGAACACGAGCGCGTCGCCGTGCTGTTCAAACGCTACGGCACGAACGCACGCAGGGTAGCGACGTTCTGCGCACAGGGCGAAGACACGCCGCTGGCACATCATCCTGCCTACAGCATTCGAGAGTTGGTCTATCTGGCGACACATGAGCGTGTTGAGCATCTTGATGATCTGCTGTTTCGCCGGACGATGATCGCCATGCTTGGGGAAATCACGCTGCCGCTGCTGGATGAAGTTGTCGACATCATTGCGCCCGCGCTCGGCTGGTCAGAAGCGCGCGGCAAACAAGAGGTATCGCGTGTGGTGACACTTCTGATAGAAAAGCATCGCACTCATCTGAACACAACCGCCTGAATTCACATCTCCACAAGTCTCTGCATCCCAATTTTCCGTGTAGTAAATCGGAAGCCTCAGACGCTTCAGACGTATGTACCCTACGCGTATTGTCGTGAGGTCCAGGAAGATGATGGCACACAGACAGTGTAAATTCATATCAAGTTATTTAATATTGCGGGACTTAAAATAAAGAATAAATATAAATATTGTAAATTCTTTTTGGAATTGTAGGATTCTCAACTATTTCATAAGCAGTCTGATGCTACTTTGTAGAAGGAGCGGAGACAACGCAAAACTTTATCAAAAGGAGATACTACAATGTTCAGTACGTCCAAGTTCCACAAGAATGAGAAGGGTCAAGCAGCACTGGAAACTGCCATCATTCTCATCGCATTCGTCGTCGTGGCATCGGTCTTTGCCTTCGCCATTCTGTCAGCGGGTTCTGCCTCCACAGAACGGGGAGAGCAGGCGATTTACTCAGGTCTCGAAGGCGTTCAGGGTTCGATGGAAATTCGTGGTGCCGTTATTGCTCAGGGTGCATCGGGTGCGGTTACGGATGTTATCTTCACTGTGGCGACTGTTTCGGGTGGCAACCCCATCAATCTGGCAGCGGCAGCAGGTGACCGCGCAGTCGTGATTGGCTACCGTGATGCTGCACAGTTGGAAAACAACGTTGACTGGACCGTTGACTGGATTGTTGCCGAAGCAACGCCCGATGATCTGCTCGAAGATGGTGAACTTGCAGAAATCACCGTTGACCTCAGTGGTCTGACCACGAGTTTGGCAGTCAATACCGCCTTCACGCTGGAAGTGAAGCCGCCGACAGGTGGTGTGCTGCAAATCAACCGCACGACCCCCGCCGCTATCGAAACGGTTATGGAACTACGTTAACACGGTTGTAAAGTCATTATCTCATCGAAATGGGCGACTCCTTATGGTCGCCCGACCCAACTCCACACAAAAGTACGTTACGACCCATAATACTACAGTGATGTTAAACATGAATGTCGATTATGAAGCAGTAATTTAAGCCAACATTCTTCAAAAGGCAAAGCGGCTCTATTCTGCTGATGCCGCAGCGGACAACGTCAACGAACAAGTGGATAGCATTACAGCGGAGAGAAACGCATGAATCTAGAACAGAGAGTGCAGGCTCTTGAGCAGGAGGTTGAGCTTCTCAAAGCGCAAATTCACGCGACCCTGCTCGACATCCAGGAACAGTTGTTGACCAATACCTACCCAGCCTTGCGCTCTGGCGAGTCTCTGGCGCAAATGATGGCAGTTTCAGAAAATCAGACTGCACCTGCTGCCAATCCACCGCCTGTCAAGCGCATCACGCTCAGTGATGATGCCCCTGCTCATGATTTTGAGCAGGATGTCCAAGTGCAGCCCATCGCTCACAAGCGCACATTTGTGGAAGAGCCTACACAACCCAGTATTCCTGACTGGGTGGAGCGCCCCGAACGCAGTGCGCGCTCGCAGCGCGGTGAGCGCCCTGATGCCTCCAGCATCAAATCGCAAGCGGATTTGAGCATGACCGACTGGAGTGAGTTGGAAGAATGGGTCAGCCAGAAAGTTGAAAAGCTGGGCATCCAACGCACGCGCGAATTGATCGATCTCTATGGGCGTGGCGAGCGTTTCACAGCGCATGAACGCCTTCTGTTAAGACAGTTTGTAGACATTTACGATGTTGACAGCGAATCGGCGCGATCTGGTTCAACAATACAGGGTAATCGCAGCCCGGTGAAAGAACGCCCGGCGATTGTTCCGCAAACGCGCGCTGGCGTTGAACAAGTTCGCACTGAGCTTCGTGACCGCCAGGAGAAGGGTCGGTCGCAGCAGCTACCTGAGGAGCGGCGCATGGAACAGCGCCAATTGGTGCTGCGCCTGATCGGAGGCATCCTGAGTGCTGGTGAAGACAACGCCGCGCCTGCACACAACGGCAACGGACACCGTAAACCTGAGAAACGCTAGGAAGCTCCGATGGATAAGACGATCACCACAGCCCTTCTCATTATCATCAGCATGATCATGGTGTTGATGCTGTTCAATGTCGCTTATCCTGCCATTACCGAGGGAAGTGACGCATTGCGAAGCATGGCAAACAATGTTTCGGAACGGATGCATTACCAGGTTTCGATTATTCATGTCAGTGGAGAGCTTGATAACACGGGCTGGTGGCAGGATACCAATGGCAATGGTGTTTTCGATGTATTTGCCTGGGTGAAGAATGTAGGCGATGCTCGCATTACGGCATTGGACAGAGTGGATGTCTTTTTTGGTCCAGAAGGAAACTTTGTCCGCATTCCGTTCCAGCAGGAAGCGGGCGGTGTGTACCCTTACTGGACATGGGAATTGGAAAACGATAGCGAATGGGTTCCGACCGCCACACTGCAAGTCAGCGTGCATTACCAAGCCCCCATTGCCAGTGGGCGTTATTTTCTAAAGGTCATTTTGCCCAATGGCGTGTCGCATGATTATTTTGTGGGACTGTAGCGCATGGAAAACATTTTTACCGCCATCATCATCATCTTTGTGCTGCTGTTCGGCATTCTCACCCTATCAACTGCCTTTCTGTCTGCGCAAGAAGTACTTTACGATGCGTGGCAAGCCGCGTATGAACGCAATGTCGACCTGGAAGCTACAGCCATTCGCATTGCCAGTATTCAAATCCTGAATTCCGGCAATCAGATCGCCGTCACAGTTCATAATGAAGGTCAACTTAAACTGGCGGATTTCGACGACTGGGATGTTTTCGTCCAGTACTACGATAGCTCCACCAGTCCTGTCTACGTAATGGACAGGTTGGAATACAGCAATAGCAGCCCCTCAACCAATGAGTGGCATGAAGAGCAGATTTACGTCAGTACGGACGCGGTTGCAGTTGAATCATTCGAGGTGGGTCTCTTTAATCCTGGCGAAGCGCTGGTACTCCACCTGAATGTATCACCAGCGGTAGGTGTCGGGCAGACAGCGCACGTCACTGTGACGACGACCAACGGAGTGAGCGCATCGCTTGGCGGAATGCGCAATGCGCCGCCAACGCTGGCGGTCAACAGCGGTCTCAAGCTTGCCAGTGGCAGCAGTGCCGTGATTACAGCAGGCGTGCTTACGGCGGTCGATGTGGATAATGCCCCCGATGAATTGACGTTCACGGTCGTGACGCCGCCCGAAGACGGCACGCTGACACCACAAGCCACCTTTACGCAGGCACAAATCGAGAATGGGGATGTCGTCTATGACCATTCAGGTTCAGATGATGATCAGTTCAGCTTTACCATCACTGACGGACTTGAGTTGATTGGCGAATACACTTTCGATATCACGGTCAATACAGCCCCTGCACTGGTCAACAATGTCGGCTTAACACTTCCAGTGTCTGGTACAGCTACCATCACTTCTCTGTTACTGAGCGCGACCGATACTGACCAGGAAGATGTGCCGGGTAAGTTGACGTACACCATCGTGCAGTTTCCCGTCAACGGCACGCTCAACCTCGGCTCGACCTTTACACAGGCGGATGTTGATAACAACCAGCTGACGTATACCCACACAGCCGCCGACGCAGACGCCGACATGTTCAGGTTTGTGGTGTCCGATGGCTACGATGTGATTGGCAGTTATACCTTCCTCATTACCCTTGTAGAGGAGCAACCATAACGGTTGGGCAAAGCCTATGTTGACTGACAAATCGGGTGAGCGAGAACTCCAATCGGTGATCTCAGCACACAATGTGGAACTGGATAGCAAGATGGGCGGTGGTCTTCCTACAGGCTCACTCACGCTTATCGAAGGTGGGTCTGGTTCAGGAAAATCGGTGCTATCACAGCAGATTCTGTGGGGCGCATTGCAGGATGGATTTAGCGCCTCGATATTCACAAGTGAAAACACGGTTCGCAGCCTTGTCAGCCAGATGGAAAAACTCGATCTCGATATTCTCGACTTTCTTCTGATGAGAAGGTGTCGCATTTATCCGATGGCACTGGCAAGGCTGGGTGAAAATGCGCTGCCTGCCCTGCTGTCAGTGCTTAAGCAGCAGGAACGCGATCTTGTGATCATTGACTCGCTTACTGCGGCAGTCATGTACGCAACGGAGAGCGCACCCATCATTCGCTTTTTTGAGGAATGTAAGCATATTTGCTCTGATGGCGTGTCAATTATTATCACGCTGCACGCGCAAGGAGTCAGCGACGAGGTTCTAAATCCGCTGCGTTCAATGTGTGATGCCTCGCTCAAACTGCGGGTTGAACAGGACGGGCAGCGACTGGTGAAGACGTTGGAAGTCACCAAAGTGCGCGGTGCCGCCAGTGTCACCGGGGCAGTGGTTGGCTTCGATGTAGAGCCAGGCTGGGGGATGCGCGTGATCCCGATCAGTAAGGCACGAGGCTAAACGATGGTCGCGCAAACTGTGTTACCCTTTTCTTTCCAGCCCGGCGCGGTACAGACCAGTAAAGAAGCGCTGTTGGCACAGCTTTCGCCAGAGCTGCTGGCAACATGCCAGCAATCCAGTTTCTTGCTCGATTATCTTCAATATGTCCCCATCAGCGAAGTGGGCGTGCCGAAGTATTACGCCAAGCCACCACGTTCGCTGGGAAACCAACCCGAACGCAACTTCATCTATCCCACGAAAGAAGGCTTGTTCACGCACATATACCCAGACAAGACCGGCGCGCGTGACCACTATATCTGTGTTGAACCGACCATCGTGACCAATATCGATCGGTTTTTGCCAGAAGTCGAAAGTAAGCTGGTTGCCTGGGCGGAAGAGATCGGGCGGACAGAAAACAAGGATGAGAAGAAAAAACTGATCTACGAATTGATCGATCAAATCTGCACGACCTCCGTTGTAAAGCCGACCAACGGCAAGGTCAAGACAGCAAAATTGCAGGTTACTGCCAAGGAACTTGAAGCGATTCGCTATTTTGTAACACGAGAAAAGATCGGTTTAGGCGTACTGCAACCGCTGCTGCTGGACAATTATATCGAAGATATCAGTTGCAGCGGGGTGGGACACATCTTTATCGAGCATAAAATCTTCAAGAGTGTGCAGTCCTCTATCGTCTTTGCCACACACGATGATGTGGATGATTTCGCGGTATGGTTAGGCGAATGGGTGAAAAGCCCGGTAACAGTCCGCAACCCGCTAGTTGACGCAGTTTTGCCGGATGGTTCGCGTATCAATATCGTCTATGGACGCGAAATTTCCAAGCGCGGCAGCAATTTCACCATCCGTAAGTTTTCCGGCACGCCCACCAGCGTACTGGAACTCGTGGACTTCGGCAGTCTCAACTACATGATGATTGCCTACCTGTCGCTGGTGCTGGAAGCGCACATGAATGTCTTCGTCGTGGGCGCCACGGCTTCCGGCAAGACAACCCTGCTGAATGCGATTACCGCTTTTATCAAGCCGGAAGCGAAAGTCGTGACCATCGAGGACACGCCCGAAGTGGTCGTTCCCCATGAAAACTGGTTACAGGAAATGACTCGCTTTGGCAGCGGTGAGAAAAAGGGCAGCGATGTCGGCATGTTCGAGCTGCTCAAGGCGGCATTGCGGCAGCGCCCAGACATGATTATCGTCGGTGAAATTCGCAGTGTTGAAGCCGTTGTCGCGTTTCAGGCAATGCAAACCGGCCACGGCGTTATGTCCACTTTTCACGCCTCATCGGTCGAAAAGCTCATCCAGCGCTTGACAGGCGATCCGATAAATATCCCCAAGACCTACATCGATAATCTGAATCTGGCGGTCATCCAGTCAGCGGTTCGCCTGTCAGATGGACGCAGCGCTCGCCGTGTCTTGAGCATCAACGAAATCATTGGCTACGACCCGATTTCGCAGAGCTTTTCGTTTCTCGAAGCGTTTCGTTGGAACCCGGCGACAGACACATTTGATTTTCCGGGCTACATGAACAGCTACATGCTGGAGCAGGTGATCGCCATCAAACGGGGTATTCCGCCACACCGTCGCAAGGAAATCTACGATGAAGTCAAGCGGCGGGCACAGATCTTTGAGAAGTTGCACAAGGACAAGAAGGTAACGGACTTCCATGATTTCTTCAAAATCCTCGCCGAAGCGCGACGCCAAAGCCTCCTATAAGCCGGTCACGCCGTTCGACATGTTTTATCAGTTAACCTACATGTCGGCGATGTCGTCAGCTGGAATTTCGCGCAGCAAGACATTTGAAATTGCGGCGCAGTCAAAATCTTCTGCCGCGCCTTATTTCAAGGCAGTCAATACTTTGGTAAATGAGTTTCGCTATGACTATCCCGATGCCTGCCGCATCATTGGGCAAAAGGGCGCGAGCGAAAACATCCGCACATTCTTGCTTCGCCTGTCGGACGCGCTGCGTTCGGGCGAGCCGCTGGGCGATTTTCTCACACGGGAAGCTGATGTTCAGGGTGAGGACTATAAAAATGCCTACGAACGCAGCCTGGAGAATCTGAAGCAGTGGACGAATGCGTTCTCGTCCATCACCATCTCGGTCGGCTTGATTATCATTATCCAGATGATTACCTCCATGATCTATTCCAGCAGCGTCAGCATGATGGCGGTCCTGGTCTTTTCAGGGGCGGCAATGGCGGGTTTCGGGGCGTGGATCATTTACCGTTCAGCTCCGCGCGAAGTTATGAACGTCGCGCCGTCCAAAGGTTCGCGCGAGCAACGCCGTGCATTGCGTTTGTTCCGCATGATCGTGCCAGTGTCCATCCTGGGTGTCGCTGTGCTCCTGATTGTCACAGGCAATGTTGGCTTGGCATTGATCATCGCGGCAGCCTGCCTGCTGCCTGTTGGGGTTGCCAGCCTGGTGAGTGACCGGATTACGACTCGTAAAGATGTTGAGTTTAGTACTTTCTTGCGCTCTACGGGGAGTATGGCAACTTCCAGCGGTACAACACTGAAACAGGCATTGACAAAGATTGACCTCGACTCGTTCCCGACCCTGGGGTCCGATATTGAGCGTTTGGGCAAGCGCTTGCAGGCACGCATCGCTCCGCAAGTTTGCTGGCACAACTTTGGGGTTGAGTCTGGTAGCCGCCTGATCAGTGATATGGTCGATATTTTTTATGGGGCGGTCAATATTGGCGGCGACCCTGAACGGGTGGGCTACATTTGTTCGCTGTTCTCTGCAAAGGTTACGCAGTTACGAGCGAAGCGTCGGCTCGTGGCGGGGACGTTTTCCGGTTTGACCACCGTCATGCAGATCATGGTTGCGATGCTAATGATCTTCGTGCTGTCGGTCGTCAACAACTTTGCAGTAATGGTTGCCACGCTTGCGCCGGAAGAAACAGACACCGCCATGCAGTCCGGTCCACAGATGAGTCTGGGGTTGGCGGAATTTTCTCAGGATGAACTGGCATTTCTTGGCGTAATTACTGTGCTTATGGTCACAGCGATTTCGGTCGCCAGCTCTGCCGCAGTCATGTTCTGCGACGGCGGTCTCAAGCTGAAGGTGTTCCTGTATCTTGCGTTGACGATCTTCATCTCTGGTTTGAGCTTCCTGATTGTGCCAGGGATGGTTGCGGGTATTTTGAAAGCCTGAGGGCAAGCATTATGTCGCTCATCGAACTCGTTCTGTCGCGGAGAGAAGTGGTCATCAGCCTGGTCGTGGTGGGGCTGATTTTTCTGACAGCAATTGGACTGGTTGTGGCTCTGGAAGTGCGGCGCCGGTTAAAGAAGCAAGCCGCCAAACGCAAAGCGCGCCAAGCCGCCCTTGCGCGCCAGCAACAACAGCAGTCCGCCAAACGCAAGGCGAACCAGGGGCGCAGTCGTGACGCGCGCGGAACAGAAACACAGGCTGCGCCCGCTGCTGTTACCGCAGCAGCGGTGGCAGAACAGCAGCCTGTGACACCCGTCGCGGCAGTGACAGTAGTGGCAGCAGCTACAGCAGCTACCCCCCCAGTAGAAGCGAGTGTCGCAGCGATCACGGAAAGTGCTTCTGATGTGGACGATATCCTGAGCAGCGTTTTCGTGGATGAAGCCGCCAGTTCACGTTATGGTGTACTGTTGCGCGATGCTGAAGTTCCCAGTGCTGAACAACTAGCAACGTTCGCCCGGCAAGTAGCCGACAAACTTCATGTCTTAAAAGGAACTGTGCCTTAAAGGAAAGACATCATGCCCTCAGATGATACCATCAAACGATTGACCAGCGAATTGCGCGAAGAAATGCTGGCGCAGGTGAACATCAAGAAGACGGATTTTTTTCCTGCATTCGTAGATGCGCCCGAAAGCGCGGCTCAAACCTGGCGTGTTCGCTTTGAGCTGTCTTATGACCCGACAGTGACGGTAGAGTTAGAAGTTGAGCAGGACATGGTGTTAGGGCGTTCGTATGAGGCAACCGATGCCTTCCCACTCTTCCCACAGCTCGACCTGGAATCTATGGGTGTCTCGCGAAAACATATGATGCTGCGCCCCACCAACAGCGCGCTTTACCTGATTGATATGGGCAGCACCAACGGCACACAATTGAACGGACATGCGATTGGACCGCACATCCCCCATGTCTTGAGCAATGGTGACATCATCTCGATTGGTAAACTGGATGCCATCACGCGTATTCTGAAACAGCCTGTGTCCCAAAACAAGCCGGACAAAGCAAGCCGACATCATGACCTCGAAGTGATACTGCCGATGATCGCCCGTGCGATCCATACTCAGCTTTCGCTCAAGGATGTGATCAAAAAAGTCATCGAAATGACACGCTTGTACACGCCAGCAGATGAGGTAAGCGTATGGCTGGTGGACGAAATGAGTGGGCATCTCTACCTTGAGGAAGCCTATGGTATGACAAATCCGACGGTTTATCAGATGCCTGTCGATTCGACAATGGCAGGCGAGGTCCTGCGCCAGGGCAAGCCTCAGCGTACCAACCGACGACATGATGGCACTCCAATCAAACTCAAAACCGGATACATCGCTGAAGGTGTCATTTATGTGCCGTTGACCCTGGGGCAGGTACAGATGGGTGTCATTTCTGCCGTTCACCGGACACAGGATCGCATTTTCACCGACCAGGATGAGAAGATGATGGTTGCCATCGCCGACTATGCAGCGGTTGCCATCCAGAATGCGCGGCTTTACCAGGAGATGAAGCAGGATTTGTCACGCCGAGCCAAGGTCGTTTCCGGGCTGCAATATGCGCTCTTGCATGATGTGCGTCAACATCTGCATTCGATTATTGGTCATGCAGGTTTATTGTATTCAGATGCGCATTTGGAGAACGATGCCAGAGAGAAGATTCAGCATGTTGGCAGGGATGCCGAATACTTATTGGAGTTGTTCGAGCGACTGGTGAGTATGGCACGGCTCAGCCAGGAGCGCATTACTCTGAATGAGAGTTGTGCGCTGGTCGATATTGTCGATAAGGCATTACAGAGTACCCGGCCAGCCGCAAATGCCAGAGAGATTTCTGTGCAAGCGCATATCGAAGGCATACCATACCAGATTTGGGGGAATGCCCGTTATCTCTATTTGAGTCTCTTTAATTTGCTCGATAACGCAATCAAATTTACGCCGTCTGGAGGCGAAGTTGGTCTTGCCCTGAATTTTGCTCCGCATGAAATCGCCATTCGTGTGACAGACCGTGGTCCCGGCATTCCTGAGCAGGATTTGCTTGATATGTTCAGTCGTTATTTTCGCAGCAGTACGCCGGACAGCTGCGGCGGACCAGGGCTTGGCTTGGAGATCGTGCGTGCGACCGTCGAGGCGCATATGGGGCGTGTCAACGTCTATAACCGTAAGTCGGGCGGTGCAGAGTTTATCGTCACTCTGCCTGCCACCATCCGGACAGATTGGGCAAATCGCGCGGGGGATGCATAATGATTGTATTGTTTGCGCTCATTGGCGTTCTCACAGGCTGGCTGCTTAACCTTGTCGGGGACTACCTGCTGCGCTTTGCCAGTGAGCCCGTTCAGGCTGTGCGCGGGGTGCAGCCGCCTGCACTGTTGGCGATACTTTCATCACAACGAGTGTCTCCAAACGGTGCTGTACGGGTGGCGTCCGAGTTGATCACGGGTGTACTCTTTGCAGCGCTGTACCTCCTGCATGATGTAACGGCACAAACACTTTTGTTGATGGGCATGTGCGCGCTGTTTGTCCTCATCGCCATCATGGATGCCAAATATCGGCTTGTACTGAACGTGCTGACGTATCCGGGCATTCTGCTGGCGCTCATTGTCAACCTGATGATTTTGCACCAGCCTGTACTGAACATCATACTGGGTGTCGCGTTTGCCTTTGGTCTGTTCTATATCACAGCACTGGTCAGACCCGGTGGACTTGGTGGGGGGGATGTGAAACTGGCAGCATTCATCGGGGCTATCTTTGGCTTTCCGCACGTCCTATGGGCGCTGATAGCGGCTGCATTTGTCAGCGCTGTTATCATTGCCGGAATGCTGATCAGCCGTCGTTTCACGCTCCAGCATTCACTACCGTATGCGCCGTTTTTATGCTTGGGCGCAATCGTAATCCTGATCTACAATTCAATCATGATGGTCTAAGTCTAACCGATACAGGTCAACATGCCAGACGAACAGGACATTCTGGAAGATAACGGGGACGAACAGGACTCGCGTCCTGCATCACGCCTTTTCATATGGCTGCTTGCGCTGGGAATTGCCGCGCTTTTCCTGCCCCTGTATCTGGTATCTGCGGCGATTGGGGAGGCAACCGTGCCGCTGCAAACGGAATTAGACTCCGTGCAGGCAACGCTTACTACGCCGCCGGAGGTTCCGTCAGAAGAAGTCGCACTCACCGAGCAACTGCTCGCACTTCGTGCACAGCTAAGCCTCATTGAGGATGCGCCTTCCACCCTGGTCGCCGCGCATACCGATTGGCCTGCAATCATGGCGGCGGTACGCAGCTATGATGCCAACCGTGTTCGGCTCACAGGGTTCACCCATGAAAACGAACGTTTGACGATTGCAGGAAATGCTGTTGAGGAGCGCGCCGTGTTTGAATATTCAGAGGTGTTGGAGCAGACGGGCTTGTTTTCGCGCGTGTCTGTGCAGTCCATCAGTATCAGTACACAGCCGACACCGACAATCGCGCCTACTCCCGCGTCTGGATTACCTTTCCTGACTGAACTGTCAATGCCTTTTGTGTTCGCCCTGTCGGTCGATCTGATGAGGACGGCAAATGGATCTCGCTAGTTTGGGCGCACGCCTGTTACGGTTGCTGCCTGTGTTCGTGATTATGGTTTCGGTCATGGGAATGGCATTGTTCTTCATGCGTTCGGTGCTTCCCTCTTGGCGTGAGTACGAGGCTGTTGCTACCTCTGTAGCTGCCGGTCAAAACGAACGCGCCACTCAGGTCGCTGCGCTGAATGATAATGACAATCTGCTGATTCTGGAGCGCCAGATCAACAGTGTTCAAGAAGACCTCCAGCTTGCCAGCAGTTCCTTCCTGACGGAAGCAGAGGCGGAACAGGTCTTAAATCGACTTTACGGCTATGCCTATTCAAGAGGGGTTCGCATCGTCAACTTGCAGGCGCAGCAATCTGCCCGCCCGACCGAAACTGCTGCGGACACGCCCTATGACACCACCATCATGCAGATACAGGTAAGCGGGGGAGTCGCGAATCTGATCGACTTCGTCGCCTACGTTCAGGAGGCGTCGCTACCGAGCGTGAGCATCGAGACCATGAACGTTGCCCGTGCTGAAGATCGTACAGCGACTTTGACAATGGTGCTGTTGCTCTATACGTCACCCTATGCATCAGGGAATGCGCTGAGCCAGATTGAACCGCCTGCTCCTACTCCCACTCTCACCGAGACCCTCGCACAATCACCAACGCCAACACCAACGCAGGTGGCGACGCTGGCAGCAACGCTCACACCGTCTCCTACGTCGACCGCTGTTAGAGCGACACCCACACTGGAGCCGACCGCAACCCTGACGCCTTCGCTGACGCCGACATCTGTCGAAACTGCTGTTGCCTGTCCAGGGGCGCCACCGACGCTGTTTACAGTCGGTGACATCGCGGTGGTGGACTTTAACGAGATTGGTGCGCTGCGCGTTTTTTCTGACCCAAGCGGCAATGTCTTGTCTACCCGTACGCAGGCATATGACAATCATCGTCTCGAAATCCTGGCGGGTCCTGTGTGTGTAAATAATGCCTTCTACTGGTATGTTCGCAATCTGAGCCAGGATGATGCACTGGGCTGGGTGGCTGAAGCGCGAGATAGCGAGCGCTGGTTATGCCCTGAGGATATCCCTGAATGTACCGACGAGTCATGACCCTGAGGACGTGTTGATACGGCATGGTGAACACTATGCCCGCTTTCACACACCTGCCTTCCCCCTGAATATAGGGCTGTCCGATTTATAACAAATTCGTGACAATCGAATGTATGTGGGCTGTTGTATAAAGACCCATACAATGACGCTGGCGCACTTGATGGTTTCGTCAGGTCAATTAAAATACCTATTTGTCGGTTCACAAGGGTTCATAGGGGTTAAATATGTTCCTGGAACAACACACCAAGCCTGTCAATATCACCTCGCTCAAGATCGACCTCTTACTGCCCTGGATCCGTGAGGAATGGATGGCGGATCATCCTGAATACGACTGGGTGATCACCTGGACAGGGGATGAAGTAATCCATGAACAGGTGCTGCCGCAAATCGAAGACGGTACCAGCGTTCACGAGGGCTTCCAGTATCGCGGCACGACGGAAGTCGATTGCCCAGTCGTCCCGCGCCTGTACCGCAAGGATTTTGGCGAATCGGGTGCGTACCGCTACACCTTCGCCAACCCGACCACAGGCGAAACGTTCGACGCACTGGTGCTGTGTTCGTTTACGGATCAGAACGGCTATGACACGCTGACGCTGGTCTCTGTGCCACGTAATCATATCGCGGTCTGGCAGGCATTTGACGACCTGTGCCTGAAGGTGCGCAGCAAGCTCAACGCTGGGCAGCGCGTCCATGTCATTGGTGGGCGCATGGCGAACTTTGAGCCGAACACGCTCTGGGACGATATCGTGCTGCCAGACACACTCAAGTCTGACATCTTGCAGGATGTTTCGACGTTCTTTGAGCGCGGCATCGGTGTCTACAAGCGGCTCAAGCTCAAGCCGTTCCGCAAGCTGCTGCTGGCGGGCGTGCCGGGGACGGGCAAGACCATGCTCTGCACCGCGCTGGCGAAGTGGTCGCTCGACCAGGGCTATCTGGTCATCTACATTTCCAGCGCCGATTGGGAAGGTCCTACGTTCGGCAAAATCGACCGTGCGCTCAATATTGCCACCAACGCCGACTGCCCGACGCTGATTCTACTTGAAGAGATTGACGCCTTCCTACATGACAAGCAGAAGGCGATGGTGTTGAATGTGCTCGACGGTAACGAATCACGCCTGAACCCGCATGGCACAATGCTGGTAGCGACCACCAACTACCCGGAAGCGATTGACGAGCGCGTCCTCAAGCGTCCGGGGCGATTGGATCGTGTATTCATCGTGCCACCTGTCGCGGGGACGCAGCACGCGGAGCAGATGCTGCGGATGTACCTGGGCGACCAGTGGAAGGACGAGCATCGGGCACTTGTGCCGAAGCTGGTGGGTTACCCCGGCGCGTTCGTGCGCGAGGTCGTGATCTATGCGCTGACGCAGTGCGCCTATGCCACCGATGGCGATCTGCCGACCGACCTGCTGATGCGCTCGTTTGAGGCGCTGAGGGCGCAGATTGACGCGCGTGCTGACCTGGACAAGCATCGCAAGATCGGTCGCGGCTTCGGTTTTGAGGCGGTGGAAAAGACGGGCAACGGGAACAATTAGATCCAGAACAAGTGTTGGGCAGGATATAGCCTGCCCAACATCGGGAAGCAAAAGGGGCAGGATGTATCCTGCCCCTACTCGATTGCGCGAACGACCGGGAGTTAGTCCTCGATCGCTTCTTCGTCCTTCTTGCCCTTGCCGATGACTTCCGGTTCGGCGCTGGTTACGCCCTCTTCGGCGGCGGCTTCGCTGGCGGCTGCGCCCGTCACGACAATCTTGGCGACCATTTCGTCCAAGTCATCAACGATCTTGATCTTGTCGCTCAGCTTGAGGTCACGGAGGAAGATGGTGTCGCCGACCTTCTCCAGAGTGGATAGATCGACATCGAGGTGATCAATCAAATCGCCCGGCAGCGCCGAGACACGAATCGTGTTGACACCCTGAAGCACGATGCCCAAACTTGCCTTTTCAGCGGGGGCGTCGTTCACAAAACGAACGGCGACTTCGACTTCGATTTCGACGGTCGTATCAACCGCTATGAAATCGACATGCAGGATGTCACCGCGAATGATGTCGCGCTGGACTTCACGCGCCAGCACGCTGTAGGGCTTTCCGCTGCCGAGCGTGACATCGATCAGGCTCGTCCCGCCCGCTTTGGCGAGTGTGGATTGCAAGGCACGATAGGGAATCTGAATATGGACTGGCTCTGTCTTAACGCCATAAATAACGGCGGGAACAATGCCGGAACGTCGCAGCGCGCCGACTTTCTTGCCGGTGACAGTGCGCGCCTGCGCTTCTAATGTATACGTCTGCGCCACGATAGAACTCCTTGAATTAGAATAGGCATTTTAGCGGTCGTTCCCTCTTATCGTCAATGGAGAACACCTGATGTCCATCACCCACATCTTCTTTGATCTGCACGGCACAATCATTGACCGTCAACGTAATCCCCTTTGTTATGCCGCCGGGCTCGGTAAAGTCATGAGCGGGCGTTACGGCGGTACCCCTGATATCTGGGCGGCAGCGAACCAGCGCATACTGGCGGACTGGGACAGCTATTACACGGATCTCGATTTGTGCGGCGACGACGGTATTGCCGATATGTGGGAGGGTATCTTCCGCACGACGCGGGCAATATTCCGGCTAACAGGCACGCCAGAGCCACCGCACGACGAGCTGCTCGCCCTGTCGCGAACGCTTCCAGGTGACGCAACGGCGAACGGTGGCAGCGCACTCTACGCTGACACCGCACCCGTATTGCGACGCTTGCACGCGGCAGGTTATGCACTCGGCACAGCAAGCACGTCGATTAGCGGGCAGGTACGCGGTTCATTGGCGGCGGGCGGCATCCTCGACCTGTTCACACTGCCACTGTACGGCGCTGATCTTTCCGAACGCTTCTGCAAAGATGAACGGTACTATCGCGGCATCGCAGCGCGCGCGCACCTACCCCCAGCACAGTGCTTAATTGTGGATGACGACGCAGATGCAGTTGCTGCCGCACGTCATGCCGGATTACGGGCGCTGCATATCTGGCGCGGGGAGCAGAACAGCGATGCAGTCGGGCAGGGCATCATCAATACGCTGGATGCCCTGCTCGGTTCAGATGGAAAACTTCAACCGCCTGTGAACGGCTGAACGCCTAGCTGCGCCAGCCCTTGTAACAGGGTCAGGACTTCCAACGGTGTGTACGCCTGCATTGCCCGCAGCGACACCTGGTCACGGTCGGCAATCACACTGAGGGCGTACGTGTAGTTACCGGACTCCTGTACCGGACCCGTAAACGATGGGATCAGGTCATAGATGCGCAGCTTGTCGAGCGCGTCCACCACCAGCGCCACTTCTTCAGGCGAAATCGCTCCCATCACGCCGTCGCGCGTCAGTGTGCCGTCTGCCAGCAGTTCAATGTTGAGTTCGACTCCTGTTGTGCCACCCATGCGCGTCAAAGACAAACTCTGGAAGACCGGCGGCGGCAGTGTCGGCGCGCCGGGGTTCGGGTCTTCCGTCACTTGCGCATATTGCAGCGTGCCAGGTGCGATGAGCGTCACCTGTTCGCCACCGGGAAAGAGCGTCCCCACCATCAGCTGCATCTGGTCCGTCGGCTGGGCGACGATGCCCGGTGTGACAGCAGGGTTGACACCTGACGGTAATGTTCCCGGCGGACGCGGGGTGAACTCAAGTAAGGTCGCGGTCGGCGGAATGTTTGGCGTAACCGTCGGTGCGGCGGGCGTGCCACAGGCGGCGAGCAGGGCAGCGCACAGAATGATCAGGATCAGACGATTCAAATCTCGACTCCTTATCGCACAGACAAAGCGCTGAAGCACCTTGTTCATTTGTCTTCCAGGTTCAACAGGCAGGGTTCACCCCTTGCCAAGCGTTCACTATGATTGTGTCTCAAAACAGGCAGGTTGCGCATTAGCGTTTCAGTCCTGCTCGCCGTCCATACATTGCGGGAGTGGTGAAATAACTGGACAATGGTAGACTTGACAACATGAAGAAATGTCCATACTGCCAAGCAGAAACACATCAGATGAAAGCAGGACGCACCGAAGCAGGGAGCCAACGGTATCGGTGCGGGACGTGTCAGCGACGTTACACGCCAGAACCGAAGGCACACGGTTACTCGGATGAGATGCGCCAGCAAGCGGTGAAGTTGTACAGCGACGGGTTGAATTACCGACGGATTGGACGCGTGCTAAGGGTGGATCATGTGACAGTCATGCTGTGGGTGAAAGCCCATACGGATCAACTGCCGCTGCCCGTCCAACCGGATGAGGTAGGCGTGATTGAACTGGACGAACTGTTTACTTTTGTGGGCAAGAAAAAAACGAAGTCTACATCATGACCTTAGTTGACCGTCACACCAGTTGTATTGTCGCATGGGCAGTCGGGAAGGAACGGAGCGAAGCGGTCTTGCAAGCCTTAGTCGACCAAGCCCCGCAAGCGAAGTTTTACTACAGCGACCTGTTTGCCACATATCGCGCCCTGCTCTATACACCAGGCATCCACACACCCATGCCTGACAAGTCGGAAACCTATCGCGTCGAAGGGGATAATGCAGAATTGCGCCACTATCTGGCACGGCTCGCGCGCAAATCACGCTGCTTCTCCCGCTGCATCCTGGCTTTATCTCGTGCCATCAAGCTCTTTGTCTTTGCTTGGAACCGTCGCCAGCTCTATCACCACCGCTATCCGCACTATCCTGCCCATCTGCCTGATTTTGCTTGTCCATGATCTTCACCACTCCA
>JANRJX010000058.1:0-37742 GCA_033763755.1 Chloroflexota bacterium
GCAGGCGTTGTGCGCGGCGCTGGGCAATCACGCCTTCGGGATTGAGGTGGCGGGCAAGACGCTGAAGGCGAATCGCTGGACGGCGAAGCTGCTGCGTGAGAAGATTGCCGCCGCGCCGCACGCGCTGACGATGCCGCTCGACTTCGCGCTGGCGGGGCGGGAAAGCACGGCGCGGCTGCTGCAAACCAGCCTGGACGCGCTGCCGGACGACGCCCGTGCGGTCTTCTTCGCCTGCGGTGCCTTCTTCGCGCCGCGCATCACGGCGGAGATGATTATGCGATTCTTCGTCGGTAAGCCGGAAGTGACAGATGAAATGCTTGCAAATGTACGTTCAAGCGTGCCAGAAGCTGCGCAGATGTCCGACGATGAACTGCGTCCACAGATTGAACGAGCGCTCGCACAGCAACCCGTTGACGTAACTTCTGCCGATACCGCGCTCACAACCCTTGCGCTGCACGGCTTGCTGACGCCGATCCCCGCCAGCAGCGATGCCGTCGCCAGCGTCCGCCTGCACGACCTCGCCTACAGCTATGCCAGCGCTCAGGCGGACGCCGGGCAGCGCAAACGCGCACTGGTTGCCTGCCTCGCCTATGTCGCACGCTACAACGCGCCATCGCTGCCCAACTTCGCCGCACTGCGCCCCGAACTCGACAATCTGCTGCGCGCGGCGGACTGGGCGGCGGCAAACGGGCATGACGCGGCGGTGGAGCAGTTTGCGTGGGATTTATATGCCACTGGCAGCGAATATCTGGATTTAGGCGGCTTTTCAGCACAGGCAACGCGCCTGCTCGAACAAGCCGCCGCCGCTGCCGGACGCGGGGGCAATAAACGTGATCAGGGCGCGCACCTCGGCAACCTGGGGAATGCGTACAGCGATCTGGGGCAGGTCGAACGCGCGATTGAGTATCACGAGCAGGCGCTCGCCATCAGTCGCGAGATCGGCAACAAAAGAAGCGAAGGCAATCACCTCGGCAACCTGGGGCTGGCGTACAGCGATCTGGGGCAGGTCGAACGCGCGCTTGAGTACTACGAGCAGTCGCTCGCCATCAGCCGCGAGATCGGTGACAAACGCAACGAAGGCAATCAACTCGGCAACCTGGGGCTGGCGTACAGCGCTCTGGGGCAGGTCGAACGCGCGCTTGAGTACTACGAGCAGTCGCTCGCCATCCGCCGCGAAATCGGCGACAAACGCGGCGAAGGGGCAGACCTCGGCAACCTGGGGCTGGCGTACCGCGCTGTGGGGCAGGTCGAGCGCGCGATTGAGCATTACGAGCAGGCGCTCGCCATCGCCCGCGCGATCGGCGACAGACGCGCGGAGGGGAGTATCCTCGGCAACCTGGGGAATGCATACCGCGAGCTGGGGCAGGTCGAACGCGCGCTTGAGTATCACGAGCAGGCGCTCGCCATCCGCCGCGCAATTGGCGACCGCATGGGCGAGTCCAACGATTTGAACAATCTTGGCGTCGTCTACGAAGAAAATCTGCACGACTATCCCCGCGCGCTCGATTATTATCAACAGGCGCTGGCGATTTATCGGCAGATCGGCGCGCAGCATCATGTGGCGACGGTGGAGCGCAATATTGCGATTGTGCAGGGGAAGATGGGCGGGGGTGCCGAGCAATGAATTGCCCGGCAAGGGAATGCGCCCATTGAAAGGGCGCGGTACGGCGGGCAGACCGTTTTTGCGGACGACGCATGCGTCGTCCCTACACACCGCCGCAATTCCGTAGGGACGAGGCATGCCTCGTCCGCTCTGGATTTGTAGGGCGCGGGGCGCGCATAAATCGCCCCTTCAGTGGGTGCATAGCGAATAGCCGGGCGCTTCAGCGCTCGGCGTTCGCGGCAGGGTGTGTCGTGCCATCGGCTGAAGCCGGAAAACCCTCACCCCAACCCCTCCCTCCGCTCTGCACTCGGTCGTCCCTCAGGGAGAGGGGCTTCCAGATGATTCTGACTCCCCTTCGCCCTCAGGGAGAGCGGCTTCCAGATGATTCTGATTCCCCTTCGCCCTGAGGGACGACCGAGTGCAGAGCGGAGGGAGGGGTTAGGGGTTGAGGGTAATCGTTAATCCGTGTTCATGTGGCGGACTACGGGGTGGTGCGCGGCTTGCGCCCCAGCAGTCCCGACACCCATTCATGCACCGGGTTGAGCAGGCTGTAGGCGACAGGCACCAGGATCAGCGTCAGCAGTGTGCTGCTCAACAGCCCGCCAATGACGACCGTCCCCAGTTCCGAGGCGATGATCGCCCCCTCCGACAAGCCGACCGCCAGCGGCAGCAGCGCGAAGATCGTCGCGAAGGCGGTCATCAGGATCGGGCGCAGCCGTCTGCTGCCGCCTTCGAGCAGCGCGTCGCGCACTGTCATGCCGCGCTCGTAGCGGTTCGCCATCACGCGGTCGATCAGCACGACGGCATTCGTGACCACGATGCCGATCAGCATCAGCAGCCCGATCAGCGCCGAAATGCCGAGCACGCGGTCCGTCAGGGTCAGCGCGACCGCCGCGCCGACGGGCGCAACGACGATGCTCAGGATGATGTCGAGCCAGTGCACCAGCGAGCCGAACGTCACGATCAGGATCAGGATGACGATCAGAATGGCGATGCCCATCGCGACGAACAGGCTGGCAAACCCCTGCGTCTGCACTTCCGTCTCAAAGCCTTCGCTGACGGTGATACCAGCCGGCAGATCCGGCATTGCTTCGACCGCTTCTCGCGCAAGGCGAATGACGTTCAGGCTGTCGTCCGTTTCCAGTTCGCCCGTGTAGCGCACGGCAGACTGCCCGTCCACCCGCAGGTACGTCACGGGCGCGTCATCGCCACCCGCGCCAACCTGCGCCAGATTGCTGCTGACGTTGGCAAGCCCTTCGACGTTGTTCAACGTTTCGATCACGCGTGCGTCGATGCCTTGCAGCGCCTCGCTCGGACCGGACAGGACCAGCGCGAAGCCACCGAAGCCCTGCGAACTGACCGACGCGGCGGAGACGCTGACATACTCCGATCCGAAGATGCCTTCCGCCTCGGTACGGATTTGCTGTGCGTACTCCGCCAGTCGATCCTGGGCTGCCAGCGCCACTGTCACCTGTGCCTGGTTTTCCGAGACACCGCCGCCGCCCCCAAACAGGCTGGCGAGCGATTGTCCGCCGCTGCCCACGATGACCTGGATTGACTCAAGGTCTTCGGCAGGCACCGTATTGCTGATCGCGCTTTCGAGTTCGGCGACCTGGGCGTTGGTTTCGAGGATTTTTGTGCCGCCGGGAAGCTGGATGCTCACCGAAATGCGCGGCTCGCCGAAATCGGGCAGGAACGCCGCCGGACGCCCGGCAAACAGACTCAGACCGATGATCATGGTCGCAAAGGCGATGACGATGACGATGGTGCGGTTGATGCCGCTGCCCAGCGCCCAGCGCAAGGCGGGCAGATACAGGCGTTCGAGGAAACCTTCGCCTTCGTCCTCGTGCACGTCTTCCGTGCGAATGAGCAGGTAGGCAAGCACTGGCACGACCGTGATGGCGACGATGAACGATGCCATCAGCGAGTAGGTGACTGCCAGACCGAACGGCAGGAAGAACTCACCGATCAAGCCGCCCGTCAACCCCAGCGGCAGGAACACGACAACCGTGATCACGGTCGCGGCGAAGATCGCAATCGAGACATCGCGCGTTCCGGTGATGATCGCCTGCCGCCGGTCGCCGCCAGCCTGTATCTGGCGGAAGATATTTTCCAGCACGACAATCGCGTCATCCACCACGCGCCCGATGGCCACCGTCAGACCGGAGAGCGTCATGATGTTCAGGGTGATGTTTTCCGGGAACAGGCGCAGCAGGAAGGCGATGAACGGCACGCCCGCCTGTGGCAGCAGCAGGTCATGGATGGCGGGCGAAACCCAGCGCATAAACGCGAACGCCATCAGCACCGATACCGGGATGCTGAAAGCGGTGACGAGCGTGCTGCGCCAGGCGGGATAGGGCAGATCGCCGGGCCAGAACAAGCCGATGAGTCCACCAGCCAGCACCAGCACCAGCGGCACCTGAATGAGCAGGTTGACCTGACCGAAGGCTGCCAGCACATCTCCGCCTGCCGCGCCCAGGTTTGGCAGCGTCGCCAGCACGAGCAGCACCACAGCCACGCCGACCAGAATGATGCTGACCAGGCGTCGCGGGGAACGCTGCCACAAGCCGCTGCTGAGGAAGATCAGGATCACCAGCACCGCAAAGATGCCGCCCAGACCGCCTTCACGCGCTACACCGCTGATCGATTCCTCGATGAAGCTCGCCTGTTCAAACACCGTATCGATCTCGATGTTCGGGTTTGCCGCGCTGATGCTGCGCAGCAGGTCATCTACCTGATGGAATGCCTCAACCGTATTGGCATCAGAGGTCTTGAAGATGGTGAGTTGCAGCGCGGGCAGCCCGTTGGCACGGGTAACGGCTGCGGTCGGCACGAACGGCGTGCCGCCTTCGGCAGCGCGCTGCTGAACCGACTCAGGCAGTGCCGCCAGCACTGCTTCCGGCAGCAGTTGCAGCGCCTCGCTGCGCAGGTTTTCAAACACGCTTGCATCGCGCGCCTGGATGTATTGAGCTGCTTCGACGGACAGGTTACCGAACAGATTGGGCGCAAAATTCGCACCCTGCGCGGTCACGAAGAAACTGTTCATGAATTCGGCAGCGGTGGCAAAGCGGAAATCGTCCGGGAAGCGGAAGAAGTCGTCGGCGGTGTCCAGTTCGATGCCGTAGAAGTTGGCGACGAAACCCCATGCTTCGTTAATGGGCGGCGCAGCGGGATCGGCAGGAGGGATATTGCTGGTATACAGGCTTGCCAGCGCGGCGGCGGCGGACGGTTGTTCGTTCGCGGCGATGGCGGTTAGTTGTTGTGCAGTGTCCGCGTCCAGCGCGCTAATGACCGCTTCTGGCAGCGCTGCAATCACCGATGGTGACAGCTTGAGCAGCACCGCAGGGTCAAGATTGCTGTAGAAATCGGCTTCGGCAAGCGCCAGGTCACGCATAATCAGCGGCGTCAGGCTGTCGAACAGGCGCACCTCATAGCCCGCGAAACGTTCCGGCACTGTGGCGTTGATCGTATTGAGGACTGCCGACGCGCTGCCGTCACCCAGCGCGATCAGGTCGTTGGTCGTGCGCAGCGGCGTTGTGGTGAACTGCGGTTGTTCCGCCAGCGTGTTCCACACATCCGGCAGCGGCGCGGCGATTTCCGGCAGTGCCAGCACATCGTCGGAGAAGTATTCGTATACGTCGGCGCTCAAGGTGCTGATGAACGTGTCATCATTGGCGATTAGGTAGGCAATCACATCAGCGTCAATGCAACCGATAATGGCATCAGCAAAATTGACATCGCCCGATGCCAGCGCAAGCGGGTTGACACCGCACGCGACCAGCGCGGGCAGCGCTGTTGCGACATCGAACGACGGGGCAGCCGCGCCCGTGTCGCCCGCTGCGCCCGCCTGTGCCAGCACGGATGGATCGGCGAGAAGCGTCAGGAAGTTAAAGAATTCCGCCGCGCTCAGGGTCTGCGCGCCGCCCAGCCCTTCGGCAAGTGCTGGTGGCACCTGCAGGTTGATCAGGTCATCGGCAGTATCGAGTTCCAAGCCGAGCGGCTCGCTCAATAGTGCGAACAGACCAGGCAGCGCCGGACCTTCCGCCAGCGTGACCGGTGCAGGGGTAGCGGTTGTGGTGGTCGCGGCTGTGGTGTCGCCAGCGCTCGCGGCTGGAGCGGTTGTGTCTGTACTGGTGGTCTCGGCGACTTCACCGCTGCCCGCAATGCTGTAAGTGGCGAGCGGCAAGTCATCGAAACTGAAGGTGATAATCTGCGGCTGACCGATACGCCAGGCATTGGGCAGGTCAATCGGCTGCGGCGGTGCGTCGCTGCCTGTCAGGTTTTCCGCCAGTGCCGACGCGGCGAGGACATCGCGCGCGAAGCCATCCAGACTCGCGATGTAGTCCTCTGGCAGCACGGCAAAGACCTCATCGGGCAGCGCCGCCAGATGTTCCGCATCGAAGTGTTCGATCATGGACGGCGCGGTTTGCAGGATTTGTGTGACGATTTCCGGTGTCAGGTCATCGGTTTGCCCCAGGGAACCAACGATCTGCCCGGTCGCATAGAAGTTGTTGAATACAGTCGAGAGCGTGCGCACTGCCGAGCGCATCTCCACCAGGTCGAGCGCCGTCACAAAGCGATCCATCTGCCATGAGGCAGGCAGGTCGGGCGCGGTCGTCGGGATGGTAACTTCCGTGACGCGCAGCGCATCAACCGCCGATTGGTCGAGCGCGCCGGGTACGCCGACTTTGGCGCTGGCGATTGCCCACACTTCAGGCGGTAGTTCCAGCAGGCGGCTGGTGGCGGCACTTTCGGTCGTTACCTGTGACAGCATTCCGCTTTCATCGCCCGGTAATGCCTGCCCACCGCCAATACTGATGTTGGCGACGATGGGCAGCGTTTCCAACTGTGGGATGATCGACACATCAACGACGCGCTGGAGCGCGTTGACAGCGCTGGTCGATTGTTCAGTTTCTGCGGCGAGGAACGCGAGCAGTGTCGCGGTGGTTTCCTGCGAGAACTGGCTCCAGACTTCCGGCGACAGTTGGAACAGGAACGTCGGTTCTCGGCGCTGAAGATAAATCAGCACATCCGCCGGCAGGTCTGCCAGCAGGCGCGCCGCAAATGCCTGTGCGTCTTCGCCTTCGGCTGCCGCAATCCGGCGTACCGGGAAGGGCAGTTCGTCCAGCGCGGTGCGGATGTCTGCCAGCAGACGATCCTGATTCAGACCGAATTCGTTACGTGCGATGACGACAGCACCGATGGCACCGGTGGTTGTCGATTCGACGTTAACGACGTCGGGAATGGTGGCAAGCTGGGCTTCGATAGGTTCTGTCAGGAGCGTGAGTGCTTCGTCACTGGTCATACCGGTGACCTGTGCCAGAATGATGGTCTGGGGAAAGGCGATGGGCGGGATGAGTTCGAGCTTGAGTTGGGTAGCGGCGATAACCCCTAGTACACTGATGAGCGCAGTGGCAAGTAAGGTGATCCCTCTGAACCGGAGCGAGAGGCGTGTCAACAAACTAAAAAATTGCTTCATGGCGGGAACAGACTCCTCGAGGAAAGTCATGGGGTGCTGGCGAGTAAGTGTCGCCATTTCTGATCATACTATGCAATCGCACGGGAAAGCATAGGGTTATTCGCTGGAAAACAACCGGATATGGTTGGTCATGTCGTGAGCGGGGATAACGCCTCTTCAGGAGTCAGTTTAGCAGAGTCAGATTTAGGTGTGTGGGGGGGCTGGAAAACGGTGAAGCTCACCGCAGCCCCTCTCCCTGCAATGGAGAGGGGCTGACATATGGAGTCAAGCAGCAGTGATAGTGGGAAGTAACTGTGGGCAGTGCGAGGTGTGAATTACCCGCGATGCCCCTTGATGGTGCGTTCGAACAGTTCCTCGCGCTCCATCTCCTGCTTGCGGGCGCGGCGTTCACCGCGTTCAAAGTAGTCGCGTCCCTTGCGCCCGCTGCCCGGCGTGTAGCCGATGTCTTCGCCCTGCATCGCGCGGCGCAGCGCCAGTTCCATCGCCGTTGGCAGTTTCTCGTCCTGCATCTGCTCTTCGCGCACAGCCTTCGCCGCCGCCTTCTCCTCGCGTTCGGTCAGCGCCTTTACGCTCAGGTCAATGCGCTTCTTCTTGCGGTCGAGCTTGATGATCTGCGCAGTCACGCTGTCGCCCACCTTGACGACATCTTCCGGCGATTTGACGTAGCCATTGGCGAGTTCGGAGACATGCACCATGCCCGGACGTTCCGCGCCGAAATCGACAAACGCGCCGAATGCTTCCAGCTTGATGACTGTGCCGGTCACTTCCAGCCCGATGCGCAGCGCTTCCCAGGGCATCCCCAGCGGCTTGCTCACGGACAGTGCGATGCGCCCCTGTTCCTTGTCAATCTTCATGACGTAGACGGTCAGCGTTTCGCCTGCCTTGACGACATCCTCGACATTGCGGACATCCGGCTTGCCGAGCTGCGAAATGTGCAGCAAGCCATCCTTGCCGACGCCAATATCGACAAACGCACCGTACAGTTCGATACGCTTGACCTTGCCGACAATCTCCATGCCGACTGCCAGTTCATCTATGCTGCGCGGCGTGGCAGCGTTCGACGTGACGACTGCTTGTTCATCCGATACAGCAGCAGGGGCTTCCGCCTCTGCAACGGGCGCTTCTGCTTCGGCAGCAGCGGCGACAGGTTCGGCCTCCGGCGCTGCGGCTTCCGGTTCCGCTGGTGCTTCCGCGGCGACCGCTTCGACAACGGCGGCTTCTGACGCAACAGCTTCTACCATTTCGACGGGGGCTTCTACGACCGGCACTTCATTGGCGGCTTCGACAACGCTCTCCGGCGCGGCGACGTCAACAGGCGCTTCCGCAATCGCTTCGGCGACTGTTGTTTCGGTCGCCTCGACTGCGGTGGGGGTGGGGGTTAGTTCTTCGCTCATATGGCTTAATCCTGGTCTAGAGGGTGCTGGTCTGGCAACCCAATGGTCATTCGTCTTGTGATACGAGGCAAGGGTTATATCTTAACAAACGAACCTGAAACCGTACAGGTGACAATCATCAGCAAAATTCTGTTTGTCGGGGCAGGATGTATCCTGCCCTCTGCCCCTCAACACATACAACAAACGGGGCAGAATGCATTCTACCCCTACGCCAAACGATATTACGGTGTCGGCGTCGCGGTCGGCACGGGCGTTGTGTCGAACGTGCCTGCTTCCGCATCGTATGCCGAGAATGTGTCGTAGCCTTCCCAACGGTGCAGCGCGTTGTTGGTGATGAGTGTATTCATCTCCGTCGGAGCCATGTACCACACAGCGACGATCTCGCTGGTCGTCGTCACCGAGCCGCTTTCGCCTGCCACGAAGACAAATACCACCATGGGCACATCTTCATAGATTAGGTTCAGCACTGCCTGCCCGTCCGAGAACGGCGTCCCCAGCGCGTAGTCTGGCTCGCCCCAGATCTCGATCACTTGCCCAATGGTAGTCGTCGGCGCAACTTGCAGCGCCACCAGATCGACCGTGCTGCCCTCACTGCTGTAAATCTGACAGCAGGTGACTTCGCTGCCCACGCCACGGAATGATGCACCACGCGCTGTGCTGTCTTCCGAGGACTGGATTTCCAGATTTTGCAGCGTCGAGTCATTGGAGATGACATTGAGCGCGTCTGCCCACGTCGTCACGCCCGGCGTAATGCCACGCCAGCAGGGAGGCGCGCACACGGCATCTTCGTCGATCGTGATAGCATCCGTCAACGGGTCCAAGGTGGGCGTTGCGTCGCTGGCATCAGTCGAAAGTGTGGGCGCGGCTTCGGCAGCGGGGTCAAGCGTGGGGGTGGGTGCGAGTGTGGGAGCAGGGGTGAGCAGGCTGCTATCGTTGAGCAGCGTGTTGTCGCGCAGTTCGGGTGGCGTTGAACAGGCAGCAGCGAAGAGTAGTACGAGCGCCAGCAGCAGGTAAATTCGCATGGACATGTATCCCCTGATGCGGCGCAAGCTGATGAAAACGGGGCGAATCCTGAACAGGTCGCCCCGTTGTATCGTGCTATGCCGCTACCCTAACTCGGTCAAAGTCAGCGTGTAGGTTCCGGTGGTGCCACCGAACAACGCGCCGTAATGCGTGACGATGATAATATACTGCCCATCTTCCGGCAAGGTGAAGTCGGCAATCAGCGAATTCGTGTTCTCACCCGGCACAGCATCATCATTCTCCGCGATCAGCGCACCGCTCGGGCTGACGAGGTAAAGCGTTGTGTCGAGCGTGCCGCTGGTCGCGTTGAGTGAGATCGTCACGTTTGTATTGGCAAGCCCATCATAGGCATACACGTCGAACTTGTTGTCCTGCGTGATGCTGCCCGCCAGTGGCTCGCCCGCTACCAGCGCCGGCGCAGTGGCGATCTCAGGCTGGTAATCAAGCGTGTCCAAACCCCGAATGATGCCGCCATCACTCAAGAGCGTTGTTCCATCAGGGTTGAGCGTGAAACTTGTCAGGTAGCGGTCGCCGGGCGTCACCGTCTGGTCAGCGTTGAAGACCGGCGGTTGCAGCGTGTCTGATGCGCGCAAGACCTGCCGACCGTTCAACGTCACGTACAGATTGAACGTGACCGGCTGCTGATCGTTGCAGGCATTCTGGAACCAGACTTCGACCTCGTAGACACCGGGGCGTGGCTGGCGATCCTGCGGGTAATAGATGTACGAGAACGGCGTCCCCTCGGAGATACGGCAGTTCACGTTGCCCTGCGCTGCCAGGATTGCGCCGCTGCTGATACGCGGGATGTCGTCGAAGACCGAGTCGCCCGCCGTATCACGCATGAGCAACTGCACGTCGGCAGCCGTGTTCCACAGCAGGAGTACCTCCAGCGAGCCTTCTGGCAGCGCCAGAAACTCCTGCGACAGATTGACGGTTTGCTGGGTTACGTTGACATCATATGTGCCTTCCGTGCCGCCCGTCGCCTTGCCATAGCGCGTCACCAGCACTGTGTACACGCCCGCCGAGGGGAGCAGCACGTTGCTGATCTGCGAGTCTGTGATGCCGACGCCGAGATCGTCGTTGAAAGCGACAAGCGTGCCATTCGGGTCGTACAGCCCCACGAACGTATCGAGGCTGCCGCTGGTGGCGAAGGTGCTCACCGTAAGCAACTGGTTGGGCAAGCCTTCAAATGTGTACGCCTGGAACTGCTGATCGTTGGTGATGAAGCCGCTGAGTGTCTCTTCCAGCGCGATGGGCTGCGCTGCCGCTTGCAGATCGGCAAACGCATACGGGATCGTCTCCAGTTCGACGATGCCGCCCGGTGCTTGCACCTCCGCGCTGCCATCCTGATTGACGACGACGCGCGAGACGTAGACCTGACCCGGCGCGATAGTGTCCGTGATGACGGGCAGCTGCTCGCCGTCAAGCGTCGGCGTGATGCTGAATGTTACTGCGTCACCGCTGGCGCACGCCTGCTGGAAGTAGACCAGCACTTCGTAGCTGCCCAGCGGAATGCCGCCCGGTGACCAGGTTGCGGCTTCAGTCGCGTTCTGCGTGACGACGTTGGCGCACGCCTGATTGACATTCGGGGTGATCGTGCCACCGCTTTGCACCGTCGGCGTCTCCCAGTAAAGCGAACCACCCACCGGATCGCGAATTTCGAGATCGAGGTCTGCCGAGCCATTCCAACTGAGCGACACGGTGAAGCCTGCCGTTGTCACCAACTGCCCGCTGACGGGTCCGGTCGCTGCGTCAGTGGTCGCTTCTTCAGTGGCAGCCGGGTTGGTGGTCGCTGGCACTTCCGTCGCAGCGGGTGTTTCCGTGGTTGCGCCCCCTCCCTCCGTCAGCGTCAGCGCATAGTCGATGCTGTCGCCAGACACGACCAGTGACAGGCTGCTGATAAGGATGAAGTAGGTATCTGCGTCTTCCGGTGTGGCGGCAGCGGTTGCCGTCGCCAGGTCATTTACGGTGCTGAAATCGCCCGTCGAAATGAGTGACGCGCCACTGGCATCGACAATATCCAGGGCAAACAGGCTGGTCGTCTCTGACTCGGCGGTCGCGACATAGGTCACACCCGCTTCTGCCTCAAACGCATAAACCTGTACTGGCGTTTCGGCGTCGAGCGTATCGCGCAGTGTTTCGCCGGGAGCAATCGTTTCGTTGCTCTGCGCCAACACGGGCAGGCTGAACACGATCAGCATGAAAAGCACGGCGAACCCCGCCGTGATGTTGCCTTTGCGTAACGTCATTCGTAGCCTCCTCAGGGGTAGGATGTTGCAGCAACGTTCGCTTACGGTTACGCACAGTGTAATCCAAAGCGCCTCCCTGCGCTATGAAGCTTACATGACGATTTGACTACGCCGCAAAGTTTGCAACTCCTAACCTGCAATAGGACTAAGGAACAATCGCGCGGAGTCGAGAGACAAAATAAACTCAGTATAAAGAAAGTAAATACAGACAATTCTTATTTTAGTCTTCGATGTCCGGACTGTACGATGAGGGGCAGAGTCGGCAAAGATGATGAAAGTCTACCCACATGCGACAGATCATACTCGTTAGTCTGATGATTCTTATCTTTGGCGCAGCGCTGCCTGCCCCTGTCCACGCAGCCGGCGTCGTGGGTACTGGCACGCCTGCCAGCTGCACGCGCGATGCCATCGCTGCGGCGTTGGTGGGTGGGGGCAGCGTCACGTTTAACTGTGGTGCGGGTCCGGTCACTATTCCCATCACTGCGACACTGGAAACCAGCGCTGCTAACGTCACGATTAACGGCGGCAACCTGGTCACGCTGCAAGGCGTGGCGGGCGTGCGCATCTTCCGCCACTTCACATTTGGCTTTAACGCCGCCAGCACGCTCACCATTCGCAATATTACATTCGCCAACTCCTCGATCAGCGGTGTCGGCACAAACAGCAACGGCGCGGCGATCCTCAGCCAGAACCAGAGCGCCAATTTCAATACCGACATCCCGACGCTCAACCTCGAAAACGTCACATTCACCAGTAACGTAACCACTACCACCGCCCGCGACTCCGGTACGGATTGGTACGACTTCGGCGGCGGCGCTGTCTTCTCGCTCGGCGGCGTCGTCAATATCACCAACAGCACCTTCACTGCCAACCGTGCCAATCAGGGCGCGGGCGGTGCGGTGCATGGGCTGGGCAGCACCATCACGATTACAGGGAGTACGTTTACCAATAACGTTGCCACAGCTGTCTCCAGCGTTGATACGAACAGCGGTTACGGCGGCGCATTGTATGTCGATGGAGCGCGCTTCATCGGTGGCGGCGGCATTACCATCATCAACAGCAGCTTCACGAACAACATCGGCGCGAACCAGGGCGGCTTTGCCTACATCAACCTGTATGCCAACCGCAGCGAATTTCTGACGATGGATCGCGTTCGTGTTGTCGGCAACAGCATCAGCGGTGGCGGCATGGGGCTGGGCGGCGGCTTGAGCGGCGGCGGTACGAACGGCGCAGTATCAATCATCATCGCTAACAGTCTGTTCGCCAGCAATCAGGCGTCTGGCGGTGCGCGCGGCGCATCCGGCGGCGGCATCGCTTTTGCGCAGGCAGCAAACATTCTGATCGGCAATACCACATTCACCGGCAATCGCGCTAACGGCGTGTGCAGCGATTGCTGGAATGCCAACGGCGGCGCACTGTATGTCACCAATAACCCGACGCCGTTCCAGCTTATCAACAGCACGATTGCCAATAACTACGCAGGCTGGGTCGGCGGCGGTGTTGCTGGCTCGAGCGGTGTGCTGCGTAACACGATCTTCGCCAGTAACACGGCCGACAACGGCGGCAACGGCTGGCAAATTCAGCAGCACTGTTCGGCAGCGCTCACTAACCAGGGCGGCAATTTCCAGTTCCCCAATCGCAACCCAAACCCGAACTTCTGGAATGAGGTGGTGTGCGCGTCAGGTATCACCATTGCCAACCCGCTGCTGGCAGCAAGCCTGAGCGCCGATGGCACGCTCATTCCTCAGCCGGGCAGCCCGGCGATCGATGGCGGCGATAACGCTGTCTGCGCCGCGCCGCCGATCAACAATATCGACCAGCGCGGCGCGTCCCGCCCGCAGGACGGCGATAACAACGGTAGCGCGATTTGCGACGCGGGCGCGCATGAAGTGACCGCCTTCACCACCAGCACGCTCAACGGCACTGTGATACTGCAAGGGCGCATGGCGGGCAGCTCCGCCATGAGTGTGCCGCTGACGGTGGAGCTTTTTGTCGGCTCAACGCCTGCCGGGACGATAAACATCACCACGAACAACGGCGGTGCGTTCACGATCAACGGGTTGCAGCCGGGAACGTACACGGCGCGCATCAAACATGCACAGTATCTCGCGCATACCCAGACGATCACGCTGGTTGTGGGGGCAAACGCTGCTAACTTTGGCACGCTGCTGGCGGGCGATGCCAATACCGATAACCAGGTCACGCTGACCGATTTCTCGATCATCGCCAGCATGTACAATCGCACAGTCGGCAGTGCTGGCTTTGATGCACGCGCTGATCTGAATGGTGATGGCGCAGTTACTTTGGTGGACTTTTCGCTCCTTGCCGCGAACTTCAATCGCAGCGGGGTAGCGGTTCCTTAAGGTCCTGATCGTCAGTTAAGGGAGGAACGAGTATGCGTTCAAAGATGTGGGTAGGCTTTATGCTCTTGACGGTGCTGCTGATCGCGTGCGCACCCGTCTTCGGGCAGGGCGTGGTCAACTTCATCGCTGATCCGTCCACAGCGACGCTGAATGTGGGCGAGAGTGTCACCATTCGTGTGCAGGTACAGTCGGGGTCGCAATCGGTTGATGGTGCGGAAATTCACCTCAATTTCGACGCCAGCAAGCTGCAAATAACCTCTATCACTCCCGGCACGACGCTGGGTGTGCCGATTCTGGGGTTGGCACATGATAACGCTCAGGGACGTATCGATTATGCAGCAGGGACATTTTCCAACTTCCCCAGCGGCACGTTTGACCTGATGACAGTGACTTTCCAGGCAATTGCAGCCGCGCCCGAAGTGGCATTGCAGCTTGCCGATATGCAGATGCCGCGCAAATCCGACATTACCTTCCGTGGTATTTCCGTTCTGAACACAACCCAGGGACGCACGCTGGCAACCATTGTCATCAACGATGGGGCGGCGACAGGCACGCCAGAGTTGCCAACCAGCACGCCGACACCAGAGAATACGCCGGAACTTCCAACCAACACGCCTGAACCGATTGTTCCGACCAGCACACCGCCGCCGGAAGTGACAGCGACCGCCACGCCCGATGTGCTGCCTTCGCCCACACCGACGCCGATCACAGGCACGACGCAGCTGCGCGCAGTTACGCCGACTACGCCTGTCACCGTCGGCACGCCGTTCAGCGTAGATTTCGTGCTGGATGCGCCTGAAGCGCTGCCTGGTGGCGGCATCGTTGCGCTGGAAGCCGTCTGCAACGCTGCGCCGCCGGAACTGCTGTCCGGCATCGGTGCCAATTCTGGCCCGCTGTTCGGTGGTGGGGCACTTATCGTTAATCGTGCGGTTGCGCCTGCCAGCCTGACCTACGCGGCATCGCTGAGCGGCACGACCCCAGCGATCACAACGGGGGGTGTTTTCTTCATCGGCAACTTCACGCCTGCCGCAGCTGGTACGCTCAACCTGAACTGCACCGTGACGGGGATTGCGGCGGATGAAACGGAAGTGACCGTTGCTTTCGTCAGCGGTGCAATCGTCATTGGCGATGCGGTACCGACGCCCACGTCGATCCCGACGGAAACGCCGACGCTGGAACCGACCATCACCTTCACGCCGGAACCGACGGCGACGGGTACGCTCGAACCGACGCTGATCCCGACCGAAACGCCGACGGAAATCCCGACGGACGTGCCAACGGTAACACCAACCGAAATTCCGACAGACGTTCCGACCGCCACGCCCACCGAACTGCCGACCCTCGAACCCACGTTGACGCCGACGGCAACGCCGACCAGCGCCCCGCAGACAGGTTCCATCACCGGGCGCGCGCTGCTCTCACACGGTCCTGACGGTGGCATCGTCGTGACGGCGCTTGGTGATAACGGATCGCTGCTGGAAGCAGTGACGGCAGATGATGGCAGCTTCACGTTCAGCAACGTCCAGCTTGGCAACTACATCATTAGCGCCGCCAGCGATGGCTACCTGAGCGCTGCGGGCATTGCAGCGGTCGCGGAAAACCAGACGGTCAATCTCGGCACGGCGACGCTGCTGGCGGGTGATGTTGCGGTCAGCGATCCGGCAGTGATCGACGAACTTGACGTGGTCCAGCTGGTCGCCTCGTATGGGCAGACTCAGCCGCCCGCGCCGCTGGCAAGCGACCTTAACCGTGACGGGCGTGTGAGCCTGAGCGACCTGCGCGCACTGGCGATCAACCTGCGCGCGACGGGTCCGGTGGCATTCGTGCCGTAAGACATGATATAGGGGCAGGATGCATCCTGCCCCTGCTTGTTGGTGCGCATATGATCCAACCCAGACAACGCGGTGCAGCGCTGCTGCACGACATCGAAACGACACAACCAGCCACGCGCCAGGTCGCGATCTGGTGGCTGGGACAGAGTGGGTACGCCATCAAAAGCGCCAGCGCGTTTTTGTACATCGATCTGTATTTGTCTGAACATTTAACAACCAAGTACGCTGATACCCCGAAGCCGCACACCCGCATGACAGAAGCGCCGCTGCGAGGCGCAGACATTACCAACGCGCGTTATGTCTTCGCCAGCCACCATCATTCGGATCACCTCGACCCCGGCACGCTGCCTGCGCTCTTCACTGCATCCCCACAGGCACAGTTAGTCCTGCCTGCCGCGCACGTTGCCCATGCCGTGTCATTGGGTCTGGCGCGCGAACGGCTGCTGCCTGTCCGCGGCGATGAAGTGCTGGAACTGGATGGGCTGCGCATTCACTGCCTGCCATCGGCACATCCGGGACTGGACCACGAGACGGCGACAGGGTATCCGTTCCTCGGTTTTGTCTTTGAGATGGATGGTGTGCGGCTGTACCACAGCGGCGATACGCTGGCGTATGACGGGTTGACAGAGCGGCTGCGCGCGCTGCAACCGGACATCGCCTTCTTGCCGATCAACGGGCGGGCGGGCGGCGCAGGTACACCGCCGAACATGGACACTGCCGAAGCAGTAACGCTGGCACGGGCAGCGAGCATTCCGCTCGTCATCCCGCACCACTACGATATGTTCGCGTTTAACACGGCGGATGTAGCGGATTTTGCGGCGCTCTCGGACGCAGCCGGGCAGCCGTACCGCGTGCTGTCGTGCGTAGAACGCTATGTCTTTCAACAGGATTGATTCACGGCTCCAATGTGACTTCGCATATGCCCGCTTCGGCGAACAGGTCTTCTGCGGCATCGGTGATGTTCTGGGCAAAGCGCTGTGCGTCGCTGTCGCCGCTGAGGATGACGACATAGTGATACAGATTATGGACTGCCTGCTCATTCGGGCCATCAGGACCATCGGGCATTACATAATCGCTGATGCCGCCATCCTCAAGCTCAATATCCTCGACTGCTTCTTGTTCGCGCACCCAATCGAGCAGCTTGACAACGCAATCGCCATTGTTGGAGATCACGCGCACGATCCCGTCTTCCGGGTAGATGCGCACATAGTCTTCGCCCATCATGTCTATCCCTCAACTCACTGACCTTGCAGTCAGTGTAGTGGCAGCAGACAAACGCTTGATGGGCTGAGTGGGCGGGTTTAGCTGCGCAGCGCGTCGCGCAGTCGGAAGCCGCTCATAATCAGATGGATGTACATGATCGTCGCCGCAGCCAGGCACCAGGGACAAAGCGCGCGCAGGATGAAAAACGACACATAGATCAGGTACGAGTGATAGATGGCGAAGAAGAGCGTGAAGCCGAAGAGCAGCAGCGCCTTGTTGTTGACAAAGAATTCCACATTGCGCATCGATAGCAGAATGATGCCTGCGATGATGACATGTGCTGCAAAGCCGTAGAGTGACGTGGGGATACCAAGGATGCTCGACCAGGCGCTGTTCAGCACGACTTCGCAGTTGAACATACCGCCTGCCAGACATTCAGTCTGGACACCTGCCCATTTGGTGTAGGTCAGGTAGCCCGTGATGAAAAATGCAACGACACACAGCGCCAGCGTGATGGTGTTGGAGTTGATGCGAAAGCCCGTGCGGGTTGTAGCGGTGTCAGTCGATTGGGTGGGGGTTGCGGTGGTCACAAGTCTTACTCCGTTTAATCGGATGAACTTTATGCCTGCGATTGTAGCAGATTTCGCGCCGGGTCTATACGATTTGCACTATAATACGAACAAAGTTTACAAATACGGATGAAGAGACGATGGTCGCACCAGACAAAGTCCGCATCACGCAGGCTGAATTCAAGCGATTGCTAACGCAACCAGAGTATCAGGATCGGCAGGTGGAACTGTGGGACGGGGAGATCATTGAGACAATGCCGACATGGGGTCATGGCAGAAAAGCCGCGCAAATCATCATTGAAATCGGGATCTACCTGCGCAGCCGCTCCATAGGCGCACCGGGAATCGAAGTTCAAATCGCGTTGCCGGGTGAAGACTACGCGCCGATTCCTGACCTGTGTGTGGTTCGCGACCGCAAAGGTGTTATCGATTCGGATGAAGCATTGCCATTTATGCCCGATCTGGTGGTCGAAATTCAATCGCCCGACCAGAGCGACAGGTTTATGCGTGAAAAGGGTGATTGGTACATCGCGCACGGCTGCCGCATGGTGATCATCGTGTACCTGAAGCCGATTGTTGAAGTGCAGACGCCGACCGCGCGCAATCTGCTGACGATTGACGACACGCTTGACGGCGGCGATGTGCTGCCGGGATTCAGTGTGGCGGTGGCGACGCTGTATCCGCAATAGCTTACAGGTATCAGCCCTTCCAAAAAGCTGATACCTGATACCTCATACCCTTACGGACGCCAGGGGTACTTGCGATACTGCGGCTTGCGCTTCTGGACGTAGGCGTTGCGCCCTTCCTGCCCCTCTTCCGTCATGTAGAACAACAGCGTCGCATCGCCCGCTAACTGCTGAATACCCGTCTGACCGTCCACATCCGCATTCATCGACGCCTTGAGCAGCCGGATCGCCAGCGGCGAATGCTGCATGATCTCGTTTGCCCACTGCACGCCTTCGACTTCAAGCTGTTCCAGCGGCACGACGGTGTTGACCAGCCCCATCTCCAGCGCCTGCTGTGCGTCGTACTGGCGGCACAGATACCAGATTTCGCGCGCCTTCTTCTGCCCGACGATACGCGCCAGATAGCTGCTGCCATAGCCGCCGTCGAAGCTGCCCACGCGCGGACCCGTCTGCCCGAAGACCGCGTTGTCCGCCGCGATGCTCAGATCGCAGATAACGTGCAGCACATGCCCACCGCCAATCGCGTAGCCTGGCACGAGCGCGATCACGACCTTCGGAATGGTGCGGATAATGCGCTGCAACGGCAGCACGTTCAGTCGCGGCACTTTGTCGCTGCCGACATAGCCCGCGTCGCCGCGCTTCTTCTGGTCGCCGCCGCTGCAAAACGCCCACTTGCCATCCTGCGCCGGACCGTTGCCCGTCAGTAAAATCACGCCCACGTCCGAGTCCTCCCAGACGTGCATGAAGGCGTCGGTCATCTCGCGGATGGTGTCCGGTGTGAAGGCATTGCGCACGTCCGGGCGGTTGAAGGCGATGCGCGCGATGCCCTCTGTCTTTTCGTAGGTGATCTCGGTGTATTCCTTTACCGTCTGCCAGTCCGCCGCTTTGATCATCTGGCGCGGCTCTGTCGCTGTTCCGTTCTCGCTCATACTCACATCCTTATCCAAAGAGCCATGTAAACCCAGTAAGAAAAGTACCTATTCAAGAGGATGGAGAGGAAGAGGATAGAGGGATTGCTTTTTCCTGGCGTCGCCCCCAAGCCTCTCCCTCTCCATCCTCTTGAATAAGCTATTTACTCCCTCTCCCCAGCCGTTGCCACTTTTATAGCTTCGGCTATCTTATCCATCAGCGCCTTGCGTCGCTTCGCGTCTTCCTCCGCATCTGTCACGACTTCGACGATGCTCGGCTGCCCGCTTGCCAGTGCTGCCGTGAATGCTGCCTTAAACGCCTCGCGGTCGTCGGCGCGGGCATACGCGAAGCTGAACTGCGCGGCGGTATGCTCGAACGTCATGCCGTGTGGCGTCGTGAACAGTTCGGTGAAGTACGGCTCAAACTCCGGCTTGTTGATGGGCAACCGCCGGAAGATTTGCCCGCCGTTGTTGTTGAGCAGCACAATCACCAGATTGTGGATGCCGTTGCGCTTCGCCGCCAGCAGCGCGTTCATGTCGTGATAGAACGCCAGGTCGCCGATAATGAGGACGGTGGGCTTGTCCGGCTCGGCAGCCGCCACACCGATGGCGCTGCTGATCGTGCCGTCAATGCCGGACGCGCCGCGATTGCAGTAGAGGCGGATCGTTTTTGGATGCAGGTAAGGAGTAAATTGCTCGATATGTCGAATCGGGAGGCTGTTTGCAACGAACAGGTTGCCCGCCCCCAGTCCTTTCGCTGCTTCACTTGCTGCCTGACCATCGAACCAAGCAGCCTCATTCATCGCATTGTGTAGCGCATGTGTGCTTGCGACATCTGCTCTTGCGAACAAGTCGTACCAGTCTCTATCCCTGTGATAATCATTGCCAACCCATCGATCGCCATCTCGAAGCTGCCGACAGATTTCGGTTGGATCAGCTTGGATAAACAAGTCAATTTGATGGTCGAAGTCTGTCCAGACTCCGTTTTCACTGATTACGATACGATGTATCGGTTCGATCATATTTAGGTAATCAAGCAAAGGCTGTGATGTCGGCATCGCACCAAAGTGCATAACGACCTGGGGATGCGGATATTGACGTGCTAGTGGCAGGAACAGTTCATAAGTACCGATCACGTTCGTGAGTGACACATCCCGCAAAGAGGACTGAGCGTCTGCAAAGAAAACAACCTTGCCAACTGAAAGGTCGTTGACGGCCTCGCCAAATGCGCCGCGCGGTGTACGCGGTCCACACACAATCAGGACTCTCTCTGCAGGGCGTAGTATCTCCTTCAGGCGTTCCATCTGTTCAGCCGTCGGCATCATTACGCCGCGTTCGATGCGGGGAATAGAGAGATTGGACGCCATAAATGGCGTCCGTACACCAGATGTGGTGGCGGTGGACGAAGTTGGTTCTGTGACGACAGCGGACGAGGCATGCCTCGTCCCTACATCCACGCCTTGTCCCCCACTCCCTCTAGCCTCTTCTTCTCTACCCTCTTGAATAAGATTCTTCTTCGCGTCCTTTGCGTCTTGGCGGTTCAATCCCAATCCCCACGCCACTTCGCGCCCCTCGCCCGCGACTTCTGTCGGTTCGAGCGGCTTGCGGAATGGGAAATTCAGATGCACCGTGCCCTTCGGCATGCCATTTGCTAGGGCAACCGCCCGCGCCGCCAGCGAGCGCAGGTTGCGCAGCGCCACGTCCGGCGGGTTCGCTTCCGGCAGCGCCATATCCACCGACCACAGCACATGATCGCCGTACAGCTTGACCTGATCGACCGTCTGGTTCGCGCCGCTGTCGCGCAGTTCGTGCGGACGATCCGCCGTCAGCACCAGCAGCGGTACATGCGCGTAGTGCGCTTCGACAATCGCCGGGAAGAAGTTCGCTGCCGCCGTGCCGGAGGAGCAGACAACCGCCGCCGGAGCATCTTCCGCCAGCGCCAGACCCAGCGCCATGAACGCCGCGCCGCGCTCATCAATATGCGAGTAAACGCGGATGTGCGGGTGCTGCGCGAACGCCATCGTCAGCGGCGTGCTGCGGCTGCCCGGCGCAATGACGACATGGCGCAACCCCGCCTGCGCCAGCGCTTCGACAAACGTATAGGTCCAGACGTAGTTACGGTTGGGGGCGTAAATCATATTGGATACCCGTCACTTCCATCATCGGCTTGAACTTGAGCGCTGTCTCATCCCACTCTTTATCCGGCTCACTGTCGGCGACGATGCCCGCACCCGCATAGAACCGTAGGTGTGTATCTGCCGCGACAGCGCTGCGAATCGCCACCGCGAACTCGCCGTCGCCCGCTGCGTCCACCCATCCGACGGGCGCGCCGTACCAGCCGCGCTCCATCGGCTCGATCTGCGCAATCGCCGCCTGCGCTGCTGTCTGAGGACTGCCACCGAGCGCCGGTGTCGGGTGCAGACGCTGGACGATACTCAGCACCGAACTGCGCTCGCGCAACTGCGCGCTGACGGGCGTGAATAAATGCTGGATGTTCTTGAGTTTGACCACCGTTGGCGTCGGTGCTGCTTCGACCGTGCGGCTGATCGGTGTCAGCGAATCGCGCAGCCAATCGACCACCAGTGCATGTTCATGGCGATCTTTCGCACTGGCGAGCAGTGCCGCCGCCAGCCGGTCATCGTCACCCGGTGATGCACCGCGCGGGGTACTGCCCGCGAGTGCGTGGGTATGCAGTGTGCCTTCTTCCAAACGCACCAGCAGTTCCGGAGTCGCACCGAAGAAGACTGCATCCGGCGTCGGCTCGAACAGGAATCGCCACGCCGTCGGGTAGTTCTTTTCCAGCGTTTCCAACGCCTGCAGCGGATCGACTGGTGCGTCCAGTTCGGCATCCACCGCCCGCGCCAACACAATCTTGCGCAGCGCGCCGTCACGAATCATATCAATACCGCTGCGCAGCATCGCGCGCCAGGTGGGAAGATCAATGACCTCACCCCTGGATGCATCGTCCTGTAGAGGCAGGGGGCGTCCTGCACCCGTTGCGGGGTGCGCAGTTTGGGGCAGAATGCGTTCTGCCCATACGCCATACTTCGAGCCCCACATCTCGCGCAGCCGCGCCACACGCTCCGTCACATCGCCGACGCCGTAATCACAGACCGTCAGCCACGAATAGCCACCCATGCGCGTGATCATCAGGCGGGGCAGGATGAACTGAGCCGCGCCAAACGGCTGCCACAACGGCTCATCGCTCAGGGTATCGTTGAATGAGAACCCACCAAACAGGCGCGGACGTACCGAAGCCGGGGCATCAGTATCGTGATGCATTCCGGCGAACAGATCGCCGATACAATCACGTATGGTACTGAAGCGCTCTGCGCCCGCCGCCGATATTTGCGCCGCCACACCTGCGCCAGCGTAGGCAGTTGCGTACTGTCCGCGCTGCCAAAACAGGCGCGGCTGCCCGGCATGAGCGCGCAGGAACGTCAGCAGCGACTCGTGTTCGACTGCGCGCGAGCAGGCAACCAGTGTTGGATGATGTCCGTTACCGCTGTTCATCATCCTCAAACCCCACACTCCGCAGCAGGACGGGCAGCAGCGTCGAAAGGATGCGATCTGGGGTAGGAGATCCTGTGTAGACCCAGCGGATAACCAGTTCGTTGATTGCGCCCATCCAGGCATAAGCGACCAGTTCGGTATCCGTTGGTGCAATATCGCCTACCTCAATCGCTTGGTCGAGATAGTGCTGGATCAGCATGGCGAAGCGCTGATGCACTTCCAGCCGTTTCTCTTCAAACGCGCTGCCCAGCCCGACTGCCTGTACCAGCAGTATCTTTGCCAGCGGGCGATAGCGCGCAAATGTCTTCAGCACCGCTTCCAGCGCGGCGCGCACACGACGCATTCCAGCGCGTTCCTCTTCGATTGCCTCGTTCACATGGCGTTCAAGCGCGTCGGCGAATTTATCCACCAGCGCAAGGAACAACTTCTGTTTGTTAGGGAAATGAAAGTAGATCGAGCCTTTTGAAGTGTGTGAAGTTTCGACGATCTCGTCTACGCTGGCTTCGTGATAGCCCTTACGTGCAAACACGTCCAGAGCGGCGTCCAGGATGCGTCCGCGTGTGCCTTCAGGGTCTTTTGTTGCGACAGGTTTTTCTGCTGATGTCATGAATGTTACTCATAAACCGACTGGTCAGTCTATTTGCCATTATACGACAGTTAGAGGGGATGTGCATGAACGTTTGCTAAATTTTTCACAATCAAAGTGTAGTAAATGGTATGGGAGGTCTTTTACACGTTTGATCTATATAAAAGTCGTAAGAACATATAAATTTAGCAACGTGTAAGGTTTTGCAGATTTAATCTTTTCTTGTAAGATGAAGAAATACTGCCCGCAAAGAAATAGGTATATAGGATGCAGTCGTTACCCCCGTTGAGCGACATTCTTGAAGACGTGCGCGCGGGCCGCCAGGCAGAGCTGCATACTTCGATCCGTCCATTTGACATCGCGCTGCTCATCCTGATCGGATTGGTCTTCTGGTGGCGCATCAGCAATCTGGAATACAACACACTCTTCATCGACGAAGCCACTTACGCGCGTATCGGTCAATCCATTCTCATCGGGCAAGACCCAAGCAATTCGCTGGGATTCATGTTTGGCTCGTTCTTCTACCCGGCACTCTCTGCCATTGCCAGTGATGTCGGCGGCGTGGTCGCCATGCGCGCGGTCAGCGCCATTCTCACGCTCATTGCGTCACTCTACGTCTTCCTCACTGCACGGCGGCTGTTCGGGCAAACGTCAGCGTTCTGGGCGTTGTTCCTGTTTGCGCTCAGCGGTCCCGGTATCAGTCTCGGGCAGCAAGCGGTTTACGATGTCTTGAGTGTAACGTTTCTCGCCGCCTCTATGTATTACACCATCGTGGCAGCGCAGCGGCGACACGGTGAAGAGAAGTACTATGTCATCGCGGGCATCTGCTTTGCGCTGGCGATCCTCGCCAAGTACATCAGCATTGCCTACCTGCCAGCACTGGCGGCGTTCGCGCTTGCTGTCCGGCTGCGTTATCGCGGCAGACCTGTGTTGTTCAGCCGCCCAGCGTGGCTGCTGGCGTTTTGTGCGCTCCTAATCGTGCTTAGCCCTTATTTCTTCTACAACCTGCCGCAGGTTCAACAGGCGTTTACGGGACAATTCGCGACGCAAACAGTTCCCCGTATGGAAATCATCCTGACCATGCTCTTTGACATTGGTCTGGTCATGGGGATGGCGATCATTGGTCTGTGGATTTGCATTTCCGAGATTGCCCAGATGATCAAGTTGCGCGGCGTGAGTGCGCTTTTCTTCTGGTTGATTGCGATTGTGCTGGGACTAAGCCTATTTGCCCTGCCCATCTACCATGTTGCGACCGGCAACATTCGCGCGCTGTGGAAGCATGAAGTCTTCGCGCTGGTCTTTCTTGCGCCTGTCGCGTCCGTCGTGGCGGCGCGCTTGCTCAATACTTTCTGGAAAGGCAGCGGACGTTACAGCTTTGAAAAGCGTGTGCTATCCGCAGTGCTGCTCATCGTCGGCTGCCTGTGGTTTGTGCGCGCTGCGTATGTCATGAACAGCAACTTCCAGAACAGTTGGCCCAGCTTTGCCCGTACAACCGCTCATGTCGAACGGGTCCTGCGCTTGCAGGCAGACGATTTCGTCCTGGCATCCGGCGCAAGTATTTACGAGTACTATCTCTTCCCGCATCAGCCAGAGCCGAACCGCTGGCAAGACACCTGGGGCTTTCAGTACAACGGTGTGTGGGGCGAACCTGCGATGCTGGACGCTGTGCGTCGCTGCACACTCGACGCGGTTATTCTGGATGATTACTACACGCCGGACATCCAAACACTGCTCCAGCCCGAACTGGAAGCCGCGGGGTATCGCGTTGATTTTGAAGATGTACAGGTGTTGTATACAGGCTTACCCAATCGTATTCGTATTTTTGTACCCGGAGCAGAGGGCATATGTGGAACTCGACCTGGCGCATAAACTGGACTGCCCGCCTCATGCCGCTGATGTCGGTCGTGGCAGGGGCGCTGCTCAATATCTTTTTTCTGTATAACATTCAGTGGGCGGGGCTGCATGAACTGGGCTTAAGCATTATCATCGCCAGCCTGGTGGTGCTGATCCTGACCTCGATTTTTGCGCCCTGGGCAGTGCATGGCAAGCGCCGCAGCCGGGCAGTACGACTGGGCATGTTGATCGGCTCACAGGTGGCGCTGCTCGGTTTGCTGACGACGCCGTCGACTCTGCTGGGAGTGTGGGGAATTGCCCTGCTGGTCATTGCCACGCAGTTGGTCTATCTCGTGCTGCTGCGAATGCCGATGAGCCAGCGCATCAAACTGCCGCGTGGCAAAGAGATGGGTGTACAAACCCGCCGGATTGCGCTGGCGATGGGTGTGCTGATCCTCGACATGATTCTGCTCATCAACTTCAACACGCTTCAGTGGCCCTATTTGTGGCCCCAGCCGATGCTGTACTTGATCCTGTTTTTGATGATTGTGCTGATTATCATGCCGCGCCGCCGCTATGACATCTGGCTGATTCGCTTGGTCGGTGTGGCGATGGTGTTTATAGGACAGTGCTATCTGCTGCACACGCTTCAGGTGACGATTGACAGCTTCGATGGCTCGCCTGCGCTGATCGGGCTGAACCTGTTGCACTTGCTCGGCTTTGCCAGCACGTATCTCGTCTTCACGTTAAGCTTCATCAACCAGATTGCCCCGCGTGAAAAGCGCGGTGCACAGCCGCTGCCGGATGTGCTGCCGCACGTGGCAGCGGTCATCCCGACCTATGGCGAACCTGTCGAGGTGGTCGAGCAGACGGTTATTTCGCTGACGAAACTGGACTATCCCGCCGACCATCTGACGATTGTCATTTCGGACGACGGACATCGCCCCGAAATGCAGAAGCTGGCGGCACGCTATGGCGTCGGCTACAACTTTGGCGCGAAGAAAGATGCCAAAGCGGGCAACCTTAATTCCGCGCTGAAGTACCTCCAGGAACACGCACCGCAGGCAGAACTGATCCTGACGCAGGATGCGGACGAGGTTATTCATTCGACATTTCTCAAGCGCACAGTAGGTTTCTTCAGTGACCCGGAGATCGCCTTTGTGCAAACGCCGAAAGACGCAGCCGCGCCAGAAGGCGACCCGTTTGGCACACGCGACCGCATCTTCTACGACATCTACCAGCCAGGGCGCAATGGCTACGGCGCAGCATTTGCCTGTGGCAGCGGCGTAATCTGGCGCATCAGCGCGGTGCAGTCGATTGGTGGCTTCGTGACGTGGAATGTCGTCGAAGACCTGACGACTTCGTATTTCCTGCATGCGGCGGGCTACAAGTCCGAATATCTGAACGAAGTCCTGTCAATCGGGCTTGCGCCGGACGATATTCCGGGCTTGCTCAAGCAGCGCGGCACCTGGGCAGTCGATACCTGGCGACTGTTCCTGTTCGATAACCCGTTGTTGAAGAAAGGGCTGACGCTCAAGCAGCGAGCGCAATATCTGGAGATCACGCTCTTCTATGCGATGAGTGCAATCTTCACACCGCTGCTGATGATCGTGCCGATGATTTCGCTCATGACCGGCATTTATGTGCCGATTGAAGGTTCTGCGCTCTTCCCCTGGATGGTGGCGTCGGCGCTGTACTACGTTGTGATCGCACGCGGGCGTATCGCCGCGCTGCTGCGGATGTGGCAGTACTGGATCGGACACGGACCGACGTACTTCAGTGCGCTGCGCATCGCACTGCGCTCACGAACGAAGAAGCCATCGTACAAAGTGACGCGCAAGACGCGCGTGGATGGCTACTATGGCTACCTCTTGTGGATGCAGTTTGTCTACATCCTGCTTGGCATTATCGCGCTGGTAAATGCTTTCGTCTTCCGCACAGGCGATGACCTGGGGACGCGGGTGACCAACGCCTTCATTCTGCTGTTCTTCATGTACATGATGAGTGGCATCATTCGGGCGTCGTTCTATGGCTGGAAGCCGTTCCGTGACCTGCGCGCCAGACTGATGCGTGCGACACGCAGTCGCGAGGAAGCGCCCGCCTTCAACGCAGCGGGCGGCGGCGATTAGCCCTCACCCCAACCCCTCTCCCTCAGGGAGAGGGGCTTAAAAGCGCTGCTTCAGTTTAGCTTTCCTTCTCCATGAGGGACGACCGAGTGCAGAGCCGAGCGAGGGGCAGGGGCTGGGGGCATTCTTTACACGCCAAACTGCTTGACGACCTGATTTGCCCATTTCGCCAGGCGGTCGCTCGTCATGTCCTTTTGCCCGTCCTGATCGACGCCGAGTCCGAGGAAGAAGTCTTCCACATTCGCCTTTGACTCAGCGTATTCGTAGCTCTTGGTAGACCACATGCCCCAGAGCTGCGCGCCGCGATCCATAAACGCATCCGCCAGCATACCGAGCGCGTCGAGGAAGTTGTAACCGTAGCCGTTCTGGTCGCCTAAGCCAAACATGGCAACTTTCTTACCGCTCAGGTCAATCGCCGCCAGCTTGGGCAAAAACGCTTCCCAGTCATCCTGCATCTGTCCGGTGTTCCATGTCGGCACGCCGAGGACGAGATAATCATATTTCAGCAATGTGTCCGGTGTGCTTTGCCCGATGTTGTGCATGTCGATGCTGCCGGGGCGGATCTTTTCAAATTCGTTCTTGAGCTGTTCGGCGACAAATTCTGTGTTACCCGTGTTTGAGCCGTAAATCAAGCCGATCTTCGCCATTGTGGTGTCCTTTAATCCCGTATTGCACTTGTGCGCTTTTTCACGAATAGAGTCTATTATAGCTAAAACGATCTCTTTAAGCACAGCGTTAAAAATTGATTTGACACGTACAGAATCTATGCTATATTGACGGTGAGGAGTCTCCACTCCTCATTTCCTGGCTCAACACAAACGCGAAATCTGCCTGAACGAGTTACGTGAGTCATCTTCTCCTGTTGCCTTGATTGTGTCTGGCATCCCGCTGCGACACTCCATTTTGTTCGCATATAACGTTCTCATCACGGTATAACCTCATGGATATAGCAACTCTCGAACGAAAGACGCTGGATGACCTGCGCTTTATGGCGCGCGAAAATGGCATCAGCGGCTTTAGCAAGCTCAAAAAACAAGACCTTATGCTGGCGCTCATGCGCGATCATGCCGAAAAGCAGGGCTTGAAGCTGCGCGGCGGCGTGCTGGAAATCGTGGACGACGGCATCGGCTTCCTGCGCGCGGAAAAGTATCTGCCCGGTCCTGAAGACATCTACGTCAGCCAGACGCAGATTAAGCGCTTTGGACTGCGCACGGGCGATATGGTCGTCGGGCAGGTGCGTTCACCCAAAGACTCGGAGAAATACTTCGGGCTGCTGCGGGTTGAATCGGTCAACGGTCTCAATCCCGAAGAGGCGAAGAACCGCGCCAACTTTGAAGACCTGACCCCGATTTTCCCGCTTGAACGCTTCAATCTCGAAACGAACCCCCGCGTCCTGTCCACCCGTTTACTCAACCTCATCGCTCCCATCGGCAAAGGTCAGCGTGGTCTGATCGTGTCGCCTGCCAAAGCAGGTAAGACGACCGTTCTCAAAGAGATCGCCAACGCCATCAGCTACAACTATCCTGATGTGCATCTGATGATGGCGCTGATCGGTGAACGACCGGAAGAAGTGACGGATATGGATCGGTCGGTGGACGCCGAAGTCATCGCCTCCACGTTCGACGATCCCGTGCAAAACCATGCGCGCGTGGCGGAAATGGCACTCAACCGTGCCAAGCGACTGGTTGAAATCAAGCGCGATGTCGTACTGCTGCTCGACAGCCTGACACGCCTGACGCGTGCCTACAACCTGGTCGTGCCGCCCAGTGGTCGTACACTGACCGGCGGTCTTGACCCGTCCGCTGTGCATCCACCCAAGCGTCTGTTCGGTGCCGCACGTAACGTCGAAGAAGGCGGCAGCCTGACGATTATTGCGACGTGTCTTGTGAACACCAACAGCAAGATGGACGACGGCATTTACGAAGAATTCAAAGGCACCGGCAATATGGAACTGCACCTGAGCCGTCGCCTGCAAGAACGTCGCATCTTCCCCGCTTTCGACGTAGAGCAGTCGTCTACCCGCCGCGAGGAACTGCTGCTGGGTCCCGATGTATTGCAGCGTGTGTTCACGCTGCGGCGCATGTGGTCACATCTGGCAGAGGACGAAGATTCGGGGCAGGTGGGCGCGACGGAACAACTGCTGAACAGCTTGCGCCAGACGGACAGCAACGAGGAATTCCTCAACACACTCCCCGGCGCGAACAGCCAGCCCGGACGCTACTTTAAGGACTGATGTGTTGTATGGGCGACCCGCCGGGTCGCCCATACACTGCACATCGTTATGCCCCGTAGAGTTCGGCGACCTTTGCCCAGTTGACCACGTTCCACCACGCATCAATGTAATCCGGGCGCTTGTTCTGATACTTCAGATAGTAAGCGTGTTCCCACACATCAATGCCGAGGATCGCCTTCTTGCCTTCCATCAGCGGGCTATCCTGATTTGTAGTGCTTTCGATGCTCAGGCTGCCATCTGGCGCGGCGACCAGCCACGCCCAGCCGGAGCCGAAGCGACCGACGGCGGCTGCCTTGAACTTGTCCTTGAATTCGGCAAAGCTGCCAAAGGCGCTGTTGATGGCGTTCGCCAGCGCGCCCGTTGGTTCGCCGCCTGCGCCCGGAGCCATCAGCGTCCAGAACAAGCTGTGATTCCAGTGACCACCGCCATTATTGCGCACCGCGCCGCGAATATCTTCCGGCACAGCCGCGAGATTGCCGATCAGGTCTTCGAGCGATTTGTCCGCCAGTTCGGGGTACTTGGCGACAGCATTGTTGAGGTTGGTGACGTAAGCGTTGTGATGACGCCCATGATGAATTTCCATCGTCATGGCATCAATCGAGGGTTCGAGCGCGTCCTTGGCGTAAGGCAGTTCAGGTAAGCTGAAGGGCATGATTCTGTCCTTTCGGGGTAAGCGGTAGGGGCATGTCTTGACATGTCCACTGGCAATCAACAACCACAAATGAGTCTACCCATCAGACGCAAAAACAGTGTAAGTTTTACTGCATGTCTCATAGAGCATTCATGTTAGACGAAAGTGCAGCGGTTATGGCAGGTAAATACTACGACGAACTGGAGCCAGGCATGGTCATGCGCCATGCGTTGGGGCGCACGCTGACCGAAGCGGACAACATCTTGTTCAGCAGCCTGACGATGAACACGCAGCCGCTGCATCTGAACGAGGACTTCGCTAGCAAGACCGAGTTCGGCGCGCGCATCGTTAACGGCTTGTTCACGCTTGGGCTGGTGGTCGGCATCAGCGTCAGCGAGTTGACACACGGGACGATCATCGCCAACCTGGGCTATGAGAGCGTCAAGCACCCACACCCGATGTTTCACGGCGACACGCTGTATGTGGAGACGACTGTCGTGAGCAAGCGCGACAGCCAATCACGACCGGAGGCGGGGCTGGTGACGCTGCGGCATGTCGGGCTAAATCAGCATGGCGTCGCCTGCATCGAAGTCACACGCACGGCACTATTCTTGAAAAGACCTGTGTAAAAGTTTTCAGCGGAAGACAAGGGCCTGTATGCCTGACCATCTTCATGTATTGGAGCGCCGCGTGCTGGCGACCATCCAGCAGCACCAGCTGACACAGCCGGAGACCACACTGGTTGTGGCGGTATCCGGCGGCGTCGATTCGCTGGTGTTGATGTACGTGCTGCACACGCTTGCGCCGCTGCTGAATGTCCGCCTGCATATCGCCACGCTCGATCACAGGCTGCGCGGGGCGGAAGGCGCAGCAGACGCGGCGTTTGTCGCGGCGGAGGCGGCGAAGTTGGGGCTGCCGTCTACAGTGGGCGAGCGCGAGGTGGAGAAGCCCATCGTGCATATGGGTGTAGAGGGAGCAGCACGCAGGACTCGTTACGGCTTTCTTTACGAAGTCGCGCGTGCCGTCGGCGCGCAGACTATCGTCACCGCTCACCATGCCGATGACCAGTCGGAAACGGTATTGATGCATATCCTGCGCGGTACGAGCGTGCATGGGCTGGCGGGGATGCGCCTGATGAGCTTTGTCCCGTACAACCCCGATCTGCGCCTGATGCGCCCGCTGCTGTTAACGCGCCGCGCTGACATTGAGGCATATGCTGCCGAACACAGCTTGCAGCCGCGCCACGACGCTACCAACGATGACACGCGCCTGCTGCGCAACCGTATCCGCCTGGAAGTGCTGCCGTATCTCGAACAGATCAACCCGCGCGTCAAACGCGCGCTGACGCAGTTGGCGGAGACGGCGCTGAAGCAGGAGCGCACTGCGCCGCAGTTTTCGGCATGGCTGGCGGACGCTGCTGTGCGCGGGCGCATCGAACTCAAAGGTCCATTGCTGCAAGTGGCAGGGGCGGCACGACTGGACGACATCATCGTGCGGGCACACCGGGCGCTTGCGCCAGAGCATGAAATTTCGCATGAGCGTGTTGAGGCGTGCCTGCACGCAATCGCGGTGGGCGCAGTTGGTACGCGCATCGAACTGCCGGGCGGCGTCATCCTGCGCATCGATTACGATCATGCCGTGCTGGAACGCACGGATCATGCTCCGCGTAACGATGCGATGGATGCAGAACATGCCTCGCCTTCTGGCACAGATAAGGGGGCAGGATACATCCTGCTGCTACAACCTGTTACGCTGCGAATTCCGGCGGGAGCAGTCGTGGAAGTACGCCATCGGCGGGATGGCGACCGGTTCGCGCCGCCAGGTCTGGATGGGCATACGCAGAAACTGAAGCAGTGGATGATCGACCGCAAGATTCCCCAGGCACAGCGCGACCGCGTGCCTTTAATCGTCGTCAACGGACAGGTGGGGGCAATTTACTGGGACGGGCGTTGGACAGTGGGCGAGCCATTTCAAGAGGATCGTGCTGACGCTGGACAAAGTATTCTGTTCACCTATAATTCGTAGTCGTAACGAAAATGCAACAATGCTTACCACAATGAAAGAAATACATTAGGCACTGTTGCAAAGGCTCAACTTTCCATATATCCTTAACGTAGAAACAAGCGAAGATGTGATTTTCGCAAAGAAACCATTGAGGTTCATGTGTTATTTGTGTCGAAACCGCAATTAAAGAGCCAGGCAGCGGTGTTGGCACGCTGCTATCGCCAATAAATAAGGGTGTAATGATGGATAGTGCTAATGAGATGACTCATGTGTTGGTGGTGGATGACGAGTCGGCGATACGATATTCGGTCAGCAAGACTCTCCAGCGCGTGGGATACCAGGTGCAAGAGGCTGCCAGTGGTGAAGAGGCGCTGGAAGTGATGAAGCGCCATGTCTTCGATGTCGTCCTGACGGATATTCGGATGCCCGGACTCGACGGCGTGGAACTGGTGCGGCGCATTAAGGATATTGACGCGGATACGATTGTGGTGCTGATGACTGCTTACCCCAGCCTGGGGACAGCGGTAGAAGCGCTGCGGCTCGGTGCGCATGATTACCTGATCAAGCCGAGTTCGAGCCAGGACATCAAGCAGTGTGTGGCGCGCGGTGTTGAACGTTCGCGCAATCTCAAGCGCCGCCGCACACTCCTCGATGCTATCCGTAACAATGTCAGCGAGTTGAGCAGCGGTGACACCGAGATCGTCAAGGCGTTTTCGCTGCCGAACGCGCGTGAAGACGAGCGCATTGCGATGGTCGATAACGGCAGCGAGTCAACGACCAATGCCGTCATGAATCTGGGCCCGCTGACGATCTATCCCGGACGCTATCAGATATCCGTCAACGAAAAAAGCATTGAACTGACTCCGACCGAATTTGACCTGCTGCTGTATCTGGCGGCACATCGCGGACGTGTGGTATCGTGCCACGAGCTTGTGCGCGAAGTGCGCGGCTATGCCGTGGACGAGGCGGAAGCACGCGAAGTTATTCGCCCCCACGTCAGCAATTTGCGGCGCAAGCTGAAGCAGAACGGGCAGGATGAAGACCTGATTGTCAATGTACGCGGCATTGGCTACCGCCTGAGTGAACAGATCAGCGCAATTCCGTAAAGCGATCCTCAACTGCAAACCAATTGTCTATACGCGCAGGGACAAAACCCCTGCGCATATACATTTTGGAAAGCGGCTTGCATAGATCAGTGTAACTATTTCATGAAATTGCCGTAAAACTTTGGTCTTTAGATGAGAAACTCTCGTATCATATTCTTTGTTGTTTGAAGAATAGTTGGAAAAATTCTGAAAATTGTGGTTATTCGTACTCAGAAACACTTTAATCGGCGGGTCACTTATGCCACAATCACGTATTCTCATTCTGGAGGATGATGCCAGCCTTCTCAACCTCTACAGCCGCGTCTTGACCAAAGTGGGGCATATCGTCTTTCCGGCGCTAACACTTGCCAGTGCGCGCGAAATGCTGGCGCGTGAAGATTTTGATGTCTTTATCTCGGATATTGGGATTGGTAGTGGGCGCAGCCTGGAATTATTGCGCCAGGAGTTTGCAGGTCTGCAAAGCAAGCAAACCGAGATCGTCGTCGTGTCCGGTCGCGAAGAGGCACGCTATATGTGCGAGGAGATGGGCATCGACTTCTTTCTGCACAAGCCTGTGTCTGGCCCTGAACTGCGCACACTGATCGAACGGTTGACGCAACGCAAACGCATGACGATTGTCTGATGCCGGAAGTCCGCTAGACCGTGTATAATCGCCGTTATGAAACACATCCTTTACCTGTGCATGACGGCCCTCGTTGTCGCCTGCACACCCACAACAGTCGCGCCGCCTACCGCCACGCCCGCAGTCATAAACGCTGCAAGCACAGTGCAAACCCCGGTTGCGACGCCGACAGCCGTTGAAGCGTCCGCCATTACCCTGCACGTCTGGCTGCCCGATGCATTAGCAGGGCTTGACAGCGTGGACACGGGAGACGTGTTGTCTGAACAGATCAGCAGCTTTGAAAGTGCCTACCCGAACATTGAAATTGACCTACGTCTGCGTGCCACGATGGGCAGCGGTGGTATCCTGGAGACGATGCGCAGCGCGTCAGCAGTCGCGCCGTCTGCGCTGCCGGACATCACGCTCCTGCGCTATTCTGACTTTCGTGCGGCGATTGCCGCCGGGCTCGTTCCACCGCTGGATGAAGGCGTTCTCATTGCTGAGGAAAGCTTTGCGCCATCGGTGTATACGATGAGTATTGTCGATGGGCAGGCGTATGGCATTCCGGCTGCATTGCAAGTGCTGCATGTCGCCTACCGCGAGCGCGCTGTACCTATCGAGTCATGGCGCTTTGCCGATCTGCTGGACGCACAAATACCGGTCCTGTTTCCCGGCGCGCCTGCCACCGGCATCAGTCCCGTCTTTCTGCTGCAATATGTGACGGCAGGCGCAGATACCAACACCGCGACAGCGCTGACGCTCTCTGAGCCTGCGCTGCGTGCGACGCTGCGCTACTACGAACGCGCCGCCGCTGCCAACCTCGTGCCGACGGATGTCCTGGAATATGACACGCCGGAGCGTTATCAGGATGCTCTGCTGGATGGAACAGCGGTGGTGGTCACATCAGAGATGTATCTGCGCGCGCTGCAAGAAAATGTTGACCTTGCCACAGGTTATGTGCCGACTGTGGATGGGGAAGCCACAACCCTCTTGGATGGCTGGCTATGGGTGGTGCTGAGCGATAATGGCAGTCGTCGCCCGGCAGCGCTGGAGTTCGTGCAGTGGATGATGGCGACCGAACGCCAGACGGCATACATGCAGACGATCCACATGCTGCCCGCGCGCCTGGCGGCGCAGCAAGCGCTTAACCCTGCCTATGCAGATTTCATTGACGGGCTGTTGCAAAATGCCTATCTTCCGCTGCCCGACTCGCTCGATGGGACAACGGCGCGTGCGCTGCAAACCGCTTTTGCAAGCGTCATCAGCGGGCAAAGCAGTGCCAACGATGCGTTAGACGCGGCGCTGGCGCAGGGTGGGAATTGACGGTTGCGTGCTATTGCAACCGTCACCTCAAGTCTAGTTACTCCAGTCGCCAAAGCGCCGCAGTCCCCGTCCCTGCTGGGGATTACCGGGGTTGCGCGGGTCGCGTTCGAGTGGGTGCGGACGACCCGCGCCGAGCGCACGTTTCGCCTTCTGTACATCGCTTTCGTGCTTCAGCAGCACCGTCAGTGTGGTTTCCAGTGTCTCTTTGTCGAGATTGTCGGCATTCAGAGTTACCAGTGCGCGCGCCCAATCAATCGTTTCCGACACGCTGGGATTCTTCTTCAAGTCCATCTGGCGCAGGCCCTGCACGACTTCGACTGCCTGCTGTGCCAGCCGCGCGCTTAGCTGTGGCACGCGCATCCGCACAATGTTCGCCTCGGTCTCGCCGCTGGGGTAATCGATGAACAGGTAGAGGCAGCGCCGCTTGAGCGCTTCCGAAAGCTCGCGCGTGTTGTTGCTGGTCAGCAGCACGACGGGCTGATGCTTGGCGCGGATCGTGCCGATTTCGGGGATTGAGACCTGGAAGTCGCTCAGCACTTCGAGCAGGAACGCCTCAAACTCGGCATCAGCGCGGTCGATTTCGTCGATCAGCAGCACGACAGGTTCGTTGGCAGTGATCGCTTCCAGCAGCGGGCGTGCCAGCAGGAAGCGTTCGGAGAAGAACACATCCTCTTCCTGCGCCAGTCGGTCTGCGGCTTCGGTCAGGCTTTGCGCGTCGGAAAGCAACTGGCTGAGCTTGTCGCGCAGCAATTGCGTATACAGCATCTGCTTGGCGTACTCCCACTCGTAGAGCGCCTTACTCTCGTCCAGCCCCTCATAGCATTGCAGGCGGATGAGCCGCTTGCCAGACACAGCCGCCCATGCCTTCGCCAGTTCGGTCTTGCCCACACCTGCCGGACCTTCCGCCAGGACGGGCTTGCCAAGCTTTTCCGCGAGGAACATGACGGTAGCAATTTCCTGCGTGGCGACGTATTGCTGACCTTCCAGGTTCTTCATGACCTGGGTGATTTCTTTCGACATGATGATGACCCTGCTGACTCAACGGACGGGATAATCGCACTATCAGCGGATTGTAAGCGCTTGTGGCAAAAGCACAAGCACCTGATGACCTAGCCGTTTGGGTGGTCGATCTGGTCGTCAGTTTGCCCGAAACGCCGTTTGCGCTGCCCATATGCCACCAGCGCCTTACGCAGTTCGTCCTTGTCAAAGTCAGGCCAGTAGGTCGGCGTTGAGTACAGTTCCGAATACGCCCCCTGCCAGATGAGGAAGTTACTGATGCGAAGTTCGCCGCTGGTGCGGATGATCAGGTCAGGATCGGGCAGGTCGCTGGTATACAAATAGCGGCTGATGAGCTTTTCGTCGATCTGCGCGGCGGGAATGTTGTCTTCTACGATGCGACGCACGGCATGGACGATTTCGTCACGCCCGCCATAGTTGAACGCCACATTCAACACCAGCTTGCTATTGTGGCGCGTGTATTCGCACGCCTGGCGAATCTTCTTTTGCAGTCCGGGCGCAATGCCCCCCAGTTCGCCAATATGCCGGATTTGCACGCCGTTCGCGTCCAGTTCCTTCAGCTCACGATCAATCACCATTTCCAGAATTTTCATCAACATCTGGACTTCAGCAGCGGGGCGCGCCCAGTTCTCGGTGGAAAAGGCGTAGATCGTCAGGATTTCGATGCCAAGTTCCACACACGAACGCAGCAAACGGCGCAGGTTTTCCGTCCCCTGCCGATGCCCTTCGGTGCGCGGCAGTCCGCGCGCCTTTGCCCAACGTCCATTGCCATCCATAATGATTGCGACATGGCGCGGCACACGCTCCAGCGGCGGGGCGATGTCGTGCGTGTCTTCCAGCTCTTTTGTCAGCACGACCATGCGCTATACCTCAAGGATTTCTTTTTCTTTACGCGCGCTCAACGCCTCGACTTCGGCAATGAATTTATCGGTCAGCTTTTGGATTTGTTCCTGCCCGGCTTCAGACTCATCTTCAGAGATCAGCTTTTCTTTCTCGAACTCTTTGATGTCATCGTTGCTATGGCGGCGGATATTGCGCATGGCGATGCGTGCCTCTTCCGTACGCCTGTGCAGCAGCTTGACCAGGTCCTGGCGGCGCTCGCGCGTCAGTGCGGGCATGTTCAGGCGCACAGCGTCAGAGTCGGTCTGCGGGTTCAGGTTGAGGTCGGACTCGCGGATCGCCTTTTCGACGGCTTTGACCGCACCTTTGTCAAATGGGCGGATCAGGATTTGCATGGGTTCAGGAACAGAAATCGTGGCAAGCTGCTTGAGCGCGGTCTCCTGACCGTAATAATCGACCACCACCCGCTCGACCAGCGCGGCGCTGGCACGCCCGCCGCGAATGCCTTGCAGGTCATGTTCAAAGACCCCGATGGCGGATTTCATTTTGCTCGTCGCTTCTTTGATAATGTCATCAATCATAAAGTCTATGAGCGCAAGTGTGTAATGCGCGCTCCCTCC
>JANRJX010000059.1:0-22900 GCA_033763755.1 Chloroflexota bacterium
CGCCTTCCGCATCGATCATGCTGACGCCGCGCAGCGGGATAAACAACACAGTCTTGCCCGTCGCCGCGTTCAGCTTGCCCGCGATGATGCGCCCCAACTGCGCGCACTCGTCCGGCGTCGTCCTCATCAGCGTGACGTTGGCGTTGTGCGCGTAGAGCGTGCGCCCTTTGAAGCGCTCCGGCACGGTCTCCAGCGCCCAGAAATTGACCATATCGAGCGCACCGAGCGAGACGACCTGCGGAATGCCCGCCCGCGCCGCCGCGTCCAGCCGCGTCGGTCCGGCAGACAGCACGCCGCCGACCAGCTCATCGCACCATTCGGTCGTGGTGATGTCCGCAACGCCGACGAAGTAGCCGCTGGCGATCAGGCTCTCGAACGCCCGCCCGCCGCTGCCCGTCGCATGAAACACCAGCGCTTCATAACCTGCCGCCTCCAGCCGTTCGCGCACGCGGATGACGCACGGCGTCGTCACGCCGAACATCGTCAGCCCGATCATCGGCTTGTCCTGCGCGGTGGGGATGCTTTGCTCGACCGCGCCGCAGATCATGCCTGCCGCGTTCGCCAGGATGCGCCGCGACAGGCGGTTGATGCCCGCCACGTCGACGACCGAGTACATCATCGTGATGTCCTGCACGCCAACATAGGGCGCGACATCGCCCGACGCCACGGTCGAGACCATCAGCTTGGGCACGCCGACGGGCAGGGCGCGCATCGCCGCCGTCGCAATCGCCGTGCCGCCGGAGCCGCCCAGCCCCAGCACGCCATCGAATTTGCCCTCGGCATACAGCGTCGGCACGAGCGCTGCCGCCCCGCGCGTCATCTTGAGCACGGCGTCGCCGCGATCATTGGCGCTGCGCAGCGCCGCCAGGTCTGCACCCGCTGCTGCTGCCACCGCCTCCGCCCCGATGTCCGGTTGCGTCTGCGGCGCGAACGTCCCGGTGTCCAGCAGCAGCGTGGACAAGCCGCGCGCGTGGATCAGGTCGCGCACGTAGTCGAACTCCGCGCCTTTGGTATCGAGCGTACCGATCAACAAAATTGTTTTGGACATCATAAACTCTCTCTGTGTCGCCGCGCCTTAACGGACGCGCCATGTAACATGTATAGCACAGGTGGCGATTTCGCACTAAGTATGTATCCTTAAGTCTAAATCGACCTCACCCCCGTCCCCTCTCCGCGCGCGGAGAGGGGGGCGACTCCCTGTCAACTGAGAGTTATGCGGGGTGAGGTTTTTGGATACTCAGCCTCAGGATAAACTCGCTATGCGCACCGTCCCCCGCATCCGCATCTTCCTGTCGTCGCCCGGCGATGTTGCCGATGAACGCCGCGCCGCACGCCTGGTCATCGAACGCCTGCGCACCGACCCGCTGCTGCGCGAACAGGTCGATCTCGCTGTCGTTGCCTGGGATGACCCGGACGCTTCCACGCCGATGCTGGCGACGATGACGCCGCAGGAGGCGATCAATCGCGGGCTGGCGAAACCGTCCGACTGCGAGATCGTGATCGTCATCCTGTGGGCGCGGCTGGGGACGCCGCTGCCGCCGGAGTATATCAAAGCCGATGGCTCGCGCTATCTCTCCGGCACGGAGTGGGAATACTGGGATGCAGTCGAGGCGAGCCGCAAGAATGACGGGCTGCCGCTGGTGGTGGTCTATCGCCGCGACGGTGCGCCGGCGCTCCAGTTGGATGACCCACAGTTTGCCGACAAGTACGAGCAGTGGCAGCGCGTGCAGACCTTCTTCGCGGCGTTCACCCACCCCGACGGCTCGATCCGCCAGGGGCACAACAAACACACCTCGACCGATGACTTCACCCGCCAGCTCGAAATCCACCTGAAGCAGTTGATCCGTCAGGTGGTGGACGCCTTCCTGCGCCGCGACGTGCCGCCCGCGCCCGTCGCCGCGCCGACCGTCCCGCTGTGGCAGGGATCGCCGTTCCCCGGTCTGCGCGCCTTCACGCCCGCGGATGAAGCGATCTTTTACGGGCGCGGCGCGGAGACCGACGCGCTGGTCGAACGCCTGCGCGGGCAGCGCGTGGTCGCGGTGGTCGGCGCGTCCGGGTCGGGCAAGTCGTCGCTGGTCGGCGCGGGGCTGCTGCCGCGGCTGGCGGCGAACAGCATCGACGGCAGCAAGGACTGGCTGCTGCCGGATGCCGAGGCAGGCGACGGCGCGGCGCAGTGGCGCGGTCTGCGCTTCACACCCGGCGAAATCAACGACAACCCGTTTGATGCGCTGGCGGCAAAGCTCGCGCCGCTGGTCGGGCGGACACCGCGCGACGTGTCCGCCGCACTGACGACGCAGCCGGACGCGCTGCTGACGCTGCTGGACAGCGCGCTGGCGACGCACCCGGCCTGGGCGGAAGCGCTGCTCTTCATTGACCAGTTCGAGGAACTCTACACGCTGTGCGCGGCGCATTACCGCACGCCGTTCATCGCGCTGCTGGCACAGATCGCCGCGTCTACACGGGCGCGAGCGGTGCTGACGCTGCGCGCCGACTTCTTCGCCCGCGCGGTCGAAGACACCACGCTGGCGGCGCTGCTGGAGTCCGGCACGTTCCCGCTGTCCGTGCCGGGCGCGGTGGCGCTGTACGAGATGATCATCCGTCCGGCAGAACGCGCGGGGCTGGTGTTTGAGGACGGGCTGGCGGCGCACATTCTCGATGAGACGGGCGCTGATCCGGGCGCGCTGGCGCTGCTGGCATATGCGCTCGACCAGTTGTACCGCCGCAGCACCGATGACGGGCAGTTGTCGTTTGCGGAATACCGCGCGCTCGGCGGCGTGCAGGCGGCGATTGGCGAACGGGCGGAGTCGGCGTTCCATCAGCTTCCGCCGCAGGCACAGGCGGCGTTCGGCACGGTCTTCCGCGAACTGGTCGAGGTCGATGAACGCGGCGAACCGACCCGCCGCCGTGCGCTGTTGGAACCGCTCGTCAACGCGCTGGGCGCGCAGAAACTGATCGCCGTGCTGACTGACGAGCGGCTGCTGGTGACTGGGCGGGCGGAAGGCGGCGCGGTCGTGGAGGTGGCGCACGAGGCACTACTGCGCACCTGGGATCGGCTGCGCGTGTGGATCAGTGATCAGGTGAGCGATTTGCAACTGCGGCGGCGGCTGGAAGGCGACGCGCGCATGTGGGCGAACGCAGAGCGCAAGACGGATTACGTGCTGCTGGGCAGCCGCCTGGACGAGGCAGAGCGTTGGGCAGCGAGCTTTCCCGCGCCGCCGGAAGTCGCGCGCTTCATCGCAGCGAGTACCACGCAGCGCGCCGAACGACGTGCCGATGAGGAACGACGCAAAGCCGAACTGCAAGCCGCTGCATCCGCCGCCGAGGAAAGCACCGAACGCGCAGACCGTCAGCGCCGCCGCGCACGGTCTGCCATCATCGCTGCGCTGCTGTTATTTGTCGTGGCTGCGGGAGTCGGTGTGCTTGCGTTCGTGCAGACCAACAATGCCAACGAAGCGCAGCAGCAGGTCGAGACACAAGTCGCCGCCTTGAACGCCATCGTGCCTGGCGCGACTCGGGATGCGCTCTGGTCAAGATCAGCAGCAGATTTGGATGAAGAAACCCTTTTGGAAATCGCCCAAAATGGGGGACCTGTGCGTGTAAATTCTAATCAGGTGTGGAGACCCGTAACGTATACCTTCGAAGATGGCGTTCCTATGGTGCTGGTGCCACCCGGCTGCTTCATGATGGGCAGCGCGGGCGGCGGAAGTGATGAACAGCCTGTCAACGAACAATGCTTCGATACGCCATTCTGGATCGACCTGACCGAAGTCACGCAGGCGGATTTCGAGCGGCTCGGTGGTGTAAAGGCGAATGCCAACAGCTTTGACGGCGATCAACGTCCGATCGAAAGTATCACATGGTTCGAAGCGCGCGACTTCTGTGCACTGCGTGGTGCCCGTCTCCCGACCGAACGTGAGTGGGAATACGCGGCACGAGGACCAGATAATCTTGTCTACCCCTGGGGGAACACGTGGGACGAGGACAATGTGGCATCATCTGGTAATTCGAATAATCAGACGGCGAACGTGGGCGGCATCCCTGATGGGCGTTCGTGGGTGGGGGCGCTGGATATGATTGGGAATGTATGGGAGTGGGTAAGTTCGCTTTATTTGCCCTACGACAGTCAGGAAGATCGCGAAGCAGATACGAATACCGGAACAGATGTTCAGCGCCTGCTGCGCGGTGGACAACCGTCAGTTGCAACACCTAATCCAAGTGCGACCAATCGGATACCTGTACGTGCTTTTTTTGATATTGGAAACTTCAACGGTTTCCGCTGCGCCCGCTCGTCCTGAGCGCAGCGGTAGGGCATTGAATGTGGTTGAAACGCGAGTTTGCGCGCAGCGGCGGTGGCGGGTGATGGCGTGTGGCAGAGACCCTCACCCCAAACCCCTCTCCCACTCGTCGTGCAGGTCGGCAATACGTTGAGAAAAGCAGTACGGCACGACGGGGGCGAGGGGCTTTGAACACGACTCGAGTTTGCGTGCATTTGCATTTACGGCACACAAACACATGAAATGGAGTATAGAGGCATATCGGGTGAGACTTTAGCACCGAGTCGCACTCACGGAAAGCCCCCTCTCCCCCGTCGCACCGTGCAGAGCAGCGCCAACTGCTGTCGCCGTGTGCGACGTGTGGGAGCAGGGGGTTTGGGGGTGAGGGCAAACTCTCCTCACCGCTCCATTGCTGCAAGAATAACCCGCAGCACGCCCACTATGTCTTGTTCCACCTGATCCGCAGTCACACGAACAAAGCGAATGCCAAGCTCCTCAAGCAATGACTGGCGCATCGTGTCGGCTTCGACCTGTTGCCGATGGATTGCGCCATCCACCTCAACTGCCAGCCGTGACTCTGCACAATAGAAGTCAAGCACGAAAGCGCCAATCGGAAACTGGCGGCGAAACTTCCAGCCGTTCAAGCGACGATTGCGAAGGGACTGCCAGAGAATTTCTTCACTCGGCGTCTGCTCAGCGCGCAGGTGACGTGCGGCTTCGACCATGCGCTGCTTCAGGGCGGGCGAGACGCTGATCTTTGGAAAGTCGTTTGTCATGTGCGAAGACCCTCACCCCTAAATCCCCTCCCTCCGCTTTGCACTCGGTCGTCCCACACATCGCGCAGTCCGACTATACATACCGCTAATCTCTTATGCGCGATGGGGGAGAGGGGACTTTGAATACGCCTCGATATTGCGAATATCTGCGCTTGCGGCAGACAAATGCATCAGATGGAGTATATCCTTATGAGGCATAGCGAGCGAGGTTCTCACTGCGACTCGCACGCTCTGACTCCCCCCCTCCCCCGTCGCACTGTGGAGAGCCACTCGGTAAGGCAACAAGGTGTGCGACGTGTGGGACGACCGAGTGCAAAGCGGAGGGAGGGGTTGGGGGGTGAGGGTGTCCACTAAAACGGTCCATATGCCACACCGCTCGCCGCGTTCTCCAAAGTAGCGAACGTCTGCGCGGCGTCGGCATCCTGTATCAGCGTGCCACCGATGAAGCGCTGGACGATGATCGTCGCGCTCTGCTCGTCTGTGCGCGCGAAGCCGAGCGCTGAACGCACGCCGTCCGTGCTTGCCCACAGCGCCCCAAAGCCGAACGCTGGCACGCGCAGCCCTTCTGGTGCGCTGATGCCCGCTGTATCGCCTGCGGGGGCTTGCGGCGCGTACCAGTAGCGACCGTTGGGCGCGCCGGGCGCAATCGCCCACAGTTCGCCACTGGGGATAAAGATCATCACGCCGCCTTCAAACACCTGCGTCGCGCCCTCATACGCCGCCGCGTCCTCGCCCGCGCAGTTGAGCGTGCTGGCGACGATACTCACGCTCTGCCATGCCGTGCCGAAACGCGCGTCCGGCTGGAACTGGCACACCGTCAGCGGCAGGGGCGTCGCAAACGGCACATCGGCAGGCGGCAGGAAGCGATCCTGATCGAACACCGGAACGTCTTCGCTCCCTGCCGTATCGCCCATGAAAACGCCGATGTACGGCGTGGGCGATGGCACCGCCGTTGGTCGCACGTCCGTGGGCAGCGCGGCGAGCGCCGCCTGCGTCGCCTGCTGCTCCAGCGCGCCCGGCGTCGGCGGGATGACGACCGTCGCCAGCAGCTTGATCTCGCTCACGTTCGCCAGCGGGTCGGGCGTGGCGGTCGGCGCAGGCGCGCAGGCGGTGAGGAATAATAAGAACGCCAGGACGCCAAGAACGCCAGGTAGGGGCGCAATATATTGCGCCCTTACGTCACGTTGCGCCCCTACAACCAATGTCTGTTCCTTCATCCCCCGCACCTCACATCCACCTCATACACCACCACATTCTCAAATGTGTCAGGAGTCGGCTGGAAATACAAGCCATAGCGCACCGCAGCACCGTTTAGTAGGCGCGGCAGCATGTAAACATCGCGCACGACTTCCCCCGCCTGCCATGTCGTCAGCGGTCGCCAGCCATAGACAGGCGCGTTCTGATCGCCCTGCGCGATGACTGCACCGCTGACATCCAGCAGATGCACGAACACACTCAGATCGCGCTCCGGCACGTCCGGCGTGTACCACGCGACCGTCAGATGCAGCGCGTCGTCCGTGCAGGTGATCTGTGCGTCCTGCGCGCCGAACGTGTCGCCGCTGCCGATCTCCGGCTGCGTGGCGACGGCGACCAACTGCGGCGCGGCGGCGTGCAGATACACAGGTGCGCCGATCTGCCCCTGCCACCAATCGACGGGCTGGTTGTAGAACGTGAAGGCGGGCGTGAAGATCGGCATCGCTGATGCCAACGACGCGAAGTCCGCCTTGTGATCGACCAGCGTCACATCCGGCAGTTCGCCCCACACGTCCTGCGCCAGCCCGACAGCGAAATGGCGCGGACCCCACGCCAGCATCAGCGCGCTGTCCGTCGGCGTCTCGCGCACCAGCGCGATGGTCTCCAGTCCGGTCGTATCGTGCGTCAGCGCGCGAATGAACGGCTGGTTCTGCCCGGACAATACGAGCGCAAAACCTGTGAACAAGAGAATAAAGAGCATATTCAAAAGAGTAGAGGATTTTGAGAAAGGACGGACGAGGTGTGCCTCGTCCCTACGACGACTCTGATGTGCCTGTAGGGACGCGGCATGCCTCGTCCGCTCATCGTCCGTGTATCCACCAAATCGCAAGAACGACAAGGCTGCCTCCGCCGCCAACACCCATCCCAATGCCAGACTGACCAGCACGGGCAGGATCAGCGCTGAGAGGATGTCGGTGTAGTAGACGTAGTGGAACAGCAGCGCCACGCCGCCGTTAAGCAGCAGCACGATTGCCAGCCGCCGTCGTTCGCGGCTGCCCAGCGCCAGCAGCAGCCCCGCCAGCCCAACGATGATGCCGGGCAGCGTGAGATCGGTGACAAGGACGGTGTTGATGCGCGCGATGTTCGCCAACAGCCCGTCAAAAGAACTGATCGTGCCGATGAAGCGCGATGCCTCCGCCCCGATGAACTGATCCCACAAGCCCGCCCACGTCCCCGGCTCACCATAGACCCAGGCGGCATTGGCGTTGGCGCGCAGCGGCAGATACAGGTACTGTGCGAAGCCGAGCAGACCGAGCGCGAGACAGCCGAGCAGCGCGCGCGGCAAGCGCCGACCTTCGCTGCGCAGGTCGGGATAGACGGCATAGAGCAGCGCCGGAATCATCATGGCGATGGCACGGTGGTGAGCGACGCCGATGCCGCCGAGCAGCGCCAGCCAGTACAGACGGTGGCGCACGGGCGGCTGCCACAACGCCAGCGCCAGCAGCGAGATCATCAGCAGCAAACCGAAGCTGTAGATTTCCGCAATGACCTGATGGACCCAGACGGTGCGCACAAGACCGAGCAGCACGATCATACCGGCGACGAGCAGCGGACGCCCGGTGAGGCGCAGCGCCAGCACGTACAGCAGTGCCAGCGCCGCAATGCCGTAGAGCAGCGATGTCACGGCGGGCGCGGTCACGGCGTCCATACCGAACGTCCGCAGCAGGCTCACGAGTGCGCTGCTGAGCATGACATACAGCGGATAGCCCGTAGCGTGCAGCGTCCCCCAGACGTTGAGAACGATCTGCGTTTCGCCGACATCGATCATGAAGTAATGCTCGCTGCCGTTAGGAATCGTTTGCAGCGTTGGCAGCCAGGCGATCAGGAGGATGAGGAGCGCGGCGGGCAGCGCCCACCTTGCGCGCGTGCGCATAAGCGAATGGTAGATCATGCCGCAGAGAATAGCACAGTCGCACTCAAAGCAACATCTGCTGCGCGATTGAAGCTGATGTCGGTTTAAGGCTTCATGGGTTTGCCCTGCTTCACAAAACTATTCGCTGGCGTTTTAACATCTGCCGATTACAATTGTGCGCGGCGCAAATCCAGCAGGAAACAGGGGATATGATGAAGCGCATTGCGGTGATGACGAGCGGTGGCGACTCGCCGGGGATGAACGCTGCTATCCGTGCGGTGGTGCGGACGGGCTTGGAATATGGCATGGAAGTCTACGGCATCCGGCAGGCATACACAGGCTTGCTGAGTGGCGATTTCGGTCCGCTGACCAGCGTCGAGGTCAGCGGCATTTTGCAGCGTGGCGGCACGATTTTGCAGACCGCGCGCAACGAAGAATTTCGAACCGAAGCCGGGCAGCGCAAGGGCTTGCGGCGGCTGAATGAGAAGGGCATTGACGCGCTGGTGGTCATCGGCGGCAACGGCAGCCTGACGGGTGCGCTTAAGCTGCATGAGATGGGCGTGCCAGTTGTCGGCATCCCCGGCAGCATCGACAACGACATCTTCGGCACAGATATGAGCATCGGCGTGGATAGCGCGCTCAATATCATCCTCGACGCGCTCGACCGCCTGCGCGATACCGCTACTTCGCACCAGCGCGCGTTCATCATCGAAACGATGGGGCGCAGCTGCGGCTATCTGGCGCTGATGGGCGGCATTCTGGGCGGCGCGGAAATCGTTGTTACGCCGGAACGCCCGTATACAGCGGAACAAATCGCTGAAGCGTTGGAAGACGCCTATGTGCGTGGCAAAACGCACGCTATCGCCGTCGTTGCCGAGGGCGCGCCCGTCAAGACCACTGACCTGATTGACTTTCTGGGCAAGCACAAGAGCGTCGGTTTTGAAGTGCGGCTGACGATTCTGGGGCATATCCAGCGCGGCGGCAGCCCGACGGCGTTCGACCGCCTGCTGGCAACGCGCATGGGCGTGAACGCGGTCAAACTGCTCAAGGACGGGCAGACGGGCGTGATGACGGCGATGCAGGGGCGCAAGATTGAAGCGATCCCGATCACAGATGCTGTCAGCCAGATTCGCCCGATCAGCGAGGCATATTTCGAAATGCAGCGCTTCCTCTCGCGGTGATTAAGCGAAACCCTCACCCAAAATTTCTCCCTATGAGCAGAGGAATTTTCCGAATGTCTTAACCCCTCGCCCTGAGGGCGAGGGGTAGGGGTGAGGGTTTCCTAGCTGGCGGTTGGCAGCACGATGTAGAACGTGCTGCCGCGCCCCAATCCTTCGCTCTCTGCCCAGATGCGCCCCTTGTGCGCCTTCACCAGCGCCTGTGTGATGCTCAAGCCTATGCCCAGACCGCCGTGATGCCGGATCATGTGGTCTTCGACCTGATAGAACTTGTCGAAGATGCGCTCCAGTTCATCGCGCGCGATGCCGATGCCGTTATCGCGTATCGACAGCATCACTTCGCGTCCGGGTGTCATCTCCGCCCGCAGACGAATATCACCGCCATCGGGCGTGAAGCGCATGGCGTTGACGAGCAAATTCATGATGCCCATTGCCATCCGCCCCCGATCCACCGACACGCGCAGCCCCGGCGCGATTTGCGTCGTTAAGCGGTGCCCCTTTGCCTTCGCCAACATTTGAATCTCATCGTTCATAACGTCTGCGACCAATTCGTCCATCGTACAGGTTTGCAGCTGGAAGTCGGCCTGGTTCTGTTGCAGGTAGCGGAGGTTGGTCAGGTCTTCGATAATGCGGCGCAATTGCAGCGCGCTGTTAACGACCTTGGAAGCATGTTCGTTGACTTCCTGGTCTCCCGTTTCCTGCAAGAAGCTGGCATAGCCGAGAATGACACCAAGGGGTGTGCGCAGTTCGTGTGACGCAATGGCAATGAAATCGCTCTTGAGCTGGTCGAGTTCCGAAAGTTCCTGGTTCGCGCGTTCCAGCCGTGTCACCAGCTGTGTGCCTTCGATAGCGACAGCTGCCTGTGCCGCCAGAATTGACAGGTAGCGCACATCGTCGTTGGTCCAGGGCAGCTTGCGGCGGTTGATCGCTTCGATGACGCCGATGATGCGGTCTTTTGACTTCATCGGCACTGCCAGGATCGAGCGCGTCTGAAAGGCGTTTTCTTCATCAAGTTTGCTGTAGTGTCCCGGCTCGGTACGCACATCGTTGACGATGACGACGCGCCGTTCCAGCAGCACCGTCCCGGCGATGCTGCGGTCTAGCGGGACGAGCTTACCGATGAGGTTATCGCCGACGCCCGTTGTCGTCGCTGTGAAGCGTAGTTGATTCGTCTTGCGATCCAGCATCAGTACCGACGCAGCTTCGGCGTTGGTAATGTCGGCGGCTGCGTCCATGATGTGCGCCAGCAGCGGCTTCAGGCGCAGCGTCGAATTGACGACCGTGCTGATTTCCGCCAGCTTTGTCAGGATGGCGTTTTCATGTTCCAGTTCAATGATCTGGCGCTGTGGACTTTTGGGCTGCATAGACATCTCAAATTCTGTGACAACAATTAAGTTTAGCATCGTTGAGAAAGTTTGCGACTGAAGAAATGTATCTGCAAGTTGAAGAAAATTTCTTTGAGGAGAGATGAGTATATTTTATAGTCGTAGTCGTAGTAGGGATGTAGAAAATGTTCAAAACTCGGTCATTTGGGTTTCGTTGGCACGGGGTTGGGATAAAATTTGGCATATATTTCCGTAATTCCCAAATTATATCGCAGAATTTGCGATAAAAGGCAAAATGTCGATTCCGAGTTTTGAACATTTAAATGTTCAAAACTTTCAACAGTTTCTACATTTTCCCAAAAGTTTTGAACAGGTATCCCAACCGCTAACAGGCACTTATCCCAAGTCGTCAAAGTTTTGAACATTTTGTCGACGGTTTGTAGAAAGTTATGCACAGGTTTTGAACAGAGTTTTGAACAATTTTAGGGACTTTTGAACATGTTTCCGAGAGTTTTGAACATGTTTTGAACAGACCAAAAATTCTATTTGTAACGTTTTATCGATGAAATTTAACACTATTTTGATAGTGCCTCACGCTTTACCTGATGGCTGATCGGGAGCTGGAAGGAACGGACAAGGCAAAATCAGTGGGCTACCACCATCGCGGCGGCGTGCGTTTGGGTGTGCGTCAGGCTGACATCCCACTCGGTCAAGCCGAGCGTGTCCGCCAGCGCGCGCGCGTTGCCATGCAGATAAAGCAGCGGGCGACCGCGCTCATTACAGAGGATTTCGATCTCGCGCCAGCCGACATCGCCAATGCCCGTGCCGAATGCTTTGCTGACCGCTTCCTTCGCCGCCATGCGCGCCGCCAGACGATGCGGCTGATCGGCGCACTGTGCGCGTTCGGCAGGCGTGAAGAAGCGGTTGAGGAAGCGCTCGCCCAACCGCGCAATGCCGGCTTCAATGCGCTCGATTTCGATCATGTCTATCCCGCAGCGGAGCATGGGCTGTCCCTCTTTGCTGCACCTACCGTCAGGTGGTGTCGTTAATCCCGTGTGTCCTGTGTCCAGCGGTAGGCAAGATAGATGGGAATGAGCGTCGTCAGGATGACGATGATCGCCGCCACGTTCGTCACCGGACGGTCGCGCGGGCGTGTCAACTGGTTGAAGATCCAGATCGGGAGTGTTTCCTGCTGCCCCGCCGTGAATGTCGTCACGATGATCTCGTCGAACGACAGCGCGAATGCCAGCATCCCGCCTGCCAGCAGTGCCGTCGCGATATTCGGCAGCACGATGTAGCGGAACGTCTGCCAGCTCGTCGCGCCCAAATCCATTGATGCTTCCAGCAGCGACGACGAGGTGCGCCGCAGCCGCGCCACGACATTGTTATACACGGTGACAATGCAGAACGTCGCATGACCGATGATGATCGTCCAGACGGTGAAATCGATGTCGAGCAGACTGATGGACGAGCGCAGCGCGATGCCGGAGACGATGCCTGGCAGCGCAATCGGCAGCACCACCAGCAGCGCAATCGTATCGCTGCCGAAGAATTTGTGGCGATAGGTCGCCAGCGCGATGAGCGTGCCGAGGACGATGGCGATGAGGGTAGCGATGGCGGCGACTTGCAGCGACAGCGTGAGCGCGCGCCAGAAGTCCGGGCGCTCGAGGATCGCGCCGAACCACTGCGCCGTGAGACCGGGCGGCGGGAAGGTGAAGGCGTTCTCTTCAATCGTGAAGGCGTAGAGGACAATAACGAGAATCGGGAAGTGCAGGAATGCCAGTCCGCCAAACGCGGCTGCCTTTAGTCCCCATGATGCCTTTGCGTTCATGCTGCCACTGCCTTTTAGTTTTCGTCGAGCGCAACTTCGATAAGCTGTCCGGGTTTAAGTGTTTCCAGTTTCTCCAAAACCTGTGGTGCCAGTGGTTTTAGTGCTTCATTCTTGTTGTTTTCAGCGACTATCACGATGACTGGCACAGTTAAGGCGGCAGGATTTTGTTGATAAGAGATATTTTGATCAACAGTGATAAATGCTTCAAATCCTTCATCAGTCATCAATCGCAGTAGTTCGCCGTTCTTCTTGCTTGCCCAGCCCATTTGCGGCACCGTAAATACACGATGCCCCTTCAATTCATGCCGGAACTTCTTTGGCACACATTCATCCAGCAATATTTTCATATTGTTGCTCAATGAGGGATTGCAGCGCGGTTTCAAGGAGAGCGGTTGCCTGCTCGCGACTCACGGTCGGGAAGTCATCGAGAAATTCGTCCAGCGTTTCATCTGTTGTCAGGTAGTCTAGAAGCGTCTTGACAGGCACGCGCGTGCCGTAAAACACAGGTGTCCCACTCATGATCTCTTTCGAGATAGTAATCAGAGGTTCGTTCATTGCCCTGCCCCCTGTGATTCCAATTGATAGTTTCATTATAACATGTCGTAGGCTTCGTGTGCTTCTACCCAATGCTTGCAGGGCGATTATCGGTGTAAGATAGAGAGGTGGGCTGTGTGGCAATTCTTGAGGCTTTGCATGCACAAATGGTTTCTTGCTTGCTTAATTCTATTGCTGACTGGATGTATGGTCCGCGACATTGCGGGACCAAACCTGCCACGCCTAGACGCTCAAGTATTGTGGGATAATCCAGAACCGATACCAGATCATATCGAAGATGTAGTCGCTATCACATTAGCTGCAACAGGAGAAGCGCGGCAGATGTGCGCCAATATTCAGGAATTCTATATCTGGGAAGAAGGCGAGCATGGGAGTGATACCTTCTGACGTGTCATCCATACCACTGAACTGGCGATCGATAACTTCCGTTTGAAAAGTCATCTGTTGGAGTTTTCGCAGTTGACTATTCTGATTGGGAGACGGAACAATCATAATGAACATGTTGGCTCTCATGGTGGGGGGATTGGTGTCTGTTTCAATATCAGCGAACTCTCGCTTGGACTCCACTCAGCAAGGCTCACTTTCGAGTCTGTAGATGGTGAGATCTATAGTTACAATTGGGCATTTGAAACTGTGACTTTGGATGGGATATTGACAGTTCGCCTGTCGGATGTGGAAGCGAGGAGTTCAGGATCTAGAAACCGCAGTAGTGGGTTTCGGCTTCAGCCCTGATGGACGCTACTTACTGACAGTCGGCTACGACATTCGCGTATGGGGTATTCCAACTGATGAGTAGGCAGCCTCCCCGCAAGTCCATATTCGCTTACATCCTGCTGGCAGCGCTTGTCGCCGCACTTTGCATTATGTCGTATCTTGCTGTGCTTGCCTTCAAGCTGGATGCGCTGGTCTATATTCCGCAAATGCAGGCGGTGTTAGACAATCGGTGCGGCAGTGGGCACGGTATAGTGAGCATTGCTGGCTACTCCAACGATCCAAGTCCAGCTTGGAACGCAAACGGTGTTTCCTGTTATTGGGATAGTGCTGGTTTCGACTGTAATTGTGAATGAGGTAAATATAGCAACCGCACCCTCACTCCTCCACCACGTACTCGTACAACACCAGCGCCAGCGCGAAGTAGATCACGTTGACGACGACCAGTAACTGTACCCAGATCATCCAGTCTGCTTCCGGCGCGGCGCGCAGCACGCCCGTCGTCGCGCGCACGGCGCACAGCAGCACGGGCAGCGCGACAGGCAGCATCACCAGCGGGAGCAGCGCCTCTCGCGCCCGCGTCTGCGCCGTCAGCGTCGCCAGCACGGTGCCAATCGTCGTGAAGCCTAGCGCGCCCAACGCCAGCGCCACCAGCGCCCAGGGCTGGAACAGATTGACGTTGTAGAGCGCGCTCATCACGGGCAGCAGCGCCACACTCACCACCAGCACGAACAGCAGCCCGCCCAACAGTTTGCCGCACAGCATCGCCGTGCGCGGAATTGGCGCGAGCAGCAGCGCGTCCATGCCGCCGCCTTCGCGCTCGCTGGCGATGCCGCGATTTAAGCCGAGGATGCTGGCGAAGACGACCGTGACATACAGCACGCCACTGACCGCCTCCACACGCGCCTGGCGGTCGAGTTCGAGCGCGAAGCTGAAAATGAGGATGCTGATGAGCGCGAACAGTCCCATCGTCGCGACCAGTTCGCGACCGCGCAGTTCAGTCTGGATGTCCTTGCGAAAGATGGCAACAACGGCAGCGAGGAAGGGGGTCATATTAAACTGCACCCTCATCCCCCGCCCCCTTCTCCCTCAGGGAGAAGGGGAGCAAGACTCTTGTACAAGCCCCTTGTCCTGAGGGAGCGACGGAGAACAAGTATCTTGTATTAGTCCCTTTCCCTGAGGGAGCGACGGAGAACAAGTCCCCTGTATAAGCCCCTCGCCCTGAGGGAGAGGGGTTTGGGGTGAGGGTTCCTGTCATCACTTCGCGCCCACTGTTTCCGCGTACACTGCTGCCAACCCCGCCCCATCGCTATTCGGCGCGTCGTAGCCGATCTGCCCACGCGACAGGATGATCACACGCCCCGCCAGCCGCGCCGCGCGTTCCAGTTCGTGGGTAGACATCAGGATCGTCTGTCCGCCCGCGCGTGTCTCTGCGATGATCTCGTCCAGCATCGCCGCACCCTGCTGATCGAGACCGGTGTATGGCTCGTCGAACAGCAGCACGGCGGGCTTGTGCAGCAGCGCACGGGCGATACTCAAGCGCTGCTGCATCCCGCGCGAAAATGTCCGCATCAGGTCGTGCGCCCGCTTCGCCAGCCCCACGCGCGCCAGCAGGTCGGCGATACGTGTCTCGCGCTCGGCAGCAGGCAGGTTATACAGACGAGCGAAAAAGGCGAGGTTCTCCCGCGCGCTCAGGTTTTCATACAGCAGCGGCTTATGGCCGACCATGCCGATTTGCGCGCGCACATTCGCCGCCTCGCGCGGCAGTTCCCATCCACCAACAGTGATCGTGCCGCTGCTCGGTTTGCTCATGCCCGCCAGCAGCCGCAACAAGGTTGATTTGCCGCTGCCGTTTGCGCCTAGCAGGGCGACACATTCGCCGCGCTGAATGTCGAGGTCGAGTTTGCGCAGCACGGGCAGCAAATCGTAGGCTTTCGTCAATTGTCGGATAGTGACGAGTGATGAGTTGGTCATAGTCGATGCAGCGTGTGCCTCGGCGTCAGTCCCAGTCATTAAGGTTGACGGGCGATTGTTCTGTGCGGGCGGCAGGCGTCGACTGTGTGCCTGTGGCGCGGCGCGTGTCAGTCTCTCGTGCAGCAGCGCGCACTGCGTCCGTTCGTCGCATGACGTGCGTCGTCTGCACGGTATCGCCACCTTTACTGCCCGACAAGCGGCTGATGCGCTGAATCAACTGTGATACCCGTTCAGCACGTCCCGGCTGTTCGGCGCTCGCCAGTGCCCATTCCAACCGTCGCAATGATGATACCAGCGTAGGCAGGATGAATGCACCTTCTTTGGGCAAGCTGAGGAAGGTGAGCGTGAACTCTTCCTCGACGAGCTTATCCTCGCGCCCCAGCGCCAACCGTGCCAACAGCAGATTGGCATGACCCCAGGGGTTGGTTGGGCGGGCGCTGATCTCGTTGCGCGAGCGCCATTCCACGCGCTCATAGTTTTTGAACATCTGGGCATAGTCGTTCTTGTCCGCATACACCAGCGCCAGCGCCGCATACGGATAGGACGAAAACGGCGTGATCTCTGATGCTTCGCCATAGAGCTTGATCGCCTGGTCATACTGGCGGCGGCGGCGATACACGCCTGCCAGCGTCGCCACCCACGCCTCGCCGTCTTCGTCGAGCAGGCGGCGCGAATTCATGAGCGCTTCGTTCAGGTAGCGTTCCGCTTCATCGTACAGGTTGGCACGGCTGCGTTCGTCGCCCTCGTGGTTTTCGCCCATGCGCCGGTACAAATAGCCCAGTGCTGCTCGTCCTGGCGCGAAATCAGCGTCAATATCGAGCGTGCGGTTCAGATGTGCCATCGCCTGCTCAAGCTGATTGACGTGGATGCTGGTGTAGCCCGCGCGGTAATGTACCAGCGGGTTGTTGTCGTCCAGCTCCGCCGCTCGCCGATACGTGGCGAACGCACCGCCGTAATCCTGCGCGCGGTACTGATTTTCACCGACAGGCAGCAGCGCCACCGCCTGAGTCATCCGCGCCAGTGCTTCGCGAATGCTGACATCAAGTTCCTGGCGTGTGTTGCTCAGTTCCGCGCTTTTGCCCGTGATCATCGTCAGCGCGTTTTCGGTGCGTTTGCGCGCGCCTTGCAGTTCTTTGTAGAGCGCCTGGATTTCTGCCAGCCGCGTTCGCTGGTCGCGGGTGATCAAGTCCAGCTGTCGCAGCCGCGCTACCAGGATGATGCCGCCGATGATGACCAGGAGCGCAATCACCACAATGACGACGATCAGCATGAAGACAGCGTTATTGAGCAGTTGTACCGCCGATTGATCGCTGGCACTGGGCGTGGTTTGTGCAAACGTGTGACCCGCCAGCAGCGATGATAGCAGCAGCGCAATCAGCGCCAGCAGACGAAGAGAGGCAGTGCGGCTCATTAGATAACTCGCAGTCTATCGATATCTCTACGCATTGTAGCATAGCTCAAATTATTACGATGTGTGAACATCACAAGCGAACGGACATTCGTATACATGCATTTCTGCTATAATGACTTTATTCAATTCCTTAAAGGTAAAGAGTACCATGCCTGATCTGCTGTTCGCCAACGAAATACGCCAGAAGCGCGCCGACGCTGTCGAGAATTATGCGCTGCTGCTGGAGACGGCGAAGCGCCTGTTCGACGAGCAGGGCGTTGAGCATGTGTCGATGTCAGCAATCGCAGAGGCAGCCGGTGTTGGTAAAGGCACGCTCTACCGACACTTCCCTAATAAAGTCGCGCTGACACAGGCATTGCTCGATGCCGACCAGCGCGATTTGCAGGCACGCACGTTCGCGTACCTGGCGCAGCCGGGCGACCCCGTGCAGCACTTGCGCTGGTTCATGGGCGAGGCGTTCGCCTTCGTTTCGCGCAACCTGACGCATATGTACAGCGAAAATCCACAGGTTGCGTGGTCACTGCTGGATCATCCCGCGCATTTGTGGTGGCGTCTGACGATACGCGGCTTGCTGGCGCGCATACACCCCGGCACCGATGTCGATTACGCGGCAGATGTGCTGTACGTCATGCTCGATGCGCGCACGATTGCTTTCCAGCGCAACGCGCTTGGCTACGACGTTGACCGTATGGTCAGCGGGTTACTGGCGACAGTGGATCGCTTCGTTAGCAGATAATCGGACTATCGTCCGTTTCTAATACAACTCTTATGGACATGGCACCAGCTCAATGCTATTGTTGTGTACATAAACGGACTGAAGTCCGTTTTGATTAGCACAACTATCAGGAGAGAGCGAACATGTCTCAGTGGAACCTTGATCTGGCACACAGCACTGCCACTTTCAGCGCCAAGCATATGATGATTTCGACCGTGCGCGGCAACCTCGCTGTCACGGGCGGCAGCATCAACTTCGACCCGGCGAACCCGGCGGCTGCATCCGTCGAAGCGACTCTCGATACTGCCAGCATCAACACGGGCATGGGTGACCGCGATAATCACCTGCGCAGCCCTGATTTCCTGGATGCCGCGACTTACCCGACGATCAGCTTCAAGAGCACGAAGGTCGAACCGACGGGCGAAGGCACAGCACGCGTTCACGGTGACCTGACGATTCGCGACGTGACCAAGCCGGTCGTGTTGGAAGCTACACTTGATGGCGTCGGCAAAGACCCGTTCACGGGTTCGGACAAGGCGGGTTTCACCGCGACCGCGACCATTAACCGCGAAGACTGGGGTCTGACGTGGAATGTGGCGCTGGAAGCGGGCGGTTGGCTGGTTGGTAAGGAAATCAAGCTGACATTGGAAGTGGAAGCGGCTAAGGTGGCTGAGACGGTGGCGGCGTAGGCTATACGCTCTCGTTACGAACGAAGGGCAGCACTCCGGCGGGGTGCTGCTCTTTTTTGTCGTCAGGAAGATGCTTCGATGGTGATCTGTGGCGGCGGGCAGTGTTTCATCATATGCGATGGGTTCTCATGCAGTCAGGTTGTTTGCGCGCACCCATGCCAATGCCGCTTCCAGTGAGTCAAACACGCGCACTTTCAGCATTCCGAATGCTGCTGTATTGAGCCCATTGAGCGCAACTTCATAGAATCGGTTGCTTGTAACGAAGATGATCCCGGCATTTTTAGGGTGATTGGCAATCGAGTATTCGCCACGCACGCCCACCCGAACGAAGTCCATCAGCATCTCGAAATCCATCTTCAGTTCCCGTGCATCGGTGATCTGGTAGTGTGGCGTATCCAGAGCGGAAAATATCCGGAACAATTCTTCAGTAGAAGCCGTGATATCCTCCAAACCGTTAAAGTCGCTGCCGAGCGTCACCTGCACCACGGGAAGGCCCTGAATCTGTTGAATTGTGTAAGCCATTCCCTCCTCCTGTCTCTCACTATTCATACCCACTGATTCCATTATGCAGCGCAAAACGTGGTGCAACACAAAAGTTGCACAAAGAGTTTGGCATATATGGTTGGCTGCGGCTGTGTGTCGTGACTGTCCGTGCTTTTAGGCGCCTGACCGCAGCACCTCGACCGTGATCGTGGCTTCGGCGCGGTTGCCGACCTGATCGAACGCCACTGCTGTAAACGTCGTCGTTCCCACGCCCGGCACATTCCAGTTGAAAGCGAACGGGTACTGCTCCGCTGCACCAATGAACTGTCCGTCGGCGTAGAACTCCACGCTGCGCATGGCGAGGTTATCGACCGCAATTGCCTCCAGCGGGATCGCGCGGTCGCCGGGCCAGCGGAACGCCTGCCCGGACGCGCCCGCCATGAGTGTGATCGTCGGTGCGATGTTATCCACGCTCACCTGCACCGCCTGCGACTCGCTCGTACCGTCCTGCATGATGACCGTCAGCAGAATGCTGTAGATACCGTCCAGCCCGGTCGTATCCCACGTTCCCAGTAAACCGTTGGGCGGCACGACCGTCTGTGGCGCGCCAATGTCGATCCATGCCGTCGGGTTGCGCCCTTCGCCGTAGCTCAGCTGGTAGCTCTGTACCGCGCTGGCGTCGATGCTGCCGCGCACCTCGACCACGCCGCCGACCAGATCGAAATTGACAGGCGCGAGGATTTGCGCCGACTCCAGAATTTCCGGGCGGCTCACACTGTCGTATTCCTCCGGCGGTAGCGGTTGATTGTTTGCCAGCCACCAGTCGAGCGCCTGCTGCGGCGGGATGAAATAGACGATCTCCGCGCGCAGTTCGGCGGGCGTATTGACGGTGGCGCGCTGGCGCGTGCGGCTGTTGATTTCGACCACTTCCCAGCGTGTATCGCGCTGCAACAGCGCCTGCATCCCGTCCAGGAACACCTCTTCGCGCGGCGGGCACGCACCGTTCGGCAGCATCCCCGACCGTTCACATACGACAACATCGATCACGTTGGTTGGACGCTGCCACTGCGCAATCGGCAGCGCGTCGCGGCTGTGCACATACTCCATCAGCGCCCGCCACACCGGAGCTGCACCATCCAAGCCGAACGGATCGAGCGCCAGCGCGCCGCCCTCCGCCCGCCCGACATGCGCGCTGATGACGTACTGCGGCGTGTAGCCCGCCGTCCACGCATCCATGCGTCCGCCGCCCTGCCCGCCCGCAATGCCGTTGACGACCGCGCCCGGTCGCGACAGATCCAGCGGGGTGCCTTGCCCGATCACGCTCCAGCGCGTGCGCTGATCCGCCAGAATGTCGTTGACAAGGTACGCCAGCCCGCGTTCTGGCACGACGACTTCGTTGAGCGATACCTGATCGCTGTCATAGTCCCAGAGCGTTTCGCCCTCCGGCGTTTCGATGCGCAGCACCGCCACCGGGTCGCGCACGCGATAGCCGCGCCCGATGGGTTCGACAGGCACACCGCGCATTAAGCCGAGCGAGGCAAAGACCGAATAGCTGTACGCCACATCCAGTGCCGCCACGCCGCCGCCCTGATCCAGCACCAGCACCTGCTCGGTATCGTCCAGGCTGTTGATGCCCATCTGATGCGCCAGACGGATAATGCGGAACATCCCCTGCTCCTGGGCAATTTGCGCGGCGGGCGGCAGCAGCCCCGCGCCCATCGCGTCGCGCAGGTTGAGCGGACCACGGAAGACGCCATCTGGATTTTGCGGTGTGTAGATCAAGCCTTCCTGTGCGCCGGGCAGCGTGCTGGGAATATCCAGCACCATCGACGCCGGTGTGTAGCCCCCCAGGAACGCCTGAAGATAGACGAACGGTTGCAGTGTCACGCCGGGCTGGTAGGCAGGCGTGAGCGCATCACCGACGATGGCGCGCAGTTCGCCCGTCGCCACGTCAATGATGGCGAGCGCGCCGCTGTCGGGCAAGTCGCCGCTGCCGGGAGTGATCGTCGGTAGAAAGGACGCTGCCGGGCAGGGCGTGGCAGGGGGTGCAGCGCGATTGAGCCGCGCCAGATGCGTCGCCAGCACACAATCTGCCTGCTGATAGAGATCGAGATCGAGCGCGGTTGTGATGCGCAGCCCGCCGCGCGCCAGCAGCCGCGCCCCGTCTAGCCCACGCGCATTGAGAATATCGACCGCCTGCGCCCGCGCGTAAAGCAGGTAATCGGCGGCGATCTGCGGGCGGGCGCTGCTATCGGTGCGGACGACAGTGACGGTCGCAATCGCATCGTCGTACTGCGCCTGTGTGATGAAGCGATTATTGAGCAGCGTCCGTAGCAAATCCTGTTGGCGTCCGCGCGCGGCGATGGCGTTATCAAACGGGTTGTACTGCGGCGCGGTCGGGATGGCGGCAAGCAGCGCTGCCTCATCCAGCGCGAGATCAGCGGCGCGCTTGCCCAGATAGAGCTGCGCGGCGGCGTCAATGCCATACGCCTCGTTGCCGTAGTAGTTGGTGTTCAGGTGCCATTCGAGGAGTTGTTCGGGCGTGTAGCGGCGGTTGAGTTCCGCCACCAGGATGATCTCGCGCAGACGGTCATCGTTGCTGACGCGCTCGGTTTGCGGCAGGATGACGTTGCGCACCAGCCGCCCGGTCAACGATGGATCGGGGGGGAGTGGATCAAAGAGCAGGTGTGACCACATGCGCAAAAAGACGCCGATGGGGTAAAAGCCCGCCGTCGTCAGGAAGTCCGGGTCTTCGGTCAGCAGTGTGGCATCGCGCACATAAGGCGGCAGGCTTTCCAGCGGGATCAGCTGGCGGTCGTCACCGAGCGGGTCCTGTACGGCGTAGAGCAGCGTCGCGCCGCTGCGGTCATAAAGTTCTGTCGTGCCGAGCGCTGGATCACGAACCAGACTGCTGGTAGGCGTGGGCAGGTTCTGCGTGGCGTTGGCGTAAAAGAAGATGGTCGTGCCGAGCATGCCCATCAACGGCAGCACGCCGAACAGCACCAGCGCGCCCACCGCCAGCGCGATCCAGCGCTGCCGCTGCGCCTGAATGACTGCGCGCCGTTCGACTCGTCTGCGCCGCCGCCGTATCACCTGTGCAATTGTCGCCACGCTGTGCTGCCCTCGCTCATTGCCACTGTCATGGGCAGAATACATTCTGCCCCTACATCGTTCGTTCTCGCAGGGCAGAATACATTCTGCCCCTACATTGTTCGTTCTCGCAGGGCAGGATACCATCCTGCCCTGCCACACATTGTACATGAAATGATCTTTACGGTCGCCACGCCGGAGCGCCCGCGCCTGCATACGGCGGCAGCCGCGTCAGGCGCTCGATTGCGCCCGTCGCGACATGCAGCACGCACACATCGACATCGCAGACGTAGGCGATGCGCGCGCCATCGCGCGACCAGTCCGGCATAATGTCGCGGCTGCCTGCGCTCGTCAGCTGAATGCGCTGCGGTTCGCAGTCCCACAGACAGTCGGTCGGCAGCAGGAAGATGTCCCACTCGCTGCCTAAACTGTCGGCAAAGGCGATCCAATCGCCCAGCGGTGACCAATCCGGCTCTGAGAAGAAAGCCGCGCCGGGTGTGAGCATCCGCCGCCCTGTGCCATCCGCCGCTACAATGCCGATGCCGCTGACGGGGAACGGCACATCCACCACCAACTGCTGCGCATCAGGCGACCAATCGGCGGACGCGCCGCCGCCGAGCGCGATCTCGCGCGGCTGTTGTAGGTCGGCAACGATGATGGTATCGGCAACCGACGTAAACGCGATCTGCAAGCCATCCGGCGACCACGACGGCTTGCGGCTGCGCAGCTGCGTGACGCGCTCGATGCCACTGCCATCGATATTCATCAGGTAGATTAGCTGC
>JANRJX010000060.1:0-25430 GCA_033763755.1 Chloroflexota bacterium
CGCAGACCCGGCGCAGGGACTTACCCACCACTACCTGAACTTCATCTCGGCGCGCAACGTCGCTAACCTGTGCGTCAGCAGCGGTGTGCCACATCTGGTGCTGATGAGCGCTGCCCGTGCGCCCTGGGTCAGCGGCGGTTACATCGCTGCCAAGCGCGAGGCGGAGCAGTATGTGGATCGTGTCGGGCTTAAGCACACGATCATCCGCGCGCCGATTGCCTATGTGCGCGGGTCGCGGCGGGCGCTCTTCTGGCAGATGATGTCGTTGCTGGGCGGGACGCCGCCGCTGTCGTGGCTGGCGTTCGGGCGCATCGCACCGATCCCGATTGATGTGCTGGCGCGCGGCGTGGCACGCATCGCGCTTGACACCCGCCCGACGAAGCTGATCCACTACGCCCGCGACCTGCGCCGCCGCAATGCGCCGAACGAACTGCGCCGCGTGACGCCGCTGCTGCCCGCCGCGAATGACGAGCGCCCGCCACACCCGGTGCAGTGGCTCGGCGAAGACGCGCCGTTCGGCTGGACACCGCCGGAGGGGGATAGGTAAGGAAGAAAAGTGCTTATCCAAGCCCTAAAGGAGGCTTCGCACAGGGTAGAGAAGAAGTGGATAGATATCTGAAAGAACGGACGAGGCATGCCTCGTCCCTACAAACGCATCCCGTTTACCGTAGGGACGACGCATGCGTCGTCCGCTGGTTGTTTTTCATGCCTTAGGGTGAGCGGCGAGTCATTAAAACTTTGCGGTTCGATAAATCTGACGTGGAAATGAGTTTGCGAGAGGGCAACTCCGCGTGAAAGAAGACAGTCACAATAAGCGTGTGTTCCGTTGGCGCTGGTACAACACCCTGGCACTTGCGCCCTTGTTGCTATGGCTACTCGTATCCGCGTGGCAAGCGGTGATGCGAGTTGAAGCAGAAGGGCGCGCGGCTGCTCGTGCTGCGCTCGGAACGCAAGTTGCTATCGACAAGAATTGTCTGCTCGAAAACGGCATTACCGGACGCTACAGCGGGCGATTGGCATTCGCAAACGACGGCGAAATGACGATCTTCGATTTGGATACGCTGGACTATGTGACGCGCTCCCCTATCAACGTCATGACGGACGCCGATTGGAGTCCACTCAGCGGCAGTCAACTCGTTTTTGGTCAGTTTGGTGTTCATTTGCTCGACACAACTTCCTGGGAAGTCACCCAAATTGCTGATGGTCGATTTCCATCCTGGAGTCCTGATGGAAGACAAATTGCATACCAGTATCGTGGACAACCTTCTGGGATATACATACTCACCCTTTCCAGTGGTGCGCGTAGGTTGTTACCTATTGAACGTCTTAATGAAGTCTCTGTGCCGAGTCAACCTGCCTGGAGTCCAGATGGTGTCACACTTGCTTTTGTGATGTCGGATGGCAATGGGCTTGAAGTGTTTCGTGTACCTGTAACATGTGATGAAACGAATTGTCCCATCACCCAACTCACAAATGCACCTGAACAAAGTTATGATCCTGCCTGGAGTCCAGACGGTGAACGGATCGCATTTACCAGCAATCGGAATGGTTCATGGGCAATCTACACCATGAATGCAGATGGCAGTGATGTAGAACAACTTACAACTTCAACTACACACAGCGACTTTAGTCCAACGTATAGTCCAGACGGGCAGCATATCGCGTTTGATAGAGGAGACCAGAGAATTACTGGACCCCGCGCACGTAACATTCATATCATGCGTACTGATGGTAGTGAGATAACATGCATCTCATCTCAGGCGGGAAGCGATCCTGATTGGACGGATTTACCGGCGCTCGGCGCGATAGCGTTCGACCAACCCCTCGGCAGTGTCGGCATGGACGGCGTAGACGGGCGCGATGATGGTATGATAAACCGTTGAGCCGCCAGGACAAATCAAACCCTCTATCCTCTTCCCCTCTAACCTCTTGAATAGGCACTTTTCTCCCTCCTACAAATACCCCCCCACTATCCCCACCAACTCCCGCGCGCGGTGCTGCATCGTATGTTCAGCGGCGACGCGCGCCCATGCCGCCGCCGCCATGCGCTGGCGCTCGCCGTCGTGCGCCAGCAGGAAGCGGTAGCGCTCGACCGCCTCGTCTGCCGACTGCACAATGATGATCTCTTTGCCCGGCTCGAACCACGTCTCAACGCCCAGATACGGATTGCCAACGATGCAGCAGCCCATCGCTGCCAGCTCGAACGGGCGCGACGACGACGACGCGAATACGCTGGCGTGCGCCGCGCGCGTGATGCATAGGTTGATCTTGCTGCGACAGGCGTATTCGCGCAGCTTGCTGAAGCTCAGGTACGGCAGCATCTCCGCCCGCCCCAGATCGCCCAACTGCGTGCCGCGCACCGCAAAGCGCGCCTCCGGCAATGCTCGGCTGCCCTGCGCGATCATCGCGTCTACCCACTGCTCGCGGTATTCGCGCCCATGCCCGTAGAAGAAGCAGTCAATGTCCTGCGTGCCGACGCTGACCGGGCTGAACACGTCCATATCAACGCCGTAGTAGAGCGTATGCACCGCCCGCGCACCCAGCCCCTTCAACGCCGCCGCACCGCCCGCGCTGTTGCTGATGAACGCCGTGTACTCCGCCGGGTCTGCGCCGTCGTAGATGCGGAAGCCGCTGGCAAAGCCCTGCATCGTCGGCAGGCTGGCGGGGACATCGCCATCGTAGTAGAAGACGGGCTTGTTATGCTTGCGGATGATCTCCGCCGCCACGCCTTTCAGATGATTGAGCGGCGCGGTCAGCACGATCACCGCGTTAATGTCCGGCTCTTTCGTCAGCAGCTTATCCAAATGCGCCGCCCACAACGGCGCGATGAGCGTTTGCGCCGCGCGCGTGGTAAGGGTGCGACTCGGCGTTGAGTCGGCTTGAGGCGGGGTGAGGTTCAGCTTACGTAACAGGTCACGTCCCGCCTTAAAGAAGTCACCCTGAAGTTGTGCGGGATTGGGCGCGGCGCGCCACCACAACGTTTCGATGGCAGGTCCCTGGTAAGGAGTGGCGATCACGTCCACGCGGATCTCGTAGAGCGCTTTCAGCAGTTGCCACCAGGCGGGCGTAGCGCTGAACGGCTGCGTCAGGTCGAGCGACGAGGCGACGATCAATAATTTCATTGGGGTAGTATCCATGCGTAGTAGTGATTGACGCCATCCGATGTTGTGACCGATACCGACGCCCAGCGCATAATGGCGGGCAAGACGAGCGCCGGGACAGGGAAACAGTATTGGCTGGGTCCGCTGAAACTGCCAACGACATTCCCCTGATCGTCTATCTTCGATGCTAACGTCAGCGTGTGGATAAAGTTGCGCGGGTCATATGGAGCAGGAATGCCGTTGACTGCAAATTGCGTGGTCGATTCGATCTGTGTCTGTATGCTTTGAGCGCTGTCATTCGCACGCCAGAACTCAGCCTGATCGATCTGAACGCACACGGAGCCGGGCGTAGAGCCATTGGTCGCCAGGAATGCGGGTCTTGTCATGGGCGTGAGCGATAGAAAGACAGGCATAATGATTGTTGCCGCGCAGAGCAGACTGGCAAGCACAATGACAGCAATCCCGATCAACGGTCGTGCAAGACGCTTCCACCTGTCACGAGCCACGAGTTTCGACTCCGATTTTGGGACACAAATCTCTGACAGGACAGATTTTGCACTTCGGATACGTCGGCGTGCAAATCGCCCGCCCAAACTGCACCATCAGCCCATTCCACTCCGCCCACAGATCGCGCGGCAGCGCCAGCTTCAGCAGTTCGTTGGCGCGCGGTGGCTGTTTCGTCTCGCGTGGGATCAAGCCCATGCGGATGGCAATGCGTAGCACATGCACATCAACCGTGATGTCCTCCGTGCGCCCGTAAGCGATTGCCAGCGTCAGCACCGCCACCTTCCAGCCTACGCCCTTCATCGCTGTCAGCTCGTCAATCGTCTGCGGCACGTCCCCGCCGCGCGCTACCAGCTTCTCGCAAATATCGCGCACGTAGTTGACCTTGACCAGCGGATACGACACACGCTTGATAGCGTTCAACACCTGCTCATCCGTCAGCTTGAGCATATCGAACGGGTTATCCGCCAGCGCGAACAGCGCGTTCGCCGCCGCCAGCGTGTGTTCCTCGCGCGTCTGCGCGCTCAGCATAGAGGTGATCAGCGCCTTGAACGGCTGCCCGACAAAATACGACAGCGTGGTCGGCTCCCACTGCTGCGCCGCCGTCCTGATGCGGTCATAGATTTCGCGCACGCGGGTTACTTCGTCCATCATCGTTAACCCTCACCCTAAATCCCTCTCCCTCATGGAGAGGGACCTCAAGAACCGTCTTGCTCCCCTTCGCCCTGAGGGAGAAGGGGCTGGGGGATGAGGGTCAGTCTACATACCCCAACGCACGCAGCTGCTCCATTACCTCGTCGCTGACCTCGCCATGCGCCGCGCTGCCCACGCGCCCACCTTCCGCCGCCTGTGCCAGCAGGCGCACCTTGCGCGTCAACTCGGTCGCCAACGCGGGCTGTGCAGTCAGCAGATTGTCCGTCTCGGCAGGGTCGCGCGCCACATCGTACAATGCCGCCGGTTGCTCGCCTGCCAGCATCAGCTTGTGATCGCCGCTGTAGACGCCGCGCCATGTCAGCCGCAGTCGCAGCGGTTCGATCAGCGCGGGGCAGCGATGCTCGATGACCTTCAGGAAGGTCGTCGGTGGAATCGCCTCCGTGTACGCCGTGTCGTCTTCGCCATCGTCGCCGCGCACGCTGTTCAGCAGGCTCAGACGCGCCACATCGCCATTCGAATCGTCTGCTGCCAGCGGCGGCTCGATGCCCGCCACATCCAGCAGTGTGTGGAAGATGCGCCGCGTCGAAACGTTTTCGCTGACTACGCCGCCCTGCGGCACAAGGTCTGCCCCGCGCATGATCAGCGGCACATGCACCAGCTCCTGATGCACGGCGAAGCCATGACCGAACAGGTCATGCTCGCCAAAGCCTTCACCATGATCGGCGCTGATGACGACGAATGTGTTATCGAGCGCGCCGGATGTTTCGAGATCCCCCAGCAAGCGCCCTAGCTGCGCATCCTGATAGGCGATCTCGGCGTCATAGAAGGCGTTCAGCACGTCCGTCTGCCAATCTGCCAGCGGCGTTTCCGGCGGGCTTGCCCACGCAGCACCATCGGCGTTAAAGCGCCCCATGAACGCCCAGGCGCGCTTGTCGTTACGCAGTTCCGGCGCGACACGGTCGAGGTATTCCTGCGGTGGCTGGAACGGCAGATGCGACTGCATCAGATTGAGGAAGGCGAATACCGGCTGTGCGTCACTGCCTGTTGTGCGCGTTTTCCACCAGTCGGTCAGGTCGTCAATCGACTGCGCCGTATTGCCTTTGAAGTGGATATACTTCGTCCAGATCGGCACCCACAGCGGATTAAGCGCCGCGCGGAACAGCCAGTCATGCTGCGCGAACTGGTTGCCGACCCTGCGCGCGAACGGACGGAAGCGGTGCATGAACTCACGGTACAGCGCCCCGCGCTCTGCCTCGTTCGGGCGCTGCGGCACGGCGCTGCCGTAGTTGTAGAACTCTGCAAAGCCGCGTGCCAGCCCGTGATCAATAGCGCCAACCAGCGGATTGTTGCAGAATGCAGCCGTGTGATAGCCACCTGACTGCAAGATTTCCGCCAGTGTGGGATGTGCGCCGGACAGCAGACTGTTCGCCTGTGCAACCTGGTGTGCGCTCGGATACAATCCTGTGAACATCGAAGCGTGCGATGGAATCGTCCACTGTGCAGGCGCGATGGCGCGCATGAAGCGCGTGGCGTCGGCGGTGAAGCGGTCAAGATGTGGCGATGTTGGGCGCTGGTGTCCGTAGCTGCCCAGGCGGTCCCGGCGCAGCGTATCGAGAATGATGAAGAGGATATGCGGTTTCGTCGTCATGAAGGCTCAAGCGAGCAGATAATGGGCAATGTGCCGCATTGTAGCACAGGGGGAAAATTTTATGCAGACGACACGGGTTGCTTTGATTCAGGTCGCATGGCTGGGTAGTACCGAAGCGATGATGAACCAGTACCGCACGCTGGTGGCGGACGCGGCGGCGCGGGGCGCGATACTGGTCTGCCTGCCAGAGTTCTCGCTCATCCCCTACTTCCCCGGCACAACCGACCCGGCGGGGTTCAAGTGGGCAGAAGCGCTGCCCGGCGGCATGTCCGAACGCTTCTTCAGCGACCTGGCGCGTGAACACAGCGTGTCGCTGGTGGGCAGCCTGTTCGAGCGCACGCCGGACGGCGTCTACTACGATACGGCGACCATTCATGCCGCCGACGGTACGCTGACGGGCATCACGCGCAAAATCCACATTCCGTCCGGCACAGGCTATAACGAAACCAGCTTCTTCGGCGGCGGCGCGGATTACCCGGTGCATGACGTGGGCGCTCTGAAGATGGCGACACCGACCTGCTATGACCAGTGGTTCCCGGAACTGGCGCGCATTTACAGCCTGAACGGGGCAGAATTCATCTTCTACCCGACGGCAATCGGCAGCGAGCCGGAGGACCCAAACATCGACACCGCCGAAAGCTGGCAGACTGTCATGCGCGGACATGCCATTGCCAACGGCATCTTCATTGGCGCGGCAAATCGTGTCGGCGTTGAAAACGGCGTCACATTCTACGGCAGCAGCTTTGTTTGCGATCCAACGGGGAAAATTCTGGCACAGGCGGGGCGTGACACAACCGAAGTCCTGGTGGTCGAACTCGACGCGGGCATCTTCAACCACTGGCGCGCGCTGTTCCCGCTTCTCAGGCAGCGCCGCGCTGACACTTACGCATCGATTGCAGCAGATGTGTAGTCTGGTTTAGGCTCCAGGCAAAAAGTTTGTTGAACAATCTCGCGAAACGAACTGGTCACAAACTTGATGATGTCCAGCACATCCTGAATGTTGCCTTTGTCCAAGAGATCCAGAATTGCTTCGTGGGCAACCACCTGTTTCATCGGCATTTCCAGATCATGCTGCATGTTATCACGCGCCACGCGCGCAAGGATGCGCGCGCGAACAATCACCTGGTCCAGTAACTGCGCGGTCAAGGGCTGCGCCAGGCTGTGGACCAGTATGTGGTAAAACTGGAAGAATGCGTCATCGGCAGCCAGAATGTCGCCACACTCAATGCTGGTGCGCGCCTGTCGGATGCAGGCACGCATCCGCTCCATCGCCTGCGGCGTCAGGTCACGCACGGCACTGCGATACGCGATGTCCTGTAAGGCAAAGACGAGGTCAGACACTTCCAGGGCATCCTCCAGCCCAAAGCTGCGTACATAGACACCATGCCGCGCACGTTTGACGACCCAGCCCTTCTGTTCCAGAATCGCCAGCGCGTCGCGCACCGTGTTCTGGCTGTAGTCATACTTTTCAGCAATCCTCAGTTCAATCAGCCGTTGCCCACTGCGCAAAGTTCCCTCTTCGATTTGACTCTGCAAGAGACTTGCTAGTTTCTGGGCACGAGTCTGAGAACGTTTGCGCGCCATACTTCACCGCCGTCAATCCGCGTAGTTCAACCACGTAGCATAACTGCCGCCCATAATCGTAATCTGTAACACATTACTCCCATCCGCATCCATCAGATACAACTCGTCACGCCCGGTTAGATCGCTGGTAAAGATGATGTAACGCCCGTCTGGACTGAAGAGCGCGCCCCACTCTTCACCTGCATCATCATGGATAATACGGCTTTCGCTGCCGTCCAGTTCCATCACTGCAATTGCCGCCCCACCCACGCCCGCCGTCAGGTACAGAATCGAGTTCCCATCCGGCGCAAACGTCGGCGACCAATCCTTAACATCGTTATTGGTCAGATTTTCGACAATATCCGTCCGGCGGTTCAGACGCAAAATGTCCCAGGTATTGTCGAAATTCGCCGCACCACCTGTGAAAACCAAATACTGATCGTCCTCGCTCCAGCGTGGATGACTGTTGCGTCGATTGTCCGAATAAATCAGCGACAGATCACTCCCATCCGGGCGTATCTGGTATAGGTCGTGTCGCCCTTCATCACCAACGCCCATCGAAAAGACGATCCAGCGCCCATCCGGCGACCAGGCGGGAATGCGATCGACGACGGCATTGCGCGTCAACTGTCTCAGATTGTCACCGTCCACGTCCATCAGATACAGGTCGTAATCGCCATCACGATTGCTGACAAATACGATCTGCCTGCCATCCGGCGACACCTGGGGGTACATATCAATCGCGGCGTCGGTCGTCAGGCGGATGTCCTCGCCTGTGCGGAAGTTGAGCCTGAACAGGTCATAGTTGTCGTCGCGCTCGGCAAAGTAAATGATCGTGGCATCCGGGAACAAGGTGCTGCTGTCGACGGGTGTGGAGGTCAGGCGCACGCCGAGCGGTTGCAGACCTGATGTAGGCGTGGCATCAACCGAGACCGGAGCTTCGCCTTCCTGGAAGCCGGGCAGAGGCGTGAGCGTGATCGCATCCGGCGATGCGCCTGCCGGAGCATCGGTCGGGTTCGCAGGGACAACGGCATACGTAGCGGTCAATGTCGCGGCTGCGTCCGCTTCTTCCTGCTGTGTGCTGGTGATGACGAATGCAGCAATCCCAACGATCAATGCCAGCAGTCCGCAGCCAAGCAATCCGCCCACTACCGCGCTCAGCAGCAAGTTCGGCTTGCGACGCGGGCGCAGCAGCGGCACAGCGGGCATAGAACCAGGCGACGGTGTGGGATAGACGGGCTGCTGCGGCGCAGCAGGCGCGTAGACAAGCGGCGCGGGCGCAGGCGGGCGCACCTGTATCCCCTTCGGCTGCGTGTCATGCATGATGTCTTTGCCGGGCAGCACCGCCTTCTTGACCGCTTCCGCCAGCCCGACTGCATCCGCATAACGGTCGTCGGCGCGTTTGCTCATCGCCTTGTAGATCACGTTCTCGACGGTTGGCGGAAGCTGCGGGTTAATGCTGCGCGGCGCGGGCGGCTGCTGCGTCACCTGCATGACGGCGATGCTGTACGGCGTTTCGCTCTCGAATGGGCGGCGTCCGGTCGCCATCTCGAACAACATGACGCCCAGCGAATAGACATCACTGCGGCGGTCAATCGCATGTCCCTGCGCCTGTTCGGGACTCATATAGCTTGGCGTGCCGACGACGCCCTGGGTCGTCAGCTTCCCCGTGCCGCTGTTGTCGCTCATGATGCGGGCGATGCCGAAATCGGTCAGGTAGGCGCCGCCGTCATCATCCAGCAGCACATTGCTCGGCTTGATGTCGCGGTGTAGAACTTGTTTGCTATGGGCATAATCAAGCGCTGGGGCAATTTGCGACAGGATCGAGATGATCTGCTCCATCGGCAAACTGCCCGCTTCGAGCAAATCATCGACGGAACCGCCGGGCATATAACGCATGACGATGTACGGTTGTCCGTCCTGCTCGCCATAATCATGCACAGGGACAATGTTGCGATGCTCTAGCTGGGCGACGATCTTGACTTCGCGATTGAAGCGCTGCAAATAGGTGTCATCGCTGACGAACTGGCGTGGCAAAATCTTGATCGCCACCGTGCGGTTCATCGACACCTGATGGGCACGGTAGACGGCTGCCATGCCGCCGCGCCCGATCAGGTCAATGATTTCGTAACCACCGATTTTTTTGCCGATCAGTTCATCGGTCATAATGTTTGTGGGTTTATGTTCTTCGCTACCATGCATTATAGTCGCAACACGGTCAGGTTGCACAATGTGATGTAGGGGCAGGATGGACTCTGCCTCGTAATTCAGAGGGCAAGATGCATCCTGCCCCTACAAGAATGTTCTGCGCTACACTGTGCATGTTATCTACATGATGGAGATAGCCTGAAATGCACCCGCTCGTCATTCTGCGCTACGCACAGGCAACGATCACAGATGCGGTCAAAGACCTGCCCGATGCTGAATGGGATACGCCGAATGTCTGTGGGGTCTGGTCGGTCAAGCAGATCATCGGGCATTTGATCGGTTGGGAGCACTACTATGTGGAGTTTCTCGCGCCGTTTGCAGGGGAGACGATGCCGACGCCGCACATGGATGATTACAAGGCACTGGACGAGCAGGCGTTCAACGACAAGTATGGTACTGCCGCCAGCAGTCGCACTCCCACTGATTTGATGGCGGAGTTTCAGGCAGCATACGAACAATCGATAGAGCTTGCGGCGAAGATTCCAGCGGAGACCTGGCATCAGCTTGGTACACTGCCCTGGAATGCCGAAGGCGATTTGGAAGATTTCGCTGTTTACGGGCAATACGGTCATAAATACGAACATGCTGCACAAATCGTGGTCTTTCGCGATCAGTTGAAACGAGCAAAGGCTTAACCCAATGAGTCCAACCGGAACGATCTCCCACGCGCTGGTGCTGCCCAATAACCTGTTTCTCGAATACTATCGGGCGGCGGAAAACTACCTGCGCACGTTCGAGCGCGTAGTCGTCGTGCGTTCGCCGCTCGGCAACGATCTCAACCGCTTTCGCGATGTGTCCGCCGTGCAAGCGCCGAACGTGTGGGTCAACAACGACGCGCTGACGCATATCCGCCGCACCTACCCCAGCGTCGTGCGTGTCGATGTACTGCGCGTCAGCACGCCGGAAGCGCTGCGGACGATGCTGAACGAGCGCGTGGCGCGCGGCGACCGCTTTGGCGCGTGGCTCAACGACGGTCACATCAATGACCGCTTCATCCTGATGTGGACCAGCGACGCCCAGCCCGCCCGCATCACCCGCGCCTTTAACGCGGATATTGGTGGTCGGCGTAACGAGGGCGTTGATGTCTTCACAGCGCCCGGCTCGCCCATCCGTGCGGCGGCGAGCGGCAGCGTGACGCTGGTACAGCGCATCCCCAACGCCGCGCTTGGCTTCGGCGAATATGTGCAGATCGCGACGACGTTCAACGGACAACCGCACGTCATCACCTATACACATTTGCAGAATATCCAGGTCTCCGTCGGGCAGCAGGTGCAGGTGGGTGCTATTATCGCGCAGGCAGCGGGCGCATTCAGCCGCCTGATCGTGCAGCGCCCCGGCGCAGGCTTGCCCGGCTATGTGCTGCCGGATGTCGTCAACCCGACGAACATGATCTACTGGGAAACGCTGCGGCTGCGTCCGACGGTGGATGGGCTGCGCGTGCGCGAAAAGCCAGGCATGGAATTCACTCCCATTGGGCAAGTGTACGTACTGGACACGCTTGAATCACTGGAGATGCACGGGCGCACACTGCAGAAGCTGGGTGAAACCAACAGCTGGCTGAAAATCCGCACGCCGACGCGCATGGAAGGTTTCGTCGCCGCCTGGTTTTTGCAGACCGTGCCGCCGGAGCAATTGACAGGCAACCTGAACGGCATGAACCTCGATCTGCGTAATCGACTCGGCGGTCCCGCGCCGGAACGCCTGCGCAGTCTGGGCTGGCTGCGCTTCCCGTACATGGGGACACCCTCGCAGGGCTTCCCATCGTTGAACGATGCCCATGCTTTCTACCAGCCGCGTATGGAAGCCTATGCCCGCGCTGGCTTCAAGCAGATGATCATCCTGACGCATCAGACGTTTGGCGAAGGCGCGGGTTATCACTGGCCCAGCATGTATTCACAGGATCGCGCCAAGTGGCGCGACTACGTGCCCCGCTTCGCAGAGACATGTCGTCAGGTGGCGGCGCGCTACGCCAATCGCAACATTGTTCATGCCTACCAGATCTGGAATGAGCAGGACACGCCGTTTACGTTCGCGCAGGCAGCCGTCTCGATCCAGCCGGAAGATTACGCCTACATGCTGTCTGAGTGCATCAAGGCGATCCGCACCGTTGACCAACAGGCGCGTATCATCACCGGTGGACACATGAGCGGGCCGACGACAGGCGGTAACTATGCGCGGGCGACGATTGCCGCTATGCCTGCGGGCATTCGTCCCGACGGCATCGCCTGTCATTCGTATGGACGCGGCGCACCCGACAGCCCGGAGCGCTTCCGCAGCTTCGGCTTGATCGATGAAGACATCAATCGCTATGGCGCGATTCTGCGTGGTGCGCCTGTCTGGATCACCGAGTACGGCGTGCTGGATCATCCCGAAATTCCGACGGTGGAAGTAGCCGAGTACGGCGTGTCGTTCATCCGCCACCTGCGCACAAACTACGCGCGCCGCGTCGCCACCGCCATGTGGTACGCCTGGGCGGACGGGATGCACAACGGTTATGGGCTGGTCAACCAGTCGGATCAACCCAAGCAGCCGCTGCATGATTTCTATCTGCGAGCGTAATCATGTGGCGACGGATCGTTTGGATACCTATTATTCTGCTGGTGGGCTGGTTTCTGGTGGAGCAGCTTCCGCTCTGGTTTGCGCCGCAACCGCCCTGGACTCGCTATCCAGACCTGGTAGCGCTGCCCGGCGGCTGCGAGGCGGCGAACGCCTTGCGTCTGTACGGGGCGGCGCGCGGCGCGGATGAGACGACGGCGCTGACTGCGGACGACGCACAAACGACGACAGTGGCACTGATAGAACAGCAGTACCCCGACGAACGCTTTACGTTCGCGCTGCCGCCGGAACTCGTGCGCGGCAGCTTTGGGGATACAGCATTGGCGTGGTTTGGCATCGCGATGTTTGCGCGTGACGATACGACTGCTCCAGCAGGTGCAATCGTCTTTCTCGATGCACAGTCTGGCGCGCCACTCTCCGTCATCACCGTGTTGGGCGCAGGCATAGAAGGCGCAGATGGGGTGTGCGGGGCGTTCGCGCCACGGCCGCAGGGGTTGCGCGCCGCCTTACGCCCATATCTGCCGCTGCTCGCGCTGGCAGGCTACGTCGGCATCGTTGGAATGGCAGCGGGTATTGTATGGTGGAGAAACAAAAAAGCTTATTCAAGAGGCTAGAGAGGCACTTTTCTCACTCTCCTGGAGTCTCACGTATGAATATCGCGACGCTTTTTTTTGGTGAACGGATACGACTCGGCGCGTTTCGCCCGGACGACTCGCTAACGTTCGAGCGCTGGTATCAGGACACTGCGTTTTCGCGCCATCTCGACTCGTCCCCCGCTATTCCCAAGAGTGCGGCACGCCTGTCCCGCTGGCTGGAAGACGAGGAACGCAACCGCGACAGCTACATCTTCGCCGTGCGCACGCTCGATCTCGATACCCTGATCGGCTTCGTTCAGCTCGACGGCATTATGTGGAATCATCGCTCAAGCTGGCTGGCGATTGCGATAGGGGAACCGGGCTATCGCGGGCGTGGCTACGGAGATGAGGCGATGCGCCTGCTGCTGCAATTCGCCTTCCACGAGATTAACCTGCATCGGCTGCAATTGACGGTGTTTGCCTACAACGCGCCCGCCATCCACCTGTACGAGAAGCTCGGCTTCGTGCGCGAAGGCGTCTTCCGCGAGGCGCTGCTGCGCGACGGGCATCGTTACGACATGCTGCTTTACGGATTGCTGGCGCGGGAGTGGAAACGTTAGGGCAGCTCTCGCACCTGTACAAACCGCACCAGCGCGATATTGAATTCGCACGCCTCACGCGAGAGGAACGTGAACGGCTCAGACAGCGGCGTCACACCGTCCGGCGCGAGCAGTTGTGCGGCATAAGCACGGACAGCGGTGCTCGTCCCGACCTGCAAGTTAAAGCCGCCTGCCCCATACGTGTTATCGCTGCCACTGGTCAGGCGCGAGTCGATTTCCTCGCCTGTGATCCAAACGATATACCCGTTCAACGGCTGCCCCTCGAACCCTGTCACCGAACCCGCGATGCCGCTGTAATCGCAGCCGCCCTGGGCATTCGACGTATACACCAGCGGGAACGGGCGCACCACGAACGGCGGCGGTGGCGGCGTGGCGCTCGGCGTGCCAGCCAGCAGCGTCAGCGTCAGATCGGGCGTGCCGGCAACCGTCGTACTGCCAGGCAGATCAGTCAGAGCGGCGGCGGGCAGCGGCGTGAAGGTTGCCGTTGGGCGGCGCGTGGCAGTAGCAGTCGCCGTGTTGGTGGGCGTTGGTGTCGGCGTTTCCGTGACGACCAACGGAGGCAGCACGGGCGGCGCAAGCGGGTTGAGGAGTGAGTAGGGGTTCTGCCAGATGTAGACAAAGTAAGCGACGACGCCACAGGTCGCCAGCGCGAACAGCAGCGCGACGACATCGCGCAGCCCGAAGCGGCGGCGCTTGCGCACTGGCGCAGCGGGTGCAGCAGCGCGCGGGCGAGCGTTCAACTGCGGGTTATCGACTTCAGGGATGGGCGGGAAGCGCCCCGGCTGCGGCGGACGTTTGCGGGGAGAGGGTGTTGGCGAAGCGGGTGCTGCCTTGGCGGACACGGTATCGGATGCGGACGACGGATACGTCGTCCCTACAGATGCGTCGGTAGATGATGAAGCAGCGGGGGACTCATCAGGCGTCGCGACGTCGTCGCGCGTGTCAAACGGCTCAGACGGCAGATCGTCCGGCGGAAACGACAGATCGCGCGGTTCGATTCGCCGCTTGCGATCTCGCGCCGACACACGCCGCACATTGCCCCCTGAATTCTGCTCATCCGCCATAAGACTCCTCTTTAGAACGGACGGGTCTGGTCAAAATTGACGATGGCGACGTTCTGCCCGCAATCGCCGGGGAAGCTGATGTTGACCGGATTGGAGATCGTCACGCCCAACTGCGAGCGTAGTTCAACGATGAACTGCTGCGGGACAGCACCCGTACCAACGGTGACTTCCCATCCGCCCGCGCCGTAGAATGAGTTGGTGCCACTCTGGGTAATCTGGTTGAAGCTCTGGTTATAAACCGCGACCTGGATACCATCCAGCGGATTGCCGTTGACATCGAAGACCTGCCCACCAATGCCCTGCCAGGCGCAGCCCGCAGTGTTGGCGAAATTGGCGAGATACTGCACCTGATTGCCGCGCAGTTGGAACGGGAACGGCGACGGCGTCGGACCGGTGGGCGAAGGCAGCGCCGTCGGGATGTCGGTGTTGGTCGCTGTCAGCGTCACGGTCGCGGTTGGCGTCGGACCGGGGGTATTCGTGATCGTCACTGTTGGCAGTGGCGTTGGAGTGGTTGTCAAAGTCAGCGTTGCGGTCGGTGTGATCGGGGTTGCCGAAGGCAGCGGGGTGATACTGGGAACAAGCGTGAACGTAGGCAGCGGGGTATTTGTCGGCAGTGGAGTTGCAGTCAGGGTTGCCGACGGGGTTAGCGTCGGCAACACCAGCTGCGTTGGGATAGCCACCGCAGCGGCAGGCGGCGCAGGGGTCGAAACTACCCAAGCGACCACACCGATGCAGGCGAGTATCGACAAAATCAAAAAGACGATAGCGATGATGTTATACAAACGCGATGCGCCCGACATGCGACCTCCCCGTAGGTGCGCCCGGAACCATTAAATGAACCGCTCAATCGTGGCGCTGGCAACCAGACTTGCCAGCCAGGTTTCAAACTCGCGCTGTGCCAGCTGCGCGCGTCGCTCTTCGGTCAGCGGGCGGTTGGCGCTTTCGAGTGTCTGGATGATGTGATAGCCGAGGATCGACGGGATCGGTCCCGCAATCTGCATCGGCTGTAGTGAAAACGCAATTGTACCCAATGCCGGGTCAATTAGCTCTTCCTGCGTAAACCAGCCCAGATCGCCGCCCTGTTCGCGCGTGGCAGTATCGAGCGATACGCTCGCCAGCGCCGCGAAGTCTTCGCCCGCCTGCAAGCGCGCCAGAAGGCTGTTTGCCTCGGCTTCTGTCGCAACGAGAATGTGGCGAGCGTGGACGTGCGGCACTTCGCCGTCCAGGTCTGAGGTGATGACAGTTTGCATCTTGCTGTTCAGCAGCGACGCGCGCAGTTCGGCGCGCAGTTCGTCTTCAGTGTAGAGGTTGGCAGCCAACCACTGCTGCCAGGCATCGGCACTACCCGCGCTGCTCACCAGCGCCTGCACTTCCGTCTCTACTTCCGCGTCCGTCACGGTGATCTGCTGGCGGGCGGCGTCCTGCTCGATCAAGACCTGCTCGATGAGCGTGTTCAACACGGTAGCGCGTAAGGCAGCCGGGTCTGCGGCACCCAACATTTGCTGCTCAGCGCGGGCGACTGAACGCTCATAGGCTTGGAAGCTGATCTCTTGTGTGTTGACGCGAGCGGCGATGGGTTCGCCGTTTGCGCCCGTCGGCACGGTGACGGGCGTGGCAGTGGATGTAGGTGGCGGTTCAGCAGGAGCGCAGGCGGCAATCAGCGCCAGTAGCACACCGATCAGGGCAATACGAATGGGAAAGTTGGGAAAACGCACGCGGGAACCTCTCGCTCGTGGAAAATTGAGGCGATCTTACAATCGTAAAGCTACTGCTTCATTATATCCATAATCGTGGCTACGAAAATAAAGGCTCACCTAGAACCGATTGAGTTTCGGGTCGAGCGCGTCGCGCATTCCGTCACCGAGCAGGTTGAACGCCAGCACCGTCAGCATAATCGCCAGACCGGGATAGAAAACGAGGTATGGCTGCGCGAACACGGAATTGCGTGCCTCAGCCAGCATGAAGCCCCATTCGGCATCTGGCGGCTGCGAGCCGACGCCGAGGAACGACAGCGCGGCGGCATCCAGCACCGCAGTGCCGATGCTGAGTGTGCCTTGCACGATCAGCGGCGTGATCGCGTTCGGAAAGATGTGTCCGAACAGAATGCGCCAATCGCCCGCGCCAAGCGCGCGTTCCGCCGTGACGTAGTCGTTCTCGCGCACAGACAGCACGCTGGCGCGCGCCAGCCGCGCATACGCCGGAATCGAGACAATCGCAATTGCCAGCAGCGCCTTGTCCAGCCCGCGCCCCAGGAACGTGGCGATGGCGATTGCCAGCAGCAGCGATGGAAACGCCAACAGCACGTCCATCAAGCGCATGATGACCGTATCCACCCAGCCGCCAAAGTAGCCGGAAACCAGCCCCAGCAGCGTGCCGACACCAATCGCCAGCGTCACGCTCGCCAGACCGATGAACAACGACACACGAGCGCCATATAGAATGCGGCTGAAATTATCGCGCGCGTTCAGGTCCAGCCCCATAAGGTGCTGCGGCTGGTCGGTCGGGCAGCCGAATAGATGAATACACGGCGGTTTTCCTGGCAAGCGCCCCGTCCCTGTGTAGCCATCGATACTGAGCATGGATGTGTTGGGCGGGTACGGCGCAAGCACAGGCGCAAGGAGTGCGATCAGCAGCAGACAGAAAATCAGGAACAAGCCGATGCGCGCGTTGGTGCTGCGCAGGACGTTACGGAACGCATCTGCCCACAGGCTGGAGCCTTCACGCCGTGTGGCTGCGGGATCGACCTTGAGTTTGGCGACGGTGTTGGTGGTTGCCATGATCGCTTACGATCCCTGTCGGATGCGCGGGTCGAGATACCCGTAGAGGACATCAGTCAGCATATTGATGATGACGAACGCAATCGCGATGAAGAGCGTGAAACCCTGCACAAGCGTGTAATCGCGGGCTGTAATGCCCTCGACCAGTGTCCGCCCGATGCCGCTTAAGCTGAAGATCGTTTCAGTCAGCACCGCACCGCTGATGAGCAAGCCGAAGTTCAATCCAATGATTGTCACGACAGGCAGCAGGGCGTTGCGCACGGCATGATTGAGGACGACGAACAATTCGCGCACGCCTTTGGCACGGGCAGTGCGGACGTAATCCTGCCCTAACGTTTCCAGCACGCTCGAACGGGTCATGCGTGCAATGATCGCCATCGGAATTGTGCCAACGGCAATGGCGGGCAGCAGCAGGTGACGCAGCGATTGAAAAAACAGATTCGGATCGCCCGTGAGCATGGCGTTCAAGCCGTAGAGCCGCCCTAAGAAGATGAGCAAGCCGCTCGCTGCCTGTTCACTCTCTGCCCAGCCCCACTCGACATAAAAGGGTGTGGGCGTTAAGCCAGCCGGCAATCGCCCCGAAGGTGGCAGCGCAAACGGCGTATTGCCCAGCGCGACAGCGAAGATATAGGCCAGCATCAAGCCAAGCCAGAATACGGGCATAGAGACGCCGACATTGGCGAAAAGCATCGTGCCGAAATCCAGCGGCGAGTTGCGCCGATAGGCGGAGACAATGCCGAGCGGTATCCCGACCACCGCCGCGAATGTGACCGCCGCCAGCGTCAGCTCAACGGTGGTTGGCAGCCGTTCGGCGAGAATATCGCTGACCGGGCGCTGGAAACGGATCGACTCGCCAAAGTCACCGGACAGGACACGCCCGGCATATAAGCCAAACTGATTCCAGATCGGCTGATCGAGTCCTTCACGCGCCAGGAACGCATCGCAGAGTTCTTCGGTCGCGCGTTCGCCATACATGGCGCGACATGGATCGCCGGGAATGAGGCGCGCGAGCAGAAACGTGACAATCAGGATGCCAATAAGAACGGGTATAGAAAATATCAGCCGCCGCAAGATGAACTGGAGCATGGATGGTCACACAATCTGCAGGGGCGACCCGGTGGGTCGCCCCTGCAATAATGGTTATTCGGGTGCGTTCAGGAATGCCTGGAACATGTAGCCCCAGTATTCATATGTGCCTGTACGCCCGACATGCAGCGGGTTCGCCTGATCCCACTGGACTGCATAGGTTGTCACTACGTCGTTGGCGTCGAGCGCGCTGCCATCATGGAAGACGACGCCGGAACGCAGCGTGAACGTGTATTCGGTAGCATCTTCATTGGCGACAAAGCTTTCCGCCAGACCATTGATGACCAGCGAACCGCCGATTTCATACGCCATCAGCGACTCGGTAATCTGTTCGCAGACGCGCAGCGATTCGCCATCGCTTTCATCAGCGCAGTACAGACCACCCGGCTCGCCGTTCTGAATCCAGACCAGCGTATCGTCATCCGGGTCTTCCATGACCGCGAACTGCTCGTTGCCGAGCGGGCTGGCGTGCGCACCGCTGATGGGCGCGCGGAAAGCGACCGCGGATGCACCGTGCGCAATCGGCAGCATCGGAGCCTCGTCGCGCAGGATGGTGTTGACTTCGGCGTAGAGTTCATTACGCGCCGCGGGGTCGCTCAGTTGACCCGCAGCTGCCAGTCGTTCTGTCACTTCCGGGATCGGCGTGCCGAACTGTTCGTTGGTCGGACCAAAGTGCGTATCGAAGAAGTTGGTGGCGTCTGGCCAGTCACCCGTCCAGCCGAGCAGGTAAAGTTCGTACTGTCCCGCCAGCGCTTCGTCGAGGAACTGCGTCGATTCGACCACCTGCGGTGTGACGTTGAAATAGGCACCGCCGCCGATGCTGTTCAGCTGCTCTGCCATATCCTGCGCCACGCGCGAAACGTTGGGCAGATACCCGCGCACGACATCGCGGAAGTACAGATTGACCGAGATTGGCAGTTCGACACCTTCAGCAGCGGCTGCATCGAGCAGTTCCTGCGCGCGTGCCTGGTCAAACGGGAACGGTTCGACTTCCGGCGTGTAGCCCGCGTCCATACTGTTCGGCGGGATGAACAGGTCAGCCGCAATCGAGCCTTCGGGATAGAAGTTATCGACAATACGCTGCTTATCCACACCATGCGCCACAGCCTGGCGGACATTGATGTTAGCGAATGCGCCAAGATCGACGTTCATGCCCAGATACATGATGTTGAAGCCCGCGCGCGGGTAGAGCGCCAGGTCAGGATTGGCGGCGACGTTGGCGATGTCGTCCGTACCGACGTTATCGATACCATCGGCAGTACCCGCCTGCAACTCGACCAGCCGCGCCGCGGATTCGCTGACCCAGCGGATGACGACGGTCTGTTCTTTGGCAGGTTCACCCCAGTACTGGTCATGGCGCGTCAGGACGATCTGATTGCCCTGATCCCAGGTTTCGAGACGATAGGGACCGGTGCCGACCGGGTTGCGGAACAGGGCTTCACCACCGCCGCCCGTCGATTCAAGATATTCCGACGGGTAGATGCCGAGCGACGAGAACGCCACCTTCGCCGGGAACGACGGATCAGGCGCGCAGAGCGTGAAGCGGACGGTCAGTTCGTCCAGGGCTTCGATGGACTGCATCAGACCGCCGTAATCGCAGTTTTCAGCCGCATACGAGGTAGGCGCGAAGTCTTGCGCGAAGGCAGGACTGAGCGCGAGCAGGAGCGCCACCAGCATCAGCGGCGCAACGCGGAGAAACTTGGTCATAAGTCATATCTCCCTGTCTGGCAAAAGGACAAACGCGGATAAGTGCATACCGCACTTAAATACCCTTCCCTCTGTTGAACGGTTCAGTGTGGGTTTCTCATCCGCGATTCATGAATACGAATTGTAATGCGTGTTTGGGAGAGCGCAAGTTTTAGGTTAACAGCGTCTCAAACCCCGTCAAGTCATCGAGCAGATAGTCCGGCGCGCTGGCTTCCAGTTCGCCTGGCTTGCAATAGCCTGTCCGCACTGCCACCGCCACCGCCCCAATCGCCCGCGCGCACTGCACATCGGCGGGCGTATCACCGACGACGTACACCTGCTCCGGCGCGAACGACTGACGATAATGCTCGACCGCCCGCGCCACTGCCAGCGGCGGCAGATCATCACGCGACATTGCCTCGCTGCCGAACGCGCCGACGGGGAACAACGCCGGTTCAAAGCCGGCCGCCTCCAGTTTGACAGGCGCGCTGCTGCGGCAGTTGCCCGTGACGACGCCGAGCAGCGTGTCCGTGCGCGCGTGCAGGCTGGCGACCAGCTCCGGCGCAGCGGGGCATGGCACGATATTGAAGTCCGCCGCCACGCGTGCCAGATGCCTGCCCATCACTCCGTCGTATTCCGGCATGATGCGCTCGATGTCGGCGTAGGTGTAGCCGTGCGGCGCGAGCAGATCGACCAGCGACTGCCAGTCGGTCTTGCCGCCAAATGGATAGGTATCGATGCCATCGTTGACGCCGAAGACTTCGAGCATGGCGTGTTTCATCGCCGCGCGCCCCGCCCCATGCGTCCACAGCAGCGTGCAATCGATGTCGAACAGGATGAGTTTAGGCTGCGTCACGATCACCACCCCAGCGTTCCCGGACCGCCTTTGAACGGACCGACGATCTTCGAGGTGATCCAGCCACCGTAGAAGTCGCCCGCCTGCGCCTGCACGCGCTCGTCACCGACGTAGCACTCGTCGACACGGCTGGCATAAAACGCCAGATGATCCTTGATCGCTTCATAACCGGGGTTAGGGCGCGCATAGCTCCACGCCACGCGCTGCGCCACGCGCTCGCCGACCTTGAGCGTCCAGTACGACGCGCCGCCTTTGAATTCGCAGTACGTCTGGTAGTTCGGCACAGCGGACAGCAGTTCCATGCGAATGTCGGCGTGTGGAATGTAGTAGGACGGCGGGTGGCTGGTTTCCAGCACCCGTTTGGCGCGGGTCGTATCGGCAATGGTTTCGCCGTTAAAGACGATGCGGATGCGTTCCGGCACGGCTTCCACGCGCGGTGGACGCGGGTAATCCCAGACGGATTCTTGATTCGGAAGCGGAGTCTGCGGTTCGATGGGCGGGTTCATTACGGTACACCTCACACAACAAGGAGTGCGTCTTATTGTGCGCCAAAGTATCCTAAAGTGCCATGTTCTTAAGCCAGTCTTCAACTTCCGTGACATGCTCTGCCTCGTGCAGCGCCATCGTCCGTGCGCGCCAGTAGACCGACTCTTTTCGCTGCTTTCCCGTTTCACAAATCACGCGGCTCCACTGCGCATCGCTCAAGCCGCTCAATACGCGCAGCAACACCTTGCGCCGGAAGCTAAAGTACGCCAGCAGTTCACTACAATCGCACGTTTCGTAGCGAAGCAGCGCGCCCCACTGTCGTTCGGGATGAATATCGAGCACCAACGGTTCATGCACGAGCAGCGCTGCATAAATGGACTCGGTCAGGCGCTCTTCACAATTCAGCACATGCGCCACGACTTCGACAAACGAGCGCTCGCCCGCCTTCCAGGGTTGGCGCTGTGAGTCTGGCGTCATGCGCTGGCTCACGGCGTTCAATGCCGGAGCAGTTGCAGCCAGCAGCGCCATAACGGTGTCGATATTCGCGCGGGATAGTTGGGTGGAGATAGGTTTTTTTGCCACTCACACCATCCCCACCGTCGCCCCCGCAGCCGCCAAGCCGGACAGCACCGCCCCCTCCACGCGCGGCTCGCCGAAAGCATCGCCTGCGAACACCAGCGGCAGCCCCTTCGCCGCGAGACAGCGCGCCGGATAGAGCACCGTCGGCTGCGAATAGCGCCAGCGCTTGATGTGTGCCTCGCGGATGTGCGCGTTCGGGTTCATGAAGCTCACCAGTTCCGCCGTGAAGCGCGAAATCAGCGCCGCGTCCGTGTCGTCGTAATGCTCGCGGCTAAAGCCTGGTCCGCCGTGCAGCGTGATGACGCGCGCCTCCGGCGAAATCCCCTTACGCTGGTTATCGGCGATCCAGGCGATCTCGGCGTTTGGACGTTGCAGCGCACCCGGCTCCGGCAGATACAGATCGCCCTCGATATGGAACATCCCGCACACACACGGCGCATACGCCACTTGCTTCAGCCCGTCACTATCGCTTGTGTCCAGCAGCACGCCACCGCTTTCCAATAGTTTGAGCGATTGCGGCACAGGCGCTGTCAGCAGCAGCACGCGCGCCGTGTACACCGCCGCTTCGTCCGCCAGCGTCACCACCCATACGTCCTCGCGCCGTTCGATAATCGCGACCTGCTGGTTGACGCGGCAGTCCATCCCCGCTGACAAATGCTTTGCCAGATTGTTCAGCCCGCCGCGAATCGCATACCGCGGATGCCCGTCGCGCGGCGTGTCCGCCGTGCTGCCGTCGCTCCAGCCATACGACCATACATACGCCAGATCACGCTTCAGCCAGTCATCCACCATCGTCTGAAATTCGGCATCGCGCACCGTGAAGAACTGGGCGCCGTGATCTGCCAGCCCACCTGCCACACGGCGCGTCGCCAGCCGCCCGCCCAGGCTGCGCCCTTTGTCGATCACCAGCGGCGCATATCCAGCGCGTTGCAGCGTGTTTGCCGCCGTCAGCCCCGCCAGCCCCGCGCCAATAATCAGGATGTCCGTGTGCGTCGTCGGCATGAATCATCTCGCTTTTGTATAAAGAACAAAACTATACCCGCAGACTGCCCTTAAAAGCTAATCATACCCAAAGCCACAAACAGGATGTTTAACGCAGGGGTGCAGAGACGCAGAGACATCTTCGTCCATGTCGCTCTGTTTCCGCGCCTCTGCGTTAAATTGCCTGTATTTAACGGAACAGCTCGCGCACAACGATGTTCCGCTGGATTTCGCTCGTGCCTTCGTAAATCTGGAACACCTTCACATCGCGCATCAGCTTCTCGACCGGGTACTCCTTCATATAGCCGTAGCCGCCGAAGACCTGCACCGCGTCCACCGTCACCTTCATCGCCATATCCGCCGCGAACGCCTTTGCGGAAGCGATTACGCGCGGGTTCGCCATGCCGTGATCGACCTGCCACGCCGCCTGCCATGTCAGCAGCCGCGCCGCTTCAATATTGATCGCCATGTCCGCGATCTTATGACCGACCGCCTGATGCTGCCAGATGGGGACGTTGAACGTGTGACGCTCTTTGGCGTACTTGACCGATTCTTCCAGCGCCCGCCGCGCCACACCGACCGCACCCGCCGCCACACCCGGACGGCTGTGATCGAACACCGACATTGCCAGCAGGAAGCCCATGCCCTCTTCACCGATGCGGTTTTCGACAGGCACTTCGACATTCTCGAACACGACTTCAGCCGTATCCGCCGCGCGCTGCCCCAGCTTGTCGAAATGCTTGCTGACCTTGATGCCGGGGCTGTCACGTTCGACCACAAAGCACGAGATGCCCTTGTGACGCTTGCTCGGATCGGTCACGGCGAAGACGGTGTAGAAGTTGGCATAGTTGACGTTGCTGATGAATATCTTCGATCCGTTCAGCACGTAATGCCCGTTCCGACGTTCGGCGCGCGTCTGCATCCCCGCCACGTCCGACCCCGCCGCTGGCTCCGTCACACAGTACGCCGCCATATGCCCCTTATCGACCATGCGCTCGCCCAGCCAGTGGTCTTTCTGCGCCTGCGTCCCACCGATCATGATCGGCAGCGACGACAGGTTGTTGACGCTCATCGCCGTGCTGATGCCCGAACAGCCATACGCCAGCTCTTCCCCGGCGATGCACTCCTCAAGCACATTCGCGCCCGCGCCGCCGTACTCCGCCGGAATGTTCAGGTTGACCAGCCCCGCCTGTCGCCCCTTTTCGATCACGTCAATCGGGAACTCACCCGTGCGGTCATAGTGCTCCGCTTTGGGGATGATCTCCTTGGCGGCAAAATCGCGCGCCAGCTTTTGCAGCATCAGTTGATCATCGGTCAGTTCAAAGGCAATTCCATTGCTCGCAACAGCTTCTAACATTTTGTACTCCAATTCAAAATAACCAAACGCTGATTCAATTATAGCGAATCGCCCGCCTTTCTGCGCAGTGAGTGTGTAGGTTCAGGATGCGTTCCACCCCTACAGAGGGTGAGCGGCAGTCACGCAAGGGCGATGAAAGGCAGCACCTGTAGACTAAAATAATTATCTCATCGACTCTTTAACTTTTGCGCCTGTGTTGTATGCTTCAAGGGTATCGTTGTCAACAGGTTTATACGCATGACCAGACTCACATTCCGCGAACGTCTGAACACCGCTGCGCCACTCCTCGCCGATGGCGCGATGGGGACGCTGCTGCACGGGCGCGGCATTCCGATTGACTCGCCGTTTGACGAGCTGAACCTCAAACAGCCGGAACTGATCCTCGACATCCACCGCGCCTATATCGAAGCGGGCGCGGACGTGATCGAAACCAACACGTTCGGCGCGAACCGCTTTAAACTCGGTGAACACGGATTGGCAGAGCGCACGCTCGACATCAACCGCACCGGTGCGTCACTGGCGCGGCTGGCAGCGTCGGAAACCGACCGCCCTGTTTATATCGCCGGGTCGGTTGGTCCGCTTGGCGTGGGGATTCAGCCTTACGGACGTGTCAAGCCGGAAGAAGCGCGGGCTGTCTTTGCCGAGCAGATGCGCGGGCTGGTCGAAGGCGGAGTCGATGTCATCGTCTGCGAGACGTTCACCGACCTGAACGAAGCGCTGGAAGCAATCGCGGCGGCGCGTGAGGTATCGCCACTTATCCCAATTATATCCCAAATGACGTTCACCGCTGACGACCGCACGCTGCTGGGACACCTGCCGGGGCGCGTCGCCCGCGACCTGCACGAGGCGGGTGCGGATGTGATCGGTGTCAATTGCAGCGGCGGTCCGGCGCAGATCGCGCGCATCCTACAGGCGATGCACGAAGCCGCGCCGGACGCCACATTCTCCGCCATGCCCAACGCCGGGCTGCCAGAAAATGTCGGCGGGCGCATGATGTACCCGGCCACGACCGCCTACTTTGCAGACTACGCGCTGATGTTCAAAGCGATCGGCGCGTGCATCATTGGCGGCTGCTGTGGCACAACACCCGAACATATCGCGGCGATGCGCGCCGCGCTCGATGACCCCG
>JANRJX010000061.1:0-13719 GCA_033763755.1 Chloroflexota bacterium
CTACTTAACAGGCGATGCTCAGCCCATTCTAATCCGCAGCCACCCTCAATACGTCGCCATCGTCGGGTCGATTTCGTCCGCCCACGCCAGAATGCCGCCCGCCAGATTGAGCTGAAAGACTTAGCAACGCTCATCCTCAGGTGGAAGTGTTGCCAATAACGCCAGGATAGCGGCTTTTAGAGGCGGTAGGTCTTCTTGCGAAAACTCCCAGACGAGGTTCAAACGGACTTTCTCATACTGGTGAATGAGGACATCTCTGAAACCAGCAAAATCACTCCAGATCACGTCAGTCCTTGTGGCAAGTAAGGTTGGTTCCATCCGCTTGATCGCTTCACCAATAACCTCAAAACTGCGGATAACACCATCCTGAAGCAGCTCGGACTCCATAAAGGCAGCGCGTCCCTCAGCCGTATAGCGTTCAATACGCGCGATACGATCAAGAATGTCGTGGCAGAAAATGCGTTGGTCTTTCATAGCGGCGTCGCATCTCGCATAATGTGACGCCGAAGTTCCTCGCGGATGTTGGTTTGATCGACCACTTCGACCCGATGCTGGATCAAGTTTTGAAGTGCTTGCGTTAGACGAATCAGATCGCGCAGTTTGTAATCCGACGCAAACTCCACCAGCAAATCGACATCACTTTCGGGAGTCGCTTCGTTACGCGCCACACTGCCAAAGACACGCACATTCGACGCACCATAGCGTTCGGCAAGCGCGATAATCGTGTCGCGTTGCTCGCGCAGGCGCGCAAGGGTTGGGGTTTTGAAGGCGTCTGACATTCTCGTCTTCCTTTCTTCCCCTTGATAATAGCATTGATTTCACTAGAACATTGCTCATTCTCAGGTGATAGGTGCTTACAAGACATGCCCCAGTTTAATACGTCGCCATCGTCGGGTCGATTTCGTCCGCCCACGCCAGAATGCCGCCCGCCAGATTGACGAGTTCGTTGGTGTAGCCCGCCTCGCGCAGAAACACAATCGCGTCCGCGCTGCGCTTGCCTGACCGACAGTGAACGATCACCTCGCCCTCGTTCGGAATCTGCGCCAGCACCGTCTCTTCACGGCGCTTGTGTCCGGCGACCACCTCGTTCTTCGCCGCTTCGATCTGCCCCTTCGGGATGCGCAGCGTGCCGGGCAAGACGCTGATGTCCCACTCGTGCGGGTCGCGCACATCCAGCACCACCGTCGGCGTGGCGGCGTCGTAGCGCGCCTTCAATTCGCGAACCGTCATTTCGGGGATCGTGACGGGCGTCACCTGCACCTGCGGCTTATAATCGCTGTGGTCGTGCGCGGGCATTCCGCAGAACTGCTCGTAATCGATCAGTTCCACCTGGTCGGCAGGGATGCCGCACACCGGGCAGTCGTGGCTCTTGCGCACCTTGAGCGTCGTGAAGCTCATATCGAGCGCATCGTACAGCAGCATCTTGCCGATCAACGGCGTGCCAATGCCGAGCAGCAGCTTGATCGCTTCTGTCGCTTGCAGCGTGCCGACCGTGCCGGGCAGAATGCCGAGGACGCCGCCTTCGGCGCAGCTTGGCACGAGACCGGGCGGGGGTGGTGTCGGGAACAGGCAGCGGTAACAGGGACCCTCTTTGGCGTAGAAGACGCTCACCTGCCCCTCGAAGCGGAAGATGCTGCCATAGACGTTCGGCTTGCCCAGTTTGACGCAGGCATCGTTGACCAGATAGCGCGTCGGGAAATTGTCCGTGCCATCGATGATGATGTCGTACGGCGTCATCAGTTCGATGGCGTTGGCGGAGGTCAGCGGCACGTTGTACTTGTCGATCTGCAAATACGGGTTGATGTCCTTCATGCGCTGCTCGGCGCTATCGACCTTGAGCGCACCGACGCTTGACTGCCCATGTATCACCTGTCGTTGCAGGTTCGACTCATCGACGACATCGTAATCGACCAAGCCAATGCGCCCGATGCCCGCCGCCGCCAGATACAACGCCAGTGGGCTGCCCAGACCGCCTGTACCGACCAGCAGCACGCTCGCTGCCTTCAACCGCTTCTGCCCCTCCATGCCGACATCCGGCAGCGTGACATGGCGGCTGTAGCGGCGCACCTCGTCGTTGTTCAGCGTACCCGTCGCTTCCACCAACGGCGCGTAACTGCCGCCCGCGATGCTGGGGATGATGCGCAGTTCCGTCTTATCATCAACCGGCGTGCTGATGCCATCCAGGAAACGTACATCTTCGTCACCCAGAAAGACCTTGACGAAGTTGCGCAGCGTCTCGCCTTCGTATAAATGCTGGCGCAGTTCCGGGTGCTGCGTCACGAGTTCATGCAGCGCATCGCCGACCGTCGTGCCGCCAACGGCAACAAGCGCCTGCCCGCCTGTGTAGGCGCGCAGCGGGCTGGGGATTTTAATCGTGGGCATAGTCGGGTATTTCCTTTCGTAGGGGCGGAATGATAAAGTCTAACAAATAAAGGCGGAGAAACCCTCACCCCAACCCCTCTCCCTCATGGAGAGGGGCTTCCAGAAAATCCTGATTCCCCTTCGCCCTGAGGGAGAAGGGGTTAGGGGATGAGGGTCAAACGATACACCTTAAATCACACCGTTGTAATTTCCAGCGTTTCCGCCTCAAATCGTGTCCGGTCATCGCGCAGCCGCCAGCCGAGCATTTCGACTGCCGCGCCGGAGTCCACCTGGGTGATCAGGTAGACGAAGTTGGGCAGCGCGTACTCACGGTCGTACTCCGACGGTATGGCAGGTGAATCGGGGTGGCTGTGAAAATAGCCAACGATGGTCAAGCCGCGCGCGTCCGCCTCGTCTTCCATGCGCAGCCAGTCCTGCGGCGTCATGGCGTAACGATGGTGGCGCTCGCTTTCCTCAAAGACGTTCGCGACCGACAGAATGTCGCTGATCACCACTGTATCGCCGCCGACGCTGCCCAGCAGGAAACCGCCGCCTTCGTGCGGGTACTCCGCCTGCAACTGGGCAAAGATTTGTTGTTGGAGTGTTTCCGGCAATCGTACCTGCATTGTGTCCCTGCCCCTGCTATATGACCGCCAGTGCCTGTTCCAGATCGTCCAGAATATCGTCGGCGTCTTCGATGCCGATGGCGAAGCGCACGAGATTGTCTTTAATGCCCAACTGCGCGCGTTCTTCCGGCGTCTTCTCGAAATGGCTCATGAGCGCTGGCTGCTGGATCAGGCTTTCGACACCGCCCAGACTGGCGGCAATATACGGAATGCGCAGCGCGTCGATGAAGTCGCTGGTACGCTGCAAATCGCCGCGCACCTCGAACGTGACGACGCCGCCAAATCCGCGCATCTGCTCGCGCGCCACCTCATGATCGGGATGCGACTCCAATCCCGGATACCAGACGCGCTCGATCTTCGGGTGCGTTTCGAGGAAGTCCGCAACGCGCTGCGCGGTGGAATTCTGCTGCTGCACGCGCAGTGACAGCGTCTTCAGCCCGCGTTCCAGCAGCCAGGCGTTTTGTGGATCGACCACGCCACCGAACAGCCCGCGCGTTTCGCGCAGCGCGTCAATGCGCTCCTTGCGCCCGACGACTACGCCCGCCAGCAGGTCATTATGCCCGGCGAGATACTTGGTCGCGCTGTGCATCACCAGATCGATGCCCCATTCCAGCGGACGCTGGTTAACAGGCGTGGCGAACGTGCTGTCGATCATCGTCAGCGCGCCATGCTGCTTGCCAAGCGCCGCGACACGTTCCAAATCCGCCACGCGCAGATAGGGGTTGGTCGGGCTTTCAGTCAGGATAACGCGCGTCTTGCGCGGGATGATCGCTGCTTCCATCGCGTCATAATCGCCCATCGGTACGACGGTGCTTTCGATGCCGTAGCGCGACAGGAAGCCAAGCACGAAATCATGCGTATGGCGATAACAGTCGTCGGTCAGGACAATGTGCAATCCCGGACGCAGCAGCGTGAGCAGCACAGTCGTGACCGCCGCCATGCCGGATGCATAGAGGATCGCGGCATCTGCGCCGTTGAGCGTGGCGATTTTGCGCTCGGCGGCTTCGATGGTCGGGTTGCCGTAGCGCCCATACTCGACACGATCCGCGTCGCCGCGCCCGAATTTGCGCTGCATGTACTCCTTCAGTTCGCTCGAACTGGCAAACGTGTAGGTCGCCGTCTGCACAATCGGCGTGGTGATCGCGCTGAAGGGCTTGCTGCGTTCCGTGCCGCCATGCACAGCGTCTGTGCTGTTCGTGGCTTCAGCCTGCGTCTCAAGGATGCGCTCTGTCATGGTCTACCCTCATCTTGAATGGGCTACTCCGCGAGCTTAAGCCGCAGACTCGCCCATACGCCAATAATGACTGCTGCTGCAAATACCCATCCAGAAACCGCGAACGCCGACATGCCGGAGAGCAGCGTTCCCACCGTGCAGCCCAGCGCCAGCATCGATCCCCAGCCCATCAGCACGCCGCCGCCCAGCGCTGTCAGCGAGCTCTTGAATGTCAGCGCCGAAATCTGGAAGCGGTTGGCGAGCAGCGAGACCGCGAACGATCCCAACACCAGTCCACCAATGAGCCAGCCGTTTTCAGTGATGGTTTGCACCACCTGAGTCGCGCAGCCCGCGAAAGTGTCCAGTCCGTTCAAGCGTTCCGCCAGCAGCCCAGCGTTATCGAGCGCCGTGCGCGACAGGCTGCCGATTTGTGACGTAACACCCAGCGGTTCGACACGAAAATAGGCAAACATACCGAGCAGCCCGACAATCGCGCCTGTGACCAGCGGATTCCAACGCTGTTGGAAGACGATACGCGCCAGGCGCGCCAGTGTCAAGCGTTCTGCCTGGTTCGCAGGCGGGGTGGGAGAGGGCAGATAACGCAGCAGAATAATACCGAAAATGACCAGCACTGCCAGATGCAGCGCCAATGCCCCGCCATAGCCGAACGTCGCCGGCAGCCAGGCGACCGGCGCACTTCGGATCGCGCCGAGATACACACTTTGCCAGGTGAAGAACCCGAGTCCAAAGCCGACCGCCGCGCCGAACAGCGCCAGCGGTGCGCGGCTGTAGCCTTCTCCAAGCCGATACAGATGCCCGCTGATGCACGCCCCAGAAAGCGTCATACCGAAGCCGAACGCCAGCCCTGCCGCCAACAGCACCCAGCTCACCGGTCCGATGTGCGCGTCTGGCGGCAGGCGACCACTGAAGGCATTAGGCAGAAACGCGCCAAAGACGACGGCGTAACCCACCCCACCGACTGCCAGTGCCGCAAGAATCGCGAACATGCCAGTGCTGTCGCGCTTTTCGATCCAGTCACGCAGGATGCAAAAAAAGCAAAAGCGCCCGCGCGCAAAGGTAATGCCGAGTGCTGCGCCGATCAGCAGATAGAAAGATGCTTTCGCGCCATACCCTGCTGTGTCATGCAGCAGGTATGCGCCGCCGACCAGCCCGACACAGACGACGAGGGCAAGACCGACGCGCAGCCATGCCCCTCGTGAACCGGATAAAAGTGCGGGGGCAGCCGCGCGGCTGCCCCCGATTACCGTTTCCGACATACGTTACTGACCGCCCCAGACCGTGCCAGCCGGATTGACGACCGGAACACCGACCGAGTTGCCCCATTCCGTCCACGAGCCATCATAGAGCGCGACTTCGTAGCCGAGCAGTTTGTACAGCACGAACCACGTCAGCGCGGCGCGCTCCCCGATGCGGCAATAGGTGATGATGGGCTGCGATCCATCAATACCGACGCCCGCATAGAGTGCGCGTAGTTCTTCGACCGATTTGAACGTGCCGTCTTCACGAACATTCTGTCCCCAGGGGACATTGACCGCGCCGGGAATATGACCCGCACGAACTGCCAGTTCCTGCACGCCTTCGGGCGCGAAGATTTCGCCGTTGTATTCCGCTGCACCGCGAATATCGACCAACTGCCCGGCGCTTTCGCCCAGCACAACGCTCAGCACTTCGTCCTTGAGCGCGCGCAGGTCGGCGTTTGCCTCGCCAATCGTGACGTTACCTGCGTCAAATGTGGCGACATCGGTTGCCAGCGCGCGACCATCCGCCTCCCACTTGACGCGCCCGCCATCGAGCAGCCGGGCGTCGGTCAGCCCGTAAATATTGAAAATCCAGATGCCCCAGGCAGCGAACCAGTTGTTGCTATCGCCGTAGAGGACGACGGTGGTGTCTTCGTTGATGCCCGCCGCGCGCAGCAGTTCCTGGAAGCGTTCGCCAGAGACAATATCGCGCTGTACAGGATCAACGAAGTCGGTGTGCCAGACGAAGTTGACCGCGCCGGGGATATGCCCGCGTTCAAAGACGCCGGGGTTGACGCTGACTTCGATGATGCGAACGTTCGGGTTTTCGAGGTTTTCTTCCAGCCAGTCGGCAGTGACCAGGACTTCAGGCGCGGTGTCCTGTGCGGAAATTCCAGCTGCCCCCAGTACCAGGGTGAGCAATGCCAGCAGCGTAACGAGCCATTTGATGCGAACCATTGTCTTCGTTCTCCAGAAATATGTCAGATGTGAAATGTGAGACAGGCGACGCGCTGTGTCAGAGCGCTTGATCATTCGTCAGGCACAACAACCACTACAGCTACACATCGTGACAACCCCTTTCTCCGCAGTCTATCGCTCAGCGTGGGTGAACGAAAACGCCCCGGCATGTGCCAGGGCGTTCGTAGTCTGAAAAACAAACGCCCCGGCATTACCGGGGCGTCTCGTGGCGAAACTCAGTCAGCGCGTTAGCAGCACAAACCCCGGCGGTGATTTGCCATACACATACAACACATGGGGCGGGCGTTCGTGCGGATCATGGTAAAAGATTGCTCCAGGTCGCTAACACGCTTTTGAAGGTAAACAACTTTCGCGCGGCTGTCAAGCACATTTCAAAGTTCTAACTTTTGAAATTCTTATACAGGACTTTATTGACAGACACCAAACAGTCTCTATAATTCGCGCCCATCGTCCAAATGCATGTGAAACGCTGATCCATGAACCCGCACGTTTGCGCCGCCTGCTGTATGTGTTGTCTGTGCTGCAACCCCACTGCCAGCGGTTTCGTCGCGCGTCGTGCATGAGTAGTCGTGTCGTGTCGTCACCCAAAGCCCTGGCAACCCGCCAGGGCTTTTTATTTACAGCAACCCTCACCCTAAATCCCTCTCCCTCATGGAGAGGGACTTTCAGAAATCTTCTGAACCCCTCGCCCTGAGGGAGAGGGGCAGGGGTGAGGGTTTTTAAGAAGGAGTCCTGCTATGTCCCAATCGTCTGACCGCCTGGTCGATCACAGTGCGCTGCGCACCAATCAGGCGTTCATCATCGGGCTGCTGATTGCAGCGTTCGTCCTCAACGTACCGCTGCTGGTGGCGTTCGTCGCCGCCGTCATGCTGATCGGCACGGCGCTGCCGAACGCCGGGCTGTTCAAGCAGGTCTACGCCGCACTGCTCAAGCCACAGGGCTGGGTCAAGCCGGATGTCAAACTCGACAACCCGGAGCCGCACCGCTTTGCACAGGGCGTCGGCGGGACCGTGCTGCTGATCGCGGTTGTGTTATTCCTGCTCAACCTGCCCGCCATCGGCTGGGCGCTGACGTGGGTGGTGGTGGCGCTGGCGGCGCTTAACCTGTTCGCCGGGATTTGCGTCGGTTGCCTGATGTACTACCAGCTGCATCGGCTGGGTGTGCGCGGGTTTGACCGCGCGCCGGTACAGTAAGCCCTCAGCCCAGGAAAGGGACTGGACGCCATGTCTGTCGTCCATAAAACAGATCGACGAAGGACAACGGACGAGGCGTGCCTCGTCCCTACAAGGGAGAATACCGAATGGTAGAACGTTTGCTGCTTGCCCTGCTGATCATCGCGATGGGCGTGGTGGCGTGGCGCGCGTGGAATCATTACAGCCTGAAGCGCGTCGCCGCGCAGACGCCGACCGATCCCGCGCTGGAGACAGCCGCACGCGGGACGCCGACCATCCTGTACTTCACGACGCCGTTTTGCGTGACCTGTCGCACGCAGCAGCAGCCTGCCTTACAGCAAATCACGGCGGCGTATGGCAGCGCGGTGCAAATCATCCAGATCGACGCGGCGGCGGACACAGAGACGGCGGATCGCTGGGGCGTGTTTTCCGCGCCGACGACGTTCGTGCTGGATGAGCGGATGCAGCCGCGCTTCGTCAATCGCGGGGTTGCCACGCGCGACGTACTGGCAGATCAGCTAGGGTCGCTGGGTGTGGCAAGCTGAGAGATCGTCGAACTGCACGGCGGGCGCATCATGGTCAAACCCGCCGTCGGCGCGGGCAGCACGTTCCGCGTCACCCTGCCGACGGTGGATGTGTGAGAGGCGGCGCGGGGCGTTATTGCCCCTGCGCGGCGATTGTCGATGCGACCGCCAGCAGGTCGGCGCGGCAGGCGGACGGGATCGTGAGTGAAAAGCAAGCGGATACTCTAATAGCGGATTACGGGATGATGCTGAGCGTATAGCCTGCCTCTGCTATGATCGCTTGAATGTCCCAAATGGTTACATAATGTTGTCTACGCCCATTCTCATCGTCAATGCCTGTAATAGTCGCGATGTATTGTCCATCAGGCGACCACACCAGGTTGGTGACATAATCTCCATACTGTGCAGCAATCGCATCCAATGAAAAGCGTAACATGACCCGTTGGTCGGCGATTGAAATCAGGGATACTACAGTGCCAGTGTCGCCGATCAGCCATTGTCCGTCTGGACTCCAATACACATCTGACTGATGGGGAAAGTAAAATAGTGGCTGACGCAGGTCAACATCATACACACGGTCGTGTGTCGCTAACAATCGACCGCCCGGCTGCCACTTGAGATAGAATGCTTCTTCTATGCAGCAGTCGTAGATGTCAGTTACAGTCCCCGTCGCAAGGTTGAGAATGCCGCGTGTGTCATCGTTAGCTATAAAAGCGATCTCCTCTTCCGTTCCCCAGGAAAAATCGAGAATGGCTGCGTAGGGTCTCGCTCCCTCAGGGAGACGATTGGGGCTGCGATAGCGTTGGAGTTCTGTGCCTGTGTTGGCATCCCAAATGACAATGGTGAACGCAGTTTCATTCAGATCCTGACTTACCAGCCGCGTGCCATCCGGATTCCAGTAAATCCCGTCAATCTCAGGTTGGGTGTAAAGCACTTCACCTGTACGGACGTCAGCCATGATCAATTCCCCGACATCCATAGCGAGGCGTTCGCCGTCGGGGCTGAACTCAAAGAGCGTCGGGAACCGCCGTTGTTGCCCGGTTTGTTCATTCGTTTGCACGAGCGCGTCAGGCAGCCACAACGCGGAAGCATATTCTAAGTCGCCACGACTGGAGAAAGGCTGCCACAGTTCAACGTCTCCGGTTGTCTGAGCAATTTGCTGACCCTGTGTGGCTGTTTCAAGTTGGGGTGGAACTACTGCGATCACATTGTCTTGTGAACTCCAACTGATCTCATTGAATCCAACAGTACGAGTCAGCAATGGCGTTGGTGTTAAGACGTCATCATCTTGCTGGAAAGCAGATGTACTTCCATCCACTCCCAAGACGACAATGACGATCAGGATCAACCATTTCATGAGAATACACCTTTCCTCGCTCATGGAACTATTAGCGGTACAAGAGCGCGAATGTCGCCCGAAATAGTGCCGGGGATTTGAATGAATTGCGCATCGCAAACATAGCGATCCACATGCAAATGACTCTGTTCGCCCGCACCACCGGGACCATCATCGCGGCTCGCTTCAATGACTTGCCCTATGGGCGTCCAGACACTAATTACTGCCCCATTAGTAACCGATGGGATGATGTGCTTGTATTGGTAGCAAATATCCTCGGCAGTTCGCACACGGATGTCTCCACAACCGTCGCATCCTCGTGGGCGAGGGGATTGCAACACCTGAACAGCGCCCCCTACAATGGAGTAGACTGTCCGGACATTTAGAAAAGTCGGATTACTAGGCCACTCATAATTTACGGGCGGCATAGAGTACCCTGGGAGAGTCACAACACCGAATGGTACTAAATCGACATTATTTGGATCACCAAGATGGTTGAATCCATAATCGACAGGTTGACAAGTGGCTCCTGGCACACATAGCCCAAACACGGACATTTGGGGTGTAGGTGTGGCTGTTGGTGTAATCGTTGGCGTTGCGGTGGCTGTCGGCGTTGCTGTCGCCGTCGGGCTTGCCGTCGGCGTTGGGGTCGAAATTGCACTGTTTGGTAAATACAGGTTCTCAAACGTGAGCGCTCTGCGTGAAAACGAACTTGCGCCTAACGTTTGTTCCCACTGGATTTCGATAGATGCTCCCAGCTCGAATTCCTGGTATTCAATCGTGATGGGGTAGAAGTTGCTGTTGAGAGTAATGGAACCAGACTCATTTCCATTCGGGATAGGTATCGCCCCCTCGGGTGGATTACGATTCCAATCATTGGTAACGATGGTGACGGGTGTGGTGCCAATCTTTAGTACCACACCATCATCGCTGGAGACATAGAACGTATACAAGCCGTTTGAGGGTATCCAAATCATGCCTTCGTAGCGGAGCGAGAAGTTGTCATTGGAGGTTCCACCAAACTGTGTTGGACCGCCCGACACAAAGTTGAACAGGAACGGCGTATTCGCGGGAGGCGAGTAATTGTTGATGACGGGCGTCCCTTGCAACGAGGCGTTATTGAAGTAGCTGACGCGAAGTCCACGCTGGTTCGGCAGTGGCGGGGTGGTTGGCGTACTCGAAGGCAGATCGCAAACCTGAGACGATGGACATATAACACTCCCACTCACCTCAATCTCGAACCAGTTGACATTCACCCACGGCACGCTGTCGTTGACGAGGTAGAGCGTCTGCACGCCTGTCGCTGTGCCGGTGCAGTTGGCGGCGTTGGAGGTGGTGTAGCTGCTGACGAAGGGCCATGTGAGTGAACATATGGGCGTCGCGGTGGGACTGCCGACGCGCAGGCTGAACGTGCCAGAGCCGCTGACGTTGGTCGGTCCGTTGCCGCGTAGCCGGAAGCGCAGCACGCCACCGCCGAGGTCTTGATTGCTGAAGGCGATCCAGCGTCCGGTGTCGAAGCTGCCGACATCCTGCGTACCGCCCAGCGGGTCGCTTGTGCCATAGCGGGCGACGCTTGGATGAGTCGCCAGGTGCCGCCGCTGGGTGGCGTGAGCGTGGGTGTCGCCGTCGGGTTAGGCGGTGGTGTAGCCGTCGGCGGCACAGAACCGCCCAGATCGAGTTCAATCCAGTTGGCGGCGATGTTTGCACCGTTGGGGAAGGTAAAGATCAGGAACAGGGTTTGCACGCCGCTTGCCCCGCCCGCGCACGTCGTCTCACGGGTAACCCATGTAGACCAGCCGCCACCTGCAGGCCAGTTCAGCGTGCAGAACACATTCCCCGTCAGGCTGCCTGTGCGCAGCGTCACCGTCGCCGCGAAGTCGCCTGTCGCACGCAGCAGCAGCCTGCCTTACAGCAAATCACGGCGGCGTATGGCAGCGCGGTGCAAATCATCCAGATCGACGCGGCGGCGGACACAGAGACGGCGGATCGCTGGGGCGTGTTCTCTGCGCCGACGACGTTCGTGCTGGATGAGCGGATGCAGCCGCGCTTCGTCAATCGCGGGGTTGCCACGCGCGACGTACTGGCAGATCAGCTAGGGGCGCTGGGTGTGGCAAGCTGAGAGATCGTCGAACTGCACGGCGGGCGCATCATGGTCGACACCGCCGTCGGCGCGGGCAGCACGTTCCGCGTCACCCTGCCGACGGTGGAGATGTGAGAGGCGGCGCGGGGCGTTATTGCCCCTGCGCGGCGATTGTCGATGCGACCGCCAGCAGGTCGGCGCGACAGCCGGGGGGGAGCGCGGTCTCCGGCAGCGCTTCAAGCTGCGCCGTGAAGCCCACGTAATCCTGCGTGCTAATCTCCGCTGTCAACGCCTGATCTGCCGCTGGCTGCAACCCGCAGGCATCGGTGATGGCTTGCAGGCCTAATTGTGTAGGTTCAGGAATAACAATGCCTACAGCACCATTTGCCAGATCATTTATGATACCTTCACCAATATTTAGATTGATCCTTCCATCTGTTGAACTAGATTGGTTAGCGGACTGCGGAATTTGCCCGACAGCAATCAGTCCTCCAAATGAGCTATAGTCGAGATTACCTGTAGTATTTTGTGCTAGAGAAGCTGTGCTAATCAAGTTAAAAGTCTCAGCATCCCAGATGAAGACATTTTGCGCTCTGGAAACCAGAGCAATACGATTTTGCGACCATGTTAACGGACCAGCTTCAACTACAGTTCCTGAGTTCGAACGCCGGATAATGTTTGTTGAGATATCGAGAATGTTGAGCGTGTTATTAGAACCGATATAGGCGATTTGTGTGCCAATGTCATTCCATGTGTAAATTCCGGCTTCATCAAGCTGAAATATAACCCCACTGTTTCTGGCATCGAACAAGAACAAAGTGCCAGCGATCATTGTGGAGATTTGCGACCCATCTGGACTTGCATCTGCTTCCTCAATTTGTATTGATACAGGGATTTCACTAACTAGCATTCCGTTTTGAATATTGATGACACGGATCTGTTCTCGTGTGATTGTAAAGACATGATTGCTATCTAAAATCCAATCACGGGGGTATCCGGGAATTTCTGCCACAATGTCCAGCGTCTGCGAGTCAAAAATCTGATTGCCTAACAAGAGTTTGGTTCCATCTGGGCTCCAGCCACCAAAGGCAAAGTAGTTGTCAATGGGAGTCAACGTGTAACGCAACAGGGTATTGTTGTGATCGTAGATAAAGATGCCATTGTTAGCTATTACCGCCAACTCTGTCCCATCTGGACTCCACTCAACATTTCCGCCAATGTTTGGACTGATTGCTTGCGCATTGGTGGTAGGTGTACCTATACAGATTACCGAGACAACTATCCACAGAATGATTGGTAGAACCCGGTAGATAGAGTTGTTGTATTTAGCCATGTTCGTTACTCCAGTCTGAACTTACCAATTCCAATTCAAATTCACGAAAACATCGGTCAACGGTAGCGTGATAGCGTCAGGCATGTGAAAAAAGAACCAGTCATGCGTGAAGAAATATGTCCCGGTTGCACCGTCATCGAAAGCCATGGTGCAGTAGAATGGGCGAGCGAACGAAGGCTGCGCTGTAGTGAAGTCAGCAACATACGGTATTGTGTTTGAACTCGTTTGAGTTGCTGTGAAACTGTTGATACTCAGGCGAGTGGTAAAGGCTGTCGGGCAATTTGCTGGTGGACCCCATCCGACCACAAGAAGACCGTGTGCATCCTCAATCGCTTCAGGTGCAGTGTTCGTGCCATTTTGAGGATTGATGTAGATATAGTCACCCTGAACTAAAGCCTGTCCACTACAATTGAGGACTTGTTGAATATAGGCTTCGAGCCCTGGAACATTTTTAAGATGCCTGTGCGGTCTCCCAATAGATCGCTACCATTAAATTCAAAGTAGGCTTCCAAGTCTTGACCTGCTGAGTCAGTAAGCGAACTACCGCTTGATATTCGATCCGTCTGCACTGTGCCACAGCCAGCAAAAGTCAACTGTCGCCCCAAATTACTTCCAGTCAAAATTGAGGTGGGAAAGTTGACAAACGGAACGCCTGGAACGTCAAAATTCGTATGGTAAGCGACAAACTCCTGATGAAAATCCCATGGATTGCTGGCACCATTTAGATTTCGACAATAGCGCCATCCAGGACTGCCTGTAGGTGTGACATCACAGGACGTCGGATTTCCAGAAGTCATTGGAAGTCCCCCTGCCCAGACTGCCTGTGAGACGAACATC
>JANRJX010000062.1:0-6869 GCA_033763755.1 Chloroflexota bacterium
CATGGCGTCGCAAATGCCAATGGGCTCGTCGGGATACTCGATGATCTGCTCGCCAATCCGCATCGCGAACGCATCCTGACCGGGATACGATGTGATGATCTTGATCAGGCGGTTGAAGAGCTTGACATCCTTATCGCCATCCCCCGAACGCGGAAATTGCACGATCAGCAGGCGGCGCTGGACGGGCGCGGCATCGTCCGCTTCCGGCAGCGGCTCCAGCGGCACATCCACCGCATCGCTGCCATCCCCGTTCAGCCAGGGCAGTGCGTCAGGATCACGCGGTATGGGCGGCAGTGCGTGCGTCTCCGGCGGCGTCACGGCGGGCGCACCATTGCTATGCCCGTTCGGGATGTGTTCACCGGATGCCGTCGAATCGTAATTCAGCGACGAGAAGAACGCCTCGTCTTCGCCCGCGCTGCTCGCAGGCATCCAGTCCGGCGCGGGCGGCACATACTCCGCCTCGGCATCGCTCACCCACGCCAGCGTCTCTTTACGGCGATCCTCCGGCGCAATGGCGCTGTCCGACGTGACTGCCTCGAACGAGTCCGTCACCGCGTCGCCGATGATCTGCGGTTCGCCGCGCGTCAAATCCAGCCGCCCGACGAATTGCAGCACCGCGCCTTCGCGAATCTGGTCTTCCCACTTCTTCCAGGGACGCGGGAAGAAGACGACATCGATGCTGCTGAAATGATCTTCCAGCTTGACGACCGCCATCATGTCCTTGTTCTTGGTCGGCATTTTGCGCAGTCCGGCAACCAACCCAACGATCTTGACCGGACGCTCGTTCTCGTCCGGCTGCGCCTGCTTGAGGTCGCGCGTGGTGTCGAAGTTGCTGCCCTGAATGATCGCCAGTACCGGGTCAATCGGATGGCGGCTGACGTAAAAGCCGAGCAGTTCCTTCTCCCAGTTCAGTTGCTCGCGCTCAGTTTCGGCAATCTTCGGCAGGTTGTCCAGCAGCGTGTTCTGCGCGCTGTCATCGCCGCCGCCAAACATGCTCATCTGCCCGACTTCGCGCGCCTTGTGCCGTTCGCCGCTGAAGCTCATGATGCGGTCGAGCGCGGCGAAGAGCGTGCCGCGTTCGCCAAACGCCTCCAGCGCGCCGACCTTGATCAGGCTTTCCAGCGCCCGCTTGCCGACCGCCCGCAGATCGACGCGTTCGCAGAAATCCGCCAGATCGCGGAATGCGCCGTCTTTCACCCGCGCGTCGAGGATATGCTGGATCGCGCCGATGCCCGCGTTCTTGACCGCCGCCAGCCCGAAGCGAATGCCGCGCCGCCCATTCGCCTGCTGCTGGATGGTGAAGTTCTTCTCGCTGCTGTTTACGTCTGGCGGCAGGATCGGGATATTCAGGCGCTTGCATTCAGCAAGGAACGTCGTCACCTTGTCCGAGTCGTCAAAGTAGACGGTCAGCAGCGCCGCCATGTATTCTTCGGGGTAGTGGCACTTCAGGTAGGCGGATTGCACGGTGATGACCGCGTAGTCGGCGGCGTGCGAGTTGTGGACGATGATGTCATTGGCGATAAAGTTGTGCGTGCCGGGAACTGTCAGGTCATAGGTCATCTCTTCGCCCGCATACTCGATGGCGACGATGGTGTCCCAGTAGATGTCGGATGATGCCCTCACCCCCAGCCCCTCTCCCGAAGGAGAGGGGAGTCCAGAGGTTTGGTGTGATGAGTTTACGGCTAGAAAGCTGGACGTATGCGTGGAATCTTCTGGAAGTCCCTCTCCCAGCGGTACTCCGCGTTCGGGAGAGGGATTTAGGGTGAGGGCTTGAGTCGCCACCATTTCGTCCAGCCTTGTAATTGCCGCCTTTGCCTCGTCACTGATGAGATAGGGCGTAACCATCGCGCTGAAGTGGCGCATGGATTCAGGATCGTCGATGACGACCATTTGATGATCTGTGTAACTAAACGTGCCTGGCTCTCCCTCGACAGGAATACCTACCTGGACAGGATGCTTCATAATGCGACTGCGGATGCCAAATCGCAGAAGCAAATGTTGAATTTGCCGCATAAATACATGCTGCCCACGCCCGACCAAAATGTACGGCGCAACCAGTGCTTTGAGTCGGTAGCCTGTGTAATAGGTCTCATTAGACTCCCAAAGATTCGCAATCAACATTGCTATGTTGGACTGCGAAAGTGACATCACTTCATCAGAGAGTTTTTTGGGATCATCATCAGTGTTCACAAAAGGTTGGCATCCATGATCAAGCAGAAACTGAGTGATGCCAAACGTCATTGATACGTCTGTAGTGGTAAAGTAGGTCTCGTCACTACATCCATCGCCAATGCAATCAGACCAAGAACGAGAGCTAAGTGCAACATTCGGGAATTGCAATGCGTGTGCCAGTATATGCTCTGTAAGAGGACTTCTGAATACATCAATGTGGTGAGAAAAGCTTACTGCCGCATAATACCCTAACGGAGACATTGTGTTGTAGATGTACAAGCTACCTGAGGCCCAATATGCCAGCACCACAAGCTTGTGGTCTTCCCACGTTTCGTTACCCTCAATCGGTAGCCGCGCCGGAACTGCAATCTCCCCGCCGACTGCCAGATTGCCCAATTCGCGCCAGCCATCGCGGGTCAGGAAGGGGTGATTGTCCGTCGCGGTGATGGTGCGTCCTAGCTGTGTCGTCAGTTTGTAGACGGGCTTGACCCCGTTCTCATGCACATGCGAAATCTCACCGGGGATAATGCGTTGCGACTCGGGATCGAGCGTGAGCGTGCGCTTGACCTGCGCCTTGCCCGTCGCCAGATCGCCCACCTGCACACGCCGCCCCCTGTCAGCATCGATGATTAGAGTACTGCCTATTACACATTTATTAAAACCATAATTAGCAAAGAATTCGATGTCGTCGAAGATTTTGCCCGCAGCCTCCACGTCAACGCCATTTGCGGGACCGTTCTGCAAAAATATCTCTTTGTGCTTGAGCAGGTCTTCCTTCTTTTTCTTCGAGACTGCGCGCCGCATCAAGTCCGCTTCACCGAGCGAGTAGCCGAACAACTCGCTTGCGATTTGCATGATTTGTTCTTGGTACGTGATAATGGCGTAAGTCTCTTCCAAGATCGGTCTTAATTTTTCATGATGATAGTGAATTTCCTTACGCCCGTGCATTCGGTCGTTAAACTCAGGAATATAGTCCATCGGACCCGGACGGTAGAGCGATACCGCCGCCACGATATGCTCGAACTTCGACGGGCGCATCCCGCGCAGCATCTCCTGCATCCCCGTACTTTCGATCTGGAACACACCGATGCTCTCGCCGCGACTGATCATGCGGAACGCTTCTTCGAGCATCTGGTTCTGTTTGGCGTCGCTGCCGGGGCGATACGGGATGTTGCTCATGTCGTAGCGCACGTTGTGATAACGCTCGATCAGTTCGCACGTCAGCCGTAACTGTGACAGCGTGGACAAACCGAGGAAGTCCACCTTGAGCAAGCCGATGCTTTCGCACGTCTCCATTGGAAACTGTGTCACCTGCTTGATCGGACTGTCGTCTTCGCCGCTCTTGCTCTCGTTCGTCAGGCGGTGCAGCGGCAGATATTCCACCAACGGGCGGTCGGCGACAATGACGCCCGCCGCGTGCGTGCTGGCGTGGCGCGTCACACCTTGCAGCTTCTCCGCCGTATCAATGATGCGCTTGATCTCCGGCATCGTGTTGTACATCTTGAGCAGGTCGGGGTTGTCCGTCACGTACTCCATGACGGGTTTCGGCTTCGGCTCTGTTGGGATCAGCTTTGCCGCCTGCGTCACCAGTTCCAGCGGCACGTTCAGCGCCCGCCCCACGTCGCGCACCGCCGCCTTCGCGCCCATCGTCCCAAACGTGATGATCGCTGCTACTTTGTCTTCGCCGTACTTGCGTGTGCAGTAGTGGATCATCTCGCTGCGACGGTCATCGGGGAAATCGATGTCAATATCCGGCATCGAAACGCGCCCCGGATTGAGGAAGCGCTCGAACAGCAGGTTGTTTTGGATCGGGTCGATATTGGTGATGCCCAGGCAGTACGCCACCAGACTGCCCGCGCCGGAACCGCGCACGTTCCACCAGATATCGGCGTGCAGCGCGAATTGCAGCAAGTCCCAGACGATCAGGAAGTAGGTCGGGAAGCCCATCTTGACGATAATGCTGATCTCGCGCTCCAGGCGCTCGTGGTAGATCGACTCGTCATGGTTGTTTGGGAAGCGCCACACCAAGCCCTTTTCCGCCAGATAGCGCAGATACGTCTCCGCCGTGTAGCCTTCCGGCACGGGGAAGAGCGGCAGCTTGTACTGCTTGTCGTCCAGGTTCAGGTTGCACATCTCGGCGATCTTCAGGCTGTTGAGCAGCGGCGCGCCGTCCTGAATATGCCCAAACGTCTGCCACATTTGCGCCTGGTTCGCCAGAAAGTAGCTGTTGTCGGTCATCATCATGCGGTTGGTATCGCTCTTGACCGAACCGGTCTGGATGCACAGCAGCGTGTCGTGCGAGTCGAAATCGTCTTCCAGCACGTAATGCACATCGTTGGTCGCCAGCAATTGCAGATTGTCGCGCGCTGCCGTTTCGATCAGCCAGTCGTTGACCGGCTTGAGTTCGGGGATGTCGTGGTGCTGCAATTCGAGATAGAAGTTATCGCGTCCGAAGACATCGATGTATTCATGGATCAGTTCACGCGCCCGTTCCGTCTGTCCCTCCATGATCAGGTTCGGCACGTATCCGGCGAGGCAGCCCGTCGTCGTGATGATTCCCGCGGAATGGTCACGGAGGAAGTCCTGATCGGTGCGCGGCTTGTAGTAGTAGCCGCGCAGTTGTGCTTCGCTGGCGATTTGCAGCAGGTTCTTGTAGCCCGTCTCGTTTTCCGCCAGCAGCAGCAGGTGGTACGGCTTGCTGTCCAGCTTCGAGTCGCGGTCGCGCATGGTGCGTCGCGCCAGATAGCTCTCCACGCCCAGGATCGGCTTGATTCCCGCCCCTTTGCAGGCACGGTAGAAGTCGATCACGCCAAACATCGTGCCGTGATCGGTGATCGCCAGCGCCTGCATGTTCAGCTCTTTGGCGCGCGCGACCAGCTTCTTGATCTTGCTCAGACCGTCGAGCAGCGAGTACTCAGTATGGACGTGGAGATGGACGAAATCCTGGTCAGACATGGCGACACACACAGATTTGCTTGAACAGATGAGCGACAGTTCCCATTATAAACGCCAAATCGCCCAGAATGCCAAGCTGAATACTTCTCCTGCGATACGACCCACGATGTAAATCTGCTACAATCAGTCGCGACAGTCCAGTCATCACCCTAGAGTTGTGTCTATGCGCCTTCAGCGTTTGTTTCTGTTCATCGCTCTCTTTGCCCTCGTCGTCACCGCGCTTGCCGTATCCGCGCAGGATACCGTACCGACGCTCTCGCCGGATACAGGCGGTGCGTGCGGTGTCGCCTTGCAGCAGTTGTGGACGGCGGGTAGCGATGTCTGCGTCGGTGCGCCGGAAGGCTTTGCCTGTAACGGGGGCAGCGTGCCGCTGGTGGAACCCGCGGGCGCGGTGGCAAATGCGCTGGCTCCGGTGGGCGCACTCGTGGAGTCGCCGCTGATAGATGCGATTCAGACGCCTGGCAATGCGCCGGAAACAGGCACCATCGGCTTGGTCTGGCTGCGCACCAGCGCCCCGCTGCGCGTGACTGCCATCATGCTCGGTGCTGCCAGCCTGCGCGATATTTCGCCGCCGGACTTCACGCCCTGGCAATCAATGCTGGTGCTGACCGCGCCGGAAGCGCCGTCGTGCGTCGCCGCGCCACAGAACGCCGTCATCCTGCAAACGCCGCTGGATGTGCCTGCGCTGGTTGCCATCAACGGCGCGACGATCAACCTGAACGGCACGGTGCTGGTACAGGGAGGGCTGGAACAATCGAGCTTTGTCGGATTATCTGGCTTTTCGACTGTGCTGGCGTTCGGTCAGCAGCAGACATTGTTCCCCGGTCAACAAATCTTCATCCGCCACAGCGGCGGCGATTACAGCCGACCCAGTGAGCCGCCGCTGCCCGCGCTGCCGTTCGAGGCGTCGATCACGCGCAACCTGCCTGTCCCGCTGTTTGAGCGTCCGTTCGTCATGCCACAGCCGGGCATCGTGACGACACAGGGCGATGTCAACCTGCGCAGCGCGCCGACGCTCGACGCAGGCGTGATCCGGCAGGTTCCGGCGGGCATCACAGCGACAGTATTGGGCATGAACAGCGCGCGCGACTGGTATCATGTGCGGCTGCCGACCGGGGAAACGGGCTGGCTGCGCGCGGACCTGGTGCGCGCGGAAGTGGGGATGATCGAGTTCGTCTACGAGGCGACACCCTCGCTGCCGCAGCGCTATGGCGAACTGGGGCGCACCGCGCGCATCGTCGCGCCGACGGGTGCGGCGTTGCGCGTGGGACCGGATGCGACGTTCCCGGCGCTGACATCGCTGGCAAACGGCGCGGTTGTGAACCTGGTGGCGCGCAGCCCGTATAGTCCCTGGTTGAAGGTGGACGCAGGCGGGGCAATGGGTTGGGTGGCGCTGCTGGCGATTGAGACGCGGGCGTTTATCGAAGCGCTGCCGATTGACTTCAGTGCGCCGCCGCCACCGACACCGACGACCATTCCCGGCTCGTTCGGCAATGCGTTTCCAGATCCGAATAACCCGAACAACCCGTAAGCTACTCCCACTCAATCGTGCCGGGCGGCTTGCTGGTGATATCGTAGACGACGCGGTTGACACCCTTGACCTCGTTGACGATACGGCTGCTCGCCCGCGCCAGCACATCATACGGCAGCCGCGCCCAGTCCGCCGTCATGAAGTCGTCAGTCTGCACCGCGCGCAGCGCGATCACTTCCTCATACGTGCGTTCGTCGCCCATGACGCCGAC
>JANRJX010000063.1:0-20873 GCA_033763755.1 Chloroflexota bacterium
AAGTGTATTGTTGGGCAGTTGAACCAATCCACTGCCGTCAATGTTCATGCGGAACATGTTATGATCGCCTGTCGTTGCGTTCATCAAACGATCAAAGACAACAACTGGCTGTGTCGATAACGGCGACAGGTTCATGCTGGCAGCGCTCATATCCATCGGCGGCGGCGCGATTTCCGCGCGCGGCGTGCTGCCCGTCATCTGCACGTTGTCGATCCAGACTTCGCCCGTCGGGATACCATCGACTGCCATCCACACCTGCCCGGGTGGCAGCGGCGCACGATCCACGTAATGCAGCACCATCGCGCCGTCAATGCTGGCGCGCAGTGAGCGCCCCGTCACTGCCAGGCGCAGCGAGCGCCAGTGTTCCGGTTGCACAGGCACCAGCCGCACCGACGCAACGACAACTTCACCGCGCGCCAGTTCCAGCAGCCCGTCGGCGCTCAGGCTGAAGCGGTAGTAGCCGATGCCCTCATTGTAGTGCGTGCGAATCGACACCCGCCCGCCTGTCATGCGCAGGTTGAGCGTAAGTGTAACATTGTTCTGGTCGGGCAGTCGCGCGCGGACGGCATAGGGCGTGCGGAAGTGCAGCCAGTATGTGCCATCTGCCGATGGTTCCATCACGGGTTCTGTGAACTCCCAATCGACATCATGCGGGTCGCGGAAGTCGGTGCTTTCCAGCACAGGCAGCGGTTGCTCTGGCTCCAGGTCGAGCGCCAGCGCTTCCGGCGACGGGAATGCTAGCGCGGGCGTCAGCTCAATGCCGGGCATGACCGGGAACGTCAATGTCGGATCAACCGTCGGCGTCGCCAGCGCGTCATCCGGTTTAACTGTTGGACTTGGAGTAAGCGTTTCGCCCGTGATCGTCGCCACCAACGTCTCGATCCAGGTCGGGCTGGCGGTCGGCGTTTCAGTCATGGTCGCGGTCAGCGAAGGTGTCAACGATGGAGTTTCACTAGGCAGTAGGGGGGGGGGTTAATAGGGTAACGTCTATCGGTGCGGGTGTAAGCCCCTCGCCTGAGGGAGAGGGGTTGGGGTGAGGGTTTCCGCGTCTTGCGCCCACGCACCCCACGAAATCAATAGAAAGAACGACGCAACCAACAGAACGATGAGCCGCAAGGTCCCTGTGCGCATCATGTTTACCTGATGAACTATATCATTTGCTCCACCCTATCCCTATCGACTTTGGAAGTCAATAATTCTTGGCAAAAGCTTACAAGAACGTAGGGAAAGCGTGAGGTTTGTCATGTCTATTGCATGACACGCCTCGCACATACACATCACATAATCCCCAGCCGCACCAGCGACATGCGATCCAGTTCGTAGCGCTGCGACAGATCCACCTGCGTGGCGGTGATCGCGGCTGCCTGTTCGATCTGCGGGATGGTGCGGTTGAACAACTCTGCCACCTCCGCCATCACCGGCTCCCACATCGGGTCTTTCTTGCGGATGCGGTAGGCGCGCCCCAAAAAGCGCAGCGCCTCCGTCGGGTCGTTCATGACGCTGGCAATCGCCGTCAGCGTGTCGAACGAATTCGGGTTGACCGCCAGCCCCGCGCGGAACGCCTCAAACGCCTTATCGCGCTGCCCCAGCGCCTTATAAATCAAGCCTAACTGACGGAACGCCTGCGCCGCGTTGTTGCCCGGCACACCATCGTTATTCATGCTGAAGCTGATCTCGTCCTGGAAGCAGCGGATGGCGTCGTCCAGCGCGTTCATCAGGCGGTAGATAAAGCCCATCTCGCGGTAAATCCCCGTCGCGGGCAAGCCATCGCGCAGCGGCATTTGCAACAGCGACAGCAAATGCTGCGCTTCCTGTTCCGTCAGGTAATCGCGGTCGCGCATGTACGTGCGCCGCAGGTAACGCACCACGCCCGTCATGCCGCGCCAGTCCAGCACATACGGCTCAAAGATGCCCGGCAGCAGCACGCGGCGCTTCTTGCCAAAGCGCTTCTCCTTGCCTTCGATATAGATCGTCAGGCGGCGCGTCTCACGGTTGGTCATTTCCAGCACATCATGCTTGTCATCGGGGATGACGATCATGTTCAGCAGCGCGTTCGGCATCATGTCGTGCAGCGACCATTCGACATAGACGTTGCCGCCGCCTGGCAAATTCAGCCCGCGCTCGCCCAACTGCTTCATCGCCGGAATGCTGACGGGCAGCAGCGCCGGGCGGAACAATTGGAACAGCGCAATGGTCTGCTCCAGATAGCGCGTCTGCAAGACAAACGCCGCCTCGCGCTGACCGCCCTCGTTGTGCGTCTCGACGGCAATCGACTGGATCAGGTCAGGTGGACAGTTGGTGATTTCAGGCGGCGTCGGCGTGCCTGCGCGCAAGTTATACAGGCTGCCCGTCCCCGGTCTGCTGTTGCTGATCGGCTGCGCGTCCGGCGTATTGATCGTCAGCCGCGCCTGGTCGGGATTAAGCGTGACAATGCTCAGGTTGCCAGTGCCAGGTTTGCTCGTGCTCAGCGAGCCTGTCCCTGGTCGATCATTGGTCAATGGACCTGTCGGTGTCTTCTGAATCCCCAGCGTCCCAGTGGCGGGCTTGGCGGCTGCCAGAATGTCGGCGGGCGGCAGCACCTTGGCGACGATCATTTCCTGCGCGCGGATCAGCGTCAGTTCGTCGCGCGCCACATCAGGATGCCCCGACTCGCGCCCGATGATGACGATGCGCTCCAGTTCCGCCAGCATGTCGTCCAGACAGGCGGTCTTGCCATAGACCTGTGCCAGATAGCGCCGTGCAGTGATTTCGCGCGTAGGCTGCGGACTGCGCTCGTTAACGAGCAGCATCTTTTCGGCAATGCCCTGCAACTCGTTCCATTCGCCGCGCTGCTGGTAGCTGTTGGCAACCGCGCTCAGCGCACGCCATTGCAGGTTGGTGTTTTCCATCGACTGCGCGACCTTGTACGCCTGCCGATAGTACGTAATTGCACGATCCCATTCTTCGCGTATGTCATACGCCGTGCCGAGCGCCTGATAGATGTCCACCAGCAGCAGCCGCAGGTCGTCGTCAGTACTGTAGATGGCGACATGGTAGCGCGACTTGACCTGGCGCACGCTGTCCTTGCGCCGCAGGAGCACGCCTTCCGCCAGGCGGTAATGATACAGTGCCTGCTCCCAATCGTTCTGCTGCGCCTGGCTCAAGCCGATGCGCGTTAGCAGCGCTCCGGCAAAACCCTCTGGCAGCGGCACGGATTTTTGCGCGGCCGCTTTCAGGCAGCGCAGGCAGGTTTCCACCGACTGACGGTGTTTGCCCTGCTCTGCCAGTTTCATCGCCTTAACAAGTTCGTCACGAATAAGATTGAGTTCGTTGTCGTTCATCTTGACATTCATTCACACTGAGCATGGTGCATTACGGATTCAACTTATATCATAAGCGAAACCGCACATATTGATCCATGAAATTCTGGAGTCCTAATGCCTACCGCATCCCGCACCACCGTCACTTGTCCCAAGTGCCGCAACCAATACCCTGCCAGCGTCGAGATGGTCGTGGATGCCCAGCGCGACCCGGAGAGTAAACTGCGGTTGCTCAGCGGGCGTTTAAATGTCGCCCAATGCCCGTACTGCGGCACGACTGTGGTTGTGGCAACGCCGATGGTCTATCACGACGCCAGCAAGGAACTGCTGATCACCTTTGTGCCGATGGAGCTGGGCATGTCCAAAGACCAGCAGGAGAAGATCGTCGGCGATATGCTGCGTGAGTTGACGAAAGTTGTGCCGCAGGGCAGCATGCGCGGCTACTTCTTCCAGCCGCGCCAGGCATTGACGATGCAGGGACTTATCGAGCAAATTTTGCAGGCGGATGGTGTGACGCCGGAGATGATGGAACAGCAGCGCCAACGCGCCCGTTTGATCGAGCAGTTCCTTTCGACGCCGGATGAAGCATTACCCGCGCTGGTGGCGCAGCATGACGCCGATATTGACGGTACGTTCTTGCAAACGATGGGCATCTTCGCCCAGCGTGCTTTGCAGGAAGGGCAGCGCGAAGCCGCCGAACAAATCCTGATGACACAGCAGATGATCATGCAGCTTTCGACCTATGGCAGAGAAGTCATCACAGAGACGCAGCGGCAGGAAGCCGTCGTCCGCGAAGTCGAGGCGGAGGTACGCGCACTCGGTCCGGGCGCAACACGTGAGCAGTTCCTGGATATAGCGATTCAGTACGCAGCCGACGACATGCGCCTGCAAGCGCTGGTCGGGCTGGTACGCCCCGCGTTCGATTACGAGTTCTTCAACCAACTGACCTTGCGCATCGGGCAAGCACCTGCTGAAGAGCGCGACATGCTGGAAGCGCTGCGCGAACGGCTGAACGAACTGGCGCAGGCAGTTGACGCCGAGTCCCAGGCGGCGCTGCAAGAAGCAGTGGCACTCCTGCAGGCGATCATCCAGTCGCCCAACCCGAACCAGTTCATCGAAGACAACGCCATGCTCTTTGATGATGCCTTCATGGCAGTCCTGAGCGCCAACCTGCAAAACGCAGAACAGAAGGGCGATACACAGGCGGTTGGGATGCTGCGCCAGATTTATGAGAAAGTCGTTACGGTGCTGCAATCCACGATGTCGCCGGAACTGCGCTTCATCAACCAGCTGCTCACCTCGCCCTCGCGCGAAGACGCCGAACAACTGATTCGCGACGAAGCCCCTGCTATTGGCCCGTCGCTGCTGGACGCGCTCGACGCGGTACTGCGCTCGCTGGAAGCGCGCGGCGATACCACCGTCGCCGGACACATCAAGGGGCTGCGCGAACAGGTCGCACAGGTCGTGTCATAAATTGATTTAACGCAGGGAAAAAGAGACGCAGGGGATTCATGTCCCTGTATCTCACCATCTCTGCGTTAAAACAGTGTTTTGGCTAGTTGACGGAGGCGGTGTCGCTGTTATGCAGGCGGCGGCGTTGAATCTGGCGCTCAGAGATCGGCTTGACCGTAAATCCTTCCATGCGCACCATGCGTCGCACAAACGGATTGCTGACCACCGGCATATGTAATATTTCACCGTTGCGGATCAGTTCAAAATGGTAGACCATGACGAGGCGTGCGCCGGAATGCCAGTGTTCCTCGGCATACACAGTTTCGTTGGTCATCTCCCATCCCTGACGCAGCTTGGTCAGCAATGCATCACCGCCCGCGAAAGGTTCGCAGGTAACAGACCAGGGACGATATACATCGGGATACGCTACATGATAATTGATGTCATTATTGAACATGATACAATCCCCTGGCTACCCATACACCCATTGGTTAAATCTATGCATCAACAATACAGGAAGAATGTTAACGCATTTTGTAATTATGGCAAGAAATCTTTAACCTGTTGCTAGAGACTGTGTGAAATACGTAAATAATGCTCATCGGCATAGGACTTAAACAATAATGATACGTAACTAACGCCGCACTCATCAATCTCCGTTCCAATTAGCGAATGTTTCATCGTGCCGAAAATCGGTATTCAGGATTTGCGCAGATGTCGAAGATCATCGTTATTGGCAGCGGCTTTGGCGGTTTGGGGGCGGCTGTACGGTTGGCAGCAAAAGGTCACGACGTTCATCTCTATGAAAAACGTGACAAACTGGGCGGGCGTGCCTATGTCTACGAACAGAACGGCTTTCACTTCGACGGCGGTCCCACTGTCATCACAGCGCCTTTCATGTTCGATGATCTGTTCGCGGCTGCCGGGCGCAAGCGTGAAGATTATGTGAAATTCGTACCGCTCGACCCATTCTATCGCATCTTCGATGCCGACAAGCGCGTCTTTAACTATAACGGTGACGAAGCGTTCATCGTCGATCAGATTAGCCAGTTCAACCCACGCGACGGCGAAAACTACAAGCGCTTTATGGCGACGACCAAGCCGATCTTCGAGAAGGGCTTTGTCGAACTGGCAGACAAACCATTCCTCAACTTTACCGACATGCTCAAAGTCGCGCCTGACCTGATCAAGATGCAGTCGTATCTGAGCGTCTACCAGTACGCCTCGAAGTTCATCGAAGACGACTTCCTGCGCCGCTGCTTCTCGTTCCACCCGCTGCTCATCGGCGGCAATCCCTTCGACGCGCCCAGCATCTACGCCATGATCCACTACCTGGAACGGCAGTGGGGCATCCATTATGCAATGGGTGGCACGGGCGCGATTGTCGAAGCACTCGGCAAGCTCTTCGGGGAACTGGGCGGCAAGATCACACTCAATGCCGAAATTGACGAAATCCTGGTCAACAAGCGCCGCGTCACGGGCGTGCGGATGAAGAACGGCGACATTCACACTGCCGATCACATCGTCTCGAACGCAGATGTCGCGTTCACCTATCGCAACCTGATCCCGGAAGTGTACCGCCGCAAGTACACCGACCGCCGCATTGACAGTCTGAAGTACAGCATGTCACTGTTTGTGATCTACTTCGGCACGAAAAAGCGCTATCTGGACAGCGGACTCCACCACCATAACATCATTCTCGGCGAGCGCTACAAGGGGCTGCTGAGCGACATCTTCAACCGACACAAGCTGTCGGACGATTTCTCGCTGTACCTGCACATGCCGACCATCACCGACCCATCCATTGCGCCCGACGGCTGCGAAAACTTCTACGTGTTGTCGCCTGTGCCGCACCTGGGCAGCGGAACAGACTGGACGAAGACGGCGAAAGTCTACCGCGATGCTATCATCCAGTTCCTGGAAGACAACTATCTGCCTGACCTGAACGCCAATATCATCGCCGAACACACCATCGACCCGCTGCACTTCCAGACTACGCTCAACAGTCATATGGGCTCGGCGTTCTCGATTCAGCCAATCCTGACGCAATCTGCCTGGTTCCGCCCGCACAATCGTTCGGAAGAATTCGATAACCTGTATTTTGTCGGTGCAGGCACACACCCCGGCGCGGGGCTTCCCGGTGTGCTCTCCTCATCCATTATTGCAGAGCGTTTGATCGGTGGTGCAGATGTGCAAGAACTGACGCCCCGGAACGTGATGCTGACGCCGGAGTATGTCCGATGACCTTGCAAATCCAGCCCGCCGCTGGCGCATGGGAAGCCATGCTGCTGGATTGGGCATACGAACCGCTCACTACCCGCCCGCCCGCCCGCGCTTTGCGCCCGCATGACGCAGCGCTGGCAGCTGCCTACGCCACTTGCGATGAAATCACGCGCGAAAACAGCCGCACGTTCTATCTGGCATCAGGGTTGCTGCCGCCGGACAAGCGACAGGCAGCACGGGCGTTGTATGCCTTTTGCCGTGTCAGCGATAACCTGGTCGATATGTCGCAGGGCGAAGACCGTGCTGAGGCATTAGAGGCGTGGCGAGCGCTGGCGATGAGCGATGACCCGCCGCGTGACCAGCCGGTGGCGCTGGCGTGGGCAGACGCGCGCGCGCGCTTCAATATTCCGGCGGGCTACGCGCGCCAGTTGATCGACGGCGTGGCGCAGGATTTGCACAAGGTACGCTATGCCAACTTTGACGAGCTTGCCGCTTATTCGTACGGCGTCGCCTCAACAGTTGGCTTGATGGCGATGTATATCGTCGGCTTCCGCAACGAAGACGCGATACCGTATGCCATCCGGTTGGGCGTGGCGCTCCAGGTGACGAACATTCTGCGCGATGTTGGTGAAGATTGGCGCAACGGGCGGCTCTATTTGCCACAGGACGAGATGGCGGCGTTCGGCTTGACAGAGCTTGACATCGAACAGGGGCGGCTGGATGCGCGCTGGCAGGCGTTCATGGCGTTCCAGATCAACCGCACGCGCCAGTTGTACGCCGAATCGCTGCCGGGCATTGACTATCTGCATGGGGATGGGCGTTTTGCGATTGGCGCAGCCGCGGAACTCTACCGTGCGATTCTGCTCGACATTGAGCGCCATGAGTCAGATGTCTTCACGCGCCGCGCGCACGTCAGCAAGGCGGGCAAGCTGCGACGGCTGCCGGGTATCTGGTGGCGCAGTTGGATGGGCTTTAGCATGGAATAGGACCTTCATCGTACGTACTTTGATCGCTGCGGCGCCAGGCAGTCAGGAGAGCATCCACGTCGTCGCAGGCGTTCTCATACCTCCAGGTGACACATCCCCCAGAGCATCTGCGCGTTGCGTTTTTGCGCGCCAAGCCGTAAGAACAGCCAAAGCTCGTGCTGACCGATGCCGATGCTGAACGCATTCACCAGGAATGGCTGGTTTTGCGTCCAGGATTACAGATGCGCCTTATCGAACAGTATCGTGTGTTTTTCCAAAACATGTGACTTCGAGACAGCCTTAACACAAAAACAACCAACTTTACGCCATGATAGACATAGACGGTGTGTTGAAGTTGAGATGTTTTCGCATGACAAAAATACTGGTGATTGAAGATGAACGCGGGCTGCGCGAAGATATTGTGGATGCGCTGACTATCTCCGCATTTGAAGTGATCGCAGCTCCCAACGGGCAAACCGGGCTGGAACTCGCCCGCCAACATCAGCCTGATCTGATTCTGTGTGACATCCGTATGCCGGAGATGAACGGCTTCACCGTGCTGGAAGAACTACGCCAGGACGCTACGACCGCCCCCATCCCGTTCATCTTTATCAGCGCACAGGGCGACCGAGACTCGATGCGTTCAGGGATGCGACTGGGGGCGGACGACTTCATCACCAAACCCTTCAGCGTGGACGAACTCCTGACGGCGGTTGAAGCGCGGCTGGAACGCCGCAACGCCTTTGTGCGCGATGCCGAAAGCAAGCTGGAGCAGGCGAAGCTGCGCCTGACACGCATGGTCACGCACGAGCTGAAGACGCCATTGATCTCGATGAACAGTGTGCTGGATATCGTCAATCGCCGCATGGGGGCGCTCAAGCCGGAAGAACTTCAGGAAATGCTCGCCTCGATGGAAGTTGGCGGGCGGCGGCTCAATCATCTGGTCGAACAGATGGTGCTCGTCACCCAGTTAGAGTCCGGCTTCATCCAGCGCGCGACGCTGCCCCAGAAAGGCGTGCCGCTGTCGCTGACGATGATTCTGAACGGCGCGGTCACGCTCAGCAATCGTTTCGCCAACAACCGCAGCGATGTCGAACTGCGCGTTGAACCGTTCGATGCTGAGGTCAATATCCTCTGTCATGCACAGCCGCTGAAGCACGCCTTTGCCGAAGTCATCGCCAACGCGCTCAACTTTTCGCCCCCAAATGCGGTCGTTATGCTGCGCGGCTGGCAGGCGGGGCGCGCCATCTGGACCACCATCACCGATCAAGGACCAGGCATGACGCCGGAGCAGATCGCGCAGGTGGGACAAAGCTTTTCACAGGTGGATCGCGAATCGCGCGAGCAGCAGGGTATGGGCATGGGGCTGATGCTGGCACATCAGATCACGATACTGCACGGTGGTATATTGCAGTTGCACTCCGAACCAGGCAGCGGTCTACAGGTACAGATCGGGCTGCCGATCATGGGACGGTGAGGCAGAATCCTCTGCTTGCTAACAGACAAGGGGCTTCAGCCCCTTGCATGACATGATTGATCAAAGGGCTGAAGTCCCTTGTTCGCCCGTCAGCATCCTTGTTAAGACACTACCCTTGCAACGCCAGCACTTCGTCGAGCAGGATCAGATTGCGACGCAGCGCCTGGAGCGCAGCCGCATGGCGATCCTTTGCTTCCAGCTTGGTAGTGGCGGCGTTGACCAGTTCGGTTAGCTTATCTGCATTCAGTCTCATTCGCGCACACATCTCGTCCTCATTGAAACCCGCGGCGATGTGCAGCAAGACCTGGCGCTCCTGCTCGCTGAGCGTGTTGGCAGCCACCACCTGATCCGTGCGCAGCATTCCGCCGACCACCTTTTGCGCCACCCCATCGCCCAACACCATCATACCGCGCGAGACTTTGAGCAGAGCGTCGATCAGGTCTTTTTCCGCCGATGACTTCAGCACATAACCGTGCGCGCCTGCACGAAGTGCCTGAATGATGTACCAGTCTTCATCACGCCCGCTCAGCACCAGCACCTTGACCGAAGGGGCAAGCGCGCGGATGCGTGGCAGTGCCTCCAGCCCATTCTTGCCCGGCATGTTCAGGTCGAGCAGCAGGACATCAGGCTGATGTTCCAGCGTCTGCTGAATAGCCACTTCGCCATCTGCCGCCTGCCCAACCACCAGGAAATCCTCATGCTCGCCCAGAAACGACGCTAGCGTATGCCGCAGCAGCGTATGATCATCTGCTAGCACCACGCGCAGCGGGCGGCGCGGCTTGGTATCAGCAAGTGGCGTTGATTGCGTCGCGCCGTGATCGAGCTTGCCGTTGGCGTTCTCTGGCTTGGGCGCGCTCACCGACACTTCCAGCGCCTCCGCCAGCGTTTGCCCGTTCTGGTAGCGGCGCACCGGGTTTTTTTCCAACGACTTCAGGATGACCGATTCTAACCCAATGGGTAGATCTGGCACATGCAGGCGCGGCGGCGGGGCTGCCTGCTTGACCTGCTGCAAGAGCAGTGCCGGAATATCATCAGACGAAAATGGCAGATGCCCAGTCGCCATTTCGTACAGCACAATGCCGAGTGAATACAGATCAGTGCGATGATCGAGCGGTTGCCCCTGCGCCTGTTCGGGCGAGAGATAGGCGGGCGTGCCGATGATCATGCCTTCAGCGGTGACACGCTTCGCCTCTTTGGGCAGCGCCAGCCCCAGGTCCATCAACTTGACGACGCCTTCCGGCGTGACCTTGATATTGGCAGGCTTAATGTCGCGATGGATGACTTCGCGCTCGTGAGCATAGTGCAGCGCCAGTGCGATCTGTCGCCCAATCCGAACGACGGTTTCCGGCGCTGATGGGATAAAGTGGGACAGCGTGTCGCCTTCGACGTATTCAATGACGAGGAAGTGAATATCGTCCTCGTCGTCCATGTCGTAAATCGCCATGATGTTCGGGTGGTTCAGACGTGCGACCGCGTTCGCTTCCTGGAAGAAGCGTTTGCGCGTTGTTTCACGCACATGTGGCAGCAGCACCTTGAGCGCGACATCGCGCCCCAGCCGCGTGTCTACTGCTTTGTAAACAGTTGCGGTTGAGCCATCGCCGAGATGCTGGGCGATCAAGTAGCGATTCTTGAGTTTACGACCGATGAGATTGCGCACGGAGTCACCATCCTTGCCTGATACGCTACTAGCATAACACAGGGGCGGCGTGCGTCGAATGTAGGTTTTTGGTTAGTGGCTCATTTTAGGGGACTGCAATTGCCGTTAGTAAAGCAAGTACGCCTATTGCCAGAGTTATCAGTGCCAATATACGCCCGCCGCTCAAGCTTTTGTCGTATCGACGCAAGATGAAGTAACCACCGGAACAGACCAGCGCCCCCCCAACGAGAGATGTTGCGAACGCTCGCTGCACAAGCGGAATACTCATATCAACGGGTGATGCGCTGGGAAGTGGTGCGGGCGGAATTTCGACATCGAAGTCTAGAACAGTATCAAATTCACCGGGGCGTTGCAGCGTGACACGAATGCGCCATTCCCCAGGCATACTCAGGTTCACACCGCTGGCGCTATACACACCCATGCCCGTTGCTTGCGGGCGCAGTTCGCTGCGTCCCAGGTTTTGGTCACGATTCTCAAAGCGCATTCGTATCAGCGATGCATCCGTGATGGGTTCACCCTGCTCATCAAGTGGCATGAGAATAAATTCATTTTCTCCCACATAACCTGGAATGATTTCCAGATGCATCATCTGATTTCCGGACATTTCCATGCCGAAATAAGGCTCGGTTTCTGGGATTGTATAGACGACGGACCGCAATGCTTGAGTCGCGCGCGCAGGATTGCCAGCCGTCATCATGCCAACTAGCAATAGAATGGTGCATAGCAGAGCAATTTCAACGCCGATTAACCCGCGCAAGCGACTCACCCACACCTCGTCGCCGGCTACAAGCCGCCGCTGCGTCCACACCAGATTGATGGCAGCAATTACCAGAAGAGGCATAAACAAAATAAGCTTGAGCAGCAGCGCCATCCCATAATTCGTGGTGAATAGCGCTTCCAACGAACCAATATGCAGCCAGGCGGCGTAGCTGCCGCTGATAACCAATGCCGCAACAAGTACACGTGCGTAATTTGAGAACGCAGCGGTTAGCCGGGAAACACTCCCTACGGGAAGTGTGTTATCACTACGGCTTGCGACCAGCACACCCGCGAACGCAGCCAACCCGCCCAACCACAGAGCGGTCACAAAAGAATGCAACCAGTGTACGACAATGGCAATGACGCTGTCTTCGACCGCACTGGCATGGCTGAAAAGGCTGTGTATCAAGAGCAGCACACCGCTGATGAAGAATGCCACCCATAAGCCGCGCCGCTGCTTATATGCCAGCCACAGAATGCCGCCCAGTAACACCCATAGCGCCGCGCGTACCAGCCATAAGGTCCCAAAAGTTGTTTGCGTAAGCACTGTCATGAGTGCCGGGTCTGTCAACGTGTTCCAGAGGTCGAGATTGCCACTGATGCTGGTTTGCAGCATTAATACCCCAGCCAGCACTACGCCCAACGCAACCCAACCACTCACCACCAGCCAGCGCTGCCAGCGATTTCCACTTGGCGCACTGCTTGATATCACTGGAAACCAGGCAAACAAGCGGAAGCCAATCCCCCCGACTGTGAGCGATGCCGCCAGCAAATGTAAACTGCGAATAATGGTGCTTTCAGGGGTGATAACCGGTTCCACGACAGGTGGAAGTGTGGCGGCGATAGGCGCAGCATTGATCCCGAAACTGAAGCTTCCTTCGGTCGCGTGCCCGTCTGTGCCGGAAACCACATACCAGACGACAGTGTACAGCCCATCGGGTAATGCCGTAACATCCATGAATAGCTGATGTTCGTCCACCGGATCAAGCTGACTGGCGGGGGTATCGACCTGAATGCCGTTGCTATCCAACAGCCTGAAGCTGCTGAATGCAGCTTCCAGCGGTTCGGTAAACCAGAGACGAATCTCCTCTGGTGTCTCTGCCAACGACGCATTTGCGGTAGGTTCAGACCGTTCGAGATTGGAATGCGCGCCAACGGTAGTCGTGTGAATGTGAAGCGCAAGCAAAAGCAAACAGGCAGCCCACCGCAAAATACGTACCATAGCGCCTAATTGCCTTCTAGTTCAGCAATTCGCGCTTCTAGCGCTTCGATGCGGGTCAGCAGTGCTTCTGCATCAATGATGCCTGCAGCGGGGAACATGACATCCGTTGCAGGTTCCACCGATGAGAACTCACCATCTGCAGATGTGAAAGTTTCATCAACTGCGACATCTCCGATGCTGCCGAAGACACGGAACGTATAATCACCCGGCAGTGTAGGGATGAGATCTGCCAGATAGTGACCTGTTTCACCCCATGCAGCTTCCAATGGCAGGGTGATGGTTTCACTGCCGAATGTCACTTCGGTTTGAAGAGATACTTCAACGTCTGCGAAAAACTCGCTGCCTTCTGGCGCGTCGTGCAGTCCAATGATCACTTCGGGACCGTTGAACAAACCAGCGTAGGCAGGCTCGTTGCGCCAGCCGAGAACAGTTCATACTCGCCCACTTCGCGTCCTTCGTGTGCGAGCGAAGGCGCTGCAAATACGCTCAACACCAGCATAAGCAATACGATCAACCGTATGCGCATGATCCTATCCTTTGAACACATCTGAACAACTGACTATGAGTATAGGTTGCGGTGCTGGTGTTGCATATAAGCCGAATAGCGTACTGGTGTTTGTGTGAAGATTGCGCAAGAATCAACCTGTAAAGATACGGGCAGAGGGTACATTCATGCGCACCCGTTTGATGCTGGTTGAAGACCATATTCTGGTGCGACAGAGCATCCGCGCTTTTCTCGAAAACGCTGGCTTCACGATCATCGGCGAAGCCAGCACCGGGCATGAAGCGCTAGAGATGGCGATTGCGTACAAGCCTGACCTCATCATTATGGATATTCACCTGCCAGAGATGAACGGCATTGAAGCGACACAGCATATTCGTCGCCATAGTCCTGACATCCGCATCATTGCGCTGACTGCTTATAATGAGAAAGCCTACTACCGCGCATTAAGTAATGTCGGCATAGATGGTTTCGTCTTGAAAACTGCCGAATTGTCTGAGCTTCTGGAAGCGATTCGGCGTGTGTTAGCAGATGAAAAGACACGGCTACCTGCTCTTGCTACACCACAACCCCTGCTTACGGAACGTGAATTACAAGTCCTCACCTGTGCCGGGTACGGTTGGACCAACAAGCAAATCGGCATTCACTTGAAAATCTCCGACCGCACTGTGCAGGTTCATTTACATACTATCTATGAAAAGCTTCAAGTTGCCAATCGTACTGAAGCGGTTCTGCACGCACTATCGCTTGGCATCATCGTTCCAATGGAAAGAGACTCGTAATGAGCGACATGCTGCATCACACCACACAGATCTGGCATTTTGACGGATTACTGCATTGGTGCTTTCTGCTTTCGATTGTTGGGTTTGCGGTGAGTCTCATCTGGGCGTTGGTGCGTGTACTGCTGCCGTTACGATGTTTGGTGCAGCAGGCAAACCGGGTTATGGATGGCAACTTTGCAGCGTTCGACACACCTGTACAAGGGATTCGCGAGGTCGAACAGTTGCAGTATGCACTTCAGCACATGATGGGACAGATCATAGCTGCCCGAGATCGCGAAAGCGCCTATCGAACGGCACTCACGGAAAGCCAGGAGCATGAACGACTACGTATTGCGCGCGAAATTCATGATGATGCAATTCAATCGCTCATCCTTGTTGCGCATAGTATCGAACGCTCAACGCAGGCAGCCCATTCTGCGCAACTGGCAGTCATCACGCACCTGGAAACAGCACGCCGCCAATTAATCGCTGCTATCGATGGTTTGAGGCAGATGATTGGCAACCTGCGCCCAACGACTCTGGATGAGTTAGGACTGGTCGCGGCGCTCGAAATGCTGTGCGAACAGCATCAGACTCTTGACCTGTGTGTGCGGGGCGAGGCGATTCAACTGGAGAGTGCGGTAGAATTAACCTTATTCCGCGCGGCGCAGGAAGCCATACGCAATGCTGAACGCCACGCGAATGCTCGAACAATTGCTGTAACCCTCACTTATTCTACAGCGGCGGTCATTCTTGAAGTCAATGACAACGGAGTAGGCTTCCAAATTCCCAGCCAGCTGCAGGCATTTGCCTCACGAGGTCATTTCGGGTTGATGGGCATGTGCGAACGAATTCATCATATTGGCGGACAATTACACTTGAAGAGTGAACCGGGTTTGGGTTCAAGAGTCATCGTCAGACTACCTGCCGCCGAACGCCAAAGACAGCTTGTCTGTGAATCCGAGTTGACACTCAGACAGTGGGCATGAAGCCGTCAAGCGGACGGAAGTGTTTCATCAATCTGGCGTAGGAACGCTACACCTTCTTCGACCGATGTGATGAAGCGCGTGCGCACGCGAATGACCTGCGTTGCCGTCGCGCCAATCGATTTGACGATCTGGTTCGGCATCGGGTCAGCGATGACCGTCCAGCCCGCCAGCGGTTGTGCTGGCTGCATCTTGCGCAGCGCATCAACGGCAATTTTGACATCATGCAGGATTTCGTCTGTGCGCGTCGATAGAGTCAGATCGAGAATGCAGTGGACAGGCTGATCCTTCACACTGTTAAGTACCGCGCGGAACTGATCGAGCGCTGCCTGAAGCAAGCCGAGCGTGAGTGCACCCCGAATGGTCACACAAAAAATGCGACCAGAAACCAGCCAGCGCGTTTCGATCATAAAGAAGACATCCTCAACGGCTTTCAAATCAGCTATGTGACGAAAGTATACTCAATCGCGAATGGGTTAGCCATAAACGTCTGTACGGCGATCCTGAAAGACGGGGATGCGCTTGCGGATTTCGTCCACCGTATCCAGTTCAATCTCGGCGGTCAGCAGCACCGGGCTTTCGCCGCCTTCGATAATGATCTTGCCCCAGGGATCGACAATCATCGAATGCCCGCCGAACGTCGTATCGCCCGTTTCGCCACAAGCGTTGCAGGCGACGATGTAGCACTGGTTTTCGATGGCGCGTGCCTGCAACAACGCTCGCCAGTGTTCGACGCGCTGGAGGGGCCATTCTGCCGGGATGATGATGAGTTTTGCGCCGTCCACCGCATACTGGCGGAACAATTCCGGGAAGCGCAGATCGTAACAGATAGCAATGCCCGTCTTGCCCCAGGGCAGCTCCATCAGCAGCGGACCCGCGCCGGGCTGCAGCCAGCGATGCTCGTCCATCAGACGGAACAGATGCAGCTTGCGATACACACCTAACAGCTTGCCGTTGGGGGCAAAGAAGGTGGCACTGTTGGCAACTTCCATGCCGCGCTTTTCCAGCATAGAACCGACGATGCTGATCTTGTGCTGCGTAGCGATAGTGGACACATGCGCGAATTCGCCCGCGTTCAACGACGCGCTCAGTTCTTTTGCCTGGTCGAGCGCATAGCCCGTCGTCCATAACTCCGGGAAGACGGCGAGATGAGACCCGCGTCGCGCCGCTTCAACCGCATACTGTTCAAATTGCTGTACATTCTTGCGCGTATCGCCCAGAGCGATATGCATTTGCGCCAGACTAATGGTTAATTTGGTCACGCGAAAACCCTCCTGCAATCTATGTTCATGCTATCACGAGGTCTCAGCTTAAAATGATAAACGACTCACGAAACGCGCGTAAATTCAATGACCTGCGCAGCCCAGATCGCTGTAATGCGCTCAATGACCTCACCGTCCTGCATGGCAGTGGTATCCAGTTCATGTACGCCGTTCTGCCCGCGGATTGCCCAGTCGCGCTGCAACGCACCAAGCGCCAGCGCGCGTTCGGCAGGCACATGATAGCGTGCGCCGAGCGCGATGTGCAGCCGCGTTAGCACAGCATCGAGCGTGGCGACCAGACACAGGATATAGCTGTGAGCGCGGATGCGCGCCAGATGATCGCCATAAGCGAGCATTTGCCCGCTGATGTGCAGGACGCAACCGCGATGCAGTGCCAGGTCCTGGATGGCCTGGCTTTCCAGCGCGCGTGTGCGCGCCTCGCCAAACAGCGTCTTGAACTGCGCAGGTGGCATTTCGGCGCGCTGTTCGAGTTCGCGCTCCGAGTCGACAAAGCGCATTTTCAGGCGTTCGGCAACGCGACGGGCGATGATAAGCTGGTTGGGACCGAGCGAGCCTGTCAGCACCAGATTGTAATCGGTCGTCGCGGTCAGCGGACTCATGAACGCCAGCCTACAAACCACTTGTCGAGCAGCGCGGGGAGTTCCGCCAGACTGTAGATGCGCGCGTCGGGGACGATTTTGCCATCAAACGAGCGCTGACGATGCGGTGACAGGCGCAGGACGGCGGTCAGCCCGGCTGCCTGCGCGCCCGCAACGTCCGCCTCCGGATCATCGCCCACGAACACGGCTTCCTGCGGCTTGACGCCGACGCAGTTGAGCGCCGTCTGGAAGATCGCCGGGTGCGGCTTGAGATAGCCAACATCGGCGGCGGAGATGCGGCAGGTCGGGAAGAAGGGCATGATACCGTGCGTGGTAATTTCGACATCGCGAATCCACATCGGCTGGTAGGCGTTGGTGACAATGCCAACCTTGATGTTGTGCGCGGTAAGCAACTGAATCGCCTCCGGCACGTCCGGGAACATGACCGTGCCTGCTACGGCGTCCCACTCGTAGACCTCTAGCACGCGGCGCATGTCAAGCAGGTTGGGAGGTACGCCGAGCGCAACCGCCGCTTCGATCAGCACGCTGCCGAGATTGGGCGCACGCAGCGACATGCGCGCCGACGCCCAGACATCGCGCGTGCGGGTGTGGAACTCGGCGGCGTAGGCGTCGTAATCGTCCAGCGGATGGATTTCGTTGGCGATCCAGTTAAAAACGTTGCGCAGGTGCTTTGCTTCCATCTGCGCCCAATCGCCGTGAAACCCGCTCCAATCGAGCAGGGTATCATCCAAGTCGAATAGTACTGCTTTCAGCATTCAGAACTTCCCATCATATTGCAATGGCAGATCGCAAGGTACGCCACCCGTGTTCCTGGCGACTTTGGATTCTAACAACATTCACTGCACGATTGGTTCTTGCGCGCGCCAGACCATGAGCGACTGCTCCAACCCCTGCGTCAGCGTCGGATACTTGAGTGTCCACCCAAGGCGCGCTTTCGTTTCGGCGTTGCTCGCGCCAGACGGCTGCTCCATCATCGCCTGCTGCGTTGCGCCTGCGAACAGCCCACGCATCAGCAGCGGCATCTGCCCCGGCGCGCCGACGCCCAGCTGTCCGGCGAAATTCTGCAGGAACGCGGCGGGCGTAGCGGGTTTGTCATCCACGACATAGAGCGTTTCGCCAACCGGACGCACGGCGATTGCCAACACTATGGCGCGGGCGGCGTCTTCGGCGTGAACCCAGTTGGCGCGGGTGTGGTCAGAACCGGGCACTAGCGGGCGGCTGCGCAGCAGGCTGTTGCGCAGCTCGTGCAGCGCGGGCGACTCAGCGCTGTAGATGAAGCCGAAGCGCAGCAGCGTGGCGGGGATGCCGTACGCATTCACAGCCGCTTCTGCCTCGCGTGCCGCATCAATGAACGGCGCGGTTGGCGGTTCGTGGTCGTCGTGTCCGTGCGCATGGGCATCGCCACCCAGGAAGCTGAAGCTCGCCTGAACGACATACTCGACACCCTGCGCCTGCGCCGCTTCCAGCAGCGCCTTGGTGCCATCGCTGACGACGGAGGTATAGGCGTCCCATTCGGTCGCGCGCTGCGGCACCTGATAGGGATAAGTAGGGGCGAGGTTGACGACGACGCTGGCTTTGGCAGCAGCAATGGCGCTGCGCAGTTCGCCCATGCGCGTCAGGTTGGGATAGGCGGGCAGCGCGCCATCGGCACGCAGGATGCCGCCATCGACGCTGCCGACAGCGGTGGCGGTGACACGATGACCGGCGGCGACGAGCTGGCGCACGAGGGCGCGCCCGGCGGGCGTGGTGCCGCCATTGATGTAGACATTAAGCGAACCGGAGCTTGCGGGAAGCGCGTCCATAGGGCAGTCCTGTTGAGCAAGTGAACAAATTGATCGACTTACCTCACATTATGCCACCAGACGGCGCTGGTATCAAACAACGAAAGCGTGGCTCAGTAGCACTGTTTCTTACTATAATGGAGTTAATATCTGCCTGTAGACCTTCACGAGGTGTGCCAGCCTATGACCAGCCCAAAACCACTTCGGCAAGATGTCTTTATCTCGTATGCGCGCAGGGATGGGCGCGAAACGGCAGCGTGGCTGTTTGAGGAGATCAAGGTAGAGGGTTTAACGGCATGGCAGGATGTCGTCGCGCTGGTCGGCGGCGAGGGCTGGTGGAAGCAGATCACCGACGCTATCGAAGGCACGCACACGATGGTGCTGGTGCTGACGCCGGGCGCGATGGAGTCGAACGTCGTGCGCCGCGAATGGGCACACGCACGCCGGGTTGGGACGAATATCCTGCCCGTGACGCGCGAACTGGATTTCTACGCCAAAGCGCCGCGCTGGTTAGGCGATGTGCATGGCTTTATCCTGCATCCCGACCACCCCGATTACGCGCGCAGTCGGGCAGCATTCTTTGAGCAATTGCGCAACCCGCCCAAGCCGCGCCCGATCCCGAACATGGCTCCGCTGCTGCCTGTCGAATACGTCAGCCGCGAAGAGCAGCGGCAGGCGATGCTCGACCGCCTGGTGCGCAGCGTGGGCGATGGCAAGGCGCTGGAAGCGCAGTTGACAACGCTGGCGTTGGTGGGCGAAGGCGGCATGGGCAAATCGACGCTGGCGCAGGCGATCTGCTACGAACCGGAGATCATCGAAAACTACACGGGCGGCATCCTCTACGCCGAAATCGGTCAGGATGCCGGAGCGCTGACGATTGCGATCAACAAAGTACTGGAAGCGCTCAACGGTCCCGTCGTCACGTCTGATCGGCTGCTGGATCAACTGCGGCACGAACTGGACGGGCGGATGTGTCTTCTGGTCTTCGATGATGTGTGGGATGAGACGATCATCAAGCCGTATCTCGACATTCCGGGGCAAAGCTATCTGGTGACGACGCGCATCGCCAGCGTCGCCGCGCTCGACAGCCGCGCGCAGCCCGTGATGATCCGGCAGATGCACACGAATGAAGCGGCACAACTGCTGCTGAACTACGTGCCGGAGGCGCGCCGCCCGACGGATGGTCCGGCGAAGCTGACGCCGCTGGCGCAGCGACTGGGCGAGTGGGCACTGCTGCTGGACAGCGCGGGTCGCGAAATTCGCGCCGAGATGGGGCAGGGCAGCACGCTGGATGCCGCGATTGCCTGGGTGAACGACGGGCTGCATGACGCGGGCTTGAACGATTTTCAGGCGGTAATGGACGCGCGCATGAGTGCCAGCCTGCGCCGCTTCACGACGGACGAGCAGCAGCGCCTGTTTGAACTGAGCATCTTCCGCGATGATGAAGATGTGCCGGAAGTCGCGGCGGTGCGCCGGTGGGAAGGCACTGCCGTCATGAGCAAGCGCGAGGCGCAAAAGCTGCTGCGCCGCCTTGCCGGGCAGTTCTTCCTGCGCGATGCGGCGGGTGATGCGCCCGTGATACGCTTTCACGATGTTCTGCACGAATATCTGGCGGGCAAGCTGGGCGCGGACAACAGCAAGGCGGCACACGCGGCGCTGCTGCGGTCGTATCAAGCCCTCACCCCCAGCCCCTCTCCCAAACGCGGAGTACCGCTGGGAGAGGGGAGTCTGGAAGATGCGGCAAACTGGGCACTCCTCCCCGACGACGACTACCTGTACACCCATCTCGGCTATCACCTGCTGGCGGCGGGGCGCAGCGACGAACTGTACACGCTGCTGACGGCGAACCGCGACTGGCTGGACGCCAGCTACCGCGCACTGGCGGGCGATCACGGCTATGCCGCCGA
>JANRJX010000064.1:0-30526 GCA_033763755.1 Chloroflexota bacterium
GGACTATCACCCGGAGCGGCTGCCACAACGGGTGCGCACGCCGCGCGTCGCGCTGGCACTCCAACATCGCAAAGTCTCACCACATCTCCATCACGGTCAGACGCATCATTCTGACACCGCTGGAGCGGGTGTTTAACCCCCCACACGTCTCAGTCTTTACCGTAATCGCTTGTACACAAGGGGCTTGCCAATCGGGGCAAGCCTTCTTTTATGGCTATTGCGCTTTGTCTTTGCGTCCTGCGCGTCTTTGCGGTTCAATCTCCGTGATGAAGCTTATCGGAAGTGCTGCAAAAAGGACGCAAAATTATGCCACACTCAATCGACCACCTCTCGCCCGTCTGGTCGCACCTGACGACCCTACAGCCGGAGCGCGGCGAGGGCGCTTATTTGTACGACGCCGACGGCACACGCTATATCGACTTCACCTGCGGCATCGGCGTTACCAACACCGGTCACTGCCACCCGCGCGTCGTCGCGGCGATTCAGGCGCAGGCGGCAAAGTTGCTGCACGGGCAGATGAACGTCGTCATCCCGCCGAGTGTCGCGCAGCTCTCACACGCGCTCAATGAGGTCACGCCGCCGCATATCGACACATTCTTCTTCAGCAACAGCGGCGCAGAGGCGACCGAGGGCGCGGTCAAGCTGGCGCGCATGGCGACCAAACGCCCGAATCTGATCGTCTTCCAGGGCAGCTTTCACGGGCGCACCGCGCAAACGATGGCGATGACGACCAGCAAGACCGTCTATCGCGCGGGCTTTCAACCGCTGCCTGCGGGCGTGTTTGTGTCGCCGTTCCCTTACAGCTATCACTACGGCTGGGACGACGCGCGCACGACTGAGTACTGCCTGGAACAGTTGCACTATCTGCTCAAGACGCAGACCGCGCCTGACGAAACTGCCGCCGTTGTCATCGAGCCGGTGCTGGGTGAAGGCGGCTACGTTCCTGCGCCGTTCGCCTTTTTGCAGGAACTGCGCGAAATCTGTCGCAAGTACGGCATCCTCTTCATCGCGGACGAGGTGCAGACCGGCTTCGGGCGCACGGGGACGCTCTTCTGCTTTGAGCAGGCGGGTATCGACCCGGACATTATCATCATGGCGAAGGGCTTGGGCAGCGGTGTGCCGATCTCGTGCGTGGCGTCCACGCGGGCGATTATGGACAAGTGGCTGCCGGGTTCGCACGGCGGCACGTATGGCGGCAACGCGCTGGCAGCCGCCGCCGCGCTCGCCACGCTCGACGTGATGCGCGAGGAGAACCTGCCCGGCAACGCCGCCTGCGAAGGCGCGCGGTTGGTGGCAGGGCTGAAGCGGTTGCAGGCGCAGCACCCCGTCATCGGGGATGTGCGCGGTCTGGGGCTGATGATCGGCGTCGAATTCACGCGCGATGGCAAGCCGGACGCCGCGACGACCAGCGCCGTGCAGAAGGCGTGCCTGGAACGACGGCTGATGCTGCTGACCTGCGGCACGTATGGCAATGTCATCCGCTGGATACCGCCGCTGATCGTGAACGACGCGCAGATCGACGAAGCACTGGAGATTTTCGCGGCTGCGCTGGGATAAACGAAAGTTCTATACCACGTTTCAATACGTTAACCCAATTTCACTTGCAACCGCTTATATAATCAGATCGTGTGGTTGTGTCAGGTGCGCGTTGCTGTGGAGCGCGTACCCTGTTTGATTGTTTATGTCTGGCACAGGAGAACGGTCTGATGCCGCGAATTCTGTATATTGAAGATAATGCCGATAACCGCCTGCTGGTGCGCCGTGTGCTGATGGCATCGGATTACGACTTTGAAATCCTCGAAGCGGAAAATGCGCGCAAAGGCATCGAAATGGCGACCACCCAGTCGCCCGACCTGATCCTGATGGACATCAGTATGCCCGATATGGATGGGCTGACTGCGACACGCCATCTCAAGGGACTGACCGCCATGAACGGCGTTCCGATTGTGGCGCTGACCGCCAACGCGATGGAAAAAGATGAAGTGAGTGCCCGTGCAGCCGGGTGTGATGGCTTTATTCGCAAGCCTGTCGATATTGATAAGCTGCCCAACGACATCATGAGTTACATCAGGAGTGTACGATCATGAGTGAAGCAATCGCGACAAAAACACGTCAGCCGATTGACCCCAGCGAAGCGCACGTCCTCGTGGTCGAAGATAACGTGCCGAATTTCGTGCTGATCGCCCGTATGTTGGCGTTCATGGGCGTCCAGCGCTGCGAATGGAAGACCTCTGGCTGGCAGGTCGTCCAGTTTGCCGACACGCTGCCGCGCGTGGACCTGATCCTGCTCGACATCCGTCTGCCTTACGAAGATGGCTATCAGGCGCTGCAGAAGCTGCGCGCCAGCGCTAAGCTCAAAGACTCACTCGTTGTTGCGGTGACGGCGGAAGCGAGCGAAGACCAAATGCGCCGGGCGCGCAAAGCCGGCTTTAACGGCTTCCTGGGCAAGCCGCTCGACCCGGATCGCTTCCCCAACCAGATTCGCAAGCTGCTTTCAGGTGAAGAAGTGTGGGAATGGCACTAAGCAACCTGCAGCCCCCGGCTGCTGACCAACTGAAACCCGCCGCGCTGCCCATGCAATCCGAGATCGAAGCACTCTACGACATCAACCGCGCGCTGCTGGCAGTGCAAGACATGAACGACATCGTGCTGGTGCTGCGCGCAACGCTGGCGATGGACGCAGATGAGGTGCTGCACATTGCGCGCAGTCTGGATGATACCGGGATACTGCGCTTTCTTGTGAACGAGACCGATGTGCTTTCGCTCGACACGGCTGTTGATGTTAAGTTTGCACGCCTGCCTTATGACGGTGCCCTGTTTATCGAAGATGCTGCGCAGCGCAGCGATGATGTCGCTTTGTTCTGCGCACAGTACGACGCAAAGAGCTATATCCAGCTTGTGCTGCGTGACCAGCAGCGGGCACGAGACGTTCTGCTCGTCATCTACAAAGCCGTCCGCACTTTCGACGAGCAGACGCGCCGCCTGTTCGAGGCGTTCGCCAACCAGTCCGCCGTCATTGCCGCCAACATCACCCTGTTGCAGGAAGCGCAAAACAACGCCGTCCAACTTGCGCGGCAGGTGCGTGTGCTGGAAGCACTCAATCATCTCGCCAACAGCGTTGGCGGCACCAGCGATGAAACCAGCATTCTGAACGCCGCAGTGCGCAGTCTGGTCGCTGCGACGGATGTCGATCATGCGGGCGTCGTCTACATTGAGCCAGATCGCAAGGATGCCCTCGTTGTCAGTGAGTATCCTGATACTGGCGCAACAGGTGTCAAGGTTGGATTTGAGTCGAACCCAATTTTTCAGGATCTGCTCAAAGACCAGGTATCGCCGCTGCTTATCGAAGATATTGAGAACGACCCACGTATTACGCCGCTGGTACGCCGCTTGCTGCGTAACATCGGCACAAAATCGCTGATTATCGCGCCACTGGTTGTCAATGGTGAGCTCATCGGCTCTCTAGGCTTAGATGTGACGACCGAGGGACGAAAATTTCCTGATTACGCCCTCGACTTTGTTGCCACCGTCGCCTACCAAATCGCCATTTACCTGCAAGACCTGCGCGCCCGGCAGCTGCGTGAAGACGAGACGAGACGTGCCCAGATGCTCGACCGTATCGGCAGCCGCTTCCTGGCGCTCAATCGTGTCGATGAGATTGTGGCAGCGGCGGCACACGGTCTACAGGGAATGGTGAATGCGCAGCGTGTGACCATTCATCTGGGGCTGCCTGACACCCTCCAGACTGGAGAGGCTGAACGATGATCAATATCTCAGCCATGATCGGCGTTCGTGTCGATTCGCGAGAAGCTATCCAGCGTTCCTTTCTTCGGGTGCTGGCAGTTGCCTTTGCCGCTGTCACACTTGTGCGTATGACATTTGGACTGATAGGCACACAGGAAGTTCCGCTGGAAGCAGGGTTTTGGTCAAATGTTGCCCTTTCCCTCGTGTTTTGTGCCTTGGTCTACGTATTGGCGGCTTCTCAGCCATTGCTTGCCGCCATCATCACTATTCTTGGCTTTACGCTGTTCGCCTATCTTTCACGCTTGCTGCCTGCGTTTGTCCTGATCTCTGTTGCAGGCGTCATCGCCGCTGCCATGCTGGTGCCGCAGCGCTTCTACCGGATTTCAACGATTGTCATTGTTGCGGGGCTAGCGCTCTTTGTCGCCTTCGCCTGGCAGCGGGGAGGCTGGAGTGTCGTACTGACAGGTGGTATATTAGGATATGCCCTGACGACACTGTTCGTTTTTGCGATCACCCGCTTTCTGCTATGGGCACAGTTGGACTTATTAAACAATACGCGCCGCCGCGAAACGCTGCTGCAAACGACGGCGGAAGTTGCCCAGTTCACCAATCGCGAACAGGAACTTGTGCCGCTGCTCAAGCGCGCCATTCAACTCGTCAGCGAACGCTTTGGTCACTATCATGTGCAGGTCTTCCTGATCGACGCGCAGGGCGAAAATGCCGAACTGATCGCCAGCACGGGCAGTGTCGGAGAAACACTGCTGGCGCGCCAGCATAAGCTGGCGGTCGGGTCGCGCTCGGTCATCGGTCGCACCACGGCAGGTGGGCAACCGGTCGTCGCGCGCGATACCGACAAAGATAACATGCGTTTCAAAAACGAACTACTGCCAGAAACGCGCGCCGAACTTGCCGTGCCCATGTATGACGGTGATAAGGTCATCGGCGCGCTTGATGTGCAGAGTAAGGATGTCGAAGCGTTTGACGACAGCGAAATCCAGGCGCTGCAAGTGCTGGCGAACCTGCTGGCATCATCGGTGCGTAACGCGCGACTGCTGGAACAGCAAACCAACTTCGCCAGACAGAACGCCGTGCTGGCGCAGGAGTCGAACCGCAACCTGCAAGAAATCCAGCGCCTGAACCGTGAGCTGACCGGGCAAGTCTGGCGTGATTTCCTGCGCGAAAGCAACACGACAAAGGGCGTCACACTCGTCAACGACAGCTTGCTACCCAGCGCCGCATGGACGCCCGACATGACCCAGGCGGCGCTCGGCACAGTGGTGCAGACCAGCACGCCCGACGGTGTGCGCGTCGCCTTCCCGCTGCGTCTGCGTGGCGAAGTCATCGGGGCTGTCGAAATCGATATGCCCGCTGCGCCAAACAACGCCGTCCTCAATGATATTCGTGCAGTCCTCGACCGTCTGACCGTCAGCCTTGAGAATGCGCGGCTGTACGACGCGGCACAGGCAGCAAGCGCACAGGAAACGCGCTTGAACCAGATTGCATCGCGCTATGAGAAAGTTACATCTGTGGAAGAACTGCTGCGCATCACCATGCAGGAATTGAGCCAGACGCTTGGCGCGGAAACAGGCGCAATTCGTCTGAGCGCCACCCATGCTGAAGCTGCCAACGGAGGGAGCGCCTCGTGAATATCATCCGTGCGCTGTTCACCGTCCGCTACCCGTATGACAACCTGATCCTGCGCCAGCGTGCGCAGGGTATGTTGATCATCGCGTGGATGTCGCTCATCGGGCTGGTCGTTTACATGCTCGGCGTCGTGCAGCCAAATGTGCAGCGTGGCTTTTCCGTCGAACTCTTTGTCAATCCTGGCACAGTGCTGCTGCCGATTGTTGCTATCGCTGCGATGGTCTTGGTGCAGCGCGGCAATATCCGCGCTGCTGCACTTGTGCTTGTGAGTGGCATGGCGGCGGCTACTATCCCGATGTTGTTTGTGGGTGAAGACAGCATTGTTGATCTGGCAGTCATCATCCCGCTGGTGGCGGGCGGCGTCCTGCTTGGACGGCGGTCTTTCCTGCTCATCGCGCTGGTGGTGTTAGGGGCGCTGGTAACGCGAGCGTTATGGCTGGGTAACTTCACTGAGCCGTATACGATCATTCCGGCGAACCACGTCATGTCCCATATCCTGATTCCGCTGGTGACGTTTGGTGCAGGCGCGGTGTTTCTCTACGCCTTCAGTGGCAGCGCCGAACGGGTGACGAGCGATGCGCTCAACAGCCAGCGTTACCTGCGCGCCATTGTCCAGCAATCGGCAGCGTTCGACCCGGCGCAGAGCGAGGGCAATTTCCTGACGCAGCTGGTCAAGCATATTCAGGAAACGTTCGGCTTTGCGAACCTACAGATCTATCTGACCAACGACCAGGGGCAGCTTGTGCGCCAGACGCGCCTGGCAGCCGGGATGGTCGCCAGCGGCAGCAGCACCCAAGCGGTGCGCGCGCCGCTGGTGAATGCCGCCTTCAACGAAAAGAAGACAATCATCGCGGATAGCCGCCAGCCCGCCGACCGCCGCGCGCTGATTACAGCGCCCGCGCGCAAGGCAATCGCGCTGCCGCTGCTGATGGATGATGTGCTGCTCGGCATCATCGAAATCCAAAGCGACGTATCCAAGCCGTTCACTGCGGGCGAAATCGAGGCGCTCGAACTGCTGACGGCGCAAACCGCGCGGCTGCTGGTCAATGGTCGCCTGTTCAAGGATGTCGAGGCGACAGCGCGCGACACCCAGGATAACCTGGCGCGGTTGGGCGCGCAGATGCGGCGACAGGAGGCTGAAATCACACAGTCTGTTCGCAGCGGTTGGGATACCTACCTGCGCAGTCAGGGCAGCGCGCTCGGCTTTGACCTGAGCAACAATGGCAGCCAACAGTTGCTGCGTGCCGATAGTCTGCCGCCGGAGATGCGCACAGTGATGGAGCGCGGACAAACCATGACCGAAACCAGCGACGGCGTGCAAAAGCTGCATGTGCCTATCATCTATCGTGGCGAACTGCTCGGCGCGATGTCATTCAACATTCCTGGGCAGCAGCCGCTCACAGACCGCCAGGTGGAACTGGCGCGCAACGTCGCTGAACGGCTGGGCGCAGCGCTCGATAACACGCGCCTGTTTGAGCAGAACCGCGCCCAGGCAGAACGCGAACAGATGGCGAACGCCGCTGGCAACCAGCTGCTCGGCATCACCGATGTCCAGGCATTGCTGGACGCCGCCGCGCTCGGCTTCAAGGATGCGCTTGGCGCGGTCTACGCACGCGTCTACGTCAGCAGTTCACTGATGAGCGAAAGCCCACGCGCACCCCAGGAGGCGTCATGAACCGCAGCGCCTTATCGTTTCTGAACATCGTGCATTATCCCATCTGGCTCAAGATTGCGCTGCTGGTGACGATTGGGATGCTGGCACTGGCGCTGCCCGCCTTCCTGACGGTGCGCAGCGCCACGCTTGAAAGCGGCTACGAAAGCGCCGAGCGCTACTTGCAGACCAGGGGAACGCAGCATGTCGCCAGCGTCCGTACCGTGATTGCTGATGCACAGGCGCAGCTCAATGCGTTTATGGAGAGCGTTGGACAGGGGCAGCAGCTTGAAACGCTGATTGCGCGCGATGACGACCCGTCAGTGCTGGATTTCGAAAACCCCGACTTTATCGAACGACTCTTAACTCGCGGTTTGCTGGGTCAGGCGACCTCACCATTCGAGCATGTGCGCGTGGTCAGCACGGGCGAAAGCGCTTCCATCAGCATTTCGGTGTCGCTCACCGACCCGCGTCCGCAGGATCAACCGGGAGTCAGCCAGAACCGGAACGGAACCTACCTGGCGGCACAGTCCGCAGCCAGCATCGGCGCGAACGAAACGATTGCTGCCTGGGCAAACGACGACGGCTACACGATTGAACTGGTGCAGATTATCCGTCAGGTGACGACGGACGAGGTCGTCGCCTTTCTAATCGCCCGGGTGAACCCGCAGCGCATCGAAAACGCGCTGCTCGCGGCAGACGAGGGCTATCGCGAATCCGTACAGCTGGTCAATCTGGCGGGCATCATCTACGCCCCAGGCAGAGACGCCGCCACCCCCTCCACAGCCGATCTTTCGGCGGGCGCTGAACGCGCACTGGCAGGTGAGACCGGGCTGGAGCGCTATGCACAGGCGACGGGCGAACAGGTCATTGGGTATTACGCCCCCATCGGCTTTGCCAATCTGGGGCTGGTGAGCGAAATTCTGGTGAGCACGGTCGAAGCGCAGGCATTCAGCTATTTCACATCGCGCGCGTTCGTCCTCACCATCGGTTTCATCGCGCTGGCAGGCGTGATGGCGATCCTGTTGAGCCTGCTCAATAATCTGATCACGCCGCCGCTGGGACGGCTGCGCAAGGCAAACCAGGCATTGGGGATGGGCAATTTCAGCGAACCCGTGCCGGACGCGCGCCGCGACGACGAAATCGGCGCGCTGGCGACCTCGTTCGTCATGATGCGCGATCAGGTGCAGGGCTTGATCGGTGACTTGCAGACGAAACTGGAAGCGCGCCTGCGCGATATTGACACTACGCAGGAGATCAGCCGCTTTGCCGCCATGCAGAGCGACGTACAATCGCTGCTGGATCGCGTCGTCACGTTGATCGTGCAGCGCTTCCCGAACATTTATCATGCACAGATTTTCCTGCTCGACCCCGAGCGCAAAAACGCGGTGCTGCGTGCCAGCACGGGCGAGGCAGGGCGCACGCTGCTCGAACGCGGGCATCGGCTGGCGGTCGGCAGTCTCAGTGTCATCGGGCAAACGACCGAGCAGCGGCGGCTGGTGGTGGCGCGTGATACGGCGTACAGCCCGATGCACCGCCAGAACGAACTGCTGCCGGACACACGCGCGGAACTGGCGATCCCGCTGTTTTTCGGCGATAACCTGATCGGCGTGCTGGACTTGCAGAGCAAGGAGCGCGACACGTTCACGCCGGAACAGATCAACGTCTTGCAGACGGTCGCCAACCAGGTCGCGGTCGCCATTCAAACCGCTCGCCTGTACGAAGAAAGCGTGCAGCGCCTGGAACGCATCGAGCAGGCGAACCGCGCGGCAACACTGCGGGCGTGGCAGGATTACATGCGCGACCAGCGTGTGCGCGAAATGCACAGCGAGGCGGGCATCATCGTTGACTCCGACGTGTCGCTGCTGCGGCGCACGGCGCTGACGACCGGACAGCCCGCGATTGGCGATGTCACCCCGCGCGCCACCATCCCCGTCGCCGTGCCGATCCAGATCGGCGGGCAGACGATTGGCTCCGTCGAGTGGGAAGTTCCGGCGAGCGATTTTGGCGAAGACAGATTGGAACTGGCGCGCGAACTGGCGCGACGGTTGGCGCTCAGCCTTGATAACGCTCGTCTGTTCCAGGAAAGCCGCCGCGCCGCCGAACGTGAGCGGCTCGTCAACAACATCGCTGCCCGTCTGACGGCGCAGACCGATGTCAACGAAATTCTGCAAACGGCTGTGCGCGAAGTGGGGCAGGCGCTCCAATCGCCACAGGTCAGCATCCGGCTGCATGGCAAGCCCGTCGTGGATACTGGCAGCGCCACCAACGGCACACATTCCAATGGTCATCACGCGAATTGACCTGTCATTTGAGGTAGATGAGCGATGAAGCAAGCTTCCCTTTCACAAGCAGCGCCCGCCGTGCGGATGCGCCAGCGACTAACGCGCAACGTGGCGTTGGTCGTCATGCTGGCGTTCCTGCTGGTCGGTATCATCACCGCGTTCGCCATTCGCAATCTGGTGCGTGTGACGCTGGAACAAGACCAGCTTGACGAGGTGCGCCAGATCGAAACCCAGGTTGAACAGTGGTGGGAAACCGCGCGTGATGACGCCCGCTTTCTGGCGACCAACAGCCTGACGCGCGACTTTGCGGCGTTGACGATCAGCGCCACGCGCGAAAGCGCCACCTCGTTGGAGGAGACGCAGCAGCAGTTGATGCAGATCTTTAACGCGGTCCTGGAACGCAATCGCGGCAGCTATCTGGCAATTCGCTACGTCACGACCAACGGCTTTGTCTGGTCAGAAATCAACCAGTACAGCGGCACGACTGTCCAGGCGAATACGCGCATCAGCAACCAGGAACAGGCAGATGATGCCAGTTTTCAGCGCGGGCTGATGACACCGATCAACGATGTCAGCAACAGCGCGCTGCTCTTTCGTAAGCAGTCAGGCAGCGACCTGCTGGCGTACCCACTGTCGCCGTTCATTCGTTTCGTCTCTCCTGTAGACGCGGTTGGCGATATGCAGACCGTCGCCGGGCAAATCCAGATCGATATTGCCGTGCTGCCGCTGCTCAATGAAATTACGAGCATCACCGCCGACGAGTCGTTCCTGACCGAGACGCAGCGCCGCGTGCTGATCATTGATGCACAGGGCAACGGCTTGTTCGACAATGGCGTCGTCAGTGATGAGCAGCTGCGTCTGTTGTCAGAGGCGTTCAGCCTGAGCGTTGCTGATGATGTCGCGCCGCTGGCAGGCGTCATCGCCAGCAACCCGGCGGGCGTGCGCGCGTTGAACACAAGCGGTTGGCTGCTGACGTCGGTGCCGCTGCCCATTACCGATACCGCTGGCAGCGTATGGACGCTGGCAGTGGCAGACTCGTTTAGTGGTGTGTTCGACACCGGCATCATCTTCCCGATCGCCGTTGTGCTGACATCGCTGGCACTCGGCGGCGTCGTCAGTCTGCTGCTGCGCAACCTGCTGCTGGGCAATTTGCGCCCGCTGGAAACGACCAGCGCGCTCGCCCGCCAGGTCGCGGGGCAAACCCCTGTCGCCGCCAACGTGCCGCCGCCCGCGCTGGACGACAGCGAGACGGGTATGGGCGAAATTGTCCAGGCATTTGCACATCTGCAAGGGCAGGTCAGCCAGCTCAATAACCAGCTCAATACGACGAGCGAGCGTTACCAGCGCAACCTCGATATTGCCCGCCGCATCAGCCGTGAAACGGCGACGCTCCGCAATGTCGATGACCTGATCAACCGCACGATTGAACTCATCTGCACGCGCTATGGCTTCTATCATGCCCAGGTCTTCCTAACGGATGATGTCGGCAAGCAGGCGGTGCTGCGCTACAGTCAGGGCGAAGCTGGACAGCAGATGCTCAAACAGGGGCATCGGCTGGCAGTCGGTTCGCAGTCCGTCATCGGGCAGGTGACACAGCGCGCCGAAGCCGTCATCGTCAACGACACAATGGCGGGCGGTGTGCCACACCGTGTCAACCCGCTGCTGCCGGAAACGCGCGCGGAAATGGCGCTGCCGTTAGTCGCAGGGGAGCGCGTGATCGGCGCGTTAGATGTGCAAAGCACCATCGCGGATGTGTTCCGCGACGACGAACTGCAAATCTTCCAGCTTCTGGCTGACCAGCTTGCCGTTGCCATCCAGAATGCTCGTTTGATGGTGGAAGCGGAAAAACGCGCCCAGCAGGTCGAGCAGGTCAGCCGCCAGTTCACGAGCACTACCTGGCAGGATCAGATTTCGCGCGGCGATGTCGATCAGTCGTTCCATTACAACCTGATGACTGTTACTGATGAAATCCCGAAAGTCCCCGACTACAGTGTACCGATCAGCGTGCGCGGCGTGGTCATTGGCGAAATCGGCGCGTCGCTGGAAGGCGATGAAACGCTGACCAGCGGCGATGAAATCTTCCTGCGCGCGATTGCTGACCGCGTGGGGCTGGCAATCGAGAATGCGCGCCTGCTGACGGAAACACAGTCCAGCCTCAACGAAACGTTCGTGTTGTACCAACTGAGCCGCGCGCTGAGCGACGCAAACCAGCTTGAAGAGGTGTTGAGCGCCACGATTTCGACCGTGCTGCTGGACGCCAACGTGGGCTTTATCGCCACGTTTGAAGACGCGGACAAGGGCGGCACGGACTGGCTGAGCATCGCGGCAGCCTGGCACGCTGACCAGCCGCTGGATTTGACAGGCACACGCCTGCGCGTGCTGGAACACCCGCTGCTGTGGAACATCAAGCAGGATCAACCTGTCGCGATTGAGTCTGTCGAGCAGGATCGACGGCTGGACGAGCGCCTGCGCGAGTTGTTCCTGACACAGATGGGCGCGGCTTCAGCCATCGTGCTGCCGTTCACTGTGCGCGGTAACTGGCGCGGCGTGGTCATCTTCGGCTTTCCGGTGGCGCGCCAATTCAGCGAACAGGATGGACGCCTGTATACCGCCCTGATCGACCAGGCGGGTGTCGCCATCGATAACCGCCTGCTGCTGACACAGAACGAAACGACACTGGCACAGATCGAACGTCTCTACGGCGGCAGCCGCGTCGTCAACACTGCGCAATCGATGAAGGATGTGGTGCGCGCTGCGATTGTCGCCAACAGCGACCTGAGCATTGGCTTTGAACTCGGCATCCTGGAAGGCGATTTGAACGCGCATGGCTGGTCCACCAGCTTCCGCATCACCGCCCGCTCGCAAGGTGTGGAAGTGATCGAAGCAGACAGCGTCTTCCCGCTGGAACTGAGCAGCAACTCTGTGCTGCTGGCGCGCGAACCGCTGCGGCTGGGCGCGGGCAGCCGGGACCCAGGCGCGCGCGACTTTGACCAGTGGATGCGCCGCAATCGCTTTGAGACAGGTGTGGTCTTCCCCCTCTTCAGCGCCAACCAGCCCATCGCGCTCTTCTTCCTCATCAGCGAAGAACCGGTGCTGATCAGCGAAGACGATGTCGAAGTCTACCGCGCGCTGACGGGGCAGATGAGCACAGTGCTGCAAAACACGCGCCTGCTTGAACAAACCGAACGCGCGCTCGATGAAACCCAACGGCTGTATCAGGCGAGCCGCACGATTGCGACCGCCAACAGCGCCAGCGAAGTCTTCGCCAGCGCTGCCCATTACATCACTGAGACGGGCGTGGCAGCCACACGCATCTCGGCACTGCTGACAGGCGCGGATACGAGCTGGGATGCGCCGTCGCTCAACTATGCCTATGTTTGGACACGCAGCCCGTCGTATGCCTCTGACCTGAAAGCCGGGCTGCGGGTGAGCGTCGATATTGCGCCGTTCGGACGCCTGTTCAACGCCTATGGCAGTGTGCTGCGCTATAACGACCTGCGCGCGGAACTGCCGCCACTCAAGCTGGACAGCCTGCTGGCGCTGCTGGAGCGCAGTGGCAGTCGCAGCGCGCTCATCATCGCACTGCGCACGCGCCAGAAGTGGTTGGGCGTGCTGCTGCTGGAAAGCGACCAGGTCGGTGCTTTCTCCAGCGCGCTGGTGCCGTTCTTGCAGGCAGTGGCAGACCAGCTTGCGATTGCGGTGGACAGCCTGCAATCGTTCGCCGAAGCGCAAACCGAAGCGCGCCGTGCGCTGGCGCTGGCGGAAGCAAGCCAGTTTGCCAATCGCGTCGGTGCTGACCTGGGGCGCAGCCTGAACGAAGTCTTCACGCGCATCGCTGAGGCGGCAAATTATCGCCAGTGGCAGCTGCTGCTTGCGGACGAAGATGCGGACTATCTCGATGAGGTGCTGGCGCACATGCCCAGAGTCGAGACGATGCACCAGCCGCGCCTCGAGATTGCGCGCGGTCAGCATTCAATGCTGGATGCGTTCCGCAACAAGCACAGCGTCATCGTCAATAACCCGCTGACCTACCCGGCGTTTGCAGCATATGAGGAAGAACGGCGCAGTGAACTTGGCAAGCATATCGCTGTGCCGATCATGCTGGCGGGTGAACGGCTGGGGGTGCTGTACCTGGGGCGCTATATCTACGAAGAGGATATGACCGAGCGCGACGAGCAGCTAGGGCTGACGCTTGCCGCACAGATCGCCGTTGCGCTGGAAAACCGCCGCCTGCTGCGCACGACCGAGACCGAGCGCGAAACGCTGCGCACCATTCTCGATACGCTGCCCGTCGGTGTTATCGTGTTGAACAGCCGCAGCTACCGCCCGCTGCAGGCGAACGCGCAGGCAGAAATGCTGCTCGGTCGCCCAATTGACAGCGACATGGTCTTCGACATCGAAGGACTGAACATTTACCGCACCGGGACGAACGTCCTTTACCCGCAGTCGGAGTTCCCGGTGTTCACCGCTATCGAACGCCACAGCAGCGAGTTTGCCGATGACATCTCGCTCGTCCGCCCCGATGGCAGCGAGATCGATTTGCTTATCAACGTCGCGCCGCTGAAGGACGCCGACGGACGATCAGACTCCATCGTCATTGCGCTGCAAGACATCAGCAACCTGCGCGGGCTGGAAAATACGCTCCAGGAAAACCTGCGCGAGACGATTACGCTCTACGAAACCACCCGCGCGCTTAGCGAAGCGCCGGATGCGGAAGACATTCTCGACCTGGTGCTGATGCAGTTGGCGCTGCAAGAACCGGACGAGATCTATCTGCTGATGCTGGATACCTCTGGCGATGGCGTTCGGTTGGCGCGCACGCTCAATCACACCACCGACATGTTTAACCTGCCGGACAGCCTGCTCGATCCGCAGCAATCGCGCTTTGTTCAGGACACCCGTGATCCCGACCAGGTTGCCGATGATGTCGAAAGGCTGGCGCTGACACAGCAGGGCATCGGCTCGTTCATCGTGCTGCCCATGCGTACCCGCCTGCGCACGGGCGTGCCGCTGGGCTGGATTGTGCTGACGTTCAGCCGAAGGCAGTACTTCTCGCTGGAGCGCGAACAGGCGATTACTACCCTGGTCGAAAGCACAGCGGTCGCGCTCGATAACCGCAACCTGTTCCGCAGTACTGAAGCAGCGCTGGCGGAAACCGCGTCCCTCTATGGCTCCACAACCGCCGTCAGCCGCGCGCAAAGCCTGGACGAACTAAGCCGGGCGCTGCAACGCGCGCTCGAATGGCTCGACCCCGACTTCTATGCCGTATACATGGTGCACGAGGGCAGCATGATGCCGCTCTTCAACCTGGGGATGGATCGGGAACCGCTGGATTTATCTGCGCTCATCGGGGAACATGCGCGTTTCAGAGGCGGCAGCCTGTTCGTGGACGATGTTCAGGCGTTGAACCGCAGCCCACTGACACCCTACTTCGACCAGGTGCCTGAACTGCGCAGCATCGGCGTCATCCCTATGGGCTTGCAAGGGCGCAGCAGCGGCTATCTGGTTGTCGGCTACTACCAACCGCGCCAGTTCCGCGAAAGCGACAGTCGCTATATGGCGTCGCTGGCGGACAGCGCGTCAGTCGTTGCCGATAACATTACCCTGCTTGACCAGATTCAGAGCAACCTGACCGAGACGAGCATGTTGTATCTGGCGAGCCGCGACCTGAACGACGCCACAACCGAACATGACATTCTCAACGTGGTGGTCGAACACTTGATGGATCGTCCGGCGACCCAGGTTATCGTCATGCAGTTGGTCGGCAAAGACTGGCGCGATCCCCAGGCGGTGCTGCGTGTTGCCGCTTCCTGGCATTCCAGCAATGTAAACGCACTGGACCTGAGCGGTGTCAGCTTTGAATCGACCACCTTCCCCTCGTGGTCGATCTTCAGCAGCGGCGATGTCCGGCTGATTAATGATGTCAGCGGCGATCCACAACTGGACGAAGTATCGCGCTTCGCCCTGCTCAGCCTGGAGATCGCATCGACCAGCATTCTGCCGCTCCGACTGGGCAACCGACCGTATGGCGTCATTCTGATCTGCAATGACGAACCTTATACCCATACCGAGCGCGATGATCGTGTCTATCGTTCGTTCTCGCGGCAGGCATCGCTGCGTCTGGAAGCGTCACGCCTCTTCGACCAGACGGAGCGCCGCGCCCGCCAGCTGGCAACATCGGCGCGCGTCAGTCAACTGGCGTCATCGCTGGAAGAACTCAACCGTCTGCTGCCGACGATCGTCGAACTCATCAAAGACGCCTTCGGTTACGACCACGCGCAAATCTTCCTGATGGATGCCCAGGACCGCTTTGCGGTCCTGCGCGCCAGCACGGGCGAAGCGGGTCAGCAACTGCTCTCGATTCAGCACAAGCTGGAAAAAGGCTCGAAATCGGTCATCGGTCGCGTGACGGCGACGGGCGAACCTGTTCTGGCGCTGGACACGGCGGCGGCGGGCGTCATGCATCGCCCGAACCCGTACCTGCCCAGAACGCGCTCGGAAATGGCAGTACCGCTGATCCTGAAAGGCGAAGTCATCGGCGCGCTCGACGTGCAATCCAATCAGCCGAACTTCTTCACCGAAGACGATGTCAACGTGCTGACGACACTGGCGGCGCAGATCAGCGTTGCCATTGACAACGCGCAGTTGTACGAACAATCGCAGGCACGCGCCAAGGATATGTACTTCCTGTTCACCGTCGCTACTGCCGCATCGAGCGCGGAAAAGCTGCGAGACGCGCTGCAAAACGTCGTGGTCTCGCTGCAAGAGCTGATGGATGCGTCGGTGGTCAGTATCTACACGCCGGTACAGTTGACCGATGGCGAACAGACCATCATCGAACTGCGCCCGGCGGCGCTGGCGGGCTCGTCGATGCCGCTGTCGGAACTGTCCGAAGTACGGCTGGATGAGCAGAAGAACCTGCTGGCGCGGGCAGCAGTCGAACAACGCCCGTACATCGTCGAAGACATCAGCCGCGAACCCGGCTACCTGCCGATTATGGACAATGCACAGTCGGCAATCCTTGTGCCGCTCACGGTCGGTACGACGCTGGTCAGCATGGTGACGATGGAAAGCGCCCGCGCCAACGCCTTCAACGACGAAACGCTGACGCTGCTGCTGACCCTGTCCGGTACGCTGGCGGCGACAGTGCAGAACCAGCAGCTTTTGGAAGAATTGCAGCGCACCAACGAGCAGCTGCTGGAACTGGACCGCCTGAAGAGCGACTTCCTGGCGAACATGAGCCACGAGCTGCGCACGCCGCTCAACTCGATCATCGGCTTCAGCCGCGTGATCCTGAAAGGCATTGACGGTCCGCTGACGGAGATGCAGGAGCAAGACCTGTCCACGATTTACAACAGCGGTCAGCACCTGCTCAACCTGATCAACGACATCCTCGACCAGGCGAAGATCGCGGCGGGCAAGATGGACCTGCAAGCCGAGTTCTTCGACATGAAAGCCGTGATCGACGGCGTGCGTTCGATTGGCATCGGTCTGCTCAAGGACAAGCCGATCGACATCATCGTCAATATCGCGCCCGGTCTGCCGAAAGCCTTCGGCGACGAGTTCCGCACGCGCCAGGTCCTGCTCAATCTGGTGTCCAACGCCGCCAAGTTCACGCGCGAAGGCAGCATCACGATTGACGCCTACGTGACACAGGATGAAGCGACGGCTGCCTCGATGATGCGCGTGGATGTGACGGATACGGGCATGGGTATCGCCGAGAAAGACCTGCCGCTGCTGTTCGAAGCATTCCGGCAGGTGGACTCGTCGCTGACGAAGACGCACGGCGGCACGGGTCTCGGTCTGCCGATTGCCAAATCGCTGATCGAGATGCAGGGCGGGCAAATGCTCGTGGCATCAAAAGTCAATGTCGGCTCGACGTTCAGCATCGTCGTGCCAATTACACCGCTGCCAGAAATCAAGAATGCCACTCAGGAAATGCGCGCCGTTACTCCGGGCAGTACCGCGTCGCTAGACCCGGCGAAAGTACCGGCAAAGGCGCCGGAGACCAACGGCAAACCCGCCAATGGCAGCAACGACACGGCGAAGCAGCCCGTGATCCCGCCGCTGCCCAAAGCCGCACACATTCGTCGTCAGGTACTGTTGATCGAAGACAATACCGACATGATCGACCAGTTCCGGCGCACACTACAACGCGATGGCTTCGATGTCTTCGCGGCATCGATCCCGCTGGAAGCGGAGGCGATGGCGAGCGGGCTGCATCCAACGCTGATTGTACTGAGTACCAGCTTTGCCAACGACACGGGCTGGGCAATGCTGGAGCGTTTGCAGCAGCGCGATGACACGTTCGACATCCCGGTCATCGTCGTGTCGCTGGCAGACGACGGCGAACGGGCGGCCGCCGCCGGGGCATTCCGCTTCATCCGCAAGCCGTTCATGCCGGAAGTCTTGTCGCAAGCGGCGAAGGAGGCTGAGACAGAAGCGCAGGTGCAGCGCATCCTGATCATCGATGATGACCCCCACGCGACGCGCCTGCTGCAACAAATGCTGGACGAAAGTGGCAAGTATCGGGTATTCTGCGCCGGTAATGGCATAGACGGAATCGGGCTGGTCGCACGTCGTCGCCCGGACCTGATCATCCTTGACCTGCGAATGCCGGAGATGAGCGGGTTTGACGTAATTGCCGAACTGCACAGCAACCCGGAAACCGCCAACATTCCGATTATGATCGTCACGGGCGAAACACTGAGCCAGGATGAAATGGTGCGGTTGTCGGAGCTGCGTGTGATTTACAAGCCGGACATCGATAGCTTCGGCGCGCAAACCTTCCTGGAAACAGTCAAGGCGAATTTAGCGCCCCAAAACGGAGACTACTAGCGGAATGCGCAATGATACAACGCGCTTCATTTTGCTTGAGTGCTTGCACTGCAAAACGCGCGTTCCACTCGACAAACATGTTGCGGGCTGCCCGAATTGTGGTGAAAACATTCTGGAAGCTCGCTACGACCTGAACACCATCAACGCTGGTAAATGGCAGGCGAAGCTGGCGACTCGCCGCCATACGCTCTGGCGCTATCGTGAAGTGCTGCCGATTGCCCAGTCGCGCAATATCGTCAGTCTGGGCGAAGGCGGCACGCCGCTCATCAAGTCGCACGCGCTGGCGGGTATGCTGGGACTGAAGCATCTCTACATCAAGGATGAGCGCCAGGGACCGACCAACAGCTTTAAGGATCGGCAGGCGACAGTAGCAGTGTCTGCGATGCGCGAAATTGGCGTTGACCAGATGGTGGTCGCCAGCACGGGCAATGTCGCCATCGCCTATGCTGCCTACTGCGCCCGCGCTGGCATCAAGCTGTGGAGCTTCTTCCCCAGCCTGACGCCAGGTCCGAAGATGCGCGAGGCGGCAGTATATGGCGCAGAAGTCGTCAAAATCAGCGGCAGCTACGACGAGACGAAAGAGATCGCTGCGCGTTTTGCCAAGAACAAGGGTCTGTTTCTGGATCGTGGTATCAAAAGCGTCGCCGCTATCGAAGCGATGAAGACGATGGCGTATGAGATCGCCGAAGACCTGAGCTACGAGTATGATACGGGCGGACGCTGGATGTCGCCGGACTGGTTTATTCAGGGCGTCAGCGGCGGCATGGGCCCGATTGGCGTTGCCAAAGGCTTCCGCGAGATGAAAGCGCTGGGGCTGGTGGACAAACTGCCCGCGCTCGGCTTGATCCAGTCCACAGGCTGCGCGCCGATGGTCGAAGCCTTCGTGCGCGGGCAGCGCATCGCCACGCCTGTCACGCACCCACAGACAGTGATCGCAACGCTGGCGACGGGCAACCCCGGACGCGCTTATGAACTGCTCTTCGATTACACGCAGGAGAACGGCGGTTACTTTGCCAGTGCCAGCGACGAGGAAGCGTTCGAGGCGATCCGGGTGGTAGCACAGTTAGACGGTATCTCGGTCGAACCCGCAACGGGGGTGACGTTTGCCGGGCTGTTCAAGCTGGTGCAGCAGGGCGTCATCAAGCCGGATGAAGTCGTAGTCGTCAATTGCAGCGGGCATACCCTGCCTGTCGAGCGCGAAATCCTGGGTGAGCAGTGGCAGCGCCAGGTTGACCTGACGCGCGCTAACCCAGCCGCGACGGTTCCGGAACAGGGCATCCTCTCAGCGCTCGATCATATCGAAACGTCGATCAAGCGCATCGTCGTTGTGGAAGATACGCCGGAAGCCGCGCGCCTGCTCAAGCGCATCCTGCTGTCGCGCAACAAGCAGTTCGAGGTACATATCGCCCAGGACGGGCGCGAAGGCATTCAGATGGTGCTGACGCTCAAGCCCGATCTGGTCATTACTGACCTGATGATGCCGGACATTGACGGTTTTGGCGTGATCGAGGCGATGAAGACCGACGCCGAATTGCAGAACATCCCGATTGTTGTCATTACCGCCAAAGATCTGACGGTGCAAGACCGCGAACGGCTGGACGGGCAGGTCGAGATGCTGCTGCAAAAAGGCTCGATGATTGACGACGAGTTCATCAACTCGCTGGTGAGTAAATTGGAGTAGGGGTAGCCAACCCTCACCCTAAATCCCTCTCTCATGGAGAAGGACTTCCAGAACCTTCTGATTCCCCTTCTCCCTGAGGGAGAAGGGGTTAGGGTATGAGGGTTGGCGTTGTCCGTGCCAATTTGTAAAACTGCACCATCCTGCCCCTACCCCCATTCCACGCGCGGCAGGAAGCGCAGCCGCTGCCCGGCGTGGTGTGCTTCCAACGCGATGTCGCGCAGCAGCGCCAGTTCTGCCATCCCCGCCGCTGCTTTGTCATCCCCCAATCGATAGTTGAGATACCCTGCGAAGGCGCCGCTAAACGCCGATTGCAAGCGCTCCGCCGCAATCACGAAGTCCGCAGCCGCATAGTAGACGCTGTGCTGTACCAGCGGCTTCAGCGGCAGCCGGGCATTGCGCCACAACGGGCTGACGAGGTTGGGCTTGCTGGCAAGTTCCGCGAGGACGGGGAAATCGTGGGTTGTAACGGCAGAATGTATGCTGCCCTCATTTTCATGCGCCACATCTGAGGCAGAGTACATGCTCCCCCTACATATGATGCTCCCGTGATACACCGCCCGCGCCGCCACATCATAACGCGCCTGGTCGGGCGGCGGCAGATGGGCGTAGATGCGCTGCATGAGGGTGCGGCTGGCGGTCTGCAAGACTTCACCGCGCGCCTTGCGGTCGCCTGTGGGCGGCGGGGGCAGCGGCTCACCGAAGTGAATCGTCACGGGCGGGCGTTGCAAGCGAACGATCTTGCCCCACACCTGATACGTGCCGCCAAAACTTAACGGTACAATCGGCACCTGCTTGAGCTGCGATAGATACGCCGCGCCCGCTTTGACATCATCGAGCCGCTTCTCCCAGGTGCCGCCTTCCGGGAACAGTGCCAGATTCGCGCCCACTTCCAGCGCGCCGCTCATCAGCCTGATGCTGTCACGGTCGAGCGCCGCGCGTTTGACCAGCACGATGCCTGCCAGCGGCACGAGCAGGTTCGCCGGAAACAGCAGCTTGAAATCGCCCGGACCGACCCACTGCGTATCCGGCGGCAGATGCGCCAGCAGCAGCAGCGCGTCATAGGTCGAAGCGTGATTGGCGGCGAAGATCAGCGGGCGTTCAGTCGGAATGGTATCCTGCCCGGTGATGGTCTGGCGCGTCAGAGTGCGCGCCACCCAGCGGGCGAGCGCGCGAAAGAGGCTGCGGAAGAAACGGGCGCGGGGGGTGATCTGCATGGCACATCCTGTTATGCGTAGGGTCGATTGTACCGCTTTCCGACAGAGTCCGTTAGAATACATCCTTCTATCATTGACAGGACGATACGTATGCCGAAGCCGAAGATTGAGCCGCGCCTGCCCAAAGGGATGCGCGATTTCCTGCCCGCGCAGATGATCAAACGCGAGTATGTCTTTAACATGGTCCGCGAGGTCTTTCACCTCTATGGCTTTGAGCCGCTGCAAACGCCGGTGCTGGAACTGACAGAGACTTTGATGGGCAAGTACGGCGAAGACGCCGATAAGCTGATCTTCAACGCCAGACACAGCGAGGGCAAGGAAGAACTTTCACTGCGCTACGACCTGACCGTGCCGCTGGCGCGCGTGGTCGGGCAGTATGCCAACGACATCAGCCTGCCGTTCAAGCGCTATCAACTGTCTCCCGTGTGGCGGGCAGAGCGCCCACAGCGCGGGCGCTACCGCGAGTTCTACCAGTGCGATGCTGACATCGTGGGCGTGCCGCAGATGGTCGCGGATGCCGAGATCGTCTCGCTGATTGTGACAGTGCTGAAGCGGCTCGGCTTCCCACAGTTCGTCGTCAAAATCAACAGCCGCAAGTTGCTGACAGCGATTGGGCAGTATGCTGGGCTGGAAGGCGAAGCACTGGCGAATCTGTATCGCAGCATCGACAAGTTCGACAAGATCGGCGCGGACGGCGTGCGCGAGGAACTGCTCAAGCGCTGGATCGAGCCGGTGGTGGTGGACAAGATCATGCACTTGATCACGCAGAAGCTGCCCGGCACCCAGCCGCTTGACTTCCTCGACGCCACGATGGGACAGTTCGAGGCGGCGCAGGCGGGTATTCGCGAGCTGCGCGAACTGGCAGCAGGCTTGGAGCAGATGCACGTCCCGGCTGCGTCTTACGAGTTTGACTTCACGATGGTGCGCGGGCTGGGCTATTACACAGGTCCGATCTTTGAGACGATCATCACAGAGCCAAATCTGGGCAGCGTGACGGGCGGCGGGCGCTATGACGACCTCGTCGGGCTGTTTCGCGGCGAGACGCTGCCAACGACCGGCACGTCACTCGGTATTGAACGCATCATTGATGTGATGGACGTGCTGAACCTGTACCCGCCAGAGATCGGCGGCACGGTTGTGGAGGTGTTGGTGACGGTCTTCGGCGATGATACCCGCGCCCAGGCGAACGCGCTGGCAGCGGAACTGCGCGCGGGCGGGGTACGCACCGAACTGTATATGCAGGACAAGGGTATCGGCAAGCAGATCGGTTATGCGGACAAGAAGGGGATTCCCGTCGTCGCGCTGCTCGGCGCGGATGAAATTGCACAGGGCGTGGTCAAGTTCAAGCGGCTGCGCGATGGCGAAGAGCTAGCGATGGGGCGCGAAGAGGCGGCGGTGGCGGCGAAACGTTTATTGGGCAATTAAGGCATTGAGAGTATCATTGTAGGTAATGCTCATGTTAAGGATTTTGCCAACGCCATGATGGATGTGAAAAGTGCGCTGAAAGTTCTGCATCTTGAGGATGAAGAGGCACTCCGCGATATTGTGCGCACGACCATCACACTTTTGGAACCGGGTAGTCAACTGTGGCAGTTTGAGAACAGCGACCTGGCAGTGCGGTTCATCGAACAGCAGGGGCAGAAGCTGGACCTGTTCTTGCTGGATGTCCGTGTCCCTGGAACGATAGATGGTGTGGGTGTCGCACGCAAGGCACGCGAAGCAGGTTGCACTGGCTTGATCGCCTTCACATCTGCCTATCAGGCACCCGACCCCAAGCAGTTGCAAAACCTCGATTATCTGTGGCTGCCCAAGCCCGTCGATCTGATGCGCATGAAATCGACGCTCAAGCGGGCGCGCGGCGTCATCCCGCCCGCCAGTTAACCGCCCAAACGTCCGGTCGGTGTCAACGTCGGTGTGACCAGCGGCGGCAGCGTGGGCAGTGGCGTGGTTTGCGGCAGCGACGCGGTCGGTGGCAGCGCGGGCGGTAAGGTCGGCAGTGGCACATTTTCCACGCGCAGTTGTTCCGGTCCAAACGTGGACTCGCAGGTCAGCAAGTTGCGCGCCACCCACCCCTCTCGCCCGTTTTCCAGCGTCACCTTAATCCAGACCGTGCCATTGTCGCGCGCTGTGACGACCGACGGCACGCCCGCACGCAGTGTACCGATCACCTGGCTGGAACCGTCAGGCACTGCGTAGACGGCGGCGTTACTGGTCGTGACAGAACAGCGCGGCTCTGTGACCGTGACAGCGAGCGACTGGGTGATGCGGTCTCCGGCTGCGTCCTGTGCGGTCAGCACCATCGTGAAGTTATCGGTGACGAGCGCAGCAACATTCAGCGTATTGCTTGCACCATAGGCGGGAGCAAGCGGCGGCGAAAACTGCACGCTGGCGGGAATATCCAACCGCGTATTGGCAGCGCCGCTGACCAGCCAGTTGATGGTGACGGGTTGCAGCACGTTGCGGATCAACTGCTGCGGCTGAATACTGAACGATTCGACGCGCAGAACGGAGATGATCTCGACGGTCTGGACTGCCTCGGTTGTGCCAGCCCCATTGGTCACACGCAGCGTGATTTCGACCGGTCCTGTCGGGATGTCATCCGTGCTAAAGAGCGAACTGGTGGCGCTGGCATCCAATGTCTGGCGCGGCACACCGTTGGTCAACACCGTCACGCTGTCGGCGCGGTCAACCTCCCAGTTCACGATCAGGTCATCACCGCGCACGATCTGGCTACTGCTGACGGTGAAGGACTCGATCACAGGTGGCGCGGCGCTGGTGCGCGAAAAGATCAACACAGCTAACACCAGCGCCAGCAGCACCAGCCCGCCAATCCCGGCGATGGCGACTGCAGGTGCCCAGCTCGGCAGCGTGGGTTTTACGGTTGCGTAGGCGCGCACGACTGTCAGGAAACCAGAGGCATCGCGCGAGCGCACCAGCAGATCAAACGGATACGTCGCTTCGCTGCCTAGCAGCGCCCCGCGCCCGATGACTGTGCCTTGCACGACCGAGCGCTGACCGGGCGACAGACTGATGCCCGGCGATTGCAGGTTGAAGCGCAGCTTCTGCTTGATGTCGCGCGGCGTGATCGACAGGTTCAGTGTCGAACTGCCCTGGTTGTGCAGATAAAGTTTGAAGCGTTCGCCCGCCTGCAAGCGGTTGTCTTCGAGCGCGATGCCGAACCCGCTGAACGGCAGCACTTCGAGCACCGTCTCGCCCTTCAGCACATCCTCAGGGGCAGCCTTGCGGCGCACGGTGAAGTGAACACGGTAGCGACCGGGCGTGCTTTCCGGGCGGCGTGCGGGCTTGAAATTAACGAGGATGTCTTCGGTTTTTCCGGGCGCAACTTCGACTTCGCTGCGCTCCACACGAATCCAGTCGCGCGGGATGCCCGCGACTTCGACGGTGTAGCGCTCGCTGGTAGTGCTCAGGTTGCGGATGATGATTTGAGCGGGGATGTGCGCGCCGGGTGCGACGCCCTGTTCGGGACTGAGGACATCAATTGAGAAGCTGGACGAAAGGGCTTCGAAGCGCTGTGTCGTCTCTTCCGGCACGACGATCGGGCGCGTCGGGCTTTCATCTGCCGAGTCGATTATGTAGAAGAGCAGTCGCAAGTCGCCCGCGATGATTTCGTCACCGCCGTTGACCGGATGTGGGACGCCCGGCTTAAGGCGTTCGCCTTCGATGAATGTGCCATGCTTGCTGCCTGAATCGATGACACTCGCCTGTCCATGCTCATAGACGAGACGCAGGTGTTCCGCCGCTATCGTCCTGGAGTCAAGGACGATCAGGCATTGTGGACTGCTGCCGACCGTCGTAACGGGGGCAGACAGCGGCACAGATTTGAGCGTGCCATCCTGAAGGAAAATATCAAGGCGACCGTAAGCCATAGTGCGCGCATATGCTCCCTGTGGACTCCTGTTGATTGTAGCGTTGAATCGGGGGCAAGCGCAAAAGCGGCGGGCAAAAGTAGGGGCGGGCTTTAATTGTGGTCACCAACGACCAATCGCAGATTCATGCTTAAGGTAGTAATTTATGCAAGAAGCGATTGCAGTATTGGAGCAATATCGGTCGGGCAATCTGTAAGAGAAGACGTTAAATCAGCAATCCAATGTTTGTATTCCCGCGCCCCATAGGAGTGATTTAATTCACGCATGACCACCTGTTTGAAAAACAGTTTCCCGTTGATACAGTGATGGTAAGGTGAAGCACTCGATTGAAAGAGACGCCAACACGACTGGTAGGCATTGAACACTTTACCCGGTTCAATGTTTGCATGTATATTTACCAAATGATTCATCACACTTGTGTCATCAGGTACAGGCACCTGACGCAATAACTTGTAACCGCCACTGCTGCAAAATTCCTCTGCACCACTTTCCACCAATGCTTTGCTCATTGCGCCTTGCTTCATCCAATCATCACGTTTCGCAACAAGGGCAGCGCGCACCGCTGTAAAGTGGTTACGTTGCGCTGGCGGAAACATCGTCTCAAGTTCATCTGGATCTACAAAATAGTTATCGATCTGAATGCGTGGGAGGATGAGTAATGCGTTGCCATACTTCGTCTGTAACGCCAATTGAGAACTGGTAGAACGCCAGTCCTGATCGATCAATCCCCAGACTACCCCAACGTTTTGAGGAGTCTCCAACTCTCTCAGGACTTCATCAAGTCCAGTCGCGACTTCAACAAGCAGTTTGGAACGCCAGTCCTGCCATCTTCCAGCGCGTTCTCCGGCGTCCAGAAATGCTTCGATGACGGCTTTGTCGGTCGGCCCTTCAACTGCCAACCCTCTGGCGATGGCGCCCAACTTTGTCCAGTCGATCATTTGGCAACGTATTCTCCGAAGTCAAAGCGCTGGCGCGGGCTGTATTCTTCCCATAACTCTGGAGAATGCGAAGTCACGATCAGTTGACCATTGCGCTTTTCAACCAACTTCTCAAGTTCATGGATGAACTGACGTTGCAGCGATACATGCAAATGCAAGTCTGGCCCATCAATGAGGACGACCCCACCAGGCATTGTCCATCGGCTGACCATAAACATAATTAGCAAACACTGGCGCTCTCCGGCACTCAAGTCGTAAATGGTATGTTTGCCACCCTGATCTGTTTCGACGTTTAAATCTAGTCGATCATTGAAATCTGTAATGCGTTTACCGACCAGGAAAGCATTTATGTCTGTAATTGTCTCGTAGAATCGTTCCGAGTCGCGAATTTTGAGATTTCGCAGCATTTGTTCCAGCGACATGCCATAGCTGCCCCCGCTTCTTGGACCTAATACGGAAGGAAGTAGTAAGGGTCTGGGATTAAAGGTTGCTAACCAGTCATAGTAGGTTTCGGGCGAAGGCGTTCGTGTGCGTACAGCTCGTTGCAGTGTTTCCTCATAGTCAAGTTGACGAGTTTCTGAGTCGAAAAAGACAACGTTGGGAATTTCTACTGCTAGATCGGTCAAGCCTAGTTGTAACCGCTCGACCTGCGCAGCAAGGCGATTTAGGGAATCAGGAATCGGGCTTCGTGCAAATTGTTTGCCAGATTCACTGTCAAATATAAGCCGGATGATAAATCCATTACTGTTGAATATCTCAGCAACCTCATCGTCGCTTTTATCGAAGCGAGTAAATGAGACAATCAATGGCTTTTCGACTAACCCATGAATCTCGATTGCTACAAAAGCGGAGCTGCGCCGAAGTCTTTTTACCAGCCGCTCCAATGTAGTTTGCTCGGCAAGTACCGACGATTGCTGAATCAAGGCGTCTGCCAGCGACGCCCACAGTGCTGCAATCAACCTGAGCAGGGTGGTCTTGCCGCTACCATTTGGTCCGGTCAGCAGCACACTGGTCAGCGGTTCGCCCAACCAGTCGTTTTGCAACACAAGATCACGATCCGGTATACCCGGTACATCTTTTATGATGATCCTGTGAATATACATGTGCGTTTCCCCGCTTCAATCCGCGATCTGAGCTACTTCACACTCAATGAGATTGTAACATGATCGATGATGATTTGGAGTAGGGACGGTGGACCAAAGGCGTTTTAACGCAGGGACGCAGCCAGCGCAGGGACGAAGAGGATTTTACCCTGCGACTCTGCACCTCCGCGTCTCTGCGTTGAAAAATCTTCTTAAATCGCTCGGTGGCAAGCCGCCCAGTGACCGGGCGTGACCTCGACCAGCGGTGGATCGGGTTCCTGGTAGCAGATGCCCGCAATCGCAACCGGGCAGCGCGTGTTGAAGTTGCAGCCAATCGGCGGACGCGCGGGGCTGGGAACGTCGCCCGTCAGGATGACGCGCTGACGCTTCTTCTCCAGGAGTGGGTCTGGCACTGGCACGGCGGACAGGAGCGCCTGTGTGTACGGGTGCAGCGGGTTTTCGTACACCTCGTCCGTCGGACCCATCTCGACGATCTTGCCCAGATACATGACCGCCACGCGCGTGCAGATGTGGCGCACCATGCTCAGGTCGTGGGCGATGAACAGATACGTCAGCCCGAACTCCGACTGCAAGTCTTCGAGCAGGTTGACGACCTGCGCCTGAATTGACACGTCGAGCGCCGAAATCGGCTCGTCGGCGACGATGAAGCTCGGCTTGAGCGCCAGCGCGCGGGCGATACCGATGCGCTGCCGCTGACCGCCAGAGAACTCGTGCGGGTAACGGTTGATGTAGTACGGGTTCAGACCCACACGTTCCAGCAGGCTTTCGACATAGCCCTGCATCTCGTTCTTGTCGGTCATGACATTGTGGATGCGCAGCGGCTCACCGACGATGTTGCCGACGGTCATGCGCGGGTTGAGCGAAGCATACGGATCCTGGAAGATCATCTGCATACGACGGCGCATCTTGCGCAGTTCGTCGCCGGGCATGGTCGAAAGCTCTTTGCCCTCAAACACGACCGAACCTTCCGTCGGCTTGTAAAGCTGCAAGACGGTACGCCCGGTCGTGCTCTTGCCGCAGCCGGACTCGCCGACCATACCGAGAGTCTCGCCTTTGAAGACCTGGAAGTCGATACCATCGACTGCCTTGACCGCACCGACCTGTCGCTGCAAGATGATGCCAGCCGTGATCGGGAAGTGCTTCTTCAGTCCCTTCACATCGACCAGCACCTCACGACCATCATTCTTGTTCTTGGTTTTTTCGGGCATGGTGGCTGTGCTAGACACGGGCGGCTCCTTCTGCAAAGATGATCTGTTCCCCTGTACGAACATCGACATGGCACGCCTTCAGGTGTGCCGGGCTGCTGCCTTCGCCGGGAACGAGCGGCGGCATCACCTCTTCGCAAATCGGCAGGCGATACGTGCAGCGCGCCACAAACGGGCAACCGCGCGGCTCCTTGCGCATATCCGGCGGCGAGCCTTCGATCTGGATCAGGCGTTCTCCCGCCTGGCGCTGGTCGTGGCGCGGCAGCGACTTGAGCAAACCGAGCGTGTACGGGTGGCGTGTGTCTTTGAAGACCTCTTCCGCCGGTCCGCGCTCGACAATACGCCCGCCATACATGACCTGTACGGTGTCCGACAAGCCCGCGACGACGCCCAGGTCGTGGCTGATCCAGATGATCGCCATACCGAGCTGGTCTTTCAGCTTCTTGACCAGTTCGAGGATTTGCGCCTGGATCGTCACATCGAGCGCGGTCGTCGGCTCATCGGCGATCAGCAGCTTGGGATTGCACGACAGCGCCATCGCGATCATCACGCGCTGACGCATACCGCCAGAGAACTGGTGTGGGTAGTTCTTCAGGCGGCGCTGTGCATCCGGGATGCCGACCATGCCGAGCAGTTCGGCAGCGCGCTTGTCCGCTTCCTTCTGCCCCATGCCCATATGCAGCTTGAGCGCTTCGGTAATTTGCGTACCGACCGTCAGCACCGGGTTGAGCGAGGTCATTGGGTCCTGGAAGATCATGGCGATTTCTGCGCCACGCACCGCTCGCATCTCCTCGTTGGAGAGCTTGAGCAGGTCGCGCCCCTGGAACATGACTTCGCCATTTTCGATCTTACCGGGTGGCTGCGGGATCAGGCGCATGATCGACAGCGCGTGGACGCTTTTGCCGCTGCCGCTTTCGCCCACGATGCCGAGCGTTTCGCCCTCATTCAGTTTATACGAGACGTTGTTGACCGCGTAGACGATTCCTTCTTGCGTATAGAATCGCGTCACGAGGTCCTTGACTTCCATCAGGACAGCCATGTGTGTTGCCCTCCAATTGCACGAATTGAATTACTTTAACGTAATGTGACAGGTTCAACAAAAATTCGAGGTTTCACAAGCGGATTGTAACAATTGTACATGTTGTCTGTCGAGTCACACGCTTGCCCTACGCTCTGTTAAATCTTAGCCAAGAGCGCTTGACGCAGCCTCTAATCCTGCGTTATGGTGAAGAAAATGCAATAGTTCATCAGGTAAACATGATGCGCACAGGGACATTGCGGCTCGTCGTTTTGTTTGTTGCGTCGTTCTTTCTTATGCTTTCATGGGGTGCGTGGGCGCAGGATGCAGACACCCTCACCCCAACCCCTCTCCCGTAGATGTTACGCTATTACCCCCCCCATACTAATAAGTGAAACACCGTCGTTGACACCTTCGCTGACCGCGACCATAACGGAGACACCGACCGCCAGCCCAACATGGATCGAGACGCTTGTGGCGACAATTACGGGCGAAACCCTCACCCCAACCCCCACCAGTACGGACGCCATTATTGGCGTCCCTACCCTCAAACCAGACGATGCCTTGACCGCAACACCCGGTGCGACGCCGACGTTCCCGGTCATGCCCGGCATTGAGCTAACGCCAGCGCTGGCGTTCCCATCGCCGGAAGCGCTGGCGCTCGACCTGGAGCCAGAGCAGCCGCTGCCAGTGCTGGAAAGCACTGACTTCCGCGACCCGCACGATGTCGAGTGGGAGTTCACAGAACCTGTGATGGAGCCGTCGGCGGACGGGACTTACTGTCTGCACTTCCGCACGCCGTATGCCGTGCGTGCGCGGCTGCCCGACCAGAATAATGTCACGCTCACGCTCAACCTGCGTATGACGGGTGGGCGCGTCTCCATCCGCACGCATTACACCGAGGGTATCGGCTACTACCGCTTCAGCCTGAGCGCGGATGGACTGCTGGAACTGGCGCGTGGGGAGACGGTCGTCGCGTCGGTGCGACTGGTGCCGGTGCAACCGGAGCATTGGCGCTCGCTGCGACTGGCGGTGACGGGACGGTCGCTGCGCGCGAGCATCGATGGCGCGATGGTGCTGCATTATGTGGATCGTGCGCCGCTGCCACCCGGACAGGTGTGGATGGCGGTCGACGGCATCCCGTCGGGCGAAGTGTGGATCGACAATGTACAGATGACAGGCAGCACACCGCGCACGGAAATCGCGCCGCCGCCGATAGACATGAGCGCTGCCAGCATGAACCTGTCGCCGTTTTCGACACAACCTGTAATTGTGTTCGATTACTTCGATAACCAGCCCGTCGGCGACCATGACCTCT
>JANRJX010000065.1:0-15694 GCA_033763755.1 Chloroflexota bacterium
GGGGGTTAAACACCCGCTCCAGCGGTGTCAGAATGATGCGTCTGACCGTGATGGAGATGTGGTGAGACTTTGCGATGTTGGAGTGCCAGCGCGACGCGCGGCGTGCGCACCCGTTGTGGCAGCCGCTCCGGGTGATAGTCCGGGTTGTGCCAGACGATCAGCGCGGCATAGCCAAGCGTATCCGGATCGTCCACATAGTTGGGGACGACTGCAATTGGCTTAAAGCCCATGCGAATCTGTTTGCTGATGTTGGTATCAAAAAGCTCGCCCCGTTCGACATGCGCCACGTATTCCTGTGGAGACATGGTTCTGTGATGGCGATGGTAATCTTTGAGCGTGCCTCCGGCGACCATGCCGCGCAGGTTGAGCTTGCGGATGACATGCCGCCGTGCTTCCATGAGCGCGCGACCGATGCCATAACCCTGGTAATCGGGATGCACAGACGACTCGACGCCATACATCCAGTTGCCGTCTGGCTTGTGCGTCGTCAGCCAGGCGTTGTTGGTCGTCTCGCGCCAGTTCTCCATCAATGTGTGCGGGTGTTTGGGATCAAACTGCAGACACATGCTGACGGTCAAGCCGACGACAAGGTCCCGGTCGGTATCGACCGCGATGTATTGACCTTGCGGAAAAACTTTGGTGTGGAAGCGGAATTGTTCTGCGAGGATGGCATCACCCAGGAAATGTTCCCGGCTCGTGCCGTATACAGTATGCTGAAGTGCCTCCATCTGGTCTGCGTATTCCGGGCGGCTGCGCATGACCTCAATATGTGCTCTCGGAGGCTCAGACTTTTTGCTATGGCTCATATAGCTGGCGCTGAACGCGCTTTTTCCCTTTCGTTATGTTCCCCGACTAGACAATTATTGTCTCTCCAGTGGCAGGCTTTCCAGCCAAACACCACAGAAAAACCACCCCTGTTGTTTGTGGAGACACACCAAAGTGCGTCCCCACACATGATTGCCAACAGCGCGTTTATGCAAGTGCGCTGGTCGTTCTCAAGGTTGCTGTTTACGTGCCTGCTGCGCTTAGCGGGATCGACGCTGCGGGGGTCTTGAGCCTTACACGAATCTGCTGCGGCTTTTCGACCAGTTTGAGCAGCGGCTGCTTGCCCGGCACATAATCCGGATTTTCCCACAAAATCGCGACGCCATAATTGCACGCGCGTGGGTCGTAAATGTAGTTCGGGATCAGATTGTGCATCCTGAACCCTTTGTGCAGCTGCTTGGAAAGGTTGGTATCAAAGCGCTTTCCGGCAACCACTTCCGCCATATATTGCTCGATCGACATCTCATGTGCAACTTTGTGATAGTCCATCGGCATTCCACCTGCGATCATGCCGCGCAGGTTGAGGCGGCGCAAAACATCGAACCGTGCATCCATCAATTTGCTGCCCACGCCCTTGCTGCGATAGTCCGGGTGTACGCATGATTCAACGCCGTACATCCATTCGCCGTGGGGCTTATGCGTGGTCAGTCACCCGTCTCCGGTGGTGGCTCGCCAGGTTTCCAGCAAGTCGTCCGCCGGGTTGAAGTCCAGTCGCATACTCGCCGTCAGACCGATCACGCGGTCTGTGTACGTGTCGATGGCGACAAATTGACCTTCCGGGAAGTAGTGCAGGTGGCTGCGGAATTCTTCCGCGTGGAGATACTCGTCATCACCCGGATAAGCCGTGCGCTGCAAGTCCTCCATCTGCTCGGTATGCCACACCTGCGTTGGCATCACGACGATTTCAGGGAACGTATTCAGTTGTGTCGGTTTGGTTAAGATGGCGTCCATATCGCTCAATCTCGTCTATGCTGTCACTGATTGGCGCTGCAAAAATTGCAGCGTTTGGGCTGCTGCACGCTGACCGCTGACAAGCGCGCCATGCACCGTCGCGCCCCAGGCATTTTTGACCGTCGCTTCGCCCGCCCAGAACAGCGGCGGGGTCGGCATCCCCAGCGCGAGCCGCGCATCGTGCGCGCCCGGCGGGACGGTGCTGTACACACCCAGAGCATAAGGATCGGCAGTCCAGTGAACCCACTGGGCTGCCACCGGTTGTAAATCAGGACGACCGAGTTCGTCCTGAAGCGTCCGCAAAGCAAAGGCGAGCGCGCCCTGTTCGCCCATCGCCGCCAGTTCGCGCGCATAATCGCCCGTCGCCAGCGCTGTGATCGCCTGCCCTTGTACGTCGCGCCCGGCGCTCGGTGACCACCACATGGCGGGCGTGCCTGCACTGTAAAGCGCGCCGATGCCCGCTGGCAGCACAGGTTCAGCGAACCAGTAGACCAGCTTCATGCCGGGTCCCATGCGCAGGGCGTCAATCGCCGCCTGCTTGCTGTCTGGCAGCGCGGGCGCGAACGTGACGGCGCCGCTGCGCAGCACACCGACGGGCAGCGTGATGATGGCGCTATCGCCTGTGAAGACTTCACCAGTCTCGCACGAGACGCGCACACCGTCCTCCGACCATTCGATGGTTTTGACGGGGGTCTTCAGGCGGATGTCCAGCCCGCGCGCCAGATCATTGAGCAGGTGGATGTAGCCTTCGAGCAGACGGTAATCGCCGTCTCCGGCAGTCGTGTCCGTCCACTCTTCGGCAGCGACGCGCGCGCTGATGCGTTCTGGCGTGTCACCCGTCGCATTGGCAAACGAACGGCGCGCGTAGTTCAACTGCGCGTCCGTGAAGCCGATGCGCGTCAGGTAGGCGTGCAGTGACTCATCAGCGGCGGGCGGCGGCGCGTCCGGCAGCTGCCATGAGCGCGTGATGTCGAAGTCGGGGTACTGGGCACGAGCATCCGCCATCGTCAGCAGCTTGCCATCTGCCAGCCGAACGAGCGAGTCGTCAGTTTTGTGCCAGAAGTATGCAGTTAGCCCTGAACGGCGGGCGTACAGTCAGCTCGGAGCGTTATCCCCATGGATAAACTCTGCGCCAAACTCGACTGGATGCGGGGCAAACGTGTCGCTGGTCCACACACGACCACCTGTGCGGTCGCGCGCTTCTACGACGAGGACATTCACACCGGCATTGCTGAGTTCGTGCGCAGCGGCTATTCCTGCCGTGCCAGCGCCTATCACCAGCGTTGCCATGATTACTTTACCTGCTTTGCAAGCTAAAATGCGTTGCGAACAATACCAGCATAACCGAGATTGTGAAAGCGGTCAAGAGGGGTAGGTCGGTCGGTTCATGCGCGGCTTCATTATAAACAAACAGTTGGGATTGTCGCTGAATTCTGCTAAACTCAATACCAATAAACAGAACCCGGCAAGAATACTTTTGGTGTGCAAATTAACGATTCTTCGCACTCGTTTTCGCAAAAGTCTTGTACCGGATGTTGCTATGACTATGACGCCCAGTCTTGCCCGTATGCTCCGCATCAGCCACAATCGCGAAGTCACGTTTGCGGGCGATCACGTTTTACTGGCGGGGCAGATGGATTACCCCGATTTGCCGACACCGCCCGGCGGGTTTCCGCTGCTGTTTCTGCTCGCTCATACGCAGTGCAATACGCGCGAGGACTGCGATACACTGGTCGAAATTGGCGCGCTTGCGGGCTACGCCGTCTTCCGCTGGGATCGGCGCGGTACGGGGCGCAGCGGCGCAAGCGGACGCGGCAGCACGACGCAGGATGCGGTCGAAGCCTACGAGACAGCGCTTACCCAGCCGCAGATCAATCGTCGCGGTGTAATCATCGTGGCGATGGGGGCAGGCAGCGGTTTGCTTGGCAGTGCCTATGGTTTGTTTGCGCGTGTGCAACCCCCGAAAGCCGTGCTGTTGGCGGGCAACCTCCTGGATGCCCAGGCGATACAGGCGCTTGACACGCGCATTCATATCGTGCAGGGAGAAAACGATTGGAACCCCTGGCAGGTATATGCACAACAGGTGTGTCGTGCGCATCGTCACATTTACGCGCATGGCGCGACGTATACGCTGCTGCCGGGCGTTGCTCATGACCTGATGAGCCAGGACCCGCTGCTGCCGGGGCTGCACCCGATGGCGCGCAGCGCGATTGCCGACTGGCTGGCACTGATCGAATGACGCCTCCAGTTGCTTTGCGCTGCGGAGCAACTTTGTATGCCTGGCGGCGTGTAGCGCCGCAGGCAGTGGTTCGATCTGTCATGTGTGACCTCACATTGCCGCCGCCTACTTTACGTAGTAAACCTGACCGAACACATTGCTCCAAGAAGAGAGTTAGATTCAGAAGAGGTCGTTGGGCAACCAGAGAAATAGACAGGAGTATGTTGAATTACAAATTTACAGGCTCAATGGACGTTTGCAACTGAGCAATCATCATTCACTTTCTAACGGCTACGCTGTCACAAATCGCGGAGCGGTTTTGCCTTTGTCGATAATCCAGACCGAGCGCAGTTTCGGAAAGCGATCATCAGGTGTTTGAATAACACCTTCGATTCAACAGTGTTCTGATACGACGCACATTATGCTTCATGGTAGCGCGATGTGTATGAGGGAAGCTTGTCAGAAGTCAGGCACGCCCGCAGCGAGCGTGCCTGCGTTAATCAACTGCGACTAGCTCTTCTTCGCCGCCGGGAACCGGCTCAGGATCACTGCCGGCTCTGCGGACGTGCTGCCGTTACGCTGCACGACCACGCGCGTCCCCTCGCGGCTGGCGCTGTCCTTCACATACGCCTGCCCCAACTGGTAACGCTCGCTGTCAATGCTGCATGACGTGACCACGCCGACCTGCTCGCCCGCCTCGTTCAGTACATGATCGCCTGCGTGCGGCGGACGTGCGCCCTTCTTCTCCAGCCGGAAGCGCACGACCTCTGAGTCGCGCGTTTGCTCGCGGCGGATGAACGCCGCCTTGCCGATGAAGAACGGCTTCCACAGCTTGACGTAGCTGCCAAAGCCCGCATCCGCCGGATTAAGCTTATGATCGCCACCCAGTTCATGCCCGTACAGCGGCAGCCCCGCCTCCGTGCGCAGACTATCGCGCGCCGCCAGCCCGCACGCCGTCGCGCCGTTGGCGATCAACGCCTTGAACAGCGCTTCTGCCTGCTCAGGATGCACGAACAATTCATATGCCGTGCGTTCGCCCGTGTACCCCGTGCGCGAGACGATCAGATCGAAGCCGCCGATGGTCGCGCGCGTCACACCTGCCCAGGGCAGCGTCAGCACGCCTGCCAGATCGCCGCCGAGCGCCTGTAAGACCTGCTTGCTGTTCGGGCCCTGAAGCGCAATATCGACACGCCGATCCGCGCCGCTGCTGTCCGTCCGCAGGTCGCGCAGTGTAAAGCGATTCGCGCCGCCCAGCTTGCGTCCGGGCTGCGCGGGGTCGATCATGACCGTGCCGTCTTTGACCGCATTGAGCCATGCCCAGTTCTTATCATTGTTCGAGGCATTGACGACCACCAGGAAATGCTCGTCCGCCAGACGGTAGATCATCAGGTCGTCCAGCGGCACGCCGTCGGTATCGAGAAAGTAGGTGTAATGCGATTCACCGACCGCCAGCGCGCGCACATCGTTGCTCGTCACGGCGTCGAGGAACGCCTCCGCTCCCGTGCCCTGCACATCGAACACGCCCATGTGCGTGACATCGAACACGCCTGCCGCCGTCCGTACCGCCTGATGCTCATCCGCAACCGACGTATACCAGACGGGCATGTCGTAGCCGGCGAACGCCGTCATCTTCGCGCCCGTTGATTGGTGGAACCCGTGCAATGGAGTCGTCAACAATGTGTCGGACGCGGGTTCCTGCCACGCAAATGTTGGCAGCGCGTCGCCCGTCGGTCCGGCATAGCGTTCGCCATGCACGCCGATGAAGTACGGCTTGTTGAGCGAATAGCCCTTGTCCGGGCGCCACTCCTCGCGGATGTCTTCGTAAATCCTGCCTGGCGGTGTCGAACCGCGATGCTGCACATCGACCGGACCCGGCGCTTTGGCATACACATCATTCGGGTCGATAATCACAAACCCATCCGACAGCGAGCGCAGCCAGGCGGCGACGCGGTTGCTCTTCTGCTGTACATGCAGATAGTAGCCATCGGCGGCACGTTCGACATAGCCGCGCGTCATCGGCAGCCCGTTCGGCTCCAACACCCATGTTGGCTGTTGATAGCCCGGCTCCAGCGCGTAAATGTCGCTGGTGAGCGCGACGTTCAGCAGCGCTGCCGCTTCCGCGCCGCGCACGAACAACGTCTGATAGCCATACAGATGATCGGCGTGCAGATAGTGGAAGTGCGGGTAGCCGTCCGCCTGCACATCGGTATCAATCCCCGCCTCACTCGCCAGTTCCGCTACGTCCAGCCTCGCCTGCTGCAAGACATCGAAGTCGATGCGTGCACGCAGTTCCGGGCGCTTCCTGCCGCTGTAGCTGAACGGCACGCACGCCTTCAGCACGCGGGCGATGATGTCCGCCAGTCGGTCGATCTCCGCCGCGCCGAAGCCACGCTGCGTGATCCAGGGCGTGCCGAGCCGGACACCCGACGGACGCAGGGCGGCTTTATCGCCGGGGATGGTGTTGAAGTTGGCGACAATGCCGACCAGGTCGAGGATGCGCGCTGCCTGATTGCCGCTGAGCGGCGTGCCATCCGGACCGACGATACTGCGGCAGTCGATCAGCAGCATGTGTGTGTCTGTGCCGCCGTAGGGGATGCGGATACCATGTTCGTTCAGGCGCTGCGCCAGCCGCGCGGCGTTGGCAACCATGCGGTGCTGTAGCTCGCGGAACTGCTCGGTTTGCGCCAGGCGCAGCGACACCGCCAGAGCCGCAATCGCATGGACATGGGGACCGCCCTGCTCGCCAGGGAAGACCGCGCGGTCTACCTTATCGGCAATGTCCTTGCGATGCGTGATGATGACCGCGCCGCGCGGACCGTGCAGCGTCTTGTGAGTCGTGAAGCTGACGACATCGGCATAGCCGACCGGGCTGGGATACGCACCCGCGATGATCATGCCCGACACATGCGAGACATCTGCCAGCAGCAGCGCGCCCGCTTCATCGGCAATCGCGCGGAACTGCGCCCAGTCCGGCGCGTAGGGGTAAGCCGTGTAACCCGCGATAATGATCTTCGGACGGTGTTCCAATGCCAGCTTGCGGATGGCGTCATAATCGAGCTTTTCCGTCACCGGGTCCACGCCGTAGCTGACCGCCTTGTACTGCTTGCCGCTGCGATTGACCGGACTGCCGTGCGTCAGATGTCCGCCTTGCAGCAGGTCCAGCCCCATGATCGTATCGCCGACGGTCAGCAGCCCGCTGAAGATGGCGTTATTGGCGGGAGCGCCGGACAGCGGCTGCACGTTCACGAACAACTTCTCCGCCGGATAACGCTCGGTGGCGAACAGTTCGGCGGCGCGGCGGCGTGCCAGCGCTTCGACAATATCGGCGTATTCCGTGCCCTTGTAATAGCGCTTGTCGCCCATGCGGCGATATTCCGGCAGGCGCGCCCCGTAATCGAGGATTTCCTGCTGCGTCATTGTCCGCGTTTCGTCGAGCGGGTAGCCTTCGGCATAAATGTTGTGGAAGGCGGAGGTCAGCGCTTCGCGCACCGCTTCCGGCACGGTGCTTTCCGACGGGATCATGATCAGGTAGCGCTGCTGGCGGGCGGTTTCGTGGCGGATGAGTTCCGCCACATCGGGGTCAAGCTCGGCGAGGTCGCCGCGAAACAGGTAATCGCGTTCAATCGGCATGGGGCAAACATCCTGTACAACTGGTTTTGCTGAGATGTGGGTTATTTTAACACAGTCGGGCTTGCAGGGTGCTTGCGTTTGATTGATTTAGTCCAGACGCTATGCCCCGCGCCGCCAGCATTGCCATCTCATCTGCTTTCATTGACGCCATCTGCATGAGGATGGCTCCTGTATGTTCGCCCAGGTGTGGGGCGCGCTGCGCAGGCGGGCGTTCGCTGTCGCTGATGTGAAGCGGCGAGCCGGGCACGAGCAGCGTCTCGTCCGCAGCTAACGTCAATCGCTGCAACATGCCGCGTGCTTCCAAGTGGGCGTCGGTTGTCAGCTCGTCAATTGACCGCACCGCCCCCGACGGCACGCCCGCCGCGTGCAATAGGGTCAGCGTGTCCTGCGTCGTGCGCGCGCTGCACCATGCCGCCAGCGTTGGACGCAGCGCCCCATAATGCTGCACCCGTCCGGCGTTCGTCTCAAAACGCGCGTCATCCAGCAGCGCCGGATCGACCAGCGTCGCCAGCGCCTGCCACAACCGATCATTGCCCACGCCGATCACCAGCCAGCCTTCGCGTGTGGCAAAAGCATCGAACGGCGCAAGCGCGCTGTCGCTGTTGCCCTGCCGCGTTGGGCGCTGATTACTGACGCTGTACTCCGCCAGCGCGTTCTCCAGCACCGCAAACACCGAATCGACCATTGCCACATCGACAAATGCGCCCTGTTCCGTGCGCGACCGCTGATAGAGGGCACCGAGCAGACCGACGGCGGCAGTCAGTCCGGTAATGGCGTCGGCGATGGCTGGTCCGGTCTTCAGCGGCAGTTCCGGCAGCCCGGTCAGGCTCATCAAGCCGCTGACCGCCTGCGCCACGACATCGTAGCAGCCGAGATGGGCATCCGGTCCGAACTGCCCATAACCGCTGATGCTGACGTAGACCAGTGCGGGATGCAGCGCTTTTAAGTCGTCGTAGCCTAAGCCATAACGCGCCATCTGCCCTGGACGGAAATTTTCAACGACCACGTCTACCTGTGGTACAAGGCGGCGCAGCAATGCCTGCCCGTCCGCATGGCGATAATCGACGGCGATGGAGCGCTTGCCGCGATTGAGCGTCTCGAAGTAGCCGCTCGTTCCGGCGATAAATGGACCGAAGGCGCGGCTGTCATCGCCATGAGCAGGATGTTCGACCTTGATCACCTGCGCGCCCATATCCGCCAGCAGCAGCGTGGTGTACGGTCCGCTGTAGACGCGCGTGAAATCGAGGACGATCACGCCGTCCAGCGGGCGGCTCACAGGATTTCTCCGCCAATGCAGTCCCACGCGGCGAAGTCCAGCCACGATGCAGGCAAATCGTCGCACAATGGTTTTGTCGTCAGGTAGAACGGCGAACGGCTGTATGGCAGGGGCAGCAGGGTAGTTATCGTTGCCAGCGCGTGGCGGATGCTGGCATGGGGCGATGCCAGCACATGGACGTAGCGATAGCCCGCGTCGCCCAGCGCGCTCAGCCAGTGGCACAGCAGATCATCCAGATCGTCCCCCAAGGCTGCCAGCAGACTGACACCGTGCAACACACGCGAACCCGCTGGACGAAAGACGACCACGCCGCGCAGCACGCCCGCTTCCTGCCAGATGCCGTAGTGATACTGACGAAAGGGATGGGCAGCGAAACGGTCATACAATGTAGCATAAGACGTGGCGAAGTGGTAACAGGGTGAGGTGTGTACGTCACTCGACATGAGGTCTAGCGGTGGGAATTGCTCACTTAGCACCAGCTGCGTTGTATTGCGGCGCGGCGGCACGAGTGCAAGCAGCGACTGCATCCGCCCGATGACCTGATAGCCGTAGCTCTTACTGTGCTTATCGACCTGAACCCCTTCAGCATTTGAGAAACCAATTCCCGCCACGCCGCCACAATCCCGAACCGTGTTATAGACAGGCGCAGCAACCCGCTTGATCAACCCCTGTCCGCGATAGTCGGGATGGACTGCCATGTTCAGGCTCATGCCCACCCGCGCCGCGCCGCCATCTGGCAGCCACACTGTGCGCATCAGACAGGCATACTGCGCGGCGAGTTGGTCGTCATCCCACGCACCCCAGGCGATAACCGTATCCATCTTTTGTAACCAGTCAATGATCTGACCTGTCTGTTCGGGCGAACGCTCAAAACACACAGCGAGCAGCGCCGACCAGGCATGGCGGTCGTGCAGCGTCAAGGGGCGAATGTTCATATGGAACAGCTTTCGCTATACGGCTTCCTATGTTGACAGTATACGCCGGATGAGTGACGCATGAGTGGACGGCTCGCCTACGCCCGTATCACTGTTGTCCATCGCTTGCCCTCCGGGAGGTATGCCTTCCCCACGCACTTCGCACTACAATCCACGGCATATATGGCTTTGTTGACCGTTTTTTGCTGTTCTTGCTTCAGCCGATGGCAAACCCCACGCTGCTCGTTATACTCCGATGATTGCACTTAAACATCCTGTGGATATTGATCATGCGTTTAGGACTGATGATTGGTTATTCGGGAGCGAAAGTAGACTTACCGCTCGATCTCATTCTGGAGGCAGATCGTCTCGGCTATCACTCCGTATGGACCTCCGAAGCATGGGGGTCAGACGCCGTAACGCCGCTGGCGTGGGTCGGCGCGCTGACCAAGCAGATCAAGCTCGGCACGGGCATCATGCAAATGCCGGGACGCACACCCGCCAACACCGCCATGACCGCCATGACTCTGCACCAGTTGTCCGGTAAGCGGATGCTGTTGGGATTAGGCTTGTCCGGTCCGCAGGTGGTCGAAGGCTGGCACGGCGTCCCGTATGGCAAGCCGCTGGGCAAAACGCGCGAATATGTCGAGATCGTGCGCACGATCTTCAAGCGCCAGTCGCCGCTGGAATACGCGGGCGAACATTACCAGATCCCGTATCGCGGCGAGGACGCGACCGGACTGGGCAAGCCGCTCAAGAGCATCCTCTCACCCGCGCCGGACATCCCGATCTATCTGGCATCCATCGGACCCAAGAACGTCACGCTGACAGCGGAGATCGCCGATGGCTGGCTGCCGGTTTTCTTCTCGCCGGAGCATTATGACTCGGTTTATGCCGAGCAGATCGAGGCGGGTTTCGCGCAGGCGGGCGACGGCAAGTCGTTCGAGCGCTTTGACATCGCGCCGACCGTCAACGTCATCATCGACGACGATATCCAGAGCGCGCGCGACCGTGTGCGCCCGATGCTGGCACTGTATATCGGCGGCATGGGCGCGAAAGGCAAGAACTTCTACCATGATCTGGCGGTGCGCTACGGCTTTGAGGAAGCAGCGGACAAAATCCAGGATGCGTACCTGGCGGGCAACCGCGTCGATGCGATTATGGCGGTGACGGACGCGCTGGTGGATGCGGTAGCGCTCGTCGGTCCGAAAGCGCGCGTGGCGGAGCGGCTTCAAGCGTGGAAGGCAAGCCCGATCACGACCATGCTGCTGACAGTGTATTCGCTGGATGACCTGCGGACCATGGCGGAGCTGGTGCTGTAAAGCCCTCCCCCTAAATCCCTCTCCCTCATGGAGAGGGACTTCCAGAAGGCTCTGTGTCCCCTTCACCCGGAGGGACGACCGAGTGCAAAGCGGAGGGAGGGGCTGGGGGTCGAGGGAAGCTCTTACCGACCTTTGCCACGCAGCGCCTGTTCCAGCGTCACCAGTTCGCCATCGTCACCGACCGTCGTACTGTTCCCTGCTGTCAGGCGGCGGCGCAGCACGGCAAGCTCTTCATCGCTCATCGTCTCGATTAGACGGTCTACCAGCGCGCTGTCGCTGTTCTTCGCCTTGCGCCAATCGCTGTTTGTGCGTGCATCAGCGCGTGGCTGTTCCTCAATCGTTTTGACGCCCGTCGTTATCCCCATCGTCGCGCCGAATGAAACGCCGATAACGCCGACGATGGCAATTGCCGACCAGAAATCCAGCGGCACATTATTCAGGATGATCGCCATATTCAGTACGGCTGCTACCACCCAGATGATGATAGCGAGGTTGCGTTTATCACGTGAGGTCATGTTCTGATTCCTTTCAACGTCGCCCGCGCAATGCCTGTTCCAGCGTCACCAGCTCGCCGTCGTTGCTGATGCGCACGGAGTCATCATCGGCAAGGCGGCGGCGCAGCGTGACGAGGTCGTCCTCGCTCAAACCGGAAAGCAGTTTGTCCACACGGGCAGATGCGCGATTTTTCGCCTTTTCCACCTTCTCTGAAGTTTGTGTTACAACGGGTTGGGGAACCTTGCTGCCAGCAATTTCAGTCGTCGAAATCGCTGCAAATGCCAGAATAAAGAACGCTAGGACACCCCCACCCAGGTCCACATCACGACCTAAAAATAGCATTGCCATGATGCCGGCGGTTGCAAACCAGATTGCGATAATCGATAGTGCTTTATGTTCCGACTTCATAAATGCGCCCCATCTTGCATTTAGTTCACGAAAGCAATACGCAGGCATCATGGGGAAAGTTGCAGCATTATCGCTCGTCGCGCCTGCGCAGCTTTGGCTGCGTCGGGCGGTAGCGCCCCGTCTCCGGGTCGCGCTCGACCGGGTACAGCACCTTTGGCTTGCCAGCAGGACGTTCGGGTTGTTCGGCTGGCGGGCGCGGCTTGCGCGGTTTGTTCGCCTTGTCAGGGCGGTCATCTGCAAAGTAGCCGAAGTCAATGTAATAGCAGCCAGGTGTGCCATCTTCGCAGGGAGCGCTGCCATGTTCCTTGAAGATGAAGACGAACGGCGCAATGCGCTTGAACTTCTTCTTGAGGTTGTTCCACTGCGATTTGCTTGGCTCGGTCTCGCCCTCGTTCAGGACAAAGTAGCGCGCCTCGAACAGTGCCCGGAACGAATGATCCTCACGTTCGACCAACGCCGAAAGCGTCGTGCGCGCGTCCTGCTTGTTGGTCAGCAGCCCGGTCATGAGCGCCCGGACTTCGTGGTACGGGCGGCGGCGGAAGAGGGGCAACGATTTCATAAGCGAGTCCTGACGGATAGTAACGAGTGATGAGTCATGATTGACGGGTTAAATACTAAATCCTATATGCTAAAAGCTAAAGGCTAATTGAACCGCAAAGGCAACTTCAACGCAAAGAGGCAGAGCGCGCAGAAAATATCCCCTGCGTCTCTGCCTGTCCACATCTCTGCGTTAAAGAGTCTTATCCGTTCGTGACCTCGTATGCCACACCGTCCCAGACGACGATCACGCGCTCGCCGATGGCGAAGTACTGTGCCAGTTCCGGCTGTGTTGCCAACAGGTCGAAGTAGGCATCACTCAGGAAGACGACGGGCTGCGTGGTCATTGTGGAGGGATCGTAGAGGGTATCGGTCCAGACACCGTCTTGCAGCAGGAACGTCTTCTCGCCGACTGTCTGAATCGGACTGGTGACGGCGGGCGGCGCGACGGGTGATGTGCTGCCCGTTCCCCCACCACCGGGCTGCATCGTCCCTGCGGGGCTGGGTGTGGCGAACGCAGCCATAGTCGGCATCGCAGCAGGCGCTGCTGCCGCTTCCATGCTGCCGAATGTGTCCGCCGCGTCGACAGCCGCCGAGCCGGACGCTTCCGCTTCTGCCGCCTGTGCATTGATCTCCTGTGCGGCGGCATTGCGCCCGCTCTGCGTTAGGATGTCTTCTTCGGTGATCAGGAAGCTGGTGTAAGGCGTGATAATGCCGTATCTGATGCTCAGGCTGATGATGCTATCAACCAGTTCCGGGTTTTCGCCATGCAAGCGGATGGTGTTCATCAGGTCGCCGATGCGCCGTGTCGCCCACAGCCGCGCGATGAACGGATCGCCACCCGCCTGCGTCTGGAAGCGCATATTGTACATGATGATGGACTGCGGCTGCCCGGCGAACGTCCCGTCCAGGCGAATGGTCGCCCGTTCCGCGCCACCGCGATAACGCCCGACGATGACCAACTGGTTGCCTGCAAACAGGTCGGGCAGCGGCAGCGCCGGATAGAGCGTCTCGATCATCACGCCATCAATCGTGAGTTGCACGTCGGTCAGCACAGGCGCGCTGATGCGGTTGTAGAGGCTGGCGACTTCTTCGTCGATGCGCTCGTTGGGACGCACATACGAGCCGGAGCCACGATGGGCGCGGATGATCGAATCGAGCAGGAACGTATCGACATCATCGCCGACGCCGAACGTGAAGATACGTGTGTTGTCGCCCGCCGCCGCTTCCAGGTTCGATAGAATGACTGCCGGATCGACTTCGCCTTCCGTCGCCAGCCCGTCCGTGATGAACAGTACGGTCAGCGGGCGTTCGGCGTCGGCAAAGCCGAGTGCGGTCGTCAGCGCGCCATTGATGTCTGTGCCGCCGTCCGCCTCCTGCGTGTTCACCCAGTCCGCGGCGCTTTGCCCCATGCTGGCGGGTTCCATTTGATTGCTGAACAGCCGCCAGCCTGTGCTGAAGAGGACGACGTTGAAGCGGTCGGACGGATTGAGATTGCCCAGCACGTAGCTGGCAGCCGTCTGTGCCTGCCGCCACTTCACGCCGTCCATGCTGCCGGATTGATCGACCACCAGCACAATGTCTTTGGGCGCGATGCGCTCCTGCGCCACTGCTTGCGGCGGCTGCACCATCAGCATGAAGAAGCCGTCGCCTTCCGCGCTTTCGCGGTAGGTGAGCAAATTCAGGTTGATGTCGTCACCCGTCGCCACGCCGTAATAGAGGCTGAAGTCCTGATCGGGCGAGAACTGGCTCGCCTCAAAGCCGACGCGGAAGCTGCGTTCGTCTTCGCCCCAGGCGATGGCAATGTTATGGCTGGGCGAGTAGACATTGCTGAGTGCGCTGTCGCTGGCGACGTTGACGCTGATGCTGGTCTGTTCGACCGGGCGGCGCGCGGTCAGGCGTGTGACATCGAGTGGATAGACGTAGTGGATCAAGCCGTTATCGACTGTCAGCGCCTGCGAGTAGGTGATGGTGATGCGGCGGCTTTCCCCCGGCGGAATCGGGAAGACGTTCGCCTGTACCGCCTGCGTGCCGACGTATTCGAGCAGCGCCGGATCGCGGTACTGGCGGACGATAGCGTCGTAGATGCCACGCGCTTCGTCGGCGGGCAGGATTTCCGCTTCGATGGGGATGTCGTTGATGTACATGATGAGTTCATCGACGACTGCGCCGAGCGGCAGCGGGAAGACGAATGTGCCTTCTGCTAGTCCGTTGCCTTCGTTGACGAACTGCATATCGACGGCAGTGCGGGCGATCTGGTTGTCAATCGTGACGTTGACGCGGTGATAGGTAATCTTGAGCCATTCGGGGTTGGTGAAGACTCCGCCAATAGGGGGCATGGGTGGCATACAATCCGGCGGCAGCGGACATGGCTGATCGACCGGACACGGGGTGGGCATCGGGCAAGGCGTTTGCGCCGCCGCGCCTGTAATGCCGACGAGCAGCAGTATCAAGAGCAGGAATAACGTGCGTTTCATGGTGCATCCTCTTTTCAACAGACGACAGGTGTGTACTGTCTTTGTCGAGAAGACGACGGCGGCGGTGGTTTTGTTCCGTCTAGGGAAATGTCACGCCCCGCACATGACAAACCACACGCTTTCCCTACGTTCCTTTAAGCTTTGGCTAAGGATTATTGACTTCTTGAGGCGATAGGGATATGGTCAAGCAAATGAAATAGTTCATCAGGTAAACATGATGCGCACAGGGACTTTGCGACTCGTCGTTCTGTTGGTTGCGTCGTTCTTTTTGTTGATTTCGTGGGGTGCGTGGGCGCAGGATATAGCCCTCACCCCAACCCCTCTCCCGAATGGAGAGGGGCAAACACCTGCACCGATAGACGTTACGCTATTACCCCCCCCCCATACTAATAAGTGAAACACCGTCGGTGACGCCTTCGCTGACCGCGACCATGACTGAAACGCCGACCGCCAGCCCGACCTGGATCGAGACGTTGGTGGCGACGATCACGGGCGAAACGCTTACTCCAAGTCCAACAGTTAAACCGGATGACGCGCTGGCGACGCCAACGCTGGGATTGACGCCGACATTCCCGGTCATGCCGGGCGTGGAACTGACGCCCGTGCTGGCGTTCCCGTCGCCGGAAGCGCTGGCGCTCGAC
>JANRJX010000066.1:0-5038 GCA_033763755.1 Chloroflexota bacterium
AAGTCTTTGCCCGCCTTCAGGTCGAACGCATCTTCCATGCGGTACTTGAGCAGGGCGATGCTGAGGTGCGTGATGTCGATGCCGATCCAGTTGCGACCGAGCTTTTGCGCGGCGGCGACGGCAGTACCACAGCCCGCGAACGGGTCGAGGATGACATCGCCGGGGTTGGACGAAGCAGCAATAATGCGTTCGAGCAATCCTGAGGGCTTCTGGGTTGGATAACCAAGCCTTTCAGGGTCTTTAGAACCCATCCACCTGACATCTTCGTCAATGCCCTCCTTTGTTCCTAAAACAGTACCCTCGGTATAAGGCTGGTACGCCCAAATGTCTGAAACCGCCTGCCCTTCATTAGGTTGGATATATCTCTCATAGACAGGCCACTCATTCCCCTCAGTAATCTTTATGTATCCCAGCTCGAAGAGTCGATCTAGCTTTTCATGCTGAGATAGTTCCGATAAATCTTCATCTAAATTGTCAACGAGTTGACCTGGGATAGCCCAATGACGACCCTTAGTTGTGGGGTTAAATCCGCGCCAAGGTTTTCCCGAGTCGCCGTTACGAGTGCCAGAGCCCGTTAATACATTACCAGAGTAGTTGGTTCTGAACCCCTTTTCGTCCTTTACAAATGCTCGCTCTGCATGTCCGAGCATATATGGGCGTTTTATCGGATTCCAGCAATAGTCGGGCGATTTCGAATAAAAAAGTATCGTGTCATGGATAGGTGTGTAGCGACTTATCTTATTATGGGCTCCTGTTCTACGCCATACAATTTCATTCCGAAAATTCGCGATTCCAAAAATCGTGTCCAGAATGATCTTCAGATAGTGCGATGCCGTCGGGTCACAATGCAGATACAGACTCCCTGTCGCCTTTAACACGCGATGCAGCTCCACCAGCCGCGCCGTCATCATCACCAGATACGCCATCATCTGGTTCGTGCCGACAATCGTCCGCAAAGCCCCCACCGCCGCACTCACTCGCGGCGCCGAGTCCGTCACCAGTTGGTGATACGTCGCCTCCGCCGTCGGTCCCCAGTGCCACGTATCTTCGAACGCCATGATCTGCGCCTCGCTCTGCGTGCCGCTTTCATCCTTGAACAGCACGTTGTAATTGCGGCTGCTGTTGAACGGCGGATCGAGATAGATCAGGTCCACGCATTCATTCGGAAAATACTCGCGGTTGCGCAGAATATCGAGATTGTCGCCGTAGTACAGGCGGTTGGCAGGCGTGGGCATGAGGCATCTCCGTGCTATAACCTCACCCCGCATCGACTCGTGTCAATTCGATCTGTGCGCCCCTCTCCGTAAACGGAGAGGGGACGGGGGTGAGGTCTCTTCTTCGCTGTATGATAGTGTGATCATAACGTGGGATGAGGGAGACGCAAAGGAGTCGCGCCGAGCGCTAAAGCGCCCGGCTAAACGGGTCGCCCACTGAAGGGGCGATTCATACACAACCGCAGAGCGTCCCTTTCGTGGACGCCGCAGTCTTAGCCGTCGGCTTCAGCCGATGGCATCCTATCGATCTCCTTGCCACAACACACAAAGTAATCCACTCAGGCACACTACACGTAATATTTACACCAATCTAACGACCCGACAGTACCCTGTTGCTACGTTGAACGCTACAATCATGTCTGACGTTCGTAACCCAGGACACAGCCTATATGTTCCCCCCACCCAATAACCAACCGGATCAGCCGCCGCGCGATCCCAATACGCCGCAGCGCCCGAACTTCCCGCAGTTCCCGCGCTGGGCATGGTTCGCCATCGGCTTCGTGCTGCTGCTGCTGGTGCTGCTCCGGCTGCCGGATACGATGGAAGCGCTGTCTGGCAATCAGTTGGTCGATGTGCCGTATTCGTTCTTCCGTGAACAGGTCAACGCTGATAACGTCTCGCAGGTGATCATGCAAGGCGACCAGATTCGCGGGCTGCTGCGCAACCGTGCTGAATACCCCGCCGATGGCTCGCCCGAACTGCAACAGGGCGTCGAGCAGCGCGAAATCGATGGCTTCACCACCACGCTGCCGCCCGTCACCGACAGCACCCTGATCGAGGACCTGATTGCGCGCGGCGTCGTCGTCGATCCGCGCCCGACGGAGATTAACCCGATCCTGCTGTTCCTCTTCAACTGGGGACCGCTCATTCTGCTGCTCGGCTTCTTCATCTGGTCCACGCGCCGGGCGCAGCGCCAGATGACGGGCGTTTTCGGCTTTGGACGCACACAGGCGCGCGAATACAATGCCGAAAAGCCGCAGGTGACGTTTGTCGATGTGGCAGGGCAGGACGCCGCCAAGACCGAATTGGTCGAAATCGTGGACTTCCTGAAAGAGCCGGACAAGTACATCGCGCTCGGGGCGCGCATTCCGCGCGGCGTGCTGCTGGTCGGTCCGCCCGGCACGGGCAAGACGCTGCTGGCGCGCGCAGTCGCGGGCGAAGCGAACGTCGCCTTCTTCAGCATCACGGCATCCGAATTCGTCGAGATGTTTGTCGGCGTTGGCGCGAGCCGCGTGCGCGATCTGTTTGCCAAGGCGAAAGCGGCGGCTCCGGCGATTGTCTTCATCGATGAGATCGACGCCGTTGGGCGGCAGCGCGGCGCGGGCTTGGGCGGCGGCAACGACGAACGCGAACAAACCCTTAACCAAATGCTGGCGGAGATGGACGGCTTCGACCGCACCGAGTCGATCATCGTCATGGCGGCGACCAACCGCCCCGATGTCCTCGATCCGGCGCTGCTGCGTCCCGGTCGCTTTGACCGCCAGATTACCGTTGCGCTGCCCGACCGTAAGGGACGGCTGGACATCCTCAAGGTGCATGTGCGCGGCAAACCGATTGGCGCAGACGTTAACCTGGAACAGATGGCGAAGGCGACGATTGGCTTTTCCGGCGCAGACCTGGCAAACCTGACCAATGAAGCGGCGCTGAACGCTGCGCGCAAATCGCGCAAGCAGATCAACAGCAACGACTTCCTCGATGCGCTCGACCGCATCCTGCTCGGTACGCAAAGCCCACCGCTCTCGAATGAGCAGGAACGCCGCGTCGTCGCCTATCACGAAGCAGGTCATGCGCTGGTCTCTGCGCTGACGCCGGGCGCTGACCCGGTGCTGAAGGTGACGATTGTCCCGCGCGGGCAGGCGCTCGGCGTCACGGCATCACTGCCGGAAGACGACCGCCGCAACTATTCGCGCGAGTACCTGAAGGCGCAAATGAATGTGCTGCTCGGTGGGCGCGCGGCGGAAGAAGTCGCGATTGGCGAGATTACGACGGGCGCGTCAAGTGACTTGCAGCGCGTGACCTCGCTGGCGCGGCGGATGGTGGCGTCGTTCGGGATGAGCGATGCGATTGGTCCGCTCAACTTTGGTGAAGACGAGCGCCAGCCATTTCTGGGCTACTCGCTGTCGCAAGGACGCAGTTACAGCGAAGCAACGGCAGCGCGCATCGACGCCGAAGTCCGGCACCTGGTCGAGAAAGCGCACGAAGAGACGCTCACGTTGATGCGTGATAACCGCGACAAGCTCGATTTGCTGGCGCAGGAACTGCTGAATAACGAAGTTGTCGATGGCACACGCGTGGCAGAAATCGCCGGTGTACCGACGCGCGAAGTGCAGGTGGCGTTGCAGCAGCAGCAAGGGACGTAGCAGCGTTTAGCGAGGGGATGTCATGGCTCACACCATGACATCCCTCATGTTCTGCTTATCCAGCTTTAACTTCTGATTGAATATTCTTGCGCTCTGCCGTTGAAACTGTTATGGTCGTGAAAACATAGTAGTTCATCAGATAAACATGATGCGCACGGGGACATCACGCCTCGTCGTTCTGTTGGTTGCGTCGTTCTTTTTGTTGATTTCGTGGGGCGCGTGGGCGCAAGACGCGGAAACCCTCACCCCAACCCCTCTCCCTCAGGGCGAGGGGCTTACACCCGCACCCGTAGACATCACCCTATTACCCCCCCCCATACTGCCTAGTGAAACCCCATCATTGACACCTTCTCTGACACCGACATTGACCGAAACGCCAACCGCCAGCCCGACGTGGATCGAGACGCTGGTGGCGACGATAACCGGAACGGACGCCCCGTTGGTCGTCCCTACCCTCAAACCCGATGATGCCTTGACTGCAACACCCGGCGCGACGCCGACGTTTCCGGTGATGCCTGGCTTGGAACTCACGCCCGCGCTGGCGTTCCCGTCGCCGGAAGCGCTGGCGCTCGACCTTGAGCCGGAGCAGCCGCTGCCTGTGCTGGAAAGCACCGACTTCCGCGATCCGCACGATGTCGATTGGGAGTTTACAGAACCCGTGATGGAACCGTCGGCAGACGGTACGTACTGGCTGCACTTCCGCACGCCGTATGCTGTGCGTGCGCGACTACCCGACCAGAACAATGTGACGCTGGCGCTCAATCTGCGCATGACAGGCGGGCGTGTCTCGATCCGCACGCATTACACCGAGGGCATCGGTTACTACCGTTTCAGCCTGAGCGCGGATGGGCTGCTGGAACTGGCGCGCGGGGAGACGGTCGTCGCCTCGGTGCGACTGGTGCCGGTGCAGCCTGAACATTGGCGCTCGCTGCGTCTGGCGGTGACAGGGCGGTCACTGCGCGCGAGCATCGACGGCGCGATGGTGCTGCACTACGTCGATCACGCGCCGCTGCCGCCGGGACAGGTGTGGATGGCAGTGGACGGTATCCCGACGGGCGAAGTCTGGATCGACAATGTGCAGATGACAGGCAGCACACCGCGCGCGGAAATCGCACCGCCGCCGATGGACATGAGTGCTGCCAGCATGAACCTGTCGCCGTTTTCGACGCAGCCTGTAATTGTCTATGACATTTATATGAACGCACAGACAGGGGATCACGACCTGTACCGGATGAGTATCGATGGCAGTGGCATGGTGGCACTGCCGAATAACACACCCGCCAAAGAATATGAACCCGTCTTGTCGCCAACGGGTACACAAATCGCCTTCACATCCTGGCGTAATGCGACCAACACAAACATCTGGCTGATGAAAACCGATGGCACGGGGTTGACACAGGTCAC
>JANRJX010000067.1:0-22375 GCA_033763755.1 Chloroflexota bacterium
GCACAAACGCCAGCAAACGCGATAAACTCATTTCGGTATCCTGCTATCTTTTGATACGCATAATCACACCCACTATAATCTGGCTTTAATCTTTTATCCTATAAGATATTTGGGTGTGCGTATTTTTTCTGTGAATTTTGGTTAGGATCGATATCGGATATGGCACAAACACGGCACATTGTGATTGTCGGCTGCGGGCGGCTGGGCGGTACGCTGGCAAATCAATTGAGCGCGGCGGGGCATAGCGTGGTCGTTATTGATCACAAGTTGTCGCAGTTTGACAAGCTCAACAACGACTTCAGCGGCTACAAGATCGTTGGTGATGCCGTGGAACTGCATGTCATGAAGGAAGCGCAGGTCGAGGACGCGGACTGCCTGTATGCCACGACGACCAGTGACAACACCAACCTGATGGTGGCGCAGGTGGCGAAGGAAATCTTCGGTGTGCCACAGGTGATCGCCCGCGTGTTTGACCCAGAGCGCGAGGCGCTGTACCGGGAGTTTGGGATTGAGACGATCAGCCCGGTCAAGCTTGCGGCGGATGCGTTTCTGGCTGCGCGCCCGCGCCGCTAAAAGCGCTTCGACGACAGTACTGCCAGCGTGCGGTCAATGTATTCAAGCGAGCGCTGATGATTCGCCAGGGCGACACAGGCGTTGAGCGCGTCCACGATACTCAGTTCCGCAATCCGGCTGGTCATCGATTCAGTACGGAACTGTGTTTCGCGTGCGGCTGTGTGCAAGACTACATCGGCAAAGGCGAGAATAGGCGACTTGCCGTAATTGGTAATGACAATCGTCTTTGCGCCTGCTTCCTTTGCCAGCCGTGTGGCTGCCAGCGTCTCCATCGTCGCGCCGCTGTGCGAGATCGTCACCGTTACCACGTCCGGTCCCGTCAGCGACGCGCTGACCGCCTGCACATGCGAATCGACCAGTACCGCGCATTTGATGCCGATGCGCAGCATCCGGTAATGCGCGTCTATCGCCACTGAAGCCGCACTGCCAATACCGTAGAATTCAACCCGCTCGGCATCGAGGATCATCTGCACCGCCTGCGCCATCGCCTGTCTGTCTAACACCTTGAGCGTATCGACCAGCGCCTGAATGTCGCTTTGCAGAATCTTCTCCACCACCGTATCGACGTTATCTCCCGGCTGCAGATCTTCGTGAATGAAGAACTGCACCGGATTTGCCAGATCGCGCGCCAGACTGAGCTTGAGGTCCTGAAAGCCTTTCAAGCCGATCTGCTGGCACAGGCGCACGACGCTGCCTTCGCTCACATCCACCGCTTCTGCAAGTTCGGTTACAGACATATGGATGATGTCGGTCGCGTTCGCCAGCACGTAATCAGCAATGCGCTGTCCTACCGGGGGTAGTTGGTCACGAATTGCCGTGATGCGCGCGAGCGTGCCATCACTCCCGTTGGTGGATGTGCCAGCCGGACCCGAACGTCGCGTATGTAGGGTATCAGTCATGACATGCCTTTTATTGCACACAATTCATAAGACAGTGGATTTTACACGCTGCTTATGGAGTTGTGCGAAAGCAACACAGACGAATCTAGTCCTGTACTTCGGCAATCAGACACTTGCCGGAGATGGACGGGGTGGAATGCGACGGATACCGCTTGGTTCCCGACGCCGACCTACTGGCGGTTGCTGGAAACGCGCTTGCAGTTAATCGTGCTGGACGAGACCTATGGCGATGTGCTGGATCGTCCGGCGCAGGTCGGGCATAACACGCTGGCGATGATCCGGCTGATTGCGGAGAGTTTGCGCCGCGAGCAGGTGTTGAGTAAGCAGAGTCAGTTGGTGCTGACGCATCTGGCGCTGAACCATCATTCACTGCACGCGGAACTGGCAGCAGTGCTTCAGGCAGATGGTCTCGTGCCGGGCTACGACGGGATGGTGATCGAAATCCAGTAGAAGCACGCTTTTCTGTGCTTATCCGTCGTTATTTAGCTCATAGATGATGCGCAACCCGTCGAGCGTCAGTTCTGGCGCAATCATGTCGATCACGTCGGTATTGTCGCGGAACAACGGCGCTAACCCGCCCGTCCCGATGACGCGCGCGGTCGGCTCGTTCAGCTCGCGCTTGATGCGGCGTACCAGCCCTTCCACCAAGCCGACATAGCCGAGGAAGATGCCGGACTGCATGGCGGCAATCGTGTTGCTGCCAATGACGCAGGCAGGCGGTACGAGATCGACCTTGTGCAGCCGTGCGGCGCGGGCGACCAGCGCATCATGCGCGATATTGATGCCGGGCGAGATCGCGCCGCCAATGTAGGCATTGTCCGCCGACACGACATCGAACGTCGTCGCCGTGCCGAAATCGACCACGATTGCCGGACCACCATAGAGTTTGACAACGGCGGCTGCGTTGATAATGCGATCTGCGCCGACCTGATCGGGCTGGTCAACGCGCAGGGTGACGCCTGTGTAAGTCTCGTGGTTGATGACGAGTGGTTTCCGCTTGATGTAGCGCTCAGACAGTTCCGCCCATGTGCCGGTGAGCGATGGCACAACGCTGCCAATGGCGACGCCCGTCACGCTGTCAAAGTTGAGCCGCGCACTGGCAAGGAAGTTGCGCAGCAGTACGGCGTACTCATCCGGCATTTTGCCTGCGACGGTGCGCGCACGCCAGGCATAGCGCCATTCGTTTTCCTGCCACAAGCCGAGATGGATATTGGTATTACCAATATCAATTGCGAGTAAGCCAGAATATCCCATATTTGAGCTTAATTCACTTAATGCCCGCACAGTGGGCGGAGTATATCACGATGGAACTGCATTTCACCATCAAATCGGACTATGTCCCCAAAGAGCAGAGGTTGCTCGCCTGGACTGAGTCAGGAGAAGCTCAATGAGGGATTGCTGAATTTTATGTTACAATTCTTTAAGAAAATAGTTGTAAAGCGAACGTGGCTTTATCTGCAACATTAGGTAAGCATCATGAAGGTAACTGAACTAAATCCATCTCAGACCCCTGGTTTTCTCTTTCTCGATGATTCTGCAGCAGACGTTAAATTCTTAAGTGAATTCCTTCGGATAAAGCTGCATATTGATTTTGCATATCAACAGGCAGCGACGAATGACGCATTGGAAACAGCACTGCTTGATCGTACATGGGATATCGTTCTGTGCGATTTTTCCATGCCCGGATTGACCGCGCCGGACGCCATTCAGACCGTTAAGGCTATCCAACCGCAAACCCCAATCATTCTGGTGTCGGATACGGCATCGCTTCAGGATGCCGTCGACATGATGCGTCTGGGGGCCTGCGCATTTGTTGAAAAGGGGGATCATGACCGACTGCTGGAAATTGTCAGGCAAGAACTTGGGACAAGTCGGTCATACCAGAAAACGACTGCATCGGAGCCTCCTCTTCAGCCGAGTACGGCATTCTATCACAGCATTGTTGATGCTCAGACTGAGCTGATATGTCGTTACGATGCCGACCTGCGGCTGACTTTCATGAACCGGGCGTATTGTGAGTGGCAGAAACGACCTGCGCAAGCACTTATCGGGACATCGATTTTTGATAGCATTACGGTTGAAGATCGGGACCAGGCTGCCGCACACATTCGAGCACTCAACGTCGAAAACCCGGTAACTGTTTCAGTCCATTCCGCTACCCTGCCCAATGGGACTGTACAAATCACCGAATGGACGGATCGCGCAATCTTTGACGCTGCGGGCAATCTTGTCGAATATCAAGGTGTGGGTCGAGATGTGACAGATCGCTATCGCGTAATCGAAGCCCTTCGCGCAAGAGAGACGCGATTACAGTGGCTGGTCGATTCGCAAACAAATTATGTTGTGCGTACAAATCTTCAAGGGTATTACACTTACTTCAATAAAAAGTTCATTGAAGAATACGGTCAGGTGTATGGAGAAGAAGGACTTATAGGGGGTTACGCGCTAGACTCTATTTGTGAGTATCATCATCAGCGTACCCAAGAAACCGTTGAGAAGTGTATTGCCCAGCCGAACAAGGTTTTTCAGGTTAATCTCGATAAGCCCCACATCAATGGGACCATTCGCACCACGCTCTGGGAATTCACCTGTCTCCTCAATCAGAGTGGTGAACCATCCGAAATCCAGTGTATCGGCATTGACATCACCCAGCAAACACAAGCACAGGCGACTGTGCAGCACCAGACAAACCTGCTGCAACAGGTATCTGATGCGATCATAGTCACTGATAACGACCTGAAGATCACCTCCTGGAACAAAGCTGCTACAGAAATCTACGGTTGGACAGAAGCCGAAGCCATCGGGCGAGAGATGGATGAACTGCTGAGGACCGAATGGTTTGCTGAAAGCCAGTCATCGGCGCAAGCGTCTGTCGCTCATAGCGGACACTGGCGCGGTGAAATTCGCCAAACCACCAAGCAAGGCGACCAGCGCTATGTCCTTGCAGGCGTAACCCTACTGAATGATAGCAGTGGTGAGCAGATTGGCGGTATCACCGTTAATTGTGACATTACATCACTGAAGCGACGCGGTATTTTGCAGGAACGGATCAGCCAGACTTTGGAAATGGTTGCCGCCCGGCAGCAACTGCCCGCAATCCTGGAAAAACTGGTACAGTCAGTCGAAGAGTTTGAACCCAACATCCGCGCTTCTGTGCTGCTGGTCGATCCGAAGGTTAGCCAGTTGCGACATGGAGCAGCACCCAGTCTGCCGGATGCCTATAATGCGGCGATTGACGGGATTAGCATCGGTTCAGGTATTGGCTCCTGCGGCACTGCTGCCCACGAAAAGCGGTTGGTCATTGTCAATGACATATTCACAGACCCACTCTGGAAAGATTTCAAAAATCTTGCTGCCGAACACGGTTTAAGAGCCTGCTGGTCACAACCGATCTTCGGGCATGACGAACGGGTACTGGGCACATTTGCACTTTATTACGCCGACACGCGCCAACCCTCCACGGATGAACTTGACCTGATCCGGCTGGCAGGGCGAATTGCCGGTCTGGTGATCGAACACGCTCAATCCCAGGCAGCACTGCGCGAGAGCGAAGAAAAGTATCGCAGCCTGGTTGAAAGCGCTGACGCGGCAATCGCTGTGTTTGACACGAACGGCAACCTCCAGTTCGCCAATGAAATCGCTGCTATTCAACTCGGCATCTCGCCCGAAGCGATGGTTGGCAAGGACATGCGAGCGCTTTTCCCGCCTGATGTCGCGGATTATCAGCTTAAATCTATCCGTGACGTGATCCGTACCGGGCAGGGTTCTGTCACTGAAGCGCCCAGTTTTCTATCAGCGGGAGACCGCTGGTATCGAACCAGTATTCAACCCATCCGCAACGCCTCCGGCCAGATTACAATGGCACTCATCCACGCAAGCGATATTACCCAGTTCAAGGCAGCGGAACTGACACTGCGCCAGACTGAAAAACGATATCGCCAGATGTTTGAACTACAGAACTTGCCTAAACTCATTATTCATCCTCAAACGGCTCGCATCCTGGATGCGAACTCAGCCGCGGTCGACCATTACGGGTATTCACTGGAAACCCTTAAGTCTATGACCATCATGCAAATCAATGTCACAGAACCGCAGGTCATTCAGGAGAAAATACGGCAGATCCTGGCGAAAGAAATTAATTCTTGCCTGTTTAGACAACGACTTGCGGATGGCAGTATTCGCGATGTCGAAGTGTATGCAACAGAAATTGAACTTGAAGGACAAACGGTTCTCTATTCGACGTATATCGATATCACAGAGCGCAATCGTGCTCTAGCGGCTCTCGAGGACGCCAACCAGCAACTTGAACAACGGGTACACGAGCGTACCAGAGCATTGGAACAATCCAAGGATCGCATCGAAGCCATCTTCAACCACAGCGGAGATGGTATCCTGCTTTTGGATACGGCGCTCAAGATTAAGCAGTGCAATTATGCGTGCGGACAGATGTTCGCAGCTGCTGAGGACGCATTTTATGGCAAACCACTATTTGATTTGATGTCGCAGGAAGATCGCGCAACTTTGGAGGCACAACTTCCCGATGTTGTGCTGCGGCATGAGACGAAGCAGCTGGCTATTCGGGGCAAGCGACTGGATGGTACGGCTTTCGATGCTGAAATCAGCATTGCGCCGGTGAACCGCAGCGAAAAGGCGGTTGAAAACCTTGTGTGTATCTTCAGAGATGTCACTGAACTTAAGCGGGCAGAAAAAGCGATCGCTGAAGAACGCAATCTACTGCGCACGGTGATCGATGCTGTACCGGATTTCATCTATGTTAAAGACACAGATCATAGAATGCTCCTGAACAACGCTGCACACGCCCGTTCATTGAACGGCATTTCAGCAAAAGATGTGATTGGCAAAACAGATTTTGAGCTGTTCCCTGCTGAGCTGGCCGCCAAGTTTTATGCTGATGAGCAGCGCCTGTTTGAAACACAGCACTCTGTAATCAGTACTGAAGAACGCTCGATCGGGGTGGATGGGAGCGAAATCTGGGCATTGACTACAAAAGTTCCTTTGAGGAACTTACAGGGCGATTTGATTGGTTTGGTCGGCATAACCCACGACGTTACGCAGATCAAGGCAAATGAAGAATCCCTGCGTCGGAGTGAACAACGTCTGCGTGAATCCGAGAATATGTTGCAACTGGTGCTGGATACGATCCCGGTGCGTGTGTTCTGGAAAGATACAAACTCAGTGTATATGGGGTGCAATCGCCTGTATGCAGAAGATGCAGGGCTGCCAGACACCGATTCCGTTGTGGGCAAGAGTGACCTGGATATGCCCTGGGCAACATCAGTGGCAGAAGCCTACCGTAGAGATGACAAAGCCATCATCGAAAGCGGAATTCCCAAACTGAACTTTGTAGAACCCCGTTTAACTGCTGAGGGGCAAGCAGGCACTCTACAGACCAGCAAAATTCCACTGCGGGATGCCAACAATCAGATTATAGGCTTACTGGGAACCTATTTTGACATCACCGAACAGAAAGAGGCTGAGGCACAACTCAGGTACCTGGCCAGCATGCAAGAGTTTATGCATGACTCTGTTATCGGCACAGATATGGAGTTTCGCATCCAGGGTTGGAACAGAGCTTCTGAAGCGATGTTTGGATGGACAGCGGCTGAGGCTATCGGGAACAACCTTTTTGTCCTGCTGGGTTTTGAATTCGTTGGCTTGACACTGGAAGATGCACGACAGGCAGTCATGAGCAATGGCTCTTGGACGGGTGAGGTGACAGCCCGCCATCGCAGCGGACAACCCATTTACATTCTGGGCTCTGTTGCTCTCAATCGAGATGAACAGGGTAAACCTGTTGGACTTACGGGAGTCAATCATGATTTTACCAGACGCAAAGAAGCCGAAGCCGCACTTGCCCGGCAGCGAGAAGCAGAGCAAGAGATGCAGCGGCATTTGGCAGCACTTCACACCATATCGCTTCGGCTTACGCGAACCCAAAATCTGGATGATTTCTACCGATTGGTCGTTGAAAAAGGCTTGAGTGAGCTAGGGTTTGAACGCATGGGTTTACTTTTGCACGATGCGGGTAGCGGTGATGCGGTGGGTACTTACGGAACCGATGCTCATGGCAAAGTAGTAGCAGAACATCACCTGCGCCTCGCACCGGATAGCCTTACAGGTATTCTCCAGCGGACACTTGTACAAAGTGAACGCCTTGCTTTTGATGAAGACGCTCTGTTGTATGCAAATTTGATGCCATTAACGCGGGGTCAGAATGCGGCTTCTGCATTATGGAATGGCAAGCTGCTGGGATGGTTAACCATCGATAATGCTGTTCAAGGAAAGCCCATCACCCAGGCACAACTCGACGTCCTTGCCTTATATGCGTTAACAGTCGGATCGCTCCTTGCACGCAAAGAGGCGGAAATTGCCCTCGCCGAAAGCGAAAAGCGGTATCGATTAATTGCAGATCATATCAGCGATGTGATTGTTGAGTATGAGATCACTGGTATTTGTACCTATATCTCACCATCTGTTCAATCAACCCTGGGCTACCACGAAGATGAAATTATCGGACATACAATGAATGATTTTGTATTTCCCGATGATATAGGTATTTCAGAAGCCATTGCCATGAAAGCGATGGCAGAGGGGAAGCGGGAATTCAGGGCAACACATCGTATTCTTCACAAAGAGGGTTTCAACGTCTGGTCAGAATCGAACCACAGGTTGATCCTTGATGAGTCAGGAATGCCGATGGGGGGCATTGCGGTTTTTCGGGATATTACCGAGCGGAAAACCGCTGAAGCACAAATCCGATCTATGACTGAGCGCCTCCAACTGGCGACTGAAGCGGGTGGAATTGGCATTTGGGACTGGAATACCCAGACGAATGTCCTGCTGTGGGATAATCAGATGTATCGTCTCTACGGGATCAATAACGAAAACTTCACAGGAACTTTCGATGCCTGGGAAAAATCGCTGCACCCGGAGGATGCGTTGAGGTCGCAGGCAGAAGTCGAAGCCGCACTACGTGGTGAAGAACGTTTCGATACCGAGTTTCGTATTGTGACCCCTGACGGTGACGTTCGTCACATCCGAGGACAGGCGAATGTCTACCGGGATAACAACAATACAGTGTATCGGATGATTGGCGTCAATATCGACATTACGAAGCAGAAAACTGTGGAACTTGCCTTGCGGGAAAGCGAAGAGAAGTTCCGCCTGTTTATTGAAGCAGCACCGATTGCCACAATTATCATCAACGCAGATAGCGATGTTGTGCTGGTAAATGGCGCTGCCCTGATGCTGTTTGAATTTGAGCGGGAAGAACTCCTGGGCGAGTCGATCCAGATTCTCGTCCCGGATGAGATTCAGGCTCATCGTCAATTTTACATGACAGGGAATTCTGATCGTTTGGCTAAAACAGGGTTTTCGGCACGGCGCAAGAACGGGCAAATCTTCCCCGCAGATATCCACCTGAGCCGCGTGCAAATCGATGATGAAGCCCTGGTGATGGTTATCGTGATGGACATAACGCAACAAAAACAGGCTGAGGAAAAGCTGCGGGTAACGTTAGAAAAGGAAAAAGAGTTGGGTGAGCTAAAATCTCAGTTCATTACAACTGCCTCGCATCAATTCCGTACCCCGCTTGCAGCGATTCTTGCGGCTACCGAAACATTGACTATCTTGCGAAATCGCCTGGATGACTCGCAGATTGACACGCGCCTGGATCGGATTCGAAATCAGGTCAACCGTATGAAGCGATTGATGGATGACGTGCTTGAACTATCACGGATTCAGGCTAAGCAGATTCAGTACCGACCTAAACGTGCTGCACTCGATGTTTTTGTTCACGAGGTAATTGAGGAATTCGCACATCAGAATGACTATCACAGTCGGCTTGTTTACGAAGGACCGATAACGCCGATTATCACTGAGTTTGATCCGCATCTCATGCATCATATCCTCAATAACCTGATACATAATGCACTCAAATACTCGGAGAAACTGGTATATGTGTATCTGACACAGGCAAAAGATGAAATTGTATTCACGGTGAAGGATCATGGAATCGGTATTCCATCAAGTGAGCTAAGCAGGCTTTTTATCCCATTTAATCGCGCCAGCAATACAGGCGCAATTGAGGGTACAGGGTTGGGTTTAAGTATTGTCAAGCAATCGGTAAAAGCTCATGGTGGCTCAATTGATGTCGAGAGTACAATTGGATCTGGCACAGTGGTTACAGTGAAACTTCCATACGATGCGAATGAGGGTGATCTACATGGGTAAAATACTGGTGATTGAAGACGAACCTGACATTCGTGAGGAAGTCATGTCGTGGCTTGAAGTTGAAGGTTATGCGGTTGTGGGTGCCGCAAATGGACGACAGGGTCTTGAGTTAATCTATCGTGAACGTCCGGATCTGATCTTGTGTGACATCAACATTCCGGAAATGGATGGGTATTCGGTGCTCATTGCGCTTCACTCAAGCCCGGACTATACACACATTCCGTTTATATTTCTGTCTGCTTCGGCGGACATTGTCTCTATACGAGAAGGCATGAATCTGGGAGCAGACGGTTACATCACTAAGCCATTTACTTATGCCGAAGTGATCGCTGCTATTGAATTGAGGTTGGGTGATCAGGAACAGATGCAGGCACATATTGACCATCTGTGGGAATTCGCTCCGTAAATGGACTGAAACGTGTTTGGTGTAGGAGTCCTTGACAGCTGGTGTTTCGCCCATCCCTGTTAAAAATCATCGACATCGCAGAATACTTCCAGTAAAGTCATGCTGGCATATCTTTCACATGAGGGGTAGCGTGAAGCTTAACCGCTTGTCGAAGGGTACCCACCTATCCGAAACTCAGGTTCTTTAAGAAGCGCAAGTGATGATCACCACACGAACCGCCAGACTCGAAGATTGCGAACGCATTGCTGGACTCGCGCAGGCACAGATCGCCACCTGGCAGCGTTGGGATGCGCAGGGGCGCGTGCAGGATGTGCCATATTCAGCGCTGACGATCTACGAGCGCTGGCTGCATGGCGGCGCGTGGATGAGCCTGGAGACAGCGGCGATCCATCTGGGGCGGCTGCTGCTCGGCGCGGGGATCGCGCTGGTGGCGGAAAAGGACGGCGCGCTGCTCGGCTATGTCGAAGCCTATCAGGGCAGCGAGCCGGAGCCGTTCGGCATACACCTGCACGTCGGACAGATGATCCTGCATCCCGACAGCGGCGTGGAGGTCGGCGACCATCTGCTGGAGGCGCTGCGGACGCAGGCACGGGCGCTGAAGTGCGCGCGCCTGCTGACGACCGCAGGCGCGGGCGAGGCGGCGTGGGCGACATTCGCGCGCGGCGGTGCGCGGTCGCTGACACAACTGCGGCGCTTCGGTTTGCCCGCGCGCACTGGACAGGGTTTGTACCAATCGCTGGCGGATACGACGACGGATGCGCGCGTGATCGCGGGGTGGGCGATGCCGCTCGGTCGCGTCAGCAGCGCGCGGCAGGCGTGGGAGTCGTCTTGGCAGCCGACATGGGATGTGCTGGGGGAGCTGCGCGAACGCACGCGGCGGCTCCGCTTTGTGGCGTCGGGGCAGGATGCGTATGTCGTGTTCACACGCGGCTTGTACGACCCGCGCACCGTCGAGGTGGCGTGCTGGACGCCGCGCATGTTATCGAGCGCGCTGCTGACGGCGCTGCGCGACTGGACGCACCGCGAAGGCTACCGCACGCTGACGCTGCTGGCGACGGAAGAGACGGTCAAGACGCTGGGCGCGGACGCAGAACCGGACGGCTACGTGCACGATGTCGTGGGTGTAAACGCGTAACCTCTCTATAAGCTTTGTGCGCTACACTCCGCCTATATCCCTGATATATCCGTAAGGTAAACACCATGAAACACTACGACGCAATCGTCATCGGCAGCGGGCAGGCGGGTCCGTCCATGGCGAACCAGTTGATCAAGGCGGGGCAAACCGTCGCGCTGGCAGAAGGCTATCGCTTCGGCGGCTCGTGCGTCAACTACGGCTGCCGACCGACCAAGACGCTGATCGCCAGCGCGCGGGCAGCGCACATGGCGCGGCGCGGCGCGGACTTCGGCGTCAGAATCGACGGCTTCAGCATTGACTGGGCGCGTGTGCGCCAGCGCGTCGACTCGATCATTGACGATACCAGTGCGGGCATCGAAGGCTGGCTGCGCGGCATTGAAGGACTGGACGTATATCATGTCTATGCACAGTTTGATGGCATGGCGGACGGACAGTACCGCGTGCGCATGGGCGATGAAGTCGTTGCCGCGCCGCGCGTCTTTCTCAATACAGGCACGCGTGCCCTGGTTCCGCGTGTCGAAGGCATCGAAACGGTCGATTGGCTGGAAAGCGAAAAGCTGCTGCGCATCGATCATCTGCCGGAGCATCTCATCATCCTTGGCGGCAGTTACATCGGGCTGGAAATGGGGCAGGCGTTCCGGCGGCTCGGCAGCCGCGTCACCATCGTCGAAACGTCGGAATGCGTCATCCATCGCGAAGATGACGACATTCAGGAAGTCGTGCATGGCGTCCTGACGGGCGAAGGCATCACTATTCACACCCACAGCGGCATCTACAAGGCTGAGACGCTGCCCAACGGCGGCGTGCGCGTGTATTTGCGCGATGACGATGGCACGGAGCATACGGTCGAAGGCTCGCACTGGCTCAACGCTATTGGGCGCGTGCCGAATACCGACAAACTCAACCTGGAGTCGGTGGGCGTGAAGACCGACAAGCGCGGCTATGTCGAGGTCAATGAATTCCTGGAGACGACAGCAAGCGGCATTTACGCGCTCGGCGACATCAACGGCAAAGGCGCGTTCACGCACACCTCATACATGGACTACGAAATTGTGCGCGATAACCTGCTGCATGGACGGACGCGCAAACACACCGACCGCACGATGACCTATGCACTGTTCACCGACCCGGTGCTGGGGCGCGTCGGCATGTCGGAAAAAGACGCGCGCGCGTCCGGGCGCAACATCCTGATGGCGACGAAGCCGATGAGCAAGATCGGACGCGCCATTGAGCAGGATGAAACGGCCGGCTTCATCAAGCTGCTGGTGGATGCCGATACGGAGCAGTTCGTCGGCGCGGCGGTGCTGGGCTTTCACGGCGATGAAGTCGTGCAGGCGGTCAGCTATTTCATGGCAACGGGTGCGCGTTACCAGGTGATGATGGAGACGCTGCCCGTTCACCCGACAATTGCCGAGTTCCTTCCGACGGTCTTGAGCGAGCTTGCGCCGCTGAGCTAAGAACCACATATGCCAGTTGGAGATCAACCAACTGGCTATATTTTGTTATCCAACTGGCACAGAGAGATGGGGTCAGGTCGTTTAGAATTTTAATCATGACTTTCAGCATTGCTTCTTGTGCGAGTACGCTTATGAACAGCAAAGATCTGTTCATTCCATCACAAACACTCGCTGCCGATCTGCAAGAGATGCAAATTCTCCACAATCTGAGCTTGCAACTGGTTTCGGAAGACAACATTCAGGTGTTTTATGAAGCGTTGCTCTCCGCCGCGATTGCCCTGACACACGCGGATGCTGGTTCTGTACAGATGCTTGATGAAGAGAGGCAAACGCTGCGGCTGCTGGCAAGCCACGGGTTTAGCAGCAGGTTTCTGGCGTATTTTGCGCAGGTGGATGCGTCTTCGCCTACGTCATGCGGCGTCGCGCTTGACACAGGCGTGCGGGCATTTATCGATTTCGATGATCCCCACATTCATGATGAGGACGGAGCACTCCGGCTGCATCTTGAGGCAGGATACCTGTCAGCACAATCAACGCCACTGGTCACACGGTCTGGAGAGGCAATTGGCATGTTTTCCACCCACTGGCGCACGCATTATCGTCCGGACGAGCGAGAGTTGCGTTCGCTGGATTTGCTGGCACGCCCGGCGGCGGACTTGATCGAGCGCGCGGATTCTCAGTCGGCGCTGCGCAAGTCTGAAGAAAAATATCGGTCGCTTTTTGAATCGATTGACGCAGGCTTTTGCGTGATTGAAATGTTATTTGATGAGCAGCAAACGCCGATTGATTATCGCTTTTTGGAAGTTAATCCGGCATTTGAACGCCAGACCGGGCTCCATGGGGCTGCTGGCCAATGGGTGCGAGATTTAGTGCCAGGACTGGAACGCCACTGGTTCGAGATGTACGGCAAAGTGGCGTTAACAGGGGAAGCATCGCGCTTTGAAAACAGCGCCGACCCGATGCAGCGCTCGTTTGATGTCTACGCCTTTCGCGTTGGGGAAGCGAGCGAACGGCGTGTCGCTATCTTGTTCAACGATATTACGTACCGCAAGCGCCGCGAGGCAAGCGCGACATTCCTGGCGGAAATTTCAAATGATTTTTCGCGTCTTACAACAACGGACGAGATTATCAGTGTGGTCGGTGCGAAGATTGGCAGCTTTCTTCATGTGTCACGCTGTCTATTCATCAATATAGACGATGTGACTCATACGGCGGTCATCACGCATGACTGGCATGTCGCTGGAATGCCCAACATTTCTGGACCCGAGGTCTATCGTATTAGAGATTTCTTCACTGATCCACTTTACCAGGTGACGCGCGCGGGCGAAACGGTGGTGGTCTACGATGCCCTTGCCGACCCCCGCATTCCCATCGTTGAACCCACCCTGGCGCTTGGCATTCGTGCTTATATCACCGTCCCGATCATCAAAGACGGGCACTGGCGCTTTGTGTTCAGCATTTCCACTCCTGTACCGCGCGATTGGCAGCCGCATGAGATTGAGTTCATTGAGGAACTGGCGACGCGCATCTGGCTGCGGTTAGAACGCGCCCGTGCCGAAGAAGCGGCGCGCGAAACCGAGCAGCGCCGTTTGATGGCGGTCGAAGCTGGCGGTGTTGGTGACTGGGACTTCAATCTTGTGACAGGAGAGATCTACTGGTCTCCCCGCATGTATGCACTACACGGACTGCCCGATGGCATGAAGATGACGCTCGATTTGATCGCTCAACACACGCACCCGGACGACGCGCCCGTCGTGCTGGAAGTGCACAAACAGGCGATAACTGGCGCAAACGACGGCAAGTACATCGGTCAGTACCGTATTACCCATCCTGACAGGCAGGTGCGCTGGCTGGAGTCACGCGGGAATGTTGTGTTTGACGAGCGTGATGGTCAGCAGGTTCCGGTGCGCGTCATGGGAACGGTGATGGACATCACGGCGCGCAAGCTGGTTGAGGGGATTGAGCTGGACAGGCGTGTACTGGCAGAGGTGCTGCGCGACACGGCGGAGGAACTGGGCAGTACACTCAAGCTACAGGACGTACTGGAACATGCGCTCAGTGCTGCGCACGAATTGGTCAGCTTCGATGCTGGGTACATCGTTTTGACCGAGCAGAATGTCATGACGCATTTTCAGGGTGAGGCGTTGACCCTACGTGAGGAGCAGATGTTGACGCAGTGGCATCGCAGTTATGGAACGTTGAGCGAACTGCCGTTGTACCAGTTGGGCAACCAGCGCCGTAAGGTGATGCTGATTAACGATGAACGCCAGTTGAAGCAAACGCTGCCACTGCGGTCATTAAAAGCCGTGTTCCTGCTGCCGATTGCGACCGCGAAGGAGATGTTCGGCTACATGGTCCTGATTAATCGTAGCCATAATGGCTTTGGGGATGCCGATGTTGCCGCGTTGCAGGCGTTTGCCTATCAACTGACAACAGCGATCAGCAATGCACAGTTGTTTGTGCAGGCGCAGGAACTGGCGGCGCTGAAGGAACGCCAGCAGTTTGCCCGCGAACTACACGATGCCGTGAGCCAGACGTTGTTCACCGCCAGCATCATGACCGAGTCGCTGCCCCGGCTGTGGGAGCAGCAGTCGACGAAGATTCCGGACTTGCTGGCAGACATCAGTCGATTAATCCGCGGGGCGCAGGCGGAAATGCGCACGTTATTGCTGGAACTGCGCCCGGCGAACCTGGAAACGACGCCGCTGAAACGGCTGCTGGAGCAGTTGATCGATGCCCTGCGGGGGCGCAAGCATACCGACATTACTTTAACTTTTGATGGTGAGCCTGTGCTTCCCGTCGCTGTCCATATCATTGTCTACCGGATTGCGCAGGAGGCGCTCAATAACATCACCAAACACGCTTATGCGGATAAGGCGTGGGTCGTTGTGCGCGGTGACAAAGGGTTTGTGGAATTGTCGATTCAGGATAATGGCGTTGGATTTTCGCTGGGCGAGACGAAAACAGGTTTGGGGTTGCAGATGATGCGCGAACGTGCGCACGAGATCGACGCATTGTTGGATATTGACAGTCATCTAGGGGAAGGTACGCGGCTTCGCTTACAATGGCCAAGGGGCAGCCAGGGTTAAGGGGGTTATGACCATGAACAGTAATGTAATCCGTGTGGCGATTGTAGACGACAACGACATGATCCGCTTTGGGATGAGTATTTCGCTGGATGTGTATGAAGATATTCAGATCGTGGGCGAGGCGCGCAACGGGCGCGAGGCGCTTGATTTGTGTCAGCGGCTCAAGCCGGATGTGCTGCTGATCGACCTGATCATGCCGGAGATGGACGGCGTGACAGCGATCCGGCATATCCGCAAGGCGCAGCCGCAGGTGCGCTGTGTGGCGCTGACGAGTTTCGATGAAGCGCCGTTGATCCAGAGCGCGCTGGCGGCGGGCGCGCTCAGTTATCTGATCAAGAATCTATCGCTGGAGGCGCTTGTGACCGCTATCCGCGACGCGCATGCAGAAAAAGGAACGGTAGCACCGGAGGCGGAGCAGGCGTTGGACGACGATGCGCTGCTGCACACCCGGCACAAGCCGCTCGTGCCGGGGACGACGACGCGGGTGGGTTAAGGTTACAAGACGCTCGTCATCACCAGCTTCTCCGCCAACGCCTTGTTCGCAGCTTCAGCCGCCGCCGGTGACCCGACGACCACCACGCGCGCGGCGCCGTTCAACTGCGCCAGTGCCGCGCCGAAGCGCTTGAAGTCGTCCAGCGTCGTCGCGAACACTTCGTCCCGCAGCCGCTGCCGTTCGGCATCTGTATAGCCGATCAGGTAGCGCGTGGTTGCCTGGAAACCTTTGGCGTCTGGCAGCAGATAAGCATCCATACTGCCAACTGCGCCAATGATCGCCTTCTCCAGGTCGTCCGCGCTCAGGTCGAGCGATTGCAGATAGTCCGCCGCCGCATCGTAGACCGCCAGCGTATTGACCAGATTTGGATCGCGGTACGAGTAGTACGCCATGACGCCTGAGAACGGGTTGAACGACGAACCACCGCCATATGCGCCGCCCTGTACACGAATCTTGTTCCACATATAATCCAGGTTCATGTGCTTGGTAATGACCGCCTGCGAGCCGTGTAATTCGTAGCCTGACGCATACAGATTCGCGCCTTTGCCGACGTAATTGACCTGTGCTGGCACGGTCAACGCCTCGCGTTCGGGCAGCGCGCTGCGCTCCCACACCTGCGGCACGAAGTCGCGCGCGGGCAGGTCAGCAATGAAGGCGTGCAGTTGCGGCGCGAACGTCGCCCAATCATCAGCACTCATCGTCGCATTGACGACCATCGCATTGCGATTGATCAGCAGCGCCCGCATCGCTTCCAGGTCTGCCAGCACACTCGCCCAGTCGTTTTCGACGCGCTCCGCCAGTTCGCGGATGAAGAGCAGATTGCTGACGCCGTTGACCTGCTCGTTGAGCCAACCCGCGTCGCTGAACGCCGCGCCGATGCGGTTGACGGCGACCATATGTCCCGCCATCAGCAAGCCGCCCTCGGCGTTTGCCTTCTCTTCCAGCACCATTTGCAGGAAGCGCTCCTGATTATCGAGCTTGACCGTCAGCAGCAGGTCGCGCAGGATGGCGAACAGGTCGCCCGTTTGCGCCATCATCGACTTGGCATGGACGAACAAGTAGGCGATGCTGCCCGCCCCGCCAAACTTCGTCGAAGTCAGCATATCCGCCGAGATGCCGCCCGTCTTCGCGCCGATGCGCTGCGCCAACTGCACGAAATCCTGCGTCTCTGTGCCCAGTTCCGTCAGCGCTGCGCCGAACAAGCCGATGTACGGAGCATACTTCGCGGGCAGGGCGTACAGGTCAAAGCCGACATCGAGGTAGGCGATGCCGCTGGTAGGCAGGTCGTGGTAGACGATGGTGCTGCCGTGCGCGGGGATAATCTCGGTCGGGACGAGCTTGATCTGGCGGTCGAGATCATCAATGGTCAGCGTCGGAATGGTGGCGATGGCTTCCGGCGTGTCGGGCGTGGACTGGATGCGCTCCAGTTCCGCCACGTCTGCCAGCACACGGGCGATGTCCGCCGCGCTCATCGCGCTGCGTTCGCGTTCCAGCCGCGCGCGTTCTGCCGCCTCGCGCTCTGCTTTGACCTGCGGATCAGGCTGTAAGATTACGGTCGAGCGATGGGCGTTATTGAGGAAGTATTCGCCGATCAGCGTCTCGAAGTAGCTCGGCTCTGCGCTGTAACGCTCGCGGATCGCCTTCAGGTCGTCCTCGAACGCCATCGATGCCAGCGCGTCGCCGCCATGTATCCACGTCGGCAGCATTCCGATGAACGTTGCCAGCCCGCGCGGGAAACGACCGGTGTTCTTCTCGCGCAACGCGAATTCAATCGTGTTGAAGCTCGCTTCGATGGTCGCCGGATCAATACCTTCTTCTGCCAGCTCGCCAAGCGTGTCATAGATCAGGTTCTCCACCGCGTCCACGTCGCCCGGTTGCACGCCCTTCATGCCGACCGAGAAACTGACCTGACGCTTGAACTGATCGACACCTTCCCCGACCAGGTCTTCGCCCAAACCAGAGTCGATCAACGCCTTACGGAGCGGCGAGGCGGGCGTGGCGACCAGGATATGCGCCAGCACTTCCAGTTCCAACACGCGGCGCGGGTCGGTCGTCTCGGACAGCATCCAACTGACTTTGATGAAGCCCTTGTTGCTGTCGTCGCCCGCCTCGCCCGCGTCGTAGCGTTCGATATGTTTGCGCGGCGCGTCAAAACGCGGCTGCGTCGGCAGCGTGGCATCCACCGGGCGCGCCTCGAAGTCCGCGATGAAGGCGTCAATGCGGCGCAGGCGTTCTTCCGGTTCGTCATCGCCGTAGAAGTAGATGAAGCTGTTCGACGGGTGGTAGTAGGTTTCGTGGTAGGTCTTGAACTGCGGATAAGTCAGGTTGGGAATAGCTGCCGGGTCGCCGCCCGCGTTGTTGGCATAGGGCGTGTCCGGGTAGAGCGCGCGTGTGGCGACCGTATCCAGCACCGACTCCGGCGTGGAGTACGCGCCTTTCATCTCGTTAAAGACGACACCTTTGTACGTCAGCGGGGCGTCCGCAGCCGTCGTTTCGTGATGCCAGCCTTCCTGCTGCAAGGTCTTTTCGGTGATCGTCGGGTAGAAGACGGCATCGAGATAGACATCGACCAGGTTCCAGAAGTCCTTGAGATTGGTGCTGGCGACCGGATAGATGGTCATGTCGTCAAACGTCATGGCGTTGAGGAAGGTTTGCAGCGATGTCTTAAGCAGTGTGACGAACGGCTCTTTGGTGCGGTACTTGCGCGAGCCGCCGAGGACTGAATGTTCGAGGATGTGCGGCAGTCCGGTGTCATCGGGCGTCGGCGTCTTGAAGGCGATGCCGAACGATTTGTTCTCGTCGCTGTTTTCGACCGACAGCAGCTGCGCGCCTGTGCGGATGTGGCGGTACAGCCGTGCGCGCGAATTGATCTCGGGGATGGTTTCGTCGCGCAGCAGTTCAAAGCCGTGCAGGGTGGTCATGGGGTGTTATGCCTTTCAGCATCCAGTTTTAACGTAGGCTGATTGTAGGTAGAATTAAACAAACGCGGTAGTGTGATCTGCCGTACCTGCTTTATGACACGAGTGACGATATATGAGTCTGTCTGAACCGAAACCTCTAACACAGGAAATGCCCGCCTAATGATCTGAAGGGGCAGTTGTCCGCTGATGAGGCGCGCGGGTTAGCTGCGCTGCTGAACAGCCGTCTGATCGATTCCTACTTCCGCATTTTCAGCGGGAATACTTAGGTGAACGCCACAGAACTGTGCCAGTTACCACTGCCGCCGCTGGAGATGATTATCGAGTTGGGGCGACACTGCCGCAACGCCGATGCAGATCATCACGCCGGGCTAATCCCCCCGTGCCTCCAGCGCTGCCGCGACCGCCAGCAGGTCGGCGCGGGCAGCACGTTCCGCGTCACCCTGCCGACGATGGATGTGACTTAGGGATTTTGATTGCTATCTTCGCCAAATGCCTCTGGAGTATTGGTTGAGTTGGTTCGCACTTCGAAGATGAGGTTATTGTTTGATGGGTATAACAATGTCCCGTTGCTTGTCCAGTCGATTCCCAGAGTAATAGCTACTTGTTTATCTACGTTGAATGTATTGACAGACTGGACACTCAAGCCTTGTGTTGTCATCCTCCAAATGTTCATCGACCCGTCAGAGCTTGAACTAGCAAGATAGTTGCCATTGGGACTCCATGCTAAACCATATATTTGACCAGTGCCTTGAAACACCTGTAACTCCTGACGAGTGGTGGCGTCAATAACACGAACAACTCCCTGATCATCGCCGTAAGCTAATAAGCTGCCATCATGGTTCCAGGCTATCGAAAATACCGGCGTTAAGTCATTTGGACTTATTCGCTGATCTCTCCTGTCCAAGGATGGATCCAGATCACCACTCAGAATATATGCTCCACCAGATAGATTCGCTTGAGCAATTAAAGTATTATTTGGATGCCAATGGAGTTGTCGAGTATCTCCGCCCAGATAATTTTGCACCAGCTGGTAATTCGACATATCCCACAAACGAACTGAAAATACCTCATATTGCCCACCTGTAATCAGGCGATCATCGTTGCTCCAATCCACTGCTATTAATGGGCTTTGATGACCTTCTAACACGGCAACGACGTTTCCTTGATCACATCCCATAACTTCATAAAGATCTACGCAGTAGACTCTTACTAGAGGATCGCCGCCTACAACTGCCAGTCGATCACTAGAAGGACTCCAAGCAATTGCAAGTGGCGGAATGGGAACGTCGAAAATGAGCATAACGTCACCTGTTAATGCGTCCCAGATATGAACTGTTTTGTCAGTCGAAACTCCAGCGACTACTTCCCCAGTGGAATTTGCACGAAGTATGTAATACTCGGCTGTTCCAACTAACGCAAGCGCATTGCTCCAGCCCACTATAATCACAGTGACAATCAAGATTAAGCTAAGCAGGATTTGCTTTGTATGCTTGTGATCTTTCATTGTCTACATCTCCTGTAGTCGTACTTAACCATTAGGGTGATGGCAAACCAGGATAATTTGCTATGCAGGAAGAGGGCAGAGGAACAGGGTTAGTGCCAGACCCCCAAAAACCTGAGTGTTGATTAAACAACGCTATCATCGCGCAGTTCATCCAGTCGTTTCGAGCATCCCCAGTAAAAGGATCTTCCGAATAGTTAGTGCGATCAATCCAACTGCGGTTTGCAAAGCCAGTAACACCGTTTGTATCAGCCATGTTGGTGCTTCTGGCTACCCAGTTCAAGAACATATCTGCCGCTGCTTCTTCGATTTCAGTCGGAGCAAGTTTGTCGCGTTCAACCTGACTGAGCGGCAATATCGGCGCTGGCAGCGGATTATACGAGGCGAGGTTATAGATGACGTAGTTACGCAAATGACAAGGATTTTGTTGAAAGGTAGTCGGAATACCATTGCTGCCAGTGGCGTCTCGACATGGACCAATCCAAACTGCTGCAGGGGGTGCTATTTGTCCGCCTGATATAGGCGGCACAGCCTCTGACCATCCTGGATTGGGAAGAATATCTGAACCACTTCCCCATCCATTGTTGCCCCTCATCCAGTCTGACATAACAACAAAGGGAGTAGGGGTAGGGGCTGGCGGTGGAGGCGTTAGAAAGTAGCTAAATTCGCCAAATATATTTACTCCTGCGACGCGGAGACGTCGTGGTGAACTTGCAGGCACTGGATATTCGACCAGACCCCAAAAACTGCTTGTCCCTGTTAGCTGTTGACCTGTACGTTTGATGAATACATGACCAAGTTCATGCACGAATGTGAATTGAGTTGCGGTCAGATGACAGGTTACTCTTGCCGTAACAGGGTTTGCAGTTTCTTGATTAGTTATACAATTGCTTGAGGAGCTTACCAAATCGAATTCTATCCGACTTTGCCCTCCTGCCAAAACAGCATTAAAGATTTGCGGTGCTGTTCGAGTTTCAGATGTGTTATAGGTTAGAGCAAAGTTACGCAGGGCTTGAGCCGTATTGGTAATTGCATTCTGTAATGCAACAACCGAGTTTTCATTTTCAATCCACAAGCTTTCATTCAATACATCAATGCGATAAGCAGTTTCAAGGTCTCTGATGATCACTTCAGGGCAAATTTCTGATGCCGGGCAGCTAACACTCCCACTCACCTCAATCTCGAACCAGTTGACATTGACCCACGGCACATTGTTGTTGACGAGGTAGAGCGTCTGCACGCCTATCGCTGTGCCGGTGCAGTTGACGGCGTTGGACGTGGTGTAGGTGATCACAAAGGGCCATGTGAGTGTACACAGGAGCGGCCCGGTGGGGCTGCCGATGTGCAAGTTGATGGTGCCGGAGCCGCTGACGTTGGTCGGTCCGTTGCCGCGCAGCCGGAAGCGCAGTACGCCGCCGCCGAGGTCCTGATTGCTGAAGGCGATCCAGCGCCCGTTGTTGAAGTTGCCGACATCTTGCGTCCCGCCCTGCGGGTCAGACGTGCCGTAAATCGCGATCCCTGCTGCCGCGCTGGTATGGCTCTCCGCCTCGATGCGTCGCCATGTGCCACCGCTGGGTGGCGGGGTCGGCGTTGGTGTGGGCGTGGGTGTCGGGTTGGGCGGCGGTGTGGGCGTGGATGTAGCACCACT
>JANRJX010000068.1:0-25840 GCA_033763755.1 Chloroflexota bacterium
AGCCGGTCGTGCAGTGGGCGACACACTGGGCTGAAGAGTATGCGCTGACGCGGGCGCTGCCGGAACACACAGCGATGATGGATACGATTGAGGCGCAGTTACCACGTGGCATGGCGCTGGTGGGCAGCGACTACCGCGCCAAACGGCTCAACGATCAGGTCAACCAGGGGCGCGCGGCGGCACAACATATTGTGGCAAGTTTTTGATATTTTAATGGAGAGACGAAGAGACACGGAGAACGCAGAGAGTTTTCGCGTTGCGTCTATGCCCCTCCCCGTCTTTGCATGAAATAAATTGAAGGACACGACATGGCAAATCCCCAATGGCTGGACTGGGCGCAGCGGCTGCAAGCGCTGGCGCAAACTGGGCTGAACTATGACCCGCGCCCGTTCGATAAGCAGCGCTATGAGCAAATCCGCGATCTGGCGGCAGAGATCATCGCCGCGCACAGCGATGTGCCCTTTGAACAGGTGTTGGGGCTGATGAGCGCCCAGACCGGACACGCTACGCCCAAAATCGACTCGCGCGGCGTCGTTTTCCGCGAGAACAAGATTCTGCTTGTGCAGGAAAAGCTGGACAATGACCGCTGGACGCTGCCCGGCGGCTGGGTCGATATTGGCGAACCGCCGAGCGTGGCCGTGGAGCGCGAAGTCTGGGAAGAGACGGGCTACCGGGTGCGCGCCGTCAAACTACTGGCACTCTACGACCGGCACAAGCACGGGCATCCGCCGAGCCTGTTCCACGCCTACAAGGTCTTCTTTCGCTGTGAGTTGGTGAACGACGACCGCGACGAAACGCCGAACATCGAAACAGGCGTGCCGGAGTTCTTCGCGCTCGATGAATTGCCGGAGCTTTCGACCGCGCGCGTCACTGCCACACAGATCGCCCGCTTCTTCGAGCATCTTCAAAATCCCAACTGGCAGACGGATTTTGATTAACCCAGCTTCTTGGCAAACCACTCGCGCCAGCTCGGTGTCAGCACCTCAGACTGGCTTAGCTCTGCAAACGCTTCCTGACTGCCTTCGCGTTCCGCGCCCAGCGTATACAGCCGTTGAATGGGGTAACGGGGGTTGCCCATCTCGACCCGTTGATAGGTATCGCCTGCCTCGATATAACCGGGCTTGAGGACGCGCTGATACCAACCACCCCACTGGTGCGCGTCCACGCGAGCAGTCAAATCCTTGATCTCCCAGCGCCGCGCCAGCTTCCAGCATGGCATACGCGGCTGTGTGACCTGCACCAACGCCTCCCCTACAGCGTAGATGTCACCCAGATAGACGGACGTTTCGTCTAACTGGGTGACGGTCAGGTTCTCGCCAAACGCGCCATAGGGAAACTCCGGACGTGCAAGCTCGTCACGCCAGGTTGGATAATGCTCGGCGCTGTATGTCAGCAGCGCGCGGAAGGGTCCACCGTGATTGTGCAGGTCTTGCTGACCATCACCGGCCAGATTGAGCGTGTCGAGCCAGATGCGCCCTTCAACCGGATACTTGAAGATGCCCGATTGCCACGATTTCTTTGAAATCACATCTGGACCATGTTCGTCAGGCATTCCGACCTGAATCGAGAGGACAATCGGCGTTTGCATAGTTATCCTTTTAGAGTAAGCCGCTGCACGAGATTTGACGCTGAATTCGACATCCGTCTTACAGGTAGCAATCAAGTAGCAGCGCTAACCCCGCAAAATTGAGGATACACAGCGCGTCGAATCGTTATACAATTACTCATGTTGTCCACACTTTCTATTTCAGGCAGGTGTCCTTACACCACCGGAGCGAGATGAATGCCATCCCTCAGTGCCATCCGATTTGATACCTCATTCTGGCACCTGCGCTGCGCCACACAGCGCCCGGCTTTCGTGATTCGTCTTGTTGAGAAACGCTTGAAGTAGTACGTCCTGAGGATACATGAGCATAGAGATCATCGAAGCGTCGCTCGAACAGGCGGCGCTTGTCCAGCGCGTGATGCGCGCCGCCTTTGCCCAGTATGATAGCAATGCCAAACCTGCCTTTGCCGCACACCGCGAAACACTTGCGGATGTGACCGCCGCCATGCGTGCGGGCGGTGCGCTGCTGGCGATGTACGATGAAGAGCCGATTGGTTCGGCACGCTACCGCCTGTATCTCGACAAGTTCGTCATCGAGCGTGTAGCCGTCATCCCGGAATGTCAGGGACAGGGGGTTGCCAGCCTGATGATGGAAGAGTTGGAAGCGGTCGCGGCTGCATACGGCTATATGCGCACGGAACTGTGTTCACGCGTCTCGCTGCCGCACAATATCGCCTTTTATCGCAAGCGCGGCTACGACATCGTGACGACCGACGCCGAGACAGGCAAAGTGACGATGATGAAGTGGCTGGTAGAACAGGCGTTAGTGCAGCCCTAGCGGACAAGGCAACGAGCGGTTATTTCACCGCCCGTTGCCCATTTTCCAAGACACTTAGACGCAATCTCCAAGACTGCCAATGGTTGTCCCACCAGTCCATGAGACGCTGACATCTACTAAACCACTATTATAAGCATTGGCATCGACAGCAACACTTCCCCCGGCATCAATCGCCTGCGAGAAGGTGACTGTTCCGGTTGTCCAGGTGACCGTGATGCTGGCATCGACGGACATCGTGTTTGGATTGCTGATGACGAAGGCGCGCGTGGATGGCGACCCCGGTGTGCAGGTTGTGCCAAGGTTGAGCGGCACTGATTGCTGCTCCATTGTTGGTATTTCCGTTGGCTGCGGCACGGGGGTTGCAGTTGGCGCCGGAACGGGGGGTAATGCAACAGACGGACAGGGATTTGAGTTGGCACTTCCACTGCCATAACCCCAATCAACTGTAATGATATTGTTTCCTGGCTGGCGCGACACCGTCACTGAGCGGCTACTGTTTGCTGACACAGTGTCGTTACCTGAAACACTGCCATCGACCGTCCAGCTAAAATTGACATCTACCGCATTTGGATTGCTGATGACAAATGGACGATCATCGCCGATTCTTGCTACACACGGCGCATTTACGCCCAGCGGTAACAGGGAAGTAGTTAGTGTAGGAGCAGGCGTCGACGAGGGTACTACAGGCGGTGGTGTTGCGGTCGGCAACATTTCAGTCGGTGTCATTGTCGGCAACATTTCAGTCGCTGTCATTATCGGCGAGACGATTGTTGGCGTCTCCAATCCCGTTGGCGTGAGTGGCGGCACATCGCCCGGCAAGTCCGTCACAGGGGTTGCTGTCCCTTGCAGATCATCTGTCGGCAAGAGCAGAGGCGTGCTCACAGAAGGTTCCATCTGGAGCGCCTCATCGCCACCTGGCTCGACGCTGATTGAATAATTGAGCAGCACAGGCGGTATGTTTTCAAGGGGTGCGAGCGCTGCCAGTTCCTCAGCGACGAAGCGTTGTACGGGTCCAGCGTCCCCAACAGCCATGCCAAATTCGTTAATGCTGAAGCGTACGCTGAAACCTTCGGGAATGTAGGTCCCATCGTCAAGCTGTGCATGTCCGTCAATCACGCCAATCGACATCCCCTCTTCAGCATTGGCTGTGAAGACCAGTGTCGAGCCGAGCGATACACCAACGCCGTTGACATTCAGTGTGATGGTGATATTGCGGGGACTTTGTACGACCAGCAGCGACGGCGGCGCTTCTGTGCAGGACACGCCCATGACATTTGTTTGCAGCATGAACGCCTGCATCGTGCCGTAAGGCGCTGCTTCGACGGCAGGTAGCGTCGTCAGGTCGGCGGCACTGATGACAAAAACACGGCTGACCCAACCGACTATGTCCTGATACTCCACTCGCAGCCATTCGCCATCATCGCTGATGCCATTCGCAACCAGCAGCGTTTCCGACGGGACGCTGGCAAGCACATTCGCGCGGACATTTGGCAGCGAACGCACGTTGAGTGGTTCTACTGTGAGAATGTCTGCGATGACTCCCGGCGGGGTCGGCGCGGCGACGTTCTCCAATGCTACATCCCCGAGCAGCACGAACGTCACCGCCTGACCGGGCAGCGCATTGGGCAAATTTGCCTGCACGTTCAACACGGCGATGCCCCATTCCTCCGCATCAACATCCAGTGCGTTGGTCTGTATGGTTTCGATCTGGTCGATCGATGCCTGGTCGGCAGGTTCGCTGAAAAAACCTGCTTCAAGTTCCTGAGAAAACGTCGCATTGACGCGGTTAAATCCATAACAGGCGGTGTTACGTCCTAAACCTGTGCAATTAGTCCCAACTTCTGTAAGCGCACGCTCAACAAGTGCGGGACAAACGTTATCTTGCCCATGCAATGAATGAGACAAGCCGACGCTGGTAAAGACCGATAAGCTGAGGATGATGATAAGCGTACGAAGACTCATGATCTGTACAAGCCATATCTTTGTAGACAGTAACGTCAGTATAGATGACTTGTTTGCCCGTTGTGGCAAAACAAAATATGAATCTCGCAAAATAATTGCGTTAACGCAAAGGACACTGTTATTTGCCGACCCTCACCACGCCAGGGTATCGCCATTCCAGCGATAGCACGCGCCGCGATCAGCGGGCGTAGCATTGTCAATGAGCCTCAACATTCCGGTGACGGTCTCATCGGTGGACAGGTCGGCATCCGCGCCGCCCATGCGTGTGCGTACCCAGCCGGGATCGATGATGAAGGCAATGATGCCGTCCTGCGCGACATCGAAGGCAAACGTGCGCGTAAACATGTTGAGCGCGGCTTTGCTGGCGCAGTACATGTACAGGTCGCCGTCCTGCTTATCGGTCAGCGAGCTGTACTCCGATGTGATGCTGACGGCGACCGGGCGTGTGCCGCGCTTGAGCAGGTCGTGATAGTGCTTGAACATCAGCACCGGACCGAAAGTATTAACGCTGAATGTGGCGACAATCTGCTCGTAAGTCAGCGTGTGCAGCCGCTCCTCGCGGTTGACGATGGCGGCGTTGTTGACAAGCAGATCGAGCGCGTCGGTATGCGCCGCTACCTGCCCGACCGACGCGGCGATGCTGGCTTCGTCGGCAACGTCAAGCGTGACGATGTGGACGTGTCCGGGGTAGCGTTCTGCCAGCACGTGCAGGTCGTCCGCCGTTTTTGGTGTGCGACAGCCCGCGAAGACGACATCGCCGCGCCGCGCGAGATGCGCCGCCATTTCCAATCCAATGCCCCGGTTCGCCCCGGTGATGAGTGCGCGCATAAGGCTCTCAATTCGTTAGCAGCATAATGAGTGTTACAACAATGAGCAGTCAATGTCTCAGCGATTTGGCTTATGACACAATTGATGTATCAGTTTATCTCAGTAGAGAGCCACGATGATAACGTGGCTAAACGAGCGGCAATGGGCGTCTGCAAGAAGCATCATTTCGTCTTGCGGAGATCGTCCAGCACGTCCTGCACCCGTTTCGCACGAGTTTCGGGGCGCTTAGCGCGCTCAACGTGGTAGCCAAGGGTCTTGCGTGTACTGGGGCTGAGCCGTTCCCAGGCGTGCAGCAGCGCCGGATCGCGTTCCAGCTCGGACGCCAGCACTTCCGGCACATCAACCTGACTCGGATCGGGGTCGCGCGTTATGGCAACAATAACTTCTTCACCGATTTCGAGCTTTGCCTGGTCCAACCAGATTTTACCAAACATCAGCCGCCACTCCCCGTCTGGATGCTTCTGAACCGCTCTTCTGAACGGCTGCATGTTGAGCGTACCTTTGACATGCGTGATACTCGCCTCTTGAAGGTGCAAGCCAACGTCACTAGGAATCGGCACGTAATGTTTCATATAACCATCTGACACGTTTGGATCAAAGTGGATGGTTGTAGTAAACGTAAAGCGAAGCGATGTATCTACCTCCATGCTATCCTCCTGCTCACTTCCCCCGAAACTGCGTGTGTTCCCACGCCGCGAAGCGCTCGCGCAGCGCCAGCCGTTGATACTTGCCCGTCGATGTGACGGGTATCTCTGTGCCGAACACGACCGCCTTCGGACTCTTCTCGAACGACATCCGCGCCCTGCAATGCGCCAACACCTCCTCCGCGCTCACCTGCGCACCCTCATGCAGCACAATGTACGCACCGACCTCTTCGCCGTAGTAATCGTTCGGGAACGCAATCGCCAGCCCGACGCGCACGCCGGGGATTTGCAGCAGCACCTCTTCAATATCGAACGGGCTGAACTTAACGCCGCCGCGATTGATCAACTCCTTGATGCGCCCGGTGATAAAAAAGAACCTGCGCCCGCGCGCGTCCAGCTCGTAAAAGCCTTCGTCGCCGCTGCGAAACCAGCCGAACTTGAACGTCTCGCGGTTAGCATCCGGGCGCTGGTCGTAGTACTTCATCACGTTATGCCCACGAATGCAGATTTCGCCGCGCTCACCCGGCGACAGTTCGCGCCCCTCGCCGAGCGCGTCAAAAATCGCCATCTCGTTCGGCTCAATCGGGCAGCCGATGCTGGGATAGCCGTAGTCCAGCAGCCAGCGCTGATGCTCCTCCCACGACAGGTCAATCGGCAGGAAGCAGCTGTAGCACGTCGTCTCGCTCAAGCCATAGCCATGCAGCACAGGAATGCCAAAGCGATCTTCAAACGCCTTCACCAGGCCCATCGCCAGCGTCCCCGCTCCGCACACCAGATGCCGCAACCGCCGCAGCCCGTACTTCTCGACGCCATCGCCATACATCGATTTGCCCTGCTTTTCCTGCGCGTCGGCAAAGTCGAGGCAGAACTGCAGCAGCGTCGGCACGACACTGACGATATGCACGCCCTCATCCGCGATGCGCTGCCAGAACGCGTGCGAGCTATAGGCGCGGTTCAGCACGGTCGAACCGCCCACGAGCAGCGGCGTGATTAACGTGACAACAATGCCGTTGACATGATGGATCGGCAGCACGCACATCATACGCTGATTGCCCGTGATGCCCTGCCACTGCGCGATGCCCTGCGCGTCGATCAGCAGGTTGTACTGCATCAGCACCACGCCTTTGGGTGCGCCTGTCGTGCCGCTGGTGTAAACGAGCAGTGCTTCGTCCTCCAGCGTTGGGCGTTCGTGATCACTGATGAAAGTATTGGGGTAACGAGCAATCTCATCACCAAAGTGCGCGTAGCCGTCCAGTGCCGCACCCATCGTGATGATCTGGCGGACGTTCGGCGCCCCTGTCACTTCGTCACCGCTGTGGATGATGCGCTCAGCACGCTCCAGGTATTCATGTCGCACGAAGCACACAACTGCCCCGCTGCTGCGCAGGATGTATGTGATGCGCGCATCGTCTTCGGCGATATTCTGCGGCGCGACCACCGCGCCGATCAGCCAGCAGGCGCAATAGAGGATGACGGTTTCAGCATGATTATAGGCAATCGTCGCCACGCGGTCGCCGCGCCGCACGCCCAACCCGTCGTACAGATAGCCCGCTGCATGATGCACCAGTGCGTTGAACTCGGCATAGGTGTACTGCTCGCGGTTGCCCTCGGCGTCGTAGTGAATGAGAAAAACATTGTCCGGCGCAGCAGTCGCGTGCAGCGAGAGCAAGTGGCGCAGATTGCGGTATGGCACGCGCGGCTGATCGGGCGGGATGCCGCGCACGGTCCGTGCTGCACGGATACTGGCAAGCGTCGTTTCATCCAGCCCCTGCATGACGCCTTATCCTGATTTGAAGGCAAAGACCACAAACGGGTCGTTGCTGTCTTTAGTCTTACCGTTGGCGAGGACGACCACGCGCAAGTCCATGCTCTTGATCTTCGCCAGCCGTTCGCCGTCGCTCAATGGCTGCCAGCGCGAAAAAATCGCGGTGTAGCTGTTATCCTTGTTCGGCGTCACGTCACGCGGGTTGGCATCCACATACGAGAGCAAGCGAATGACTTCGTTAATGGGCATTGCCTCGAATTGCGGAGGAGGGGGGGCAGCAGATGCAGCGGCAGCGCGCGATGCAGCACCGGGCATCACTGGCACGCCTGGCGCATCGCTCAAACCGCTGCTGCCCACACTCTCTGTGCCGTACTTTTTGATGATCTCTGCCAGCTCCAGCGCCGATTTGTAATAGCCTTCCGCCAGCCCGCGCAGGTAATCGCCGTGCGCGTCGCCAGCGGGTTTGCGCTTGGCATCGGCAGCGTTATCGCGGGCTTTCAACGTCAATCGATTTGCGAGTGAACGCAATGCAGAACCCAGGTCTTCAGTTGCAGGCGTCGTTTTACGATCCATACATACGCTCCAATTTCATTATGTATACAACAATACTGCTTTCAGCCACATCTGCGCAACCTGTTGCTGCCATTGTCCACCTGACAGGTGGAGTCTCCGCCAGCGCTGCATCTAAAGATAGTACACATCACCTACTCCTCTACGCAGGCGCAACGCTGATCTGACGATCACCCTACGCTACCATCACAGTCGAAACCAGTCTTGCTATACTGTCGAATAGAGATGAGATGTTTAATTACCGTATGTGGGAGGATGAGAACCCATGATGCGCAAATGGATCATTGTATTGGCACTGTTGATGCTGCTCAGCATCGCGCTGGTGCAGCCGGCATCGGCACAAAATGCCAACTGGCTGGCTCAGTACTATAACAACGGTACACTGACTGGCGACCCGACCGTTACACGCAACGAAAGCAGTATTGGCTTCAACTGGGGCGCTGGCTCACCGTCGGCAGGTATCCCGAATGACGGCTTCTCTGCCCGCTTCACTGCCGATGTTGCGTTCCCGGCAGGTACCTATCGCTTCTGGCTGCTGGCGGACGACGAGGCACGTGTGACGCTGAACTTCCAACCGATCCCGCTGATCAACACGATTGGTCAGGGGCGTGCGGGGCAGACCGTCAGCGCGGACGTGCAGTTGAACGGCGCGACTCGTATTCAGATCGACTATGTTGAAAACACAGGCGATGCCTATCTGTATCTGGCGTGGGCAAACCTGGCGACCAACCCCAGCGGTCCCACTTTCCCGCAGCCGATCAACGTCCCCATCAACACGAGTTCGTGGACAGTTCAATACTATAACAACGCGAACCTGAGTGGCGATCCGGCGGCAATCCTGACCGAGAACGCAGCCGGTCGTGACTGGGGCAGCGGTTCGCCGATTGCGTCCGTCCCGGCTGATAACTGGTCGGCGCGCTGGAGCAGCACACAAAATCTGAACGCCGGACAGTACCAGATTAACGTGCGCGCGGATGATGGCGTGCGCGTGATCGTCAACGGCGCGCTGGTCATCAACCAGTTTGGCACGGCAACCGGGCAGACGTATTCGGTCACGCTCAACCTGCCGCAGGGCAACAATAACTTCGTCATTGAGTATGTCGAATTCAGCGGTAATGCCTTCCTCGACTACCGTCTGAACGCGCTCAACCCGGTCGTGGCAACGCCTGTCCCGGCGACCTCGCAGGCGATTACAGGACCGTTCCTGACGGTGACAGGTGCATTCCGCCTGAACGTCCGCAGCGCACCAGACTCGATCAGCGGCGCAGTGCTGACGCGCATCAACCGCAACGAGTCGTACCCGATTATCGGACGCAACGTTAATAACACCTGGTGGCAGATCAATGTCAACGGCACGATTGGCTGGGTGTCGGCGCGCTTCGTGACCGCCACCAACGCGGCGAACGTGCCTGTTGTCACCAGCGGTCCGGGTCAGGGTGGCGGCGCGACAGCAGTACCTTCGGGGACGATCACCGTAACGGCATCGCCCTACACCGTCAATATCCGCCAGGGTCCTGGCACGCAGTTCAGCCGCATCGCGCGCTTCCCCGCCAGCGCGACGGCGACGCTGGTCGGGCGCAACGCCAGCAACCAGTGGCTGCAAATCAACTATAACGGCATCGTCGGCTGGGTCACAGCAGAATTCGTGGTGCTGTCAGCAGGTGCAAACCTCAACAGCGTGCCTGTAACGGGCTAAGCCATTCAATCAATAATGGGCGATCCATCAGGTCGCCTCGCAAAGCTCAAATCACAAGGTAGGGACGCCATTCCTGGCGTCCTTTTTGTTAGCTGACTTCATGACGAGCGTGCGCTATACTCCCAGCCACTATGATGCTGCCATCCACTACCCTCATGCCCGGTGCAGAGCCGTTCTACTTTCGCGGCGGCGCGATCGGCATTCTGTGCATTCACGGCTTCACTGCCAACCCGTCCGAGATGCGTTGGCTCGGCGAATATCTCGCCACACAGGGACATACAGTCTGCGGTGTGCGCCTGGCAGGACACGGCACACATCCCTATGACCTGGCACGGACGCAGTGGCAGGACTGGTACGCCAGCGCGCTTGATGGCTACCACATGCTGCGCGACTGTGAGCGTATCTGTGTCGTCGGGCATTCAATGGGCGGGCTGCTCGGCATCCTGCTTACCGCGATGATGCCCGTTGCGGCACTGGCACTGTTGGCGACTCCCGTTCACTTCCCGACGCGGCTGGGGCTCGCACGCTGGCTGCGTTATCTGCGCCCCTTCACCGACCAATCCGACACCTCCACACTGCAAGACATGCTGCGTCTTGAGCAGGTGCGGCGCGGCGAGTCCCCCACCGGGCGCGTGCGTTATGACCTGTGGTCCACCGCCGCCGTCCACCAGTTATACACGTTGAGCGAAGTCGCGCACAGTTACCTACCATTTGTGCGCGCGCCGCTCTTGGCGATCTACTCGCGGGCTGATAAAGTCGTACCATTCGCGCAGTTAGACCAGATCGCCGAACGCGCAGGCAGCCGCATCATCGAAACCTGTCTGCTTGAACACAGCGGACATATCCTGCCGCAAGACAGCGAACGCGAAACGGTCTTCGCCCGTGTGAATGCTTTTTTCGATCACCAGACGCGACCATCGGCTCAGTAACCTCGAATACGAGTGAGGAGCATATCTACCATGCTGAAAGACCTGATCGACCAGATTCGCCTGACGTGGCGACTACTGCGGGACCCCGCCGTACCGCTGTGGACAAAAGGCATCCCGTTTGCCGCTATCCTGTATGTACTGTCACCGATTGACATCCTGCCCGACTTCATCCCGGTCATCGGGCAAATTGATGACATCGCCATCATCATCTTCTCGATGCGGCTGATGGAACAGATGAGCCCGCCGGAAATCGTCAGCGTCCACCGCGATGCCATGCAGCGCGGCATCGACATGCCAGAAGTCATACAGGGGCGCGGCGAGGTCAAAAAAGACTAAGTTTAGGTGCCTATTCAAGAGGCAAAAGGAGGAGAGGATAGAGGAAATTCCCTTTGCATTCTTCGCGTCTTTGCGGTTTAGGTCTCATATTGAACCGCAAAGACACAAAGGACATAAAGAGAAATCTTCTCTAACCTCTTCACCTCCACCCTCCTGAATAGGCTTTTTATTCGCTGGAGTCGCATCTCACGAAGGAAAAGTCATAATGCAGGTTGATTACGCATCTCGAATTGCAGCGCTGCGCCGGATAGCGGGCGTGGACGCCATCGCGCTCGTGCCGGGCTGGAATATGGTCTACTTCACCGGGCTGCACTTCCACCTGTCTGAACGCCCGGTGATCGCCCTCTTCACCCAGGACGGCTTATCAGTCATTGTTCCGCGGCTGGAGCTGCTCAAGCTGCACGAGCGCCCCGACCTGAATGCACAGCCATTCCCCTGGTCAGATACCGAAGGCTATCAGGGCGCGTTCCGGGCGGCAATTGATGCGCTCGGTCTGCACGGGAAGACACTTGGTATCGATGGCATGACGCTGCGCGCGACCGAACTGCTTACATTGCAGGCATTCGCGCCGACGATGCGCGTACAGCCGGTCGAACGCGACCTGATCCACATCCGCGCCCGCAAAACGCCGGACGAGATCGCAGCACTGCGCGGCGCGTGCAATATCGCTGAACAAGCGCTGGCTGCGCTGCTGCCGATGCTGCAACCAGGCATGACCGAACGCCAGATCGCCGCGCAGTTGGCGCGCCTGATGGACGCGCACGGTGGCGAAGGCGAAGCATTCGGCACGATTGCTCAGACGGGACCGAACACCGCCAATCCACATGGGTTCCCGACTGACCGTGCGCTGCAAACAGGTGAGTTTCTGCTGCTCGATTTCGGCTGCCGTTACAACGGCTATCCATCGGACATCACGCGCACGTTCTGCCTGGGCGAACCGACTGCACAGATGCAGGAGATTTACGATACGGTGCTGCGCGCCAACGAAGCCGCCAGAGCCATCGCCGCGCCCGGCGTACCCATGCGTATGGTTGACAAAGCCGCGCGCGATGTCATCGAAGCGGCGGGCTACGGGCAGTACTTCACACACCGCACCGGGCATGGCTTGGGGCTGGACGGGCATGAGCCGATCCCGCAGATCGCGGGCAATGTTGATGATCTGCTCGAACCGTCGATGTGCTTCACGATTGAGCCGGGCATTTATCTGCCGGAACTCGGCGGCGTACGCATTGAAGAAAACGTCGTCATCACCGACAATGGACTGGACGTGCTGACGAGTTTCGAGCGGAAACTCAAAATCTAGGAGACTTGTCTTGATCGATCTCACTCCGCTGTTCCCCGCCGTGCGCCAGGCGGTGGATTTGACGCGCCGTGTGCGTCAGCTTGCGCTTAACGCCAGCGCTAAAGGCATCAATGATCCCGTCACTATCGCTGACTACGGCGCTCAGGCGATCATGCTGCGCGCGCTCGAACGGCTGCACCCCGACGCGGCAGTGATTGCTGAAGAACACAGCGAGCAGTTTATTGAGCTGGTCGCACCGGAGGGACGCGCGACGATTGCGCAGTTGTTGGGCGAGGTCGTCGGTGAGGATGTACGTGAGCGCGACATCGTGCGCTGGTTGGATTTTGGACGTGACCGCGACGACAGCCGCCTGTGGGTACTCGATCCGATTGACGGCACGCGCGGCTACGTCAGCGGGCGGCGCTATTCGATTGCGCTCGGCGTGCTGGAAGGGCGCAAACCCGCAGCAGGTTTCCTGGCGTGTCCGGGCTACCCCGCGCCAAATGCACAAGGCGTGTTGTTCTATACGTCGGATGGCATGACGCTCGCTGAGTCGCTGGCGGGCGGCGCGGCGCGGCGGGTGCAGGTGCGCCGGACCACCGATACGCGGCAGTTCCAGCCTGTCGAGAGCCACGACAATATCGCGTTCGATCATCCCTGGCTGCTGCACCTGTATGCGCAGTTGGGGATACCAGAAGGCACAGTCGAGCAGTTGGATGGGCAGGACAAGTATGCGACGGTCGCGGCGGGCGATGCCGATTTCTACGTGCGTCCCGCGCGCCCGCAAGACCGCCTGCACTTCATATGGGATCACGCAGCGGGGGGTGCGCTGGTCGCGGCAGCGGGGGGCGTCGTCACCGATTTAACAGGGGAGCCACTTGATTTTTCGCAGGGCGAGCGGCTGCCGCGCATGGGCGTGATTGTCAGCAGCGCCGCAGCGCACGAGGCAGTGCTGGCAGGGGTACAGGCACTTCTCGTTGCACAATAAGCAGCAAGTTGACGCAGAGCGCAATTTCTTTGCGCCTCTGCGCTAAAGCTTCCGCCTGGCAAGTTCCAGCAACGGCAGACTCGCCCGCATGTCCGCCACTGTGTCCATCTCCAGCGTCAGCGATGGTTGATGCGGCAGTGCTCGCACACGCGGCAGCAGCGTCCGGTAATCCAGCACCCCGTTGACAAGCGACTGGTGCATGTCGCTGTCACCGGGGTTGTTATTGATGTGCACGTGAATGATGTAGGGCGCGAGAGTCTCCAGCCACGTCCCGAACGGCGTATCCGAAAACAGATGGGCATGCCCGACATCCAGGCACGCACGCAAATGCGGATGTTCCACTTTGCGCAGCACATCGCCAATGATGAACGGGTCAAACTCCCACATATTCTCGACCGCGATCATCACGCCGAGCCGCTGCGCCTCCTCCGCCAGCCCTCCCCAGAATACCACGTTGCGCTCCTGCCAGCCGCGGCGGTACTCTTCCGTCCGTATCGCTGCGATAAAGTTGGCGTGAAAGACAACGATTTTGACTTGTAGTTCTGCGGCAATACGGAGTGCGTGGCGGTAGCGTTCAGCAGTGAGCGCATTAATGCGGGCGTCCAGGCTGCCTGGCGACATATCGAAGAATGGACCGTGCATCGTCAGATGGTCGCGCACGGGCGCAAGCAGCGCTTTGTAATGACTGACAACCGCCTGCCAGTCATTGTCCAGGCACGCGGGATAGGCAAATGCCATGAGTTCGATGCCCAACCCGTGTTCGGTTGCGAGCGCAACACAGGCTTCGATATTATCAGGACTTGCGCTCAGCAATACCGTGTCCGCCACGTTGGACTCCGACGCTTGAGGATTTCATCTTTTCATAACAAAAGTCTACCCCAAGTTCTGTCTTTCATACAAGCTGTTTAGGGCAGGTGGCATCCTGCCCAACGCCCTTAATCCAGCGCTGCACGGTTCGCTACGTCCGGCTTGACATTGTACTTCAGCAGCTTTGCCGGGTTGCCTGCGACGGTTGTATATGGTTCGACATCTTTAGTGACGATGCTGCCTGGCGCGATAATGCTGCCCTTGCCTACCCGCACTGCCCCGATGATAACGGCGTGCGCGCCGATCCAGACTTCATCTTCAATCGTCGGGCAGTTCACTTCCAACCCGTGATCGGTTGGTTCTTCTTTCGCACCAATTGTGACCCCATGAAACAGCGTGACATTGCGCCCGATGACGGTGTTGTAATTGATGACCAGCCCGTAGCCGTGCTGAATACGCAGCCCCGCACCAATCGCTGTCTTCCACGAAATATCCATGCCCGCGGCGCTAACAGTCCAGGTAAATAAGATCCGCCAAGGTGTCAACACAAGTTTGCGAAGCAACCCGGACTTGATTTGCGAAGCATTCTGGCACAGTCGCATGAAGAAAAGTGCGCGATAGCAGCGGTCAAACAGGAAATATTTCACAGCGGAAAGCGGGCTTACCTTGCCAGCGGCACGCATTAGATCTGCTTTAAGCGCCTGTCTTAACGGTGGAAACGCTGGCTTTACCGGAAGCTTCGCTAACGGCTTCATCGGCTGTGTGATTTGATTGATATGTGGGTTGTTTGGTGATATTGGAGTAACCATTATTACGCTCAATAGAACGTTTTGATTTACAAATTTCACTCTTATTTCACGACTTTCACCTTGCAATTGCCTAACATCCGGTCAATTCACACGCCCGAACAAGAGCATTCCTTCACCATAAAATTCAAAGGGCAGCATTTCCAACAAACGATATTGCGTCTCAAATTCCGGTTGACTCGCCAGCCCCAGCCGCACGAACGCTTCCATCGTCACCAGATATTGCGGCGCGGTGTCATAGATCAACTGCGGCGGAATGACATAGTTCTGCCCCTCGACTACCAACGTCGCATCGAACGGGTAGTAGCGCGAGAGTTCCGGCGTCACCAGCCCGACAGTATCGATGATGATGGCGCGCGTGAAGTAGCCAATCGCGCCAATGTCTGCTGATGCGACGCGCGTTTGTGGCGTCACGCCATACTCACTGACAAGGATGTTCGCCATCTGTTCATACGATAACTCGATGGCGTGCCATGCCATGTCTGGCGCAGGGCGATTAGGTCCATGATCCGGGTTTAGCGTCCAGGTTCTGAGCGTCGTCGCTGTCCAGACGATGGTCAGTGTGCCGAACAGCAGCGGCATTCCCCACCGCAGGCGTGCCTGTTGCAGCGGACGCGCCAGCACCCAGATGCCGCCGATGATGCCGAACATCAGCGCAGGGACAGGCGGCGCGAGATACCAGCGGAAGATCAGCGGGTTGGCAATCGCGAACGCCGCGAAGTACAGCCAGGGATAGATTAGGAAGGGCAGCAGGCGCGACATATGCTTGCGAGCATAAGCCATGCAGACGAATGTCATCGCGGCATAGATGATGCCGAGCGCGAAGAAGAAGGGTGTGAAGAAATCCGACTCGTTAAATGGCAGCGCGTAATGCTGGATCAGCCGGACGAGCGCCGCACCTTCCCCAATCTCGTACGCGACCGATTTGGCAGACAGCGAATTCGGCAGCGGCGAGCCGAAGTACAGCGTGCTGAAGATCATCCAGGGCAGCAGCACCAGTCCCGCCGCGACCCATGTACGCAGCGGCAACCGCGCAATGAGCGTTTTGCCCTCCCCCGCCAGCCAGCGTCCACCCAGCTGAAATAGCAGCAGCGGCGCAACCCACAACGCTGAATCAACGCGCGTCAACAACCCCAACGCCACCAGTACACCAAGCAGCATATCGGCACGCTGCGCGCCGCCCGGCTGCGTCAGAAAGACCCAGGTCGCAGCGACCATCCACAGGATGACGACGCTGGTTTCCATGCCGCCAATCGCAAACGTGACACTGTGCGGCGCGAGTGCGTACAGCAGCCCCGGAACAACGCCGAGCCAATCGCTGCCCGTTAGCCTGCGCATCAGCAGGTAGAGGAGCGCCACCGTCACCGCGTCTGCGAGTGCATTGACGACGAGCGCAAATTGTGGAAACGACTGGCTGCCTGTCACGGCGCTAATCACCGCCATGAGCAGCGTATAAAGCGGTGTGGTTGTGCCAAGCGTCTGTACGCCGGGGTTGTAGACAAAGCCGTATCCCTCGACGATGTTGCGGCTGTAGCGGAACGTGATGAAGGCATCGTCAATGGTTCGCGCGCCAGGAATGACACGAGCAGCGATGGTGAGCAGCATCAGTGCCAGCACAAGGGCGAGGATGGGGCGTGTAACTGACGAGGTACGGGAGCGCATTTCAGACACAGTGGCAGACCTTGCGTGATCGAGCAGCAATGTCTCTACGATACCGCGAAGTCGGAAAGGCGATCACAAAGGCGACCCTTTCCGTCGCCGAACGCCAACACTTACGGCGAATAAGCCAAGCGCAAACACACCCAGATCGAGCCATTGATCGGCGCGCAGCCCCGCGATGAATGGCACGGCATCAGCGCGCGCGTAGCCGATCACGAACGTGCCAAGTGCGCCCACGACGAGGGCAAGCCAGAATCCCGTAGGGGCGAGCCAGCGAGTCGCCCCTACTACAATCACAAATACCACACTCGCCCACACCACTCCGTACAACGGCGTGTTCCAGCGCGGCGCGACGATGCCGAACACGTCTGGCAGCTCAGCAGTTACGAGCGGGGGATAATCCGCCAGCGTGCGCACCTCTGAGCCATAGCCGCAGCCTGCCGCCGCACAGCCAAGCCAGCCCGCCGCCATAAAGACAGGCACGGCAGGCGCAAGCGCGGTAAGCAGCACCGCAAATGGTGTCTGCATTCGCCAGGCGCGCCAGCCAAGCCACAGACCGAGCCAACTGCCCCATGCCGCACCGTGCCAGCCGAGACCGCCCGCCGCGAAGTCGAAGATTTCGTGCGTCGCCGTTTGGAAGTAGCGCCATTCCAGCAATACATATTCGAGGCGTGCCAGCAGCAGACCAGCCGCCAGCGCCAGCAGACAGGCGTTCGCGGCGCGCCCGCGCTCGCCCTGCGCTGCGGCAATCGCCCACGCGAACGCCAGCAGGACAGCCAGCGCCAGCACAAAGCTGTACGTGCGAACCGCACTACCCGCGACATAGACGATGGACGGGACGAGCATCGCCTCAGCGCTTGCGCGTGAACAGGCGGATCAGCAGAACCGACAGCAAGCCTGTGATGCCGACGACCAGCCACAGGTGGCGGCGTGGATCAGGCTTTGCCGAATAGCCGAGCGCCGCAAGCCCACGTTCATATTGCGAAGCGACGACCGCAGGCGTGATCTTGTCCGCCAGCAAGCGTGACAAAACCGACATTTCGCTGCGCGGCTGCCTGCCATTCGGCGCTTTGTGCGTTTCGTTGAGCGTGATGTCAGTGAGCGTGTAACTGTCGCCTTCGGTTTCGACGCGCGACAACACATGCCCGGACGCACTGACCACCTTTGTTTGCGGGTAGTAATCAGACTCCATGCGCACGCGCCTCGCCTGCAACAACTTGCCCCACATCTGCGGACGCAGCGCCAGCGCCGCACCGACGGAGAACAACGGCGCGGGCAGCGTGCTGTCAAACTTACCTGCGCCTTCGCTGTGGACGACGGGCACGCCGAGCCATGCCGCCTGCTGGTCAATCGTTGAGCCGAACGGCATATCCGCACCGCTGTAGCTCTTGCGCAGGGCAGGAATGCTATCGCTGCCGATGCGTTCGCCGTCCGGGAACACCAGATCCGCTTTGTGAACGGCGGGCGAACAGCTCATAATGACCATCGCATCGACTTTGCCCGCGTATTCCGCCCACAACTCAGGATGGACATGATCCCAGCAGATCATCATGCCGAGCTTGCCCAGTTCAGTATGGGCGATGGTGGCATCACTGCCAGCGCGGAAATAAGCGCGCTCCCAGCTAAACGGGTAGCGTTTGTCATAACGCCATGTCCGACCATCGGGCGCAACCAGGAACGCCGTATTATAGATTTCGCCGCCATCAAGCAGCAGGAATGTGCCGGCAAGATGGACATTGTGCTGCGCCGCCTGCGCCAACATCCAGGTCATCGTCTGCCCGTCGGGGCGTTCCGCAAGCGTATAATTGATCTCGTGGTAGGTGTAGCCTGTGTTGAAGACTTCCGGCAGCACGACAAGCTGCGCGCCCTGCGCCGCCGCATCCGTCACCAGCCGCGCCGCCCGCCCCAATCGATCAGTAACGGGTGCCGGTTGGGCATCCATCTGTACCGCAGCGACTTTGAGTGTTCGTGACATTGTATGTCCTATTGTTACAATTCACTCGACACACAAATTGTAACGCATTGGAGCACATTGGGTGGGACATTTGCAGTGATGACAATCGAAGTACTGATGGTTGTGGCAGCGCTGGCGCTGCTCTTGAGTATCGTCGCCAGCAAGGTATCCGCGCGGCTGGGCATCCCGGCGCTGCTGCTGTTCCTGGCACTTGGGATGCTGGCGGGGTCCGATGGTCCCGGTCAGATTTATTTTGACGATGCCCGGTTAAGCCAGGCAATCGGTGTGGTAGCGCTCAGTTACATCCTCTTTTACGGCGGCTTGGGCACACGCATTGATACGATACGCCCGGTGATGGTCAGCGGCATCATCGTTTCGACGCTCGGCGTACTCATTACAGCGGGCGTGGTGGCGTTGGCGGCGCAGGGATGGCTGGGCTTTACGCTGCTGGAGGGATTGTTGATCGGCGGTATCGTCGCTTCGACAGACGCAGCCGCCGTCTTCTCCGTACTGCGCGCCAGGGGCAGCCAGCTCAAGCCGCGCGTCAATGCACTGCTCGAACTCGAGTCGGGCAGTAACGACCCGATGGCGGTCTTTCTAACGCTTGGCGCAATCCAACTGCTGACGATCCCAGAACAATCGGCTGTCGACCTCCTGCCCTTCTTTGTCCAGCAAATGGGCATCGGCGCGTTGTTGGGGTATGCCGCCGGGCGCTTGCTGCCTTTGTTCATCAACCGCATTCAGCTTGAGTACGACGGTTTGTACCCCGTACTGACTCTAATGAGTGTGTTGATTATCTATGGTGCAACCACGCTGGTCGGCGGTAATGGTTTTCTGGCGGTCTATCTGGCAGGGGTACTGCTCGGCAACCGTGACTTTCTCCACAAAAACAGCCTGACCCAGTTTCACGACGGCATCGCCTGGCTGATGCAGATTGCGATGTTCCTTACGCTCGGCTTGCTGGTCTTTCCGTCGCAACTGCTCCCTGTCGCTGCCAGCGGGCTGCTGCTGTCCGCTGTGCTGATCTTTGCGGCGCGTCCGCTGGCGGTCTTCATCTCACTGGCATTCGCAAACTTTACGTTTCGCGAAAAGCTGCTGATTTCGTGGGTCGGGCTGCGCGGCGCGGCACCGATTGTGCTCGCCACATTCCCGCTGCTGGCACAGGTCGAGAAGGCAAACGCTATCTTCAACCTCGTTTTCTTTATTGTCCTGACATCCGTGCTGCTGCAAGGGACAACGCTGCAACGGGTGGCGCGTTGGCTGGGTGTGACCAGTCCGCTGGTGAAAGAGCCAGGCTTCCCGCTGATGTACGTGCCGGGCAGCGATATGCGCGGTCAATTGATCGAGATGGTCGTGCCGCCTTACTGCGCGGTCGAAGGGCGGCAGATCGTAGAACTTGACCTGCCCAACGAAACGCTGATCGTGCTGATCGGTCGCGACCGAACGTATCTGACGCCGCGTGGCAGCACCATCATCCAACCAGGCGACCGTCTGCTGATGCTTTCATCACCAGAAGCGTTGGAACAAACAAAATCCATCATCAACGGGGACTACCTGCGTGAAGCAACCCCCTAAATATTGGGGAAGTTTGTTTACACTCACCATTCACTCACTACTCATCGCTATACTCCTGCGTATTGTTTTCTAGCGTGATTACCACATGAGGGAGCAGATTTCGATGGGCGGAGGATTGAATAGTGTTGTCGGGCTTCTTGCCCTGGTCGGGTTTGTTATTTTTCTCGCCGGTGTCGGTCTGGTGGTGTTGAACAGCTCGCAAGGGCGTTCGCCACGCGGCGGGGTGCTGCTGGCGGTCATCGGTCTGGTGGTCGGTATCCTGTTTGCCATTATCAGCAATGGCTTACTCTTCGTCGATGTCCGTCAGGTAGCGGTCATCACTAACACCTTGACAGGGCAGTTGGAAACTCCACGTGGACCAGGAACGAGCATCATCATCCCTGGTTTGCAGGTGCCGACGTTCTATCAGACGAATCAGCTTTCCTACACTATGTCTGAAGGAAGAGAACAGCAGGTGAGCGATGATGCACCTGTCGTCGCAACAACGGTTGATGGTCAGTCGATCAGCCTTGATGTCACTATCTTCTACAGCATCAATCCTGCCCCGGAACAGATCAACGAGTTTCACCGCCGATGGGGAACAGGTTACGAAAACTATGTGCGTTCAACCGGGCGTACTGTCGTTCGTGACGTGGTAGCAACTTTCCGCGCAGAAGCGATCTACGGTCAGGGGCGTGTCGATATGCAGACGCGCATCAACGAGCGCATGACGACGGAATTGGAGCGAGAAGGCTTCATCCTGAATGATGTTCAGGTGCGCGGTGTCCAGTTCTCGCCATCGTTCGTGGAAGCGATTGAAGCCGCTGCCGCTGCTGAACAGCGCGCGGTGCAGGCACGTCAGGAAGCCGAACGTGCGCGTACTATCGCCGCTGGTGAACGCGACGCCGCGATTGCCCGCGCCGAAGGTGTTGCACAATCGACCATTTTGCAGGCACAGGCGGAAGCCGAAGGGCTGCGACTGGTGAGCGAACAAATCGCCGCCAACCCGCTGCTGATCCAGTATGAGTACGTGCGCAACCTGTCGGATAACGTCAGTATCGCGCTCGTGCCGTCCAACAGTCCGTTCCTGTTCGACTTCCAGAGCATCGCCAACGGCGTGGGCGCGGTTCCCCCACCCGCAACGCAGGCAGAAGCCACGCCGACGCCGGGGAGCTAAGGCAGCGACTCAGCCGATAAGCCCCACATGACTGTGCGCCCCTCTCCTTCGACCACGCATGACGCTGGTGAGAGGGGCGCACAAAGGGAAAAAAGATGTGTCATGTCAGAGGGAGCAGGTGACATTTGTCATGGCTTAGCTCCCTTTTTTAATGTCATGCTAAGAACTCTTGACTTTCCAGCAGCGGACAGGGTAGGTTGCGCAGCAACCTTAGATGCGTTGTAAAGTCATCATGCACGCTGCACCCTTTAGACTGTTGTTTCTTCTTGCTGCTTCTTTGACACTCTTAATTTCATGGGGCGCGCTGGCGCAAGAGACGCCCACGACTGAACCGACACTGACCCCCAGCGCGACGCTCACAGCCCGATTCAGTAGATAGCCACGAACTCGCGCATCAGTTCGCAGGCAGCCCGTCCCGACGGTTGCTCTACGTCTGCCTGACGCGCGGGGAATGTATGCGATGATGGGGGTATGAAACGCAACAGACTCACCCTCGACCTCTCCATCCGTCAGCCAAACGGCACCGAGATCGCGCTGCCCACGACGCCCGGACGCGAGGCGAACCCGACCTGGACTGCGAACGGGCAGTGGATTGTCTATATCAACAGCGGCGGTGATGTCTCATATGTCGAGAGCGACTGCAACGGAACTATCAATTGTGCGGATTATGTCCTGTTCGCAACGGAAGGCGCGCTGGAGAACCCGGCGTGGTCACCGGATGGCAACTGGATGCTGGTAGTCGAGAAGGACTCGCCGTTTGCACCATCGCCGACGACGACAGGAGATTTCCTTGATCGTCTGTGGCTGATTCGTATCTACTACGACAACGGTTTTGTGTATGAAGATGATGCCCAACGCACGCTGCTACGCGAGGCATACCACATTGCCGCACCTGCATGGACGCCCAACAGCCTAAGCGCTTATGTCGAGATGCAGCTCGCTTTCGACACGCCGCCGTACATTACACGCCTGACGCGCCCGACGGTCAGTTCGACCAGTTGGACGCCGCCGCTCCAGCAGCAGGCGCTGCCGGTCGCGCTGCCGGGCGGGTATCCGATCGTAGTGGCGCAGGAACAGATTGTTTTGCCGACTCCCACACCCGCCGTCACCCCGCTGCCGACGCAGGTGGCGCAGGGACCGACGAATACGCCGACACCCACACAACAAGTTGAAGAATGTGGAATTCTACCATTTTACTACACCCCTAGTCTTAAAACGCGCGATGGTGCAGGTGGTAACGGCGTGGGCGTGTACCGACTCTATTCCGATGATGTGAATGTAAGGTCGCGCCCGAGTGATAGCAATGACGTTGAAGTGATCGGTGTATTTTGGGGCGTAGCTGTCGGTGAAGGCACAGGTGAAAACACCGTTATTACACCACCTGTAGTTGACCCTGCAACTAACATTGCACAGCCGATCAACTCGGGTAATCAGCCAATTTACTTCAACACCAATAATCTCGATCAATTCCGTAATGTAGAGCAACAGGGAGTACAATATGGAAATCGAGCAGAACCTGACGGCAGGATACCGGACAGTTCGGTTCGGGTGACAAAAAATAGAGTTTTTGCGCCATTGGGTTACAGTGTCCTTAACGGTGACAGAACAAATTCATGGCTATTAATCCAATACAATGGAAGCCTGGGATGGATACCGCCTCGTTCGTATACCGTAATAAACTGCACACACCCAATTCCTTACATTGAGGAAAACGACCTTCGCCGAGACCTCATAGCCTACTATGATAGTACATTGCCCTTCTCCGTTGGCGCAGACGCGGTTGCTCCTGACCCAAATCTAACGAATGGCTGGGTGCCGTTCGGTGAATGTGTGCCAGGTCGCCAATACTCTCTCATTTTGCGCCGCTGCGCTTTCGAGGTCTACCGTAACCTCTACAATGATCCGAGGTTTCAGGACCCGAAACTTACATTCGGTGATGTGGTTGCTATCGTCATGTTGGGCGAATTCGGAGATAGTATAGAAAATCCATCTCTGCCATTTGAATCACTTACGCAGCCCCAGCGCTATTTTGTGGAAGCAGCGGGGCGGAACATTGCGGGTGAATGCGCTTATAATTATGCTCCTTCGGCTTCCGATCCAATCCGATGCAACCTTCGCGGTTTAATGGATGTGTTGCTTCAGGTTCAAAGCTTCTATCAGGTGACTGACATAAATCAATTACTTGAACGAAATGGATTGCGATATACCCGCTTCGCTATTCTGGCTGAGCGTGTTTTCCAAGATACAAACTGGCGACTTGGTGCGTCAGGATCTGTGCCATATCAGTGGGGTAATTGGTTTGCAACGAATGGGAACGGCGTTTACACAACAGCGCAAGGGATATTGAACGGGACTAGCTCTGTTCCTCCCAACGTCGTTGCAGAGGCTCCGTGGGTTTATGTGATCCCAAATTCAAGTCCACTACTTGTAAATGGTACTGTCTTTGCCATTCGCAATTATTCCGACACAGAAGTTCCAGCACCTTGTCCTCCTTATACATTTGCGATTACTACAGCCGATCCCGAATTGGGACAAACGGAGTCTTGCAAACCATGAATACCACTACTTTCACCAGCTGTAGTCAAATCAGTACAAGAATTTGCCTTTCACTGCTGGCGCTCTTTGTTTTACTGTCAGTGAATTTCATTGGGGTTAGTCACGCACAGCCATCCATTAGCGTTGATGTTCGCTGTGCAGTTGAACTAATTGAAGGGCTTCCTCAGAGCTTTGACGGCACTATCTACCGCGTTTTGACGCCTTACCCTTATCAAGGCAATGGTCGTTGGGAGCTTGAGGTGATCACTGCTCAGGGGAGCAGTCTGATTGACATTCCCGTTCCAGCCGAGATGTACCTGACGATTTCTCCTGTCGAAATCTCACCTGATGGGCGCTACGTTGTTTTTCAGCCTGTAGCAGAAGGAACTGCGCTTGCTGTTTGGGATCGCTTCTCAAATCAGACAACCAGTCTGCAGGTGACACTTGAAACCGCCACTTATCTGAATGGTGGCATTGATCCACTTTGGCGTCAGCAGCGAAAGATCGATTGGATAAGCGCGAGTCAATTCGTAATTCGATACTTCGACCTAGAGAACAGCTTCTTCTTGGATCAACTAGCGGAGCAAGTTTTCACGGTTACTCAAAATCCACTAGCAATTGTTGCTGGACAACAGCAGACTATCCAATATCCATCCTTGCCCTTTCCTCGAAATGAACCTTCAAACACTAGAAGCTATTCTCCTCAAAGCACATATGTGCAAGCCTTATATGAGGATGAATTCGTTAGGTGGCTGGATTGGCGATTTCAGATTTACGATGCACAGACATTGACCCTAGTTGCGGATTTGAACTCTAATGAAGCTTTTAGGTTGACTGGTGAGCCTCGATGGTCATACGATGAATCAGTGTTGTTCTTACAATATGATCCGGACGATACCTTATCGCAGATTACAGAGATAAACGTCCAAGCAGGATTTCAGGAGTCACGTGGGCTTCTTAATACACTGCATCAAACATTTGGCATTGACTTTAGTATTTCGGGCTTACGAGCAAATGTATCTCCTAATAGTCCGCGCTTGCTCATGACATTGATTGCGTCAAACCTTATACCGTATGTAGTAGTGTACGATTATGAAGCCCGGACATTGAATGCCGTGTGTCGTGGAGCGTCAGCAAGTCAGTCGAACATTACAGGGTCTCGGTCTTATCCAGTATGGGGACCTGACGAAAATATCATTAGCTATTATAACGCCGGAAATCTGTTTTTGTTCGACATAGTTTCAGGGCAAAGGTATTATCAGAATGTCTTTCCCTTCGTTGGTTGGATTGATACAGTTGAAACGCAAGTAACACCCACAGCGACCGCCAGCGCGACACCCACGCCTGTGGATGCAACGGCGACCGCCAGCGCGACACCCACTGACACGCCAGCGCCGACCGCAACGGAGACGGCAACGCATACGCCCACGCCTATCGAAGCGACGGCGACTGCCAGCGCGACACCGACCGACACGCCAGCGCCGACCGCGACGGAGACGGCAACGCACACCCCCACGCCTGTCGCAGCGACGGCGACCGCCAGCGCGACACCCACCGACACACCAGCACCGACCGCGACGGAGACGGCGACGCACACCCCCACGCCTGACGCAGCGACAGCGACCGCCAGCGCGACACCGACCGACACACTAGCGCCGACCGCGACGGAGACGGCAATACCCACTACCACATCCACACTGACCGCGACGCCTGTGCCGCCATCCGCCACCCCGCTGCCATCGCCCACGCCGACCCCGACGCCCAGCGGCGTGACGAGTTGGGAGCGCATCAAGGCGGAGAGCTTCGTCGAGGCAGCGCCGGGCGTCTTCACCGCCAACACCTATGACCCGCAGGGCGGCGGCGGCGAAGTCCGCGATTTCGATGCCGGGCGCTGGCTGCGCTTCGATAACGTCAATCTCGGCGCGGGCGTCACGCGCTGGCGGCTGCGCGCGGACAGCCCCAAC
>JANRJX010000069.1:0-11712 GCA_033763755.1 Chloroflexota bacterium
GTTGGGGCTGTCCGCGCGCAGCCGCCAGCGCGTGACGCCCGCGCCGAGATTGACGTTATCGAAGCGCAGCCAGCGCCCGGCATCGAAATCGCGGACTTCGCCGCCGCCGCCCTGCGGGTCATAGGTGTTGGCGGTGAAGACACCCGGCGCTGCTTCGACAAAGCTCTCCGCCTCGACGCGCTCCCAACTCGTCACGCCGCTGGGCGTCGGGGTGGGCGTGGGCGATGGCAGCGGGGTGGCGGATGGCGGCACAGGCGTCGCGGTCAGTGTGGATGTGGTAGTGGGTATTGCCGTCTCCGTCGCGGTCGGCGCTGGCGTGTCGGTGGGTGTCGCGCTGGCGGTCGCCGTTGCTGCGTCAGGCGTGGTTGTGTGCGTTGCCGTCTCCGTCGCGGTCGGCGCTGGCGTGTTGGTGGGCGTCGCGCTGGCGGTTGCGGTCGCCTCGACAGGCGTGTCGGTGGGCGTCGCCGTCTCCGTCGCGGTCGGTGCCGGCGTGTCGGTGGGTGTGGCGGTTGGTGTTAAAGTTTCATTAGGGTCGTTATCGATTATGAGTCTGGTAAATGGACTCTCCCCGCCTGCTGTTAATGCTCCACCGTACAACAGCTCTCTACCATTTGGATTCCAAGTTAAACCCAAAATCCTACCCGAATAAATTGACGAAGACATTACGACATCTGCTATCGTATCCCATACATGAACTTTTTGAAAGTTTTCTACTATTGCAAGATGTGTTCCGTCTGGGCTCCATTCAACATCCGAAACACTTCCAATTTCTATCATACCAACTTCCTGATATGAATTTCCGTCCCATAAACGTACATTATCCCATCCACCTGATGCAATAACATTTCTTGAACTGTGCCAATCCAAATCTGAGACGCTTCCATAGTGTCCAACTAAGCTAGCTAGTCGCTCTCCACTTTGAGCATTACCAAGATAAATTTCTCCACTATATTGGCTTGCACTAGCGATTCTCGAGTTTGAATCCCAAGATACAAACATCCCTTCCATAGCCATAGTTTGATTTCGTTGACCAGTAGTTGCATCACTTATTACTACTGTGCCGGTAATATCACCTGTTGCCCACAATGTTCCATTAGAATTCCATTCAACGCTGGTAAAGGCTTGAGAACGATATTCGCCGATTACTAACTCAACTCCAGATATCGCACTCCATACAATTACTCTGTGAAGATCAATACCAAGAAGCTTATTACTCGTAGAGTCCCAAGCTAGGGATTTTACAGAACAATAAACTTGAACAGGTATAATGCTTATTAGTTGAAGATTTGTAGAATCTCGAATTTCAATGACTGCCTCCGAAATTACTCCGTACTGACAAGGCATTTCACTTTTAGCAATAGCAATCCGTAAACCATCTGGGCTCCAAGACATGCTTGTAATGATGTTTGCAGATTGAGCGAAAAGCGAATGAACATTTATTGATAATATAAGAGTAATTGCACATATTACTAAGACTGAATATCTAGAAGCTAAAGCTTGATGTAATGCTGATCGCTGGTTCATAGTTCCTCGCTAGTTACTGACCATGCCCAAGTGTCGGAAACAAACCTTCCGCAGAAAGTCCAACCAAGTAACAGGGGTTAGATAGTCCTACGTCTGCGATAAGCCGAGTATTTTGATTGTCTAAAGGCCCTCTGCTGTTATCGATTGAAATATTGCAAACTGGAGCTTGATAGAAATTCAGTGATGAGTAGATAGAAGAAAGATACTCTACGGCATCCCTGAAATTCAACGAGTTAGCATTATGAGTGTTAAGTGGATAATAACCGTTGGGCCATTCAACTTGATTGGGGCCCTCTGGTTCAGAAACTTGAATTGCCAAGAATCTGAAGTTAGGGTCATCACCATTAGGTTGAGAGGCAAAAACACCGCCAGACCATTGGCCTAATTCACTTGGACTCACATCAATACCACTACCATCGCCGATCAAAGCAATTCCATATCGTTCCGCAGAAACAATGTATCGAGAGCTAACTACATCAAAATACCAAGGAAAGTAAGGTTGCAGCCGATGAACATCAACCAGATGACTTCTAAACATTGGCAGAGGGTTCAAATACGTTGAATTTTCAGATGCAGATACTCGAGCAAAATCTGTTGCAAAATGGACTGCTAAATGGAGATGGTCGAAAGCAGTTGCACCTGTCTGCCCCAGAGGTGTACCCATATACACCACATCGCCAACGCGTGGTAAGCTGTACCTACCAGAGCAAGAAACGATATTTGATAGGGCAGTACATGGGGCTTGCATTGGAGCATCAGTGCAATTTTCACCTGCCGAGTTTTCAGTGTCACTGGAACACCAAAGCATATGATTATACGTTACAATAATATTAGACAGTCTAGGATTTACAGAGTTACTTCGTAAAGGTTCCATAAAGCACCGCACTGAAACTCCTCGACCAGGTTGAGCTGACCCTCCAGTTGGAGTTGTGGGTTGATTATTTACAATAACCCACCAATTGCCTGGAACAACTACTCCATCACATACAGAAATGACCACACGTTGACGCCATAGCCCACCACCAAAATCGAGACCACTATGAATACCAAAAGTGCTGTTGTAGATGGAATTGAGTTGATTAGTAGTGTTGTCGAACGCAAAACTATACGATGTAGGTCCAAATGCTTGAATTCTTGTTGTTGGTTCGCGTTGGCAACGTTGAGATAACGCAGGCAGCCTTGCCCCAAGCGGATTACATGCATCTTGTTGATCCGCTTGATCGATAAGGTAAGGTAGCCCAGTAAATGGCAATGGTAATCCACTGACACTTGCCAAACGATAAAACTCGCAAGCTTCCGTTGCAACCAATGCACACCTATCACGCTCCCACTGTGGCAAAGAATCATCATGGTTATCGTCGGTTATTCGTACAGGCTCACCACCATTTACGGGTAAGGCAAAAATCTCAGTGTCATCAAAACCGCCTGTACGACGTGAGGCAACAGCCAACCACTGTCCGTCTTGAGACCAATCAGGATTTTCATCCCATACATGACTATTCACTAATGCATACTCACTGGCTGGATTAATTACGTTCATTAACCATAACCCGCCATTTTCTAAATTTACAGTGCGTTGGAAAACGATTTGCTGGCTGTTAGGACTCCATACTGGGTTTAGATCAGATGAATCATTATTTGTTAATTGTTGTGGTTGAGAATTAGGAACTGAAAGGTCTAACATAAATAGTTCTGCATCACCATCTACATAGGCACTATAAACCAACTTTGTGCCATCGGGTGACCAGGACAGATCAAATTCACCTAATGGATCATCAGTAACTCGAACGGGAAGGGCATTAGGTTGGTCAGGATCATAAATAAAAATGTCTGCCTGAAATAAACCTGTAATCTGCGAAACTGCCCCTCTTATGCTTGCAATTTGCTCGTTTATAATTTGAGCTTCTGCATCTTGTGTCACACCCCATACACCACAATAACCCCCGATATTAATCGGAACACCTCCACTTGTGCCATCGGCGTTAACAATATAACTACCACTTGCAAGTTCATTTCGAACGAAGAGGTTTGCGCTAACGTACCTGCCTGTCGGCGAAACTTGGGGACAAGCGATGGAAGTTCGGAAAATGCGACCAGTAAAGAGATTTAGTGAATTTCGAAATGGAGAAATTGCGTCTTCGACAGTATGGGGAGTTAAAAATATTAAATTTAGCATATTTCCTTGGGCGACAACTACAGCACCACCGTCAGGAGTCCAAAATGTATCACTTTGATAATTTCCACCACCACCATATTGCCATTGTTGTCCATCGCGATCTCGCATCATTAAGAGAGGTTGAGATGTAACGATTCGTTTTATGAAAGTAAGGCGGCTTGGTGGTAAAGTTTGGCTGAATGGTTGAATATACATTGGCAAAGATACAATATTCGCGCTTTCTAACAAACTACTATTCAAATCCAATGCTGGAATAAACACAATCACATTGTCGATCAAGCTTGAGTTTGAAGCTAAGCCTGACTCAATTGCGAGTCCGCCGGGTGGTAATGGCGCATCATCATTGAATGCCAACATAAGAACGCCATTAAGGAATATTTCCACCGTGTTTTCGTAAGTTGTAAGTCGAACAACATGCCACTCCGACACAGCAAGAGGAACCGTTAATGATTGAACTACTATTCCTGCCCGCGTAAGTTCCAGTGTGCTACTTGCAGTATCAAGAATAGCGGCATAATTCATCGTACTGTTGTAGCGTGTCATCAGGCGAACAATGCCACCTTCTGCCAATATCTGTACTTCCAATGCAACATTGAGCAAATTAGATTCCCGGAAAAATCCCGGACTCATGCCAGGAATGAGTTCTACGGCTGTACCCGACTCAACCGGAATGTACTGCCAAGAGGGATCGTGCCAATGGTCTGCAAAACCAAGCTCAAAATCGCTAAATGAGCGAATTGTCCATTCTGGTCCAGTGGTCGGTGTAAAGGAAGGAGTGTCTGTCCCCGTTGCCGTTTCCGTCGGTGTCGCCGTCCATGTCCCCGTCAGCGTGGCGGTCAATGTCTCGGTGAGCGTCGCCAGCGGATCGAACGTCGGCGATGCGGTGGGCGTCTCTGTACCCGTTGCGGTTGCCGTCTCGCTCGGCGTCGGTGGCGGCGGCAGGGTCGGGGTCTCCGTCTGTGTTGGCGACTCAGTAGGCGGTAGGGGTGGGGGTAATAGCGTCGGGGTTTCGGTTGGCATCGGCGTCGCCGTCGGTTCAGAGCTTGGGGTCGGCGTTTCCTGCGCCAGCGCGCTCCACGAAATTAAGAATGTTTAAGAAGCAGCAAGAAGAAACAACAGTCTAAAGAGTGCGGTGCGCATAGTGACTCCACAATGGACAACATTGCTGGCATCACCTTATCCACTTCCAGAGCCAGAGTCAAGCATTCTTAGCACGACCTTAAAGAAAGCGAGCTAAGTCGTGACAAATGTCATATGTCGCGCTGTAACACCGAGTGCCTGGCGCGGCAACATCACTGCTCCTTCAACCCCGTCAGCAGCATGTCTGTCATCAGCCCGGCGATCTGTTCGCCATCCAGCCGCCCGCCCGGCTTGTACCACACGCCGACCCAGTTGTGCGCCCCCAGCAGCAGCTTGACGAAGATCGGCACATCCACCGGGCGGAACACGCCCTGGGCAATCCCTTCACGCACCACCTCGCGAAACAGCGCTTCAAAGCGGTCGCGGTCGGCAAAGAAAGCATCGCGCTGGCGCACGAGTTCCGCGTCCGGCTCGCCGTCTTCGGGAATGAGCGTCATCAGCGTGCGAATCTCAAACACCATCGCCGCGCCCACCGCGCGGTTCTCCGTCACGCCGACGATGTGCCGCGCGATCATCTGGCGCAGCTTTTGTTCGGTTGGCAGCGTGCTGGCGGCAATCGGCGTGATCTCATCCAGCACATAGGCAAGCCCCGCATCCAGCACCGCCAGCAGCAGCGCATCTTTATTCTTGAAATGGTGATACAGACTGGCAGCCGTCAGGTTGACGACCGCCGCGATGTCCTTCATCGTCGCCGCTTCATAGCCATTGCGCTGCAACACGTCGGCGGCAGCGCGGATGATCTGGTCGCGATGGACCGCCTGGTCAGCAGGTTTGCGCGCCATGTTCTAACTGCGCGACCGGAAGATCAGGATATACACACCGACCACCACCGCAATCAGCATCGGCGGCACGCACATCGCGATGATCAGGCGTGGGAACTGATCGACTCCGACATCGCCCAGACCCTGCCAAAGCAGAAAAAACAAGCCGATCCCCAGCGCCGCTGCCAGCACAACGCCGATCTGTAAACGCCCCAATTTGCCCCAGTCAAAGCCCGGTGTGTTGCCCATCCGGTAAACTCTCCTCGCACTACGCACGTTAATTGTACCAGCGAACGGGAAGATTTTTAACGCAGAGGCAGCGAGGAGCACAGGCAACATGCAGGACAGAAGCGCGGCGGTCGAGAGCCGCAGAGGGTTACATTCTCTGCGGCTCTGCGCCAACTTGTACGGATTGGTCTCAGGAACCTGGCGCTGGCTCCAGCGTGCGCATGAAGGCAATCAGAAGATCGGATGCCGTGAGGATGCCGACGAGTGTTTCGCCGCGCATCACCGGCAGGCAGCGCACATGATGCTCTGTCATCAGGCGCGCTGCTTCCTGAACCGGGGTCTGTGGCTCAACCACAATTGGTGCGGGACTCATCACTGTGTTGACCGTCGTGTGTTTGTGCGAATGTCCGTTCGCGCTTGCTGCCTGGCGGCAGTCACGCTGCGTCACAATACCCACCACATGCCCGGAGCTGCTGATCACGGGGAGTTGGTGGAATCCCATCTCATCCATGATATGCAGCGCGCGGGCTGCGGGCGCATTTCCCGTGATCGTCACGGGATTGCTCGTCATGATTTCGGCAACCAACATCGCCACGTCCCCCCGGCGCGGTCTTATGCCTGCACCATCTCGGCTTCCGCCAATGCGATGATCTTGTGGAAAACATCGGTCTCGGTCAGGATACCGACCAACACATCCTGGTGAACGACGGGCAAACTGCTGAATTTGCGCGCCACCATGATTCGCAGGGCATCGATAAACGGTTCGTTTGCATCCACACTGACGACGTTGCGCGTCATCACTTCCCCGACGGTAAGCTTATCCCATAAGTAATTGAGTTCCCACACGCTCAATGTGGTGGCGTCTGAAGGGGCAGCTTCGCGAATATCGCCGCTGCTGATGATACCTGCCAGCACGCCATGTTCGACAACGGGCAAGTGCCGAATGCCAAATTCCTTCATCAATGCCTTTGCCGCACTCAGTTTAGAGTCGGGCTGCGCGCTGATGACACTTTTGGTCATTAAGTCGCTTACTTTTAGTTGGCTTAACATAAATTGTACTCCTGATATTGTGAACTTGCTATGTTTCGATGCTTCCACATTAGCGAAAGTCACAAATTACGCCTACTCACAAATGGCGTGCTTTTTTCATGAGGATTGTCACATCTTATGCAATGCTGCTACAATCATCATCCAGAATATTCAATACACACGAAACGTTACTGCATTTGGCGAATACGCCAGCAGGGATAAGTCTCATGAGCGATCAAACCCACGATCCCGTCCTATTGACGAATGCCACCCTGCAAAATGTGCATCACACCATGCTGGACGGATTGGGGCAGCTTGCCGATTATTTCGGCTTCAGCAAAGTTGTTGGTCAGTTGTATGGCGCGCTGCTGCTCAGTGATCAACCACTGTGCCTGGATGATCTGGTCGAGCAGCTTGATATTTCCAAGGCGAACGCCAGCATGAACATGCGCACGCTGGAAAACATGGGCATGGTGCGCCAGGTGTGGGTGCGCGGCAGCAGCAGCCGCCGCAAGTACTACGAGGCGGAAGTCGATTTCTGGCAGATCATCGGCAATGTGTTGAGCGGGCGCGAGATGCGCGATCTCGATCGCGCCATATCCGTGATGAGCGAGAATGTGTCGCGTTTGCGTTCCCAGCGCGAGCAGATGAGCGCTGAAGATGCCGCCCGCGCCGAGGTGTACATCGACCGCATCGAAAAGATGCAGGCGCTCTTTCACTTCGCGCAGACGGTCATCGCGTCCATCCTGGCGCGCACACTGGCGGAAGGCATGAACAGCGCCGAGACGCACGGGCACGACAACGGCAAAGTGTGAAGACGATTCGCGTCCTTGCCTTTCGCGGCATTGGCACCCATCGGGAAGCAGCACGCCAGGAAGCCGGTCTGATTCGCGTTGGGCATGTCGGCGTTCAGTTTGAAGAGTCCGACATCATCTACGGCTTTCACCCGACTGCAAAAGCGGTCGCCGCAATCGGCGGCATTGACAAGGCAATCGCACACCTGAAAGGCGGCAGCACGCTGATGGGGACGGTGCAGGATGATACTGCCGTCTTTGAGCGTGCGCGCACGCTGAGCGCCATCTACAAACGCAGCGTCGTCTGGCAAATCGATTATGCGCTAAGCGACGCCGATTACGCACGCATTCGCAGGCAGGTGCTGGGCTGGTACACGCGGCGGACGCCGTTTCTCTATGGCTTCGCGAAAGCGGGCGGCAGCGACAACTGCGCCACGTTCCTGCGGCGGCTGCGCGGGCTGCCAGTGCCGCAGGGCGCGAACTGGCTGGAACTCTACGTCCGCGAGCTGCGCAAGTCCGCGCGGCGGTGGTGAGGGCATTGCCTGGCAACAAAAAAGACCTGAACACTGACAGCGGCCCGCTTGCGCTATTTCTTTAAGCGAATCGAAAAGACGCCGCTGCTGCCTGTCTTCGCCTGTTTGATCTCGATAAGATCGGGATGCGCCTGCACCAACTGCGACATCTGCTTGTGTCCATATACCTTTGGATCAAAGTCGGGTTCAACTTTTCGCAAGAAATCGCCTGCTTGTGACAATAGTATCCACTGATTGTCCTGTCCGGATAAAGCGATCGCTTTCTTGAGCAGTTTCGGGAACGAAGCAGGTTTCGCCTGTTGGACAGGGACGATTTCATGTGCAGGCTTTTCGGACACTGCTGTCTTCGTCATAGCACTGCTTGTGTCTGTACCGGCTTGCAATGTCTCCGTCTTCACAAACACTTCGCACGCATTGACGAATGAAGGTGATGGTCCGCTGCGCCCGATGCCCATCACGAACAGATTACTCTCGCGCAGGCGCAGTGCCAGGCGCGTGTAATCACTGTCGCTGGAAACGATGCAGAAGCCATCCATGCCCGACATGTGCAGAATGTCCATCGCGTCAATAACGAGTGCAAAGTCCGTTGCGTTCTTGCCAGGCGTGTTGCGGGGTTGTTGGACTGTAACGAGCGCATAGGTATGGACGACTTCATGCCAACAACTCATGTTAGGTTGTGACCAATCCCCATACACCCGGCGAATCGTCGCAGTACCATACTTGCTGACTTCCGAAAGCATCTGTGGAAGCAGCGCTGCCTGCGCGTTATCACCATCGATCAGCAATGCAAGTTGTCGATTCGTCTTCATGCGAGACCCCTTTACCTGAAACGCGTTATCAGATCGTACTGCTAATATGATGGATTGAGCGTAGACAAATGGGAGCACTCCGCAATTAAGGAAGGGCGGGCGAATCACATCCGTCCTACAGCACATCCAGCGGGTCGATCTCGATGTGCCAACCAGAGGGCATGTCGAGACCATGCAACGCCGTAGTCGGGTCGAAACCGCGCAGGATGACGTGCCAGCCGACGAAACGGCGGGTTACTCCCCCTGCGCACTCAGCGCCGCCGCGACCGCCAGCAGGTCGGCGCGGCAGCCGGGCGGCAGGGCAGTCTCTGGCAGCGCTTCAAGCTGCGTCGTGAAGCCTGCATAATCCTGCGTGCTAATCTGCGCTGTCAACGCCTGATCCGCCGCCGGCTGCAACCCGCAGGCGTCGGTGATGGCTTGCAGGCGTTCGGGGGAGGGGTTTGGCACTATGGTGAAAGCACCCTGCTCGATAATGTCTTCATTAGCACCAAGCTGCAAATTAGAAATATCAACTTCTGGCGGTACAGATATGCCATAAGCGATGCGCCCACCATAGGGACTCCTCGTCAATGTAAGGATGATTTCCCGACTCGGAAGTATCAGATTACTATTTCCTGTAACGCGATTGACGGAACGAATATTTTCTTGACCATCCACAATCAATAATTCATCATTATCGACTCCCCATTCAATCTCAGAGATAGATGAGTTGACGGTGGTTATTGTGTTTTCAACCGACCAGTCTTGTGTTGACCAGACATAAATCATGCCCTCGACTGTTGAAGCAGCCAATAGCTCGCCATCAGGACTCCATTCAGCATCCGCTATTTGCGCAGTCTGAAGAGATAATGTGATAAGATCGCTACTGGCGTTAACGTCAAATATCTTGATTTCGGCCTCACTAGTTGTGGCAAACAGCTTTGTGCCATCCTGACTCCATCCTATGTCCCAAAAATCGCCGCCTCCAAGCTCAGCAATCCGTTCTCCAGTACGCGCATCAATTACTGAAATGATGTAACTGTACAATGGACTCACTGCAATTCTGCTGCCATCGGGACTCCATGAAACCGCCCATCCAGACATACTGCGAGTCGGTTGGCTAAAGAGGAGCGTACTAGTTTGCACAGCCCAGACTTTTACTTGTGCATCCATACTGGTACTTACAAGTCTCGTTCCATCAGGACTCCAGGCGAGGGAAGTTACGATACATGTATGCCCTACAAGTCGCTGCATCAGGAGTCCAGAAGTTGTGTCATAAATACGAATATCGTAGTTTGCTTGTCCTTGAGGCTCACATGGTGTACCTCCGCCTGCCAGTGCAATTAGTGTTCCATCGGGACTCCATGCAATTGCCTCAACGTTGGCAGGGCTATCCCAAAAAGTGCTGACGTCTGCTTGTGCCTTTGCAAAAATGAGCGGTACAGCCATGAAGCACAAAAAGCCAATTCGTACAAATTTGAAGGCATACGATTTCATGCGCTATATCCATGAGGTGCAGTTTCGAGTATGACAACGATCCAATGTGAACCCACAGCCCACTACAACACATCCAGTGGATCGATCTCGATGTGCCAGCCGGCTGGCGCGTCCAACCCGCGCAGCGCGGCTGCGGGGTCTGGACCGCGCAGGATGACGTGCCAGCGGTAGTCGTGGTTGCTGCGCGCGAAGAAGCACGGCGCAGGACCGATGAGTTCCGTCGCGGTCAGATTGCCTTCGCGGATGCGCCTGCGCAGGATGCCTGCCGCGCGTTCCGCCTCCGCCCGCGCCTTCGCCTCGTTGGGATACGCACAGATCACACGCGCCAGCCGACGAAATGGCGGGTAGCCCAACTCGCGGCGATAGGCGATTTCGCGCGCATAAAAGCCCGCTGTGTCATGCGCCGCCGCCGCGCGGATGGCATAATGCTCCGGCTGGTACGTTTGCAAGACGACTTTGCCACCCAGCACGCCGCGCCCCGCCCGCCCTGCGACCTGCGTCAGTAACTGGAACGCCCGCTCCGCCGCGCGAAAGTCCGGCAGATTCAGGCTGACATCGGCGCTGATCACACCGACCAGCGTCACCATCGGCAAATCCAACCCTTTGGCAATCATCTGCGTGCCGACGATGATGTCCGCAAAGCGATCAATGAAGTGTTGCAAGATCGCCTCGTGCGCGCCCGGCGTTCGCGCGCTGTCGGCATCCCAGCGCAGCACCTGCGCCTCCGGGAACATCGCCTTGACGCTCTCCTCGACCTGCTGCGTCCCCGCGCCGAAGTATTTGATGCGCTTGCTGCCGCACGCCGGACACGCCGACGGCGGGCGCTGTGTGTGTCCGCAGCGGTGGCAGCGCAGCGCTTCGCCGTCGCGGTGATGTGTTAGCGGGGCGTCGCAGTTGGGACAGGTCGCCACATAGCCACAATCGCGACAGAAGACATACGTCGCCTGCCCGCGCCGATTCATCAGCAGCAGCGCCTGCTCGCGCCGCAACAGCACGTCCTGCAAACCCTGTTGCAGCGCCCGGCTGAAGATGCTGCTGTTGCCCGACTTGAGTTCGGCGCGCATATCCACCACCTCGACAGGCGGCAGGTCGATTGTCATTGCGTCCGGCGCGGGCGCGTCGTGATAGCGGGTGCGGACGCCCGCGTGCGCCTCCTGCTCGTGAATGCCGATGCGATGTCCGAAGATGCGACTCGGCAAGTCCAGCCAAGCAATTGCGCCGCGTTCAGCGCGGTAGAGCGTC
>JANRJX010000070.1:0-14243 GCA_033763755.1 Chloroflexota bacterium
TGTATCTGAACGCGGGCGATGTCATCACGGCGGGTGTCACATCCAGCACGCGCGATTTTGACGCGGCGCTGGCGCTGGTCGCTCCCGACGGCACACAGATCGCCTTCAGCGACGATGCGCCGAACAGTCCCGATCCGCTGATCGGCAGTGCGGCGGCTGCGGTCAGCGGCGTACATCTGCTGCATGTCACGGGCGAGGATGCCAGCGCGGGCGCGTACACGCTGCTGTGGCGCTATTTGATCGCTGCCCCGACGCCGACGCTGCCGCCCTCTGCCGCGCCGATCCTGCGCACCGATGGCGACCTTGCGGCAGGCGAGACGCGGACGTATGTGTTTCAGGGCATGGCGGGACAGCAGGTACGGATTTATGTCGAGGCAACGTCTGGCGGACTCGACCCACTGGCAGTGCTTCTCGCGCCCGATGGCACAGCAATCGCCCAGGGCGACGACAGCGACGGCAGTCTGAACCCGCGCTTCGAGGCAGTCCTGCCCGCCGACGGCACGTACACGCTCCAGCTACGCGGCTACGGCGCTACGGCGGGGACGTTCGACGCGGTGGTGGAGCTGTTGGTGGCGCAGTAAAGAAGACTTTGGTGGGAACGGGAATACTTGTTACATTTCCTCTTATCCAACCATCTCTCAGCGCATGGAGCAATTATCCTCATGCCGATCCTGTTCGTAAGTCATGCGACCGAAGATAACCCCTTTGTGGATCGCCTGGTGGAACCGATGAAGGCGGCGGGTATTACGCTGTGGATTGACCACCACAAAGGCATTGAGATTGGCGACGATTGGGAGCGGCAGATTCAGGAAGGAGTGAATGCTTGCGATTGCGGGCTGTTCATCCTTTCGCCGCGCTCTGTCAAGTCGCGCTGGTGTGCTGCCGAGCGCCTGCGCATCCTCGACGATGGCAAGCCGCTTTACGTAGCGTTGATGGAGACGACGGCACGTCAGGACATCCCGATCATCCTCAACACCATCCAATATGCCGACTTGCGCACCGATTTTGATACCAGGCTTGACGGGCTGATCGCTGCCATTCTGAACCCGGCGGTCAAGGCGGACGGCGCGCCAACTGCCCTGCGCCAGCGCAAACTGACGGGCAAGATGCCGCCGCTGCTGCGGACAGTGGCGCTGTGTGGGCGACAGCAGGATGTGCAAACAGTGACGGGAAAGCTGCGCGCTGCACCGGTGCAAATCATTGGCGTAGGCGGGCTGGGCAAATCGCGGCTGGCGGCAGAAGTCGTTGCGACTGCCTCGCCTGAAGCAGGGGCGATCTGGCACTTTTGCACGCCCATTAGCACTGTCGTCAGCTTGCAGGCGGAGATGCAGCGCCATTACCGTCTGGATGCCAAAAGCGACCCACAGCCTTTGTTCGATGCTGTCGAAAGGCAGCCGCCGCTGGTGGTCATCGATAACGGCGAAGATGTAGCACTTGCCGAGCGCAACGAGTATGTCGAATTCATTCATACGCTGCACGCGGCGGGCGCAGGCGTTGTGCTGACCAGCCGCGAAGTGTGGGACAAATTGCGCCCGCTTTTCGTTCACGACCCCGCCACGCTCACTACAGACACGGCACAACAGGCAGCGCGTGAACTGGCGAAAGGCTTGAATGTGAACCTGACCGATGCTGAAATCGCCGAACTGAGCGAGGCTGCCCATCACCACCCCGGCTTGATTGAATGGGGGATGGAGCAGATGAGTGAGGCGGGCGGGCGCGAACCGGAAATGGTCATCGCCGACATACGCGCCCTGCAAAGCGAAGATGCCCAGGCGCGCCTGAACGAGATGATCCTGAACGACCTGAAGCGCGCCGACGAAGCCGTACCGGGCGCGTCGGCGCTGCTGCGAACGCTGGTGGTCTTTGAGGGTGGGTTTGTGCTGGATACGGCCGCCGCCGTCTGCGGGCGCGATAAGCTGGCGCTGGAAAAGCCGCTTGCCGTGCTGCAAAAGGGGCGCTTTGTCCGCCGCGATGCCGCGCTGCGCCGCTACACGATTGCCCCGCTGGTGAGCAGCGTGCTGGCGGCGGATGAAGCAGCACAGGCGGCGCATTTCGCCTACTTTGCGGAGCAATTCAGCGATGATCGTGCGAACCGCGATCCGGAACGCCAGCGCGTCATTGACGTAGAACTGACCAACCTGCGCGCCGCGCTGCGCTGGGGCTGCGGCAGCGCGCCCGTCCAGGCGGCAGATCTCGCCTGGGCGCTCAAGCTTTATCTGCTGCTGCGTGACGCCTATGCCCTGTCGCGCGAGATCATGGGCGAGGCACTGTCGGCGGCGCAGGCTGTAGGCTACGGGCAAGGGACAGGCAGGATGAAGCTGGCACTCGGCGACCTCGACATGAGGGAAGCGCGCTACGGGCAGGCACGCGACAACTATGACGCCGCCCTGCTCGCCTTTCGCGCCATCCCCGACCGCCTGGGCGAGGCGAACACGCTCCAGGCACTCGGCGACCTCGACAGGATGGAAGCGCGCTACGGGCAGGCACGCGACAACTATGACGCCGCACTCACGCTGGCGGAACGTATCCCAAGCACAGTTGCACAGTTAAATGCCTTGCGAAGTCTGGCGCTGCTGGAAAAAGCCCAGGGGAATATGCCCGCCGCCCGCGATTACTATCGCCGCTGCCTGGCGCTGGCAGATAGCATTGAGGCATTCCGCAATCATCCAATTGTTGAAACATGGCGGCAGCATTTGGCGCTTTGGGGGGAGTGACCGAGACCTATCCTCGTCCCCTCCAACCTGTGCGAAGCCTCCTTTAGGGCTGGAATAAGCACCTTATTCCTGGCGTACTTGGCGCACTTGGCGCTTTATACCTTCTTACACAATGTACGGCGTGCTTGCGCCCGTCTTCGTCATGCCCTTCGGGTCGAGCGGCACATTGATGCACGCCGGGCGGCGGCTGGCGAAGGCAGCGCGTAACGCATCCGCAATGCCGTCGGGCTGCTCGACATGCGCGCCCCAGCCGCCCAATGCCTCGACCACGCGGTCGTAGCGCGTCTGCGCCAGCGACGTGGCGACCGCGCGCTCCTCGCCCATCATCGTGATCTGCGGGTTGCGGATTTGCCCCCAGCCCGCGTCATTGCCGACGATGCTGACAATCGGCAGCCCGAAGCGCAGCGCGGTGTCGAACTCAAAGCCGTTCAGCCCGAACGCCCCATCGCCATTGATGACCAGCACGCGCTTCTCAGGATAGAGATGCTGCGCGGCAATCGCGAACGGGATGCCGACGCCCAGGCAGCCAAGCGGACCGGGGTCAAGCCACTGCCCTGGCAGCGTCAAATCCAGCACCTTGGCGCACGCGCTCACGATGTCGCCGCCGTCGCCGATGACGATCATGTCCTCGTCCAGCACGCTGTTGATGGCGGCAGCGAAGCGGAAGTGATTGACAGGCACGTCGTCCAACTGCGTCCATTCGTGCAGCTTGCCGCGCTTCTCATCTTCCAGCGCCCGCACGCGCGCCAGCCAGTCGTCATAGCGCACGCCTTGCAAGCCTTCGCATAGCGCCTCCAGCACCAATCGCGCATCGGCACACAGCGCGATTTCTGCCGCCCGGTTGTGATGCAGTTCCGCAGCGTCGTTTTCGATCTGGATTAGCTTACAATCGGGATGCCAGCCTTCGCGCCCGTACTTGAGTCGGAAATCCAACGGTGTGCCGAGCAGCACGACCAGATCGGCTTCCTTGAGCGCCGCATTGCGCGCGTCCTTGAAGCAGTGCGGATGCGTCATCGGCAGGCAGCCGCGACCCGCGCCGTTGGTGAAGACGGGCAGCGCGGTCTGGTCGGTTAGTTCGCGCAGCGCGGCGCTGGCGTCATCCCAATACACCTGCGTTCCGGCGATCAGCAGCGGTTTGCGGGCGGCGCGCAGCAGATCGAACATGGCGGCGACGGCATCGGCGGGCGGTTCGACGGACGCGGGGGCAACGCGCGGCAGTTCGTCCGGCGCGTCCGCCCCGTTGAACAGCACATCAAATGGCAGTTCGACGAACACCGGACCCGGTCGTCCAGTCAGCGCAGCGGTGAACGCGCGCTCCATCATAGCGGGAATCTGTGCGGTGTCTTCGATGGTGAAGCTTGCCTTGGTGAACGTCTCGAAGAGCGCGGTCTGCGGCATCTCTTGCAGCGCGCCCATGCCCTTGGTCTTCAGCGGCGCTGCACCGCCGAGCAAAATCATCGGTGCGCGTGCCTGGTACGCATTCGCCACGCCCGTCACGGCGTCGGTCACGCCCGGTCCCGCCGTGACGACCGCCACGCCGATATTGCGCGTCAGTCGGGCGTGGGCGTCAGCGGCGTGGGCAGCGGCTTGCTCATGGCGAAAGTCGATCATGTGGATGCCGTGCGTCAGGCAGCCGTCATAAATCGGCGCGACATGCCCGCCGCACAGTGTGTAAATCGTCGTGACGCCCTGCGCCTTCAACGCCCGCGCCACCAGCTCACCGCCATGTCCGAAGGTCATAAGCTGCCTTATCTCAAAACAAATCGCGTAATTTCAGCTTGAAGCCAGGAAGCACATCAGCGCCATCAAGGGTGTCGTCAATTGTCAGCGTCAACACAATATTTCCCGCTAGATGCACTTCTACCTCACGGCGATGTGGAAAGCCGAGCCAGACCATCTTTGACCCATTGGCGAGATAGTAAGCCGCGCGCTGACGCATCTCCTCATAACTGTCATCTGGCGATTTAATTTCGATAGCGAGATCGGGCATATACGGTGCTGCGCCACGCTTGATAAGCTTGTCCTTTGGAATGCTCACAAACGATACATCGGGGATGCGCGCATTTTCTACATCATCAGGGAGTTGATAGCGCGCTTCAGGCAAGACACAGCCGACGATATGTGGGTTCTGCTTCAGGTGCAACTTGAGCGCGAAGATCAGCTCACCCGCGAAATCGGCATGTTCTTGGGTGGGCATTTTCTCGATGATCTCCCCGTCGATTAGTTCAAACAGGCGCTCATGATTTTCGGGCTGTGCGATAAAAGCTTCATATTGGTAACGGGTCAGGCGCTCACGCGGAATTGCCATGGCCGATCCTCCATCTGATTTAACCTGCATTATCGCGCAAAATAGCGAGCATGACGAACTCTACCCGCTGAGAAGACACGCCTCAATCCCCCTCATCCTCATCGCCCGCCTGCAAGCCGTCGATATAACCCGCCATCCACTTGAGCATATCGACCGCCCCATGCGGCTCCTGATCGCCCTGCATCAACTGGCGGTCTACCTCTTCCTCGCGGCGGATCAAATTCGGCTTGCTGCGATGATCGCCCATCACACCGATCACATGCGCCAGCTCCTTGAAGTCCGTCGCCAGTATGTGCCGTTCCTGCTCCGTCAGCGCGTCTTCGTGCAAATCCAGCTCGGCGCGCATTGTCACCGGGTCGAACGCCCCCGCCCGCTTGCCATCGCCATCAAACGCGCTCATCAGCGCTTCCAGCGTACTGAACGCCAGATGAATGTCATCTGCAAACTGCTTGAGCGTGCGCTTGCCGATCATTTTGCGAAACGCGAGGATCGTCGTCGTTACCGCGCGGGCATCGTCCAGTTCGCGCCTGCCCTCCAGCGCACGATCCAGCCGCGTCAGGCGTGCGGGCTGCTGCTGAATGCTGAAGTCGCGCCACCACGTCATCACCTGCGCGCTTGCCTCATCGCTCCATTTCACCTGTTCGATCAAGGTCGCCAGCCCGTCTATCAGCAGCGCATCATCATCCGTGCGTTCCAGGCGAGCGTACAACTGGCGTGCCGTCGCGCGTGCGACCAGCTCGTCTTCCTGTTCAGCGGCAAACGCCAACACCTGCCACAACGTCTCGTCCGGTGTCTGCGCGTTCGGCTGCTTCTGAGCAAACAAGCCCCACTGATGCACCAGCGGCGCGGCATCGACGCTCCAGTTGAGTTCCGCAGCTGCCGTTTCCAGCACTGCCTCCGCGTCGTTCTGCGCAATGATGCCGTTGCTTGCCCAGCGACACACCAGCGTCGCCACATCCGCAGGCGAGCGCTCGGATTGGCGCAGTGCTGCCTGCATACGACGATCCGCCTCGGCAGAGTCCGCAATCTGCGCAGCCAGTTTCTGCGCCAGATCATCGCGCCCATCCCGCAGCGCCAGCAGCAGCGCACGGTCAAACGCTGCCGCACTCATCCACGCCGCACCGCCCGACGCCCACGCATCGATCACATGCCCCGGCTGGTAGCGCGCGGGCAGCGTTGCCCCCGCCCCGCCGCTGTAGAAATGCCACAATTGATCAACCACTGGCGGCGTTAGCAATGCTCCCCACTGCCGCTCCGTCGCCCGCCCCACGCCCGCCATGAACGCATCTGAACTGTAACTGCCGAGCAGCAGTATGGCATCTCCCGTGCCATCGCGCAGAATACCCCGCAAATCGGCGGGCATCCCATTGGCGATTACAGGATTGGTGAGCAGTGTATCGAGCGCATCTGGCGAGCGCTTAAGCGCCAGCAGCACCAGCGCTTTTGCCAGTTTAGGGTCTTCAGCAGCGCGGGACTGCGCCGACAAAATGCCATGATGCAGGATTTCGCCCAGCCCGTAGACGGCGGGTTCGCGGGCGATCAACGTCAGCCAGTTGGTCACCGTGTCGGCGTCGCCGTCGGTGATGGCGACATGCAGCGCCGCCAGTGCCGCCTGATGCAGCCGCACACGCCATGCATCATCCGCGCCGCTCGCCAGCCGCACCCGCACCAGCCGATAGACAGCGTCCGGCTGCGTGTGCAGTGCGTCTTCAAAGCGCGCTCGGAGTGCCTCCCCCACACCAGCATCCTCATCCCACGCTTCCGCTACCGCCAGCGCCGACTGTGGATCGTTGCGTTCAAGTCCATCCGCAAACAGCGCTTCGGCACAGGCAATGCGTTCAGGATCGCCGGGTGGCAAGTCCGTCAGCGCCGCGATCAGTGCGTCAGCCATTACACTAGCCGTTTCAGTTGAAGTCGCTATGGTACTCAGAGGATTGTTCCTGATGATGTTCACGACATCCCCATTTTACGGGATGCGCCATCGGAATTCAATTGAGGGCGCGTTACGTCAGCGTGCGTACACGCTTGACGAACTCCACGCTTTGCAGCTTGCGCTCGATCAGATAGGTCACATAGCTGAGCATGATGCGCTCCGCGTCATCGTGCGCAGCGGGCGGCACACGCAGCGTGTTGACCTGTTTCCACGAACTGCGCTGCAAATGGCGCAGCAGCTTTAGCCCATCGACCGACAGCGGCAGCAGCGCGCCGGCGTTCGCCGCATGGCGCGGGCAAACGACGCCGCCCGCGCTGGTGCTGAAGAACTGATCCTCAGGCAGCAGCGGTTCATGGTCAATCGCGCAGTTCAACAGCTCAGGACGGAAACCAACCAGATCGAGCAGTCGCAGTTCGTAGTAGCGCACCGCCAGCCGAAGGTCGGCATCCAGGCACAGGCGGATCAACGTCTCGTCCAGCAGCATGTACAGGCGGCGCGTATCGATGTCGCCTTCCGTTGTCAGCCTGTCCAGCAGTTCGACGCAGTAGCCCGCGTAAGCGCCGCGTGTCAAATCTTCGCGCAGCGGCAGAAACGGCGCGGTCATCTCCGCCTGCGTCACAATCGCCAGGTCGCGCCCGCGATGTATCAGCATGTCCGCGCGCGTGTACAATTCGACATGGCCGGTCTTGGTGCTGGTCAGCTTGCGCGCCCCTTTTGCTACCGCCTCCACCTTGCCATGATCCGGCGTCAGCACCGTCAGCAGCCGGTCTGCCTCGCCAAAATCGCGCCGCTTCATAATGATGGCAGGGGTACGAAACGAACGTTCGCGGGTGTTATCGCTCATAAAAGTTACAGGTTGCTCGGACCAAAGCCCAACGGCAGCAGTTCATCCAGCCGCCCGTCCCAGCCAATCTGGCCGTCAAAATCGACCAGCACAACGCGCATCGTCGGCGCAAACTCATTCAACATCTGGCGACAGATGCCACACGGCGAGCCCGCATTCTTTGTCGCCACGACAATACACTCGAAGTCGCGCTCGCCTTCGCTGATCGCCTTCACCAGCGCCGTCCGTTCGCCACAGATACCCGCCGGGAAGGAGGCGTTCTCGATATTGCAGCCCGTGTATACCACGCCCTCCCTCGTGCGCAGCGCCGTGCCAACGTGATAGTGTGAGTATGGAGCGTAGGCACGATCAGCAGCATCAATCGCGGCTGTAATGAGTGGTGCAATGTCAGTGTCAGTCACGGGCATTATCCCTGATAGGAGGCTGTAAGCTTGAGAAGATTATAATCGTTCTGATGGCTTCTGCATATGTGGCACACGAATGAGCGCATGAATACAGGTGGTTGACAAGTTTTCACACTTCATATTACGCTGACGTAACATGTGTATCAGCCGAACAGACTTCCCTTATTATAAACTCATGCTAATCAGGCATAGCAACCCAGGAGTCACAACGCATTATGTCCCAGCCGCTCGTCAGCATCGGGATGCCCGTCTATAACGGATCGAACTACCTGCAAGAGGGGCTGACCGCGCTTCTCAGCCAGACATATACCAACCTTGAACTGATCATCAGCGACAACGCTTCGACCGATTCTACCGAAGCGATTTGCCGCGATTTTGCCGCACGTGACTCACGCGTCCGCTACTACCGCAACGACAGCAATATCGGCTCGCACAATAATTTCAAGCGCGTCTGTGAACTGTCTTCCGGCAAATACTTCCGCTGGGCAGCACATGACGACCTGTGTTCGCTTGACAGTGTCGAAAAATGCGTCGCAGTCATGGAAAACGACCCGAACATCATGCTCGCCTACCCCGAAGACTTCCATATCGACGATCACGGCAACCCCGCGCCGATGGAGCCTGTCAGAAAAATCAACGCGGTGCAGGAAACACCGTCTGAACGCTTCCATCATTATATTGATGTCGATTGGCTGCAACCCTGGACAACGCGGATCGTCAACCCCATCTTCGGCATGATGCGCAATGATGTCCTCAAGCGCACGCCGATTCACGACGACTTTATGGGGTCAGACCGCGTGCTCATCGGCGAAATGGCGCTCTATGGCAAGGTGCTGGAAGTGCCGGGGACGTACTTCAAGCGGCGCATCCACGCCACTATGTCCGAAAAGGCGTACAAGAACGACCGCCAACTGGCGCTGGCGATGATGCCCTGGCGCAAGGGGCAGGTGTTTTTGCCCCGTGGTCTCATGCTGCGCGGGCTGCTGGAAGCCGTCAAGCGTGTGCCAATGAGCGAACACGAACGTCAGGCCTGTTACGGCGAGCTTTCGCGCTGGTTCACCCAATATGGCGCGGCGCGCATGTTCAAGGATGTGTTTGACCTGGTGCGTGGCAGTTGAAGTCAACCATAGACAAATAATGCACTTCTGCTATAATCCCCAATCTATAAATCGTTGGGACCAGAGAAAGCAGACGTTATGCGTGTTACCGCTTCTGTCAAGCGGCGCTGCCCCAAGTGCCGCATTATCAAGCGTAACGGTCACGTCATGGTGATCTGCGACAACCCGAAGCACAAGCAGCGTCAGGGTTAAACGCAGAGCGCCTGGAGGGGCTAGAACGCTATGGCACGTATCGAAGGCGTGGACTTGCCACGCGACAAGCGCGTTGAAATCGCGCTCACCTATATCTACGGTATCGGTCGTCCGACCAGCATCAAGATTCTCAGCCAGACGGGTGTGAATCCGGATACACGCGTCAAGGACCTGACCGAAGCTGAAGTCCAGGCGCTGCGCGATCTTGTTGGCGGCATGACGGTCGAAGGTGACCTACGCCGTGAAGTGCAGCTCAACATCAAGCGTCTGAGCGAAATCGGCTGCTATCGTGGCATCCGTCACCGCCGCAGCCTGCCAGTTCGCGGGCAGCGGACGCGCACGAATGCACGCACCCGTAAAGGTATCAAGAAGACGGTACCGGGTCGTGGTCGTCGTCGCGGCGCAACCAAGAAGTAGCGCGCACGGTCACAGAGTGGATCGGTCGGAGCTGGGCTTTCCAGGCTGCCGACCTTGTTTCCGAATACGTATTTTTCGATGCGCCCTGCTTGTGTACGAGACAGGGCGCGTGTTCGCAATAACGCCAGTGAAGAGGTAGTCAATGGCAAGGCAACCAGCACCGCGCAAAGGTGGCGGCAGCGCACGACGCACAGCCAAACGCGCGCTCAAGAATATTCCCTACGGGCAGGCGCACGTCAACGCCACCTTCAACAACACGATTGTGTCGCTGACCGACCAATCGGGTAACGTGGTGGCATGGGCAAGCGCGGGCACCAGCGGCTTCAAGGGCAGCCGCAAAAGCACACCTTACGCCGCGCGTGTCGCTGCCCAAACCGCGTCGGACAATGCACGCGAACACGGGATGCAGGAAGTGGATGTCTTCATCAAGGGTCCCGGTCCCGGTCGTGAAGCCGCCATCCGTGCCATCCAGGGCAGTGGGCTGAAGGTGCGCTCCATCACCGATGAAACACCAATTCCGCACAACGGGGTGCGCCCGCCCAAGCGCCGTCGCGTCTAAACGCTGCGTGTCTTGAGTGTGTGTTTACAGTACCTAGGAGGACGCGGCTTTGGTCATGAATAATATGGTGCTTCCGCACAAGGTCGAAAGCGACGCGAGTACGCGCAATTACGGTCGCTTTATTATCGGTCCGCTGGAAGCCGGCTACGGTCAAACACTGGGTGTGTCGCTGCGGCGCGTGCTGCTGGCATCCCTGCCCGGCGCGGCGATCACCAGTCTGCGCGTGTCGGACGTGCATCACGAATTTTCGGCAATCCCCAGCGTGCGCGAAGATATGACGCAGCTCATGCTGCAAGTCAAGCAGATTCGCCTGCGTCTGTTCGATGCCGATAACGCACGCCTGCGCCTGGAACACCGGGGCGAAGGCACGGTCACTGCCGCCGACATCATCCTGCCCGGCAACGAAGTCGAAATCATCAATACCGACCTCTACCTGTTCACCGCCGACTCCCCTGACGCACACATCGAGATGGAGTTCAACGTTGAAACAGGGCGCGGTTACAGCCCGGCGGAAGAACGCGGTCGGCTGCCGATTGGCGAGCTGCCCGTCGATGCGATCTTCAGCCCGATCCGCCGCGTCAACTTCGATGTCGAACGCGCACGCGTCGGTCAGCGCACCAACTACGACAAGCTGATCATCGAAATCTGGACTGACGGTACCATCCGCCCTGAAGACGCGCTGCGCCAGGCGGCACAAATCCTGACGCGCCATCTGCATGTCATCGGCGGCATCGACAGCATCGAAGAGATGAGCGGTTGGTCAAGCCCTGCCGAGCCAGGCTTTGAACGCGAGGGCAACAAGCAGCATATCGACAAGCTGATCGAAGACCTCGACCTGAGCGTGCGCGTGTTCAATTCGCTCAAGCGCACCGGCATCATCACCGTAGGCGATGTGCTGGACATGCTCGAACGCGGTCCCGATGCAATGCTGGCGATCCGCAACTTCGGCGAGAAATCGCTCGATGAGCTGGTCGACAAACTCAAGGAAAAAGGCTACCTCCGCGAAGATGTGGAGATTAGCGGACTTACGGGTGACTGAGGAAGACCATGAGACACCGTTACAGAGGTAAGTATCTGGGGCGCGATAGCAAACAGCGCAAGGCATTGCGGCTGGGACTGGCGACGCAGCTCCTGCAACATGAGCGTATTCAAACGACGGAAGCGAAAGCAGCTTTCGTGCGTGATTATGTTGAAAAACTGATCACGACCGCCAAGCGCGGGCTGGCGCACGCCGACCCGAACCGTGCGCTGCACGCACGCCGTATCGCCGCCAGCCGTTTGAACAACGACCGCGAAATCGTCGGTAAATTGTTCGATACGCTCGCGCCGCGCTATCAGAACCGTCCGGGTGGCTACACGCGCGTCCTCAAGCTGGGTCCGCGCAAGGGTGATGCCGCCGAGATGGTGCTGCTGGAGCTGGTTGATCGAGCCGAGTAAGTTGTGGTCGCTCGCTACCGTGCAACGTTAGCGTATGACGGACGCGCGTATGTCGGCTTTCAGCGACAGGCGGGCAAACTGGCGACGATCCAGGGCACTATCGAAACAGCGATTGCGCATGTCACCGGTCAAACGGTGACGGTCATCGGGGCAGGACGCACGGACACAGGCGTCCATGCCGAAGGACAGGTAATCGCATTCGATGTCGATTGGCGACATGGCAATGAGGTGCTCTTACGTGCGCTCAACGCCACGCTCCCGCCAGACATCGCACTGCAAGATATTCGGCAGCACGCGGGGTTTCATCCCCGTTTTGATGCAGAAGCGCGCCTTTACAGATATACAATTGTGCAGGCGGCACAGCGCCAGCCCTTGTGGCGACAGCAGGCGTGGCAAACGCATTATGAGTTGGATGCCGACGCGATGACGGCTGCGGCTGATGTGCTGATGGGTGAACACGATTTCGCCGCGTTCGGCAAGCCGCCACAAGGCACAAGCACCACGCGCACGGTGTATCGCAGCGCATGGACAGCACAGCCGATGCCGTTTGGCTGGCTGCGCCTGTACCATATTGAAGCGAATGCTTTTTTACAACACATGGTACGCCGCATCGTCGGGGTGCTGGTGGAAGTCGGGCGCGGGAACATCCGCCATGAAGCATTTGTGACCGCCCTGACGGACGGCGTGATGATGAATGGGGTAACGCTCGCACCACCCGAAGGGTTGGTGTTAGAGGCGGTCCGTTACCCGGATGATGCAACATTGTTGAGCAAGCGGGGGAGACGCCCGCCGGAGGACTGGAACGATGAATAAGACCTATACTGCAAATCCATCGGACATCGCTGCGTCACGCAAGTGGTACGTGGTCGATGCCGAAGGGCAGGTGCTGGGGCGTCTCGCCTCGAAGGTCGCGCTCATTCTGCGCGGCAAGCACAAGCCCATCTACTCACCCAACCTGGATACGGGCGATTACGTTGTGATCATCAACGCGGAAAAGATCGCCGTGACGGGCAACCGTTTGGAAGACAAGGTGTACTACCACCACTCGCACATCATCGGCGGTATCAAGAGCATTCGCCTGAAGGATCAGTTGAAGCGCTTCCCTGACCGCCCGATTGAAGACGCGGTGCGCGGGATGCTGCCGAAGAATTCGCTCGGTCGCGCAATGATCAAGAAGCTGAAGATTTACGCCGGGTCTGAACACCCGCACGCCGGGCAGAACCCGGAAAAGTTGGAGATATAACCCATGACCGCACAGTATTACGAAGGAATAGGACGCCGTAAGGAAGCCAGCGCGCGTGTGCGGCTATTCCCTGGCGGCACGGGTCGTTTCACGATCAACGACAAAGACTTGCCCGATTACATGCCGCGTTCAGGCGACATCGAAATCATCATGCAGCCGCTGGCAGTGCTCGGTCAGGAACGCAGCTATGATGTGTCGGTGCATGTCAATGGCGGCGGCGTTTCCGGTCAGCGCGATGCGATTCGCCTCGGCATCGCCCGCGCGCTGCTCAAGCTTGACCCCGATGCCAAGCCTGCCCTGCGCGAACACGATCTGCTCACCCGCGATGCGCGCGTGAAGGAACGTAAGAAGCCGGGTCTCAAGCGCGCGCGTAAGGCTCCGACCTACACCAAGCGCTAAACAGAGTCGTCACCCTAAAACCCTCTCCTTCAGGCAGGGGGATTTCCAGATATTTCAAGAGAAAGCCCCTTCAATGAAGGGGCTTCGTCGTTTTGCTCACTTAAGCAGACTCCCCACTCCCTGAGAGGGACAGGGGTTGGGGGTGAGGGTCTACAGGGGATCGTCGTGCTTGCGCTTTTCGCCCATGACGATGCCTTCAGGTCCCTCTTCCGGCATCACCACCCACAGCACAATGTAGACCAGCAAGCCCGGTCCACCCATGATCGTAGCGACGACGAAGATCAACCGCACCAGCGTGGGGTCAATGTTGAAGTAGCTCGCCAACCCTGCTGCGACGCCCGCAACCTGCTTGTCTGTCCGTGAACGCATCAACCGCTTCTGCATTGCAACTCTCTCCTGCATGTCACATTTATCTAGTGCTTTATACGCAGAAGCAGCCGCAAGGTTGCATCAAAAACGTTGAACGGCGAAGACGCAAAAAAGCGCCAGGATAATTGCTTTTCCTGGCGTCCTTTGCATCATTGCGGTTCACAAAAGGAGTCGGGCAGGATACATCCTGCCTCTACTTCTGTCGTGTTATTTCTTGTCGCCATTGTTGGCGCGCAGACGGCGCGAGATTACGATCACGCCGACGAGACCGAGGACTGCCAGCGCCAGCAAGCCGATACCGTCACG
>JANRJX010000071.1:0-127160 GCA_033763755.1 Chloroflexota bacterium
CACGAGCGGGGGTCGCGGCTGTAACGGGAGCGATTGCGTCTGTGTGGGTGAATGTCTTGATTGCCATCGTCTGTTCCTGCCTGTCGTGATGCGCTGTTTGCGCTGTCCTTCACGCCTATCAGATTAGGTGATAGGGCTAAAGTGGGACTATCACGCCGCCTTACAAAGTTTTGTTAGGCGTTTCAAACCGTCAGACTCAGCCTTGACACTCCTTTTACGCTCCGCTAAACTTCTTTCTGTCAGGAGCTGTGGTGTAGCGGTTAACATATCCGCCTGTCACGTGGAAGATCGCGGGTTCGAACCCCGTCAGCTCCGCACAAATTTGCGTGATAGGGTTACTACGTTCCCAGTGCGCAGAGTTTTCTGAGGAGCATCAGCAATTGTAGCTGATGCTTTTTCATTTATTGAGACTATCATTGCGATGCGTCCTCGCAAGCTGAGCGCAACAATACTCCGCATCCGTACCCCAACACCCCCCACCTGACCCATCGCCACACGCCAAGAATGACTACACTGAACTATCAGGCAGTTGTTGCCACCTCTAGCGGAGCGTGATTGACATCATGACCGACATTAGCACCCAGCCTCTGAAGCCATCCACAAGCCAAAAACGACGCGACACACAATTGCCAGCGCTGCTTCCCGATGCCCACCTGCGCACCAGAGACGACGTTGCACAGACGCTCGGCAGCGATGCCGAAACGGGCTTGAGCCAGTCTGAAGCGCAGAAGCGACTGGAGCAGTACGGACCCAATGAACTGACATCCGCACCACCGCGCTCTGCACTTGCCATTCTCATCGCACAGTTCCGCAGCCTCATCGTCGTTCTGCTGTTGGTCGCTGCCGCGCTTGCATTTGTGTTGAACGAACGGCTCGAAGCCGTCGCCATTCTCATCGTCATCATCCTCAATGCGCTGATCGGCTTTGCGACCGAACTACGGGCAGAGCAGGCAATCACCGCCTTGCAAAAGCAAAGCGTACTAAACGCTACCGTCATCCGCGAGGGCATCGAGCGCCAGATTCCGGCAAATGCAATTGTGCCGGGCGATCTGGTGGTGCTTGCCGCAGGCGAACGTGTACCGGGCGACGGTCGCGTTGTGAGTAGTGTTCAGTTGCAGATACAGGAGTCGGCGCTGACAGGCGAATCGCTGCCCGTCGTCAAGAAAGAAGCGCCGCTTGCCACCGAGCAAGGCGATATAGCACTGGGCGACCGCCATAACATGGCATTCATGGGAACAGTGATCACCGATGGGCGAGGCATAATGCTGACCACCGCCACCGGAATGCAGACCGAAGTCGGCAAGATTGGCACGCTTATTGATGAAGCTGCCAATGACGATACGCCGCTCGAACGCCGTCTGGAGCAGCTTGGGCGCACGCTGCTGGTTATCGTCGCGGTACTGTGCGTCATCATTGTGATCGCAGGCGTGCTGCGTGGCGAGGAACTGCTGCACATGGTCGAGGTCGGCATCTCACTGGCGATTGCCGCTGTCCCCGAAGGCTTGCCCGCTGTCGCGACCATGACGCTTGCGATTGGTGTTCAGCGGATGGCGCGGACCAGAGCCTTGGTGCGGCGGCTGCCCGCCGTCGAGACACTCGGTTCGACAACGGTCATCTGCACAGACAAGACCGGAACGCTGACCAAGAACGAGATGACCGTTACGCGCGTCATTCTCAACGACGAAACTTTCGAAGTGACCGGCAGCGGCTATGACCTGGATGGCGATTTCACGCTTCAGGGGCAAGCGGTCGATCCCAACCAGCACGAACACTTGATGCTGGCGATGCATATCGCCTCGCTGTGCAACGACGCAGAAATCGAGAATGGCGAACATGGCATTACGGTCATCGGCGATCCAACAGAAGGCGCGCTGATTGTCGCAGGCGAAAAAGCCGGGCTTGCACACAAGCAACTGGAGGCAGGCTACAAACGCATTGATGAAGTACCGTTCGATAGTGGCACCAAGCGCATGGTCACGGTTCATCGCACGCCGCAGGGCAACGTAGTCGCCTATATCAAAGGCTCGCCCGCTGCGGTACTCAATAGCACGTCGCAGCGCTGGACAGCGAACGGCGCGCAGCCGATTACAGAGCAGGAGTGCGATCGCATTCTGGCATTGAACGACGAATTGGCGGCGGACGCACTGCGAGTACTGGCGTTGGGATATCGTGAACTGCCAGAAGGGTATTCTAAAGATGATCTCGACGGTGATTACACCTATGTCGCGCTGGTCGGCATGATCGACCCCCTGCGCGAGGAAGCAAAAGCAGCGATTGCCGAATGTCATGAAGCGGGTATCCGCACGATCATGATCACGGGTGACCAACCTGCAACGGCTGCCGAAATCGCCGGGCAGCTAGGGCTTGACCGCGATATACACGGAAAACGCTACAGCACTGCCCATGCGCGCGATCTCGAAGGGCTGGACGAAAGCGGCTGGCAGCGCATTGTGGCGGAGACGAACGTGTTCGCACGTGTCGCGCCGGAACACAAACTGCGCATCGTGGAAGCGTTGCAAAAGCAGAACGAAATTGTGGCGATGACAGGCGATGGCGTCAACGACGCCCCCGCCTTGCGACAGGCGGATATCGGTGTGGCGATGGGCATCAAAGGCACAGAAGTCGCCAAAGAGACCGCCGACATGATCATCAGTGATGACAACTTCGCCACGATTGTCAACGCGGTGGAGCAGGGACGCATCATCTACTCCAACATCCTGCGCTTCATCCACTTCCTTTTCTCGTGCAACCTGTCCGAGATCATCACCGTCTTTGTGGCGATCATGATCGGTTTGCCACTGCCGTTAGCCCCGCTTCAACTATTATGGCTCAACATCATCACCGACGTATTCCCGGCACTCGCGCTGGCTTTGGAGCCGTCCGCCCCGAACGTAATGAAGGACAAACCGCGCGATCCGAAGGAAGCGCTGCTCAATCGCTCCTTCGCTATCCTCATTAGCTGGCAAGCACTGCTGTTGGCGGCGGCAACACTTGCTGCCTTTACCATCGGTATGTCGTGGTATGGGACTGGCGAAGGGCTTCGTCATGCGGTCACTATCGCTTTTATGACACTGGCGCTGGCGCAGATCTTCCACGCCTTCAACGCACGTTCACAACGCGACACAGTGTTTAACAAGCGCCTGTTTTCCAACCGCTGGCTGTGGGCAGCGACTGGCATTTGCGTACTGCTGCAAATCGCTGCTGTCTATGTGCCGTTCTTGCAGGATGTCCTCGATACTGTGCCGCTCAACCTACAAGATTGGGGCGTGGTCGCGGGCTTTGCTACCGCACCGATAGTGATTGTCGAACTGGTTAAGCTCGTCCAGCGCGCCACCAGTAAGCCCACAGCGGCACAGTCCGCCGCTTAGAAGCTATCTGTAGCCCCAGATTTACTTTACCTCAACTCCCGCCCCCTCTCCTTTGGAAAGGGACGCGACTCGTTGTTGAGTGTGCGATTGGTGAGGGTGAGGTTTATGGACGCTGCGCTCAGAAGCCCCCCGGAAACGCGCGCCATGTACCGCTGTTGCCGTCGGGATTGTCGATGAGAATAATCGTCTCGCCACGCTGTTGCAGGTACAAGGCACGCCCACGCTCAAACGCCTGCACCTGAATGCTGCCGCCCAGTTCGCCCGTCAGCGCCCAACCTAACTGAGCGCGCACGTCAGAGTTCTCGCGCCATACTTTACCGAAGCCGCGAATAGGTTCGATCAGCCCTGGCGGGGGCGTCTCCGCCACGCCGGATGGATCGCCCTCACGCCAGTTATCGACAAAGCGCCGGAAACGACTATCACTTCCGGTCAGACTGTAGATGTAATTCGGAGTGCCAGACACGAAATACATCAACCCACCCTGGAACACCTGCGCTCCCCCCGTAACGAACTGTGGCAACCCGACAGGACAGCCAAGCGAGCCCGCAACTATCGGATTGCTGGTCAGATATTGTCCGATCGCGGGCGGCGCAGTCACCGGGCAGGGTATCGTCGGTGTACCAGGCGCGAACGGGGTCAGAGGCGTGAACGTCGGCACGACGCCCGGCGGTTGTGTTAGCTGCGCGGGGAGCGTCGGCGCAACGGTCGATTGCGTCACAGGCAGAACTGTCGCGGCTAGCGCAGTCAGCGCCAACACGCCCAGCCCTGCCTGTGGCGGTGTCGAAGTTGGGCGGCGCGTTGCCGTCGGCGAAGCGGTATTCGTGATCGTCATGCTCGGCGTCACGGTGATACTGGGCGTGGGCGTCGGACTCGCGCTTGGTGTCGAGGTATTGCCCGCGGTGGAGGTTGCGGTTGGCGTCGGAGATTGCATCTCTCCCTCTGGGAGAGGGCTTGGGGTGAGAGCGGGCGCAATCAGTGGTGTTTCAGTTAGCGTTGGCAGCACCGCCAGCGTAGGCACGACAACTATTTCTGGTGTGCCACAGCCCGCAAGCAGCAACAGCATAAAGATGATTACAAGTCTCATGGCAACCCTCACTTGTGCGCAACCATTGTACCGCTGAGACGCGCAGACGCTAATCTTGCGTTCGCACATTCCACGTTACAATGCGCCTGTCGTCATCGTGCATACTGGAAGGCTCGTTTATTATCATGCCCGAAGCAACCCTGCGTCTCGTCCACATTACCGATACCCACATCAGCGCCGACCCAAACTATGGGCGTGATGCACAGCATGGTTCACCCGCTGTTGTCGCGCAGGCGCTCGTGAACGCCGTCAATGCGCTGCCGTTCCAACCCGACTTCATCCTGCATACGGGGGATGTCGCTTTTGATCCTGACGAAGCATCCTATCAACTCGCAGCTGACATTTTCCGCCCGCTCAAAGCGCCCGTTTACTACCTGCCCGGCAACCACGACAGCGGCGAAATGTTACAGCGTATCGTCATCGGGCGCGAACCTGTCTTCCCCTGCGATGACGAGTTTGAGGTCAACGGCGTGCAAATCGTCACTGTCGATAGTAATCAGCCGTTCGAGATGGATCAGCCGAACAGCCGCATTGCCGATGCGCAAATCGAACGTTTGAATCGAATCGCCGCCTCAAACGACCCACGTCCGCTGCTCGTCGCCACGCATCATAACGTGCTGCCCATCGGCGCGCCCTGGTGGGATCGTTACATGCGGATGCAGAATGGCGAAGAATTTCATATGGCGCTGCTGCCCGCCCGCGAACGTTTGCTCAGCGTTCTGCACGGGCATGTCCATATGAACGTCCAGATCACGCGCGATGGCATCACCTACATTTCGGGGCAAAGCCCCTGGTTCACGCTCCACTGTGCGCCCGACCAGCAGGAGACGGAGTTTGACACGCAGGCATTGCCCGGCTTCAACGTCATCAGCATCGTCGGTCGGCAGATGTACATCCGCCAACACACATTCACACTGTAGAAGCGCGCAACAGTGCGTTCGCTATGGTGTACGTCTACCCGACACCTGGTCGGACTCGCCAACCTGTCGCGCCCCATGTCACCGCGCCGATCAGCGGGAGGTCAACCGGGTTGGTGACGACCGTCACCACGCCCCCCTGCCAGACGTTGACAGTGTTGGCGAATCCGCCTTGCTCCTCAAAGTAATCACTGTACGCCACCGCCTGCCCATCGGGGGAAATGGCGTAACGGCGCGGCAGAAACACAGGGGCAGACGCAAACGTTGTAATCACGCTGCCGTCCGTCGCCAGCACGCGCCAGCTAAAGCCGCCTACTTCGTTAATGGTCGGGGACAACGACAACGAGCCATCGCCCGCGCGCAGGCTGTACATCTCTGGGATGCCGTCGGCAAGCTGCGATGCGCCGCTGACCAGATCGAACAGTTCCCACACACCATCGTTGAACAGCACGCCAAGCATCTCGCGCCCGCTGGCAACCATCAACGCATAATATGTTACTACGCGCCCACCGCCACCGACCTGGAATGATGCCAGCAGCGATCCATCGGGCGTGTAGAGACTGAACAAATCGCTGTCAAGCTGCGCATCGCGCACGACGATACCGTTGCTCCCCCACAGCACCTCTTTCGGCGCAGCCACGCCGGGCGACGGCGGCAAACCGGTCACTATGGGCTGCGTCAAGCCGCTGTTAATGTCATGAACAATCAATGAGTCGAGCGCTGCTGGATACGTCTGCTCCGCCCATGCCAGCCTGCCACCATCCGGCGACCACGCGGGATTGGAGCGTACAACGCCGAGATCGGCGACGCCCGCCGTCATAAACGACGCCCCTTCCGGTTGGTCAACAACGCGCGTACCGCTGCCCGTGCGCGGGTCGGCAACCCAGATATTGCTTGGCAGCGCACCGCCGCCTGCCCCGCCCACTGCCACCACCATTTGCGCGGTCGAGTTATAGGCGATGCGGCTGTTATCGGGCGACATCACGGGCGGTGAGTTGTAGCCCCACTCTGTTACTCGATTCGGCGGCTGCGCGGCATCGCCATACCATGCCCAGAAATCGCCGTTAATCGTGATAACCAGCGGTTCAGCGAATTGTGCTCGCACGCTTATCACGCTCAAGATACACACTAGCAATACAAGTAAAACCCGTCTCATGACGACCCCAAACTTACAAATACCCACATCTTTACAATTATAACGAGTCAAGAGCGGGTTGAGGATAGCTGTGCAACCGTGCGTAGGGAAAGCGCACGAGTGCATAGACCTTCAGGCGCGGCGGAAGCGTACACGCAAGCCATCGTGAGGGCGCAGCGTCGGGAACATGATGTAATCGAGGTTTTGACCCGGCACCAGTTCCCAGGTGTAATTGCGCAGCAGGTGCGAAGCAACGATCTTCATTTCCATCTGCGCGAATGCATAGCCGATACAAACACGCGGCCCGCCGCCAAAGCCGACCAGACTGAAGGGCTTGTATTCACCATCGTGTTCGGGTGCAAAGCGCTCCGGGTCAAACCGTTCAGGATTGGCATAAATGGACGCATCGTTATGGGCAGACGGAATCGTGTACAGCACCCGCCAGCCCTTCGGCACATGATAGCCGTTGAACTCGAACGGCTCGACCACGCCGCGGAAGCCGCCTGGCACAGGCGCATACAGGCGCTCAACTTCCTTCAACACCTGCTCCAGATACGTCATCTGCTTGAGATGTTCGACGGTAAGTGCGCCATCGATTGTCAGCGTTTCCTGTTCCGCTCGCGCTTTTGCCCACACGTCCGGCTGCTGTGCCAGACACATGCAGAATGAGGTCAACATCGAGGTCGTCGTCTCATGCCCGGCGAACAGCAGCAGCAGCGCCTGTACCACCAGCTCCTGCATCGACAAGTTTTCGCCGTTTTCGTCGCGCGCCAGTATCAACAAACTCAGCGCGTCTGTACCGGGGTTCGCCATCCGCTCGCGCACCCGCGCTTCGATGTATGCCAACAGTACATCACGCGCCCTTAGCGCTTTGGCATATGGCATTCCCGGCAGATTGAGCGGAAGGGATGTTAAACCGTTCGTCAAGTCCGTAAAATGCTGGCTCAACTGCGCCGTCTGCGCGTCGTCGTCCATCGCGCTGCCCGTCAACAGGGTGCAGGCGATCTCGAACGTCAGGCGCTTGTTTTCGTCAAACCACTTGAACTCTCCCAACCGTTCCCAGCGTTCCAGATAACGCGCCGTCAGTGTTTCCATCGTCGTCAGGTAATTGCGCAGTGCCTCGCGATGAAATGCAGGCATCAGCAGTTTGCGCTTCTGGCGATGCTCATCGCCGTCCTGCAAAAACAGTGAGTTGCCGAGCAGCGTCTTGAACGTGACGGGCCAACCTTCTTTCCACGAGAAGTGATTCATATGCGTGGACAGAATAAAGCGGTTTGCGTCTGCCCCGCTCATCACAACCGTCGGCTTGAAAAGGATGTGCGTGCGCACGATGGGTCCGTACTGCTGCATGCGGCGCGTGAGATAGGTAGGATCGCTCAGAAAGCGCAGCGTTTCGCCGATGAACGGCAGCCCGCTGCTGCCGGGTGGGAGCGGACGATTAGAGGTTTGTGCGGTCTGTGCGGTCATAAGCCTCAAGACTTTCGAGTACAGCTATTGCGTTCGACCATCATCTTACGACACATGACGTAGAAACGGGCTAAAGACGATGAGTTTACACTCAATTTACATGGCTCTAAGGTTACGTTTACAGCCACCCCTTAACCTGTAATACAATTGTAGAATCCAACTGATGTTCACCTTGGCGAGTTACTGCTATGCAACCCCCTCGCCTGTTTCGCATTCACGACACGAAGGAGTCCACAGACCATGTCTCCATGGCTAAAAAGAATGCTTGGCTCGTTGCTGGTGGTCCTATTGATCATCACGGCGTTCTATATTGGTACAATGGTGGTTGCTACCCGTGCTGGCACGCCTGTCAGCTGGCAGCAGCAGACTGTCGCTATTGCGACACCACCCACCAGCGCCAGCGAAAGCGAGCAGTTGCTGGCAGATATTTATGCCCGCATCGCGCCGTCCGTCGTGTCGATCAATATCGTCCAGCGCATAGGTGGGTTGCAACCCATTGATCCCCAACAGGACCCCGACGACATCCCCGATGGCGGCTTTGCGCAAAGCACAGGGACTGGCTTCGTCATCGACACCAACGGGCATATCGTCACCAATGCTCATGTAGTCGAAGGCGCAGAACTGATCGAGGTTAATTTTATTGATGGCACCATCGTGCGCGCGGAAGTTGTCGGTAGTGACCTGAACAGCGATATTGCTGTCATCCGTGTTGATTTGCCTTCTGAACAACTACGTCCGATTGCACTTGCAGACTCCAATTCGCTGTTTATCGGGCAGACAACCATTGCCATTGGCAGCCCCTTCAACCAGCCCTGGACGATGACGACGGGCATCATCAGCGCCCTTAACCGCACCATTCAAGGGTTGACGATTTTCAGCATTGGCGAAGTCATCCAGACCGACGCCGCCATTAATCCCGGTAACAGCGGCGGCCCGCTGCTCAATCTGGCCGGTGAAGTCATCGGCGTCAACGCGCAAATCAGCAGCAGTTCACGCAGCAATTCTGGTGTTGGCTATGCCATACCGAGCAATCTTGTGCAGCGCGTCAGCAGCTCGCTCATCGAAAAAGGTACAGTCGATTACAGCTACATCGGCATCTCCGGTACAGACATGAATGTGCTGCAAATGGAAGCACTTAGCTTGCCGAATAATGCACGTGGGGTCATCGTCAACGAAGTCGTGCCCAATGGTCCCGCCGCCCGCGCCGGGCTGCGCAGCGTTGGCGACATTACACAGATTGATGGCTTCGACGTTCCGGTCGAGGTAGACATTATCACGGCGATTGACGGGCAGCCTGTCACAGGTATGCCAAGCCTGATCAGCTATCTGGCGAGCAACACGGTGCCAGGGCAAACGGTGACGCTGACAGTTGTGCGCAATGGCACTGAGCAGTTGGAAATCAACGTCACGCTCGGCGCTCGCCCAGAATAAACTGCCCTCCACCTTTGATCACTTTCACCTGCTGTAGTTTTGTTCCCCTCTCCTTTGGAGAGGGGTGAGGGCTGAGGTGTCACGAAGCATCTACAATAATCGGTATCGGTAGCACCGCGATCACCCCATCGCGGGTCACGCCGCCCATAGCAGGCAAGTCCTGCGGCTGGAAATTTTCGTCGAAGCCATAGACCTTGATCCACAGCTCATACTCACCAGGCACAATGTCTGTTGGCAACCGGAGCGCGCGATGATCCCACACGCTGATGCCCGGTTGCCAGACGGTGGTAGGCGCAAAGCCCCATCCCGGCTGTGTATCGCTCTGCGCCAGCGGCACACCGCCCACAGGCGCAAGATACACTGCAACCGTGTAATCCTGCACGAGCAGCAAATCGGCTGACCAATACAACGAAATCGGCAGGGCTGCGCCGGGCGCATAGCGATTGCCCAACGGCAAGGTGTAGCCGTGCAACCGGAGTGCATCGCTGAATAAGAATGGGCTGGCATACTGTGGCAGTGCAAAGCCAAATGTATCCGGCGTCTCAGCAGTACTAAATTCGATCAGCCGCGCCAGGTCACCAAAAGCCTGCATATGAATGGGGTAGTAGTGTGTCGATAGAAAGCGTTCGACCGGGCGCACGCTCCAGGGATGTGCCGCGCCGAAGTTCTCCACTAACCATATGCGGTCACGCTCCTGCGCCAGCCCATAGATTAGCGGAATCACCTGCATCCGAACGAGGGCGTCGGGGTTATCATCGCTCACCAGCGCAGGCTGTTCGGGGCTGGGACGGTCGCCGGGGTTCAGCGGGAGCGCGATCACGCGTGCATCATCAGCGAACTTGCCGTAATTCAGCATGAAATCGACGTAGGCGGGATTACTCAACAGCACCACATCGCCTCGCTGAGTTTCGCGTTGGATCGCGCTCACAAGCTGGTGCAGCTCGCCGTCGGTCGCACGATACTCAAAGTCACCATTGTGCAAAGCGCGCAAGTACAAACCCGCGATAATGAACACAACGGCGAGCAAGACACTGCTGCTTGCCAGACCATACCGCCGCGGAGACGTGATAGTCCACAGCAGCCACGCACCGCACACAACTACCGATACGCCAAACACCCATCCCCATATCGGCTGCCCCATTCGTACCCAAGCGAAATCCAGCGGTACAGTTGCCCATAACTGTGGAATTACGACCGGGCGCAGATACTGCACCACGTTCAGACCGCCGCCCCACTCAATCGTGCCGTTTGCCTCAGCGGGCAACCCGCGCGTGTAATCGCCCCAACGCACAGACACAGCGCTTGTCTGCACCCACACGCCATAGACCACCAGCACAAGCGTGACGACGATTAGTGCTACAGCCACGAGCCGCGACCTTTGCTCACGCTTCCACAGTGCACTCACAATCGGCAGCACACCTAGCATCAGCAATGGCACGGTGGGTGCAAGAAAGCGTGGAGGCCATGACAAGCCGCCGAACCAGTGCTGATCGATAAACAGCGCGTAGCCGAAGGTGAATGTGAGGAGTAGGAGCGGCAGCGCCAGCGCGTAGCGCCACAATCCGTGCCGCCAGAAAAGGTAAATGCCGGGAATGGCAAGCAGCAGCGGCGGCGAAGTCGCCCAGATGCTGCCGCCGATACTCAGCATATAACTGTGAAGTGCGGTAATAATGTAGGTAAAGTCGCTGTCCAACCGCGCCAGGATGTTGTAGCGCCCGCCGCCCAGTACAGCCGCACCGACAAAGACAGCCGCCGCCAGAGCTATGACGCCGATAATGATCAGCAATATGCGTCCAAGGGAAGCACGCCGTACGACCGTCATCGCGTCAGGTAACAGCAGTACCAGCAGCGCCGGCAGCGCAAACACAGCAGCGGCGCGCGTCAGCAGCATCACCACAATTGATATGATCAGCAGCAGTAACGACCACGGGCGGTAGTTGTGTGCGCGTGTGCGCTCTGCCAGCAGCGCCGCCGCTGTGATCGTCAGCGCGGTGAGCGGTTCGCGAAAGAACGTTTTGCTGTAGGGAACAGCAATCGTCGCCAACCCATACATGAGCGCGACCAGAACGGCTGCCCGCGTATCAAACGCAAGCGCGCGCGCAAACAAGAAGACGATACAACCCGTCAACGCGGTGACGACAATGTTGAACATCCACGTTGTATGCACGAGTCCGATGCCTGGCACTGCGTTTGCCAGTGCGTACAACGGCTGCGCCAACAGCGGTTGCATCAGTTCAGTATCAAAGCGCTGCAAGGGGTACGGCAAATCGGGATCGACCTGCTCCGGCAGTCGTTCACTTGCGGACAGATCGAGCAGCATATCGCCATAACGATACTGGCTGGCAGTGGCGTTAAAAAGATAGCGACTGTCGCCGCTTTCGATATAACCGCTGTAGATGAGCAAGTAGACACTTACGAGCAGCGCAAAGATTGCCAGCATACAGGCAAGCGCGCTGCGCGTGAGCAGGGGTTTTGGTGAAGTCATGCGCGGAGTATAGCAGGCGGCAGCATACAAGTCTCACTGTGGGTTAGCAATTGCCAGTAGCAGCGGCGCAACACGCGCTATTGCCTCGTCAACAGGACCCGGAACCGTCGCGCCTGATGCCTGTTTGTGTCCGCCGCCGCCCAATTCAAAGGCAACCGTACTCACGTCATAGCCAGGCTTGCTGCGTAAACTGACTTCGACCTCTCCACTGACTTTCTCTTTATAGACGACGGCGACTCGTGCTTCATCGGTGGTGATGAGATAACCGACTAAACCACTGTCTGTTGTGTCGTCCATTCCCACTGCTTTCCAATCAGCAACGCGCACCACGCCACTGATCACCCCATCCTGTAACGTGACAGAAGGCAATGCCTGCTGCCACAATTGGATGTCGCGGAAATCCTTGCTGTTCAGCGTGCGCTGGATGATATCGTACATCGGTGCGCCCGCTTGCATCAGTGCCGCCGCCAGCAGCAATGTGCGTGGCTGGACACTGCTGACGCGGAAACCGATGGTATCTGTCACTAATCCGGTCATGAGTGCTGTAGCGATATCAGGGGTCAGCGGCTGTCCCAGATATGGCAGCCAGTCCTGCACGACCTCGGTTGCGGACACAGCGGCTGCATTGACGAGGTGAATGTGTCCGAAACCCGTATTGCTCTGATGATGATCAAGATTGATAACGACTGGGCTGTTGGCGCGTCCGTATGCACCACAATCGCCCGTGCGCGCTTCATCGCTGCTGTCGAGCGAGATCATGACGTCCCATGCACCCGTCTTGAGCTTCTCCAGCACCGTATCGGAACCCGGTATGTAGCGCAGGTACGACGGCACACCGCCATCGACCGCAACATCCACCGTCTTTCCGAGCGCACGCAGCGCCAGACCCAATCCCAACATAGAGCCGATAGCATCGCCATCAGGCTCCACATGCGTCACCAGCAGCAGCCGATTGGCAGATTGAACAGCATGTGTCGCCTCAGTCCACATCGGCGCGGGTATTGAATTCATCGTCATCCATGTCATCCTCTGGCGGGGCAGGCGGAATATCCAGACTATCGATCAAGCCTTCCAGACGGTCACCGCGAGCCAGCGACGTGTCCCAGAAAAAGCCCATATCTGGAACACGACGCAGTTGCAGCCGTTTGCCGACTTCGCGCCGAAGAAAGCCTTTCGCCTGCTTCAGCACGCCCATGATTTCCGGCATCCGCTCTTCTTCGCCCAGCGCATTCACATAAACACGGGCGTACATCAACTCTGCGTCAATCTCCACATCCGTCACTGTCAGCCCTTGCAGACGCGGATCAGACACTTCTCGCAGGATCAGCACGCTCAATATCTGGCGAATACGCCCGGCAATGCGGTCTTGTTTGATACTACTCATAATCAACCGCCCTCGCCACTTAGCTTACGCGCTCAGTGACGTAAAACTCGATCAAATCGCCGACTTCAAAGGCAGCGAAGTTCGATAAGCCGATGCCGCATTCAAAGCCCTGACGCACCTCGCGCACATCTTCCTGCACGCGCTTGAGCGAACTGACGCCGCTGCCTTCAACGACAACCTGCCCGCCACGACGCACTCGCGCTTTGGCATTGCGACGCGCTTCGCCTTCCTTAACCATACAGCCGGCAATCGTACCAACCTTGGAGATGCGGAAGACCTGGCGCACTTCGGCAACGCCTATCGTCTTGTCCGCATACACCGGCTCCAGCATACCCTGAAGCGCCAGCTCGATCTCCTCGAACAGTTTGTAGATGACACTGTAGCTGCGAATATCTACGCCCTGAGAGTCGGCGGAACGCCGCGCGGCTTCGTCGGGATTGACGTTGAAGCCGATGATAATCGCATGTGCCGTCGCCGCCAACATCACGTCGCTTTCAGTGATGCTGCCGACTTCTGCCGACAGAATGCGCACACGGATGCCGCCTTCATTCTGTTCGGAAATCTTGTTAAGACCATCGACAATTGGCTGCAACGAACCGTTGACATCAACACGCACAATCAACGTCAGCTCCTTCGCCTCGTCCTCTTTGAACTGTGCGAAGATGTCTTCGAGCGTCAAACTGCGCCGTCCGCCTGCCTGCTTCTGTGCTTCGGCTGCTTCCAGGCGCTCAGTGACAAGGGCGCGAGCCGCCTTCTCGTTCTTCATGACCTCAAAGCTATCGCCCGGCTGCGGCAAATCATGCAGCCCCAGCACCGACACAGGTTGCGATGGCACGGCAGTCTTGATGTTCTTGCCCGTTTCATCGTACATCGCCTTGATGCGCCCGAACGTCGTCCCCGCCACCAGATCATCGCCGACATGCAGTGTACCGTTCAGTACCAGCAGCGTAGCGATGCTGCCGCGCGACTTATCGACCCGCGACTCCAGTACTACCCCGCGTGCCTCACTCTTGGGATTGGCGATAATCTCCTGGTCGTCGCTGATCAACAGAATCGCTTCCAGCAGGTCTTCGATGCCTGTCCCCTGCTGCGCGCTCACAGGCACGACAATGGTATCCCCGCCGTAATCATCCGGAGCAAGTCCCATGTCATTCAACTGCTGCTTGGCACGGTCAACATTAGCATTGCGCTTGTCAACTTTGGTCACGGCGACAATCACCGGAACGTTCGCTGCCTGCGCATGGGTGTATGCTTCGCGCGTTGTCTGCATCACACCGTCGTCCGCTGCCACAACGAGAATCGCGATGTCCGCCCCCTGCGCCCCACGCGCACGCATGGCAGTAAATGCCTCGTGACCGGGGGTGTCCAGGAACGTGATTTGTCGTCCGTTATGTGCAGCGCGATACGCGCCGATATGCTGCGTAATGCCGCCCGCTTCGCCTTCAGCGACATGGGCTTTGCGAATAGTATCGAGGAGTGTGGTCTTGCCATGATCGACATGACCGAGAATGGTGACGATGGGCGGACGGCGTTGCAGGTCTTCCGCCTTTTCATCTTTGTACATTCTGCGCCATGTCTGGGCGGTCGCGGCGCGGTGTTCGCGTTCCGCTTTCTGCGCAACCTGCGTCGCGGATTGTGCCTCGTAGCCAAGTTCTTCGATGACGATCGCCGCCGTATCGTAATCGATCTGCTGATTGATCGCCGCCATGATGCCATTGGCGATCAAACGCTTCATTACTTCAATCGGGTTTGCGCCGATCAATTCCGCCAGTTCGCGGACGGTTAAATAATCTGGAACGAGGACGACTTGTTTCTCTAGAGCCATTCAGTGCCTCCACACGGCGGGCGGAGCGTCTGAACGGCATATAAGACTCCGTCGAGGTTATGCCACGCCCGCGTTACAACTACACATATTCAGTTCACTTGAAAAAAGCGCTGCCCGAGGAGTCATGATTCAGACGCTGCTTGGCGCAGCCGCTCACGGTCTTCAGGCGTCAATGTCGTTTTTAAGGCTTTCGCCAGGACATCGGATTTCATCGCGCGTTCCCAACACTCTGGGCGCTCACACAGGTATGCGCCCCGTCCCTTTATTTTACCACCTGGATCGATCTTTATCCCATCCTCAGTGCGCACAATCCGCGTGAGTGTGCGTTTGCCCGCTTTCTCACGACAGACCACACACATACGAATGGGAACTCGTTTCGCTGGCTTTGCGGCTGCTTCAGGCATCACAAAGCCCCTTGGCTAAAGCTCTTCATCCCAGTCAAGGTCGCCACCGCGATTGCCCTTGCGCTGACGCTTGACATACGACTCGCCACGTTCCTCATCATAGAAGACCTGACGACCCTTCTTACCCTTCTTGTTCTTGCCCGCCTTTGTCCCTTTGCGCGTCTCCAGTAGGTCAATGTCTTCTTCCTCGTCCTTATCGACAACCGTCTCAACAGCACCCATCGGCGCGGGCGTGAACGTGCGTACCGGTTGCGGCTGTGGCTTGGGACGGCGTGGCTGAACAGGTGCAGGCTCATCCAGATCGGGGAAGGCATCCGGCGCTTCGTCGAGACCTTCTTCGGCAGCAATCATGACCGGAGCAGGTGCAGGTGCTTCTGCTACGGGCTCACGCGTAGACACAACCGCAGCAGGTTCGGCTTCCGGCTCAATGTCGACTTCAGCAACTTCCGACTCGACATATTCGGGAATGACGATACTGGCAATGGCGTCCTGCACCTGGCGCAGCGCCGACTCCGGGAAATCGTTCAGCTTTGCCTTGATGCGTCGCTCGTCCAGTAACGCCGCGACCATGATGTCGCCAACCGTGTTGAACGACTTGAGTGCTTCCTTCATCTCAGCAGGCAGGTCAAGTGCATCCAGGCTGAGTTGGAACGCGCCAGCAGGCAGCGTCGCCTTGACCGCTTCAATCTGCGCGCGGCGTTCGCGGCGGCTCGCTTCGCGGTTGGCGACATGCTTGCGCTGCACCATATCCGCAAACTTGCCTAGCATCGTGAATTCTTCCGGCTGGATCGTGCGCCCAAGCGCCTTCTTCTCCAGAATGCGCTCTGCTTCGGTGATAATGTCTGGCTGCTGCTTGACAATCTCTTTGACGGGCGATACATCACGGTTCTCAATCGCTTCCTGTACCGCTTCAGCAACGCTCTTGATGTCGATGCGCCAGCCCGTCAGCTTGGCGGCAAGGCGTGCGTTCTGCCCCTCTTTGCCAATCGCCAGTGACAATTGATCGTCGGGAACAATCACCACCGCTGTGCGACCGGCATCTGGATCATCTTCGAGATAGACGCCCGTCACACGCGCCGGACTCAACGCCTTGGCAATGAACTGCTCCTGATTGGCGTTCCATTCGATCACGTCAATCTTTTCATCGTGCAGTTCCTTGACGATGTTCTGGATACGACCGCCGCGCATCCCGACGCATGCGCCTACTGGGTCAATGCCCTCTTGCAGCGCGGCAACAGCGACTTTAGAGCGATAGCCTGCCTCGCGCGCAATCGACTTGATTTCGACATGCCCGTTATAAATTTCGGGGACTTCGTATTCCAACAGGCGACGCAGCATGTCGCGATGTGCGCGGCTAAGCACGATCTGCGGACCGCGGCTGGTCTTCTTGACTTCCATAATGTACGCGCGCAGCTTGTCATGCGGCTTGAATTTCTCGCTCGGAATTTGCTGGGCGCGTGGCAAAATCGCTTCTGCACGTCCCAAGCTGACCGTGATCAAGCTGGCGTTCAGGCTTTGTACGGTGCCGTTGACAAGGTCGCCTTCACGCACGCTGAACTCTTCGTAGAGCTGTGTACGTTCAGCCTCGCGAATCTTTTGCAGGATAACCTGCTTGGCGGTCTGCGCAGCGATACGCCCGTACTTTTTCATTGAGCCTTCGACCATGACCATGATCACGTCGCCGACCTGCGCTTCTGGGTTGTAGAAACGCGCCTTTTCCAGGTCAACTTCAGTACGGCTGTCTTCAACCGTCTCGACAACTTCTTTTTCAACGAAGACGCGCGCACGCCCGGTGTTCGGGTCGATCTGTGCGTCGATTTGCTGCGCGTTGCCAATGCCTGCATCACGACGGTAGGCGGAAACGAGGGCATTGCTCAACGCTTCCAGCACAATGTCGCGCGGCAAATTGCGCAGTTCGGCAATTTCATTAAAGGCGACTTCGAATTCGCTTCTCATAGCACTTGCTCTAAACAGCTCCCAGTAAGGACGGGAAGATGGGGACAGAATGACGGTGAAAAGTGGTTTTACCCACAACTAACAGAAAAAGTGGGGGGCACCCACTTTTTTCCGCAACAACATGTATATGTTAACACATTTTTCAAGTACTGTCTAGCCTGTGACTTCATATGTCATAACCGGGGTTGCGCGCCCGCTGACGTTCACCAATCCCAACTGACGCGTCACAACCTGCCCCTCGATCATCAAACAAGTCTCTTCACTGATGATAATACGCCCACCGTGTGTAAGTTCCTGCAAACGAAACGCCAAATTGACCGTATCGCCAATCGCCGTAAAGTTCATCAAGTCAGGCGCGCCGACATTACCGACCACTGCCATGCCACTGTGGATACCAAAGTTGATCGCGACTCGATACTCTGGCGCAACATCGACATAGAATTTTTCCAGCGCTGCGCGAATTGCCAGCGCAGTCCGTACTGCCCACAATGCATGATCCGGCTGCGCCAGCGGCGTGTTGTAGAGCGCCATCAAACCGTCGCCCAGAAACTTGTCTACTGTTCCACCGAATTCACGCACGATACCAACCAGCAGTGTGTGATAGCGGTTCAGGATGGTCAAGAGTTGCTGCGGGTCCACACGCTCTGAAATGCTGGTGAACCCTTCCAAATCGGCGACCAGCACCGTTACCTCTTGCAGCTTGCCACCGAGCGACACCTGGTCAGGCGCGTTCAGAAGCTGCTCGACTACCGCCGGAGCGACGTAGCGCTGGAATGTCTCGCGGATCATGGTCTGTGATTTATGGAGCGTGTCCGTCTGCTCCTTCTGACGCAGCCGCGACTTGATGCGCTCAACAAGTTCGCGCGGGTTAAATGGCTTGGTCAGATAATCGTCCGCACCCAGCGACAGCCCCTGTATTTTGTGGTCTTCGGCGTTCAGCGCGGTCAGCATCAGGACAGGTATGTGAGCAGTGGCGGGCATTCGCTTGAGCTTGTCGCAGACCTCAAACCCACTCATGCCTGGCATATTCACATCCAGGATGACCAGGTCAGGCAGTTGTGCTTGCGCCAGACGCAGCGTCTCTTCACCATCGTATGCTGTGATCGCCTCATGACGAATGCTCGACACAATATCGGAGAGAAGCTGGCGATTATCTGCGTTGTCGTCAGCAATGAGAATGCGCATGAGTGCTCACTTTCCGGCCTATTCCGGCATGTACTGATGTAGTTTGGCAACCAGTTCCTTAAACACAATCGGCTTGGAGACGTAATCATCACAGCCGGCCGCCAGTGCTTTTTCCTTATCGCCGATCATGGCGTGTGCTGTCAGCGCGATAATGGGAATCTTCTTGTATCGCTCGTCCCCTTTCAAGTCGCGCGCGACCGCCCAGCCATCCATGTGTGGCAGCGAGAGATCAAGCAGAATCAAGACAGGCAGCGCCTCTTTCGCAATCTTGAGTGCCTGTTCACCATCTGTTGCGACAAGAGTTTCGTAGCTCATAGACTCCAGCAAGTCCAGTACCAGCGTCAGATTATCTTTGTTATCCTCAACCACCAGAATATGTTTCTTGTCTGCCATAGTTTTGCCTGATTTTTGGACGGAACACTCCGTTACGACTTCGCTCTTGCCTGCGTAAGCAACTGCCGTTCCTGAGTATCAGTAGCACGAATATCGTTCCACGCTTGCAGCGCAACGAAGAACGTACTGCCTTTGCCTTCGGCGCTTTTCACCCAAATTACGCCGCGATGCAGCTCGATAAGCCGTTTGGCAATCGCCAGCCCCAATCCGGCACCACGCTGGTCATCCGTCTGCTCGCGATTGACTTGATAAAACGTCTCGAAAATGCTTGCCTGATCTTTCAGCGGTATGCCGATGCCGTTATCCGTTACGCTCAGCACAATCCAGTCGCCATCGCGGAGCCAGCCGAGAGTCGGAAAGCTGAAATTGTCGGACTTGCCCGACTTCACTTTGACATTACGCGCTCCGATAACCACCTTGTTCTTTGGACTAAAGCGTATCGCATTTGAGAGAAGATGACTCAACACCTGTTCAATGCGCGCCGCATCGCCGTAGATCGCGCCAATATCTGCGTCCATCTCTTCGCGAACTTCGACTTCGTACTTGCTTGCAACTTTTGCTACCTCTGCCAGCAGCCGGGCAAACAGTGGCTTAACCTGAACAGCCTTCAAGTCAAGTTCAACACTTGCCGTTTCCAGACGATGCAGCTCAAGCATATCGGTAAAGTACTTCAACAGGTCATTGCCACTGCGCTGAATCACCGTCAGGCGTTCAGCCTGTTTTGGTGCCACCTCGCCATAAATGCCATTTGCCAGCATCTCGCTGTAACCGATAATCAGGTTGAGCGGTGTGCGCACAAAATAGCCCATCTGATCGAGAAAGGTGCTGCGTGTCCTCCCTGCTTCTGCAAGCTGCTGGCTGAGTGTTTCGCTCTTCTGGCGCTCATTGGCAAGATCGCTACGCACCGAACGCAGTTCATGCCGAAACTGGTCAAGTTGCGTGCGAACATTCTCCTGTTCATCCGCTTCCATGAACAGGCTGCGTCGTTTGAGCGCCTGATAGATGTTATACGCCAGCGACAGCCCCAGCGCAATGACAAGCCCAACAATAATTTCGCCTGATTGCATGTGGGCTTTGACTCCCGTTCATACTATCTGCGTACATAAAGGAGTCTACCACACTCATTCAAAGTCTGCTTAAGGTTTCAGACGTTGGCTCTTGACCGTATCGCCGCTTTCGTGCGCCGCACCACGCGCCGTCTGGCGTGCCGTGTCGGGCGTGACAGGCAGCGCCCCGGTAACAAGTTCAACCTGCCGCAAGACATCGTAGTCAAACTCGTGGTACTGACAAATGTCACAGCTCCAGTCGGCAACATTGGGAACGCTGAGCAGTGTATTCTGGTATACGGCGGTAAAGGTCGCCTGCCCGCGTTGGAGGTGCCCGATCTGGCAGCGTGGGCATGGTTGGGCGGAATTCTTCATCATGGCAACTTCCAATGATTAACGTGGAAATCGAAAATCTGCGATCACTCCCAAAACATCCAGCGGAAAATAACGAAAGACCGCTTCACCATAGATGTGATCGCGGGGCACAGGACCAAAAGCACGCGAGTCACGGCTGTGATCGCGGTTGTCACCCATCAGGAAATACTCTGCCTGCCCCAATGTCCATGTCTCGTTGACGCAGCGGTCACAACCGTTCACCACATACGGCTCATCCAGCAGCACATCGTTGACATAAACCCGTTGATCAATGATTTCGACTGTATCGCCCGGCAGCCCAATCAACCGCTTGACCAGCAAGTCTGCACTAATGTCCGGAGGATCAAACACCACGATGTCACCCCGCTGCGGCGCACCAAACAGGTACGAAGTCCGGTCAACGATAATGTACTGACCGGTAAAGAATGTCGGTTCCATACTGGGACCGTCAATAAAGAAGCGCATCGTCGCCAGGTTGACCAGTGTAAATACTGCCAGTACTACAGCAACCGTTTCCAGTGCTTCACGAATAAGGTTCGCCCCACGCAAATGGGGACGTTTGAGTTCCAATGTTTCCACTATCCTACCACCAACCTAAGGCGCATTGACGCGCGTGACAATGCCCCAATCAGAAGGCGGCCAATAACGGAGCAGGGCTTCGCCCACAATGAAGCGACGGTCGACTGCACCGAAGCGCCGCGAGTCGCTGCTGTGGTTGCGGTTATCGCCCATGACAAAATATTGTCCCGGCTCCAGTTTCGGGAAGACCTCGTCCGGGCAGCTCGTCCGGCTGCATTCTTCTGCAATGTAGGGCTCGTTCAAACGCTCGCCATTGACGTAGACCTGCTGGTTTCGTAGCTCCACGACATCGCCCGGCACGCCAATGACGCGCTTGATGTAATCTTCGTCGGGGTTACCTGGGTAATGAAAGACGACAATATCGCCGCGCTGAGGTTCTTCCAGCATGTAGTGCAGCCGACTAACAATGACAAACTGCCCTGTATGGAAATTGGGCTGCATACTGGGACCTTCGACGATGAACCGCGCACTCAGCAGATTGACTAGTGCATAAATGGCAGCAACCAGAATGACTGTCTCTAGTACTTCCCGCAGGAAATTCAGGAAGCCCTGGTTTTGCAGAGGCGGGCGCGTCAGATCGGGCATGGAGTGTGTTTCGATTGTGGAAACTTGCTGCACGCTGTTTACCTAGTCAAGATTGTGTCAATACAGGCATTATAAAGCGAACAGGCGGGCGAAGCAATTGAGGGAGGATAAACGTTGCCGGAGAATTGGCTCTGCGTTATCCTACGCTGCATGAACGGATTTCGCCTCCCCCGGCTTATGGATATCCTGTTTCTGGCAGCGTTAAGCGTGTATGCGTTGGCGGGCGTTGTGTTGGCACCCTTTCATGGTGACGAGCCGATGCTGCTCTACGCCAGCAGCGATTACATTACTGCCTTCCTTGATGGCTCTCCGCAGCTATTGACGACCACACCACCCTATTTCATCGATAGTGATGCGCATCTGCGCATCCTGAACGGCAGCGTCAGCCGCTACAGTATTGGGTTGGTGTGGCACGCAAGCGGATATGGGCGCAGCGATCTGCCTCCGGCTCCAGGGTGGGACTGGGGGCGCGGCTACGAAGATAACCTTGCCGGAGGTCGCCGCCCGACAGAGCAACATCTGGTACTTGCCCGACTACCATCGATTGCCTACCTTGCTGCCAGCTTTGCTGCCATGTTTGCGCTGGCACAGGCGCTTGGAGGGCGCACGCTGGCATATATCGCCACGGCACTTTACGCTTTGCATCCTGCTATCCTGCTCAACGGACGGCGCGTGATGCAGGAGAGCATGGTGCTGTGTTTTGGGCTGCTGGCGCTGTATATCGCAGTCCACATCGTGAAGCATCTGAGCACTCAGAAACCACAACACAGATCTACTGACTCATCCCGCATCACGCATTACACATTATTCATCTTGCTTGCACTCGCCTGCGGCTTAACGCTCGCCAGCAAACACAGCGGCGTCGTCTTCGTGGTCGGCGCGCTCGGCATCGTCCTCACAGGCTACGTCTTCGCCGCGTGGCAGCAGCGAGAACGGCGCACATCCTTGCTGCTAAGCGGAGCATCTCTCACAGGAGCGAGCGGCGTACTGGCAATAGCGCTGTTCATCGCCCTGTCGCCTGGACTGTGGAACGACCCGCCCGCCCGACTTGGCGATTTACTGGCTGTGCGTGCGGAACTGCTCGACATTCAAACCGTCGCTGCGGGTGGCGCAATGTCGAATGAGCAGCGCATCGAGAAGCTCTTTACGCAGCCGTTCGTTGCCCCACTGATGTACTACGAAACCCAGGTGTTTGCAGTGGCTCCCATACAGGCAGAAATTACGCGTTACGAGGCATCTGGCTTGAGCGGGGTGCATTGGGGTATTGGCGGTCTGCTGCTGACGCTGGCGGCGGCAGGCGGCATCATCGCGAGTCTCATTATGACGGTGCGCCCGTTCGAGTCGTCGGCACTTGCTGTAGGGATGCTGATGGTGTTGACAGTCATCGTCGCGAGTTTGCTGGCAAATCCGCTTCCCTGGCAGCGCTACTACCTGGCGCTGACAACGCTGGCGTGCCTGTACGCAGCCGCAGGGTTGGTCGCCTTGTTCGGCTACACCAGCCAAGCTATAAACGGGTCCGCAGCGCCCCAGTCGCGATCAGCGGCAGGGTCACAGTAAAAGTTGTGCCAACGCCAAGTGTGCTCTGACATTCGATAATACCGCCATGCGCCTCTACACTCTGCTTGACGATCGCCAAGCCCAGTCCTGTACCATCGATCTTGCTCACGGACTCAGCACGATAGAAGGGTTCGAATAAATGCTTGAGATCGGCTTCGGAAATGCCCATCCCCTCATCCTGAACCACTAATTGAACGCTGCGCGCCAGTTGGTTAAGCTTCAGCAGAATCTGTCGTCCGACAGGTGAGTACTTTGCAGCATTAGATAGCAGGTTGACCAGCACATGCTCCAGCAAACGACGGTCCAGGCGCAGTTGTAGTCCCGGTGACAGATGGTTCTCGATGAGAAAAAGGTGGGCCCCTTGGTCAGCGATCCTCACATGCTCAACGGTATCACGACAGAAATGAAAAACGTCGGTTAGCTCAGGATTGAACGGCAACTGCCCGCTTTGCCCCCGACTTAATGTCAGGACATCTTCCATTAGCTGGGTCATGCGTTTGACCTGATAGACGATTCCATCCAGTTTTTCCTGGATGCTCTCTGGTGACAGGCGTTGATAGTACCGCCTCAGCAAATCAGTGAAAGTCTTAATGACGGTGAGCGGCGTACGGAACTCGTGAGAGACAATCGAAATGAAGCGCTCTTTGAGCTGCATCAGCTCGCGTTCCTTTTCAATTGTCAATTCCAATGCCTGCGTGCGCACACGTTCATCCTCCAGTTGTTTGCGTTCACTGATGTCACGCGCCAGAACCAGCCTTCGTTCACCATTGCTCATAGTGATGGGATGACTGGAAATTTCCACAGGAAAAGTGCTGCCGTCTTTTTTGCGATGCCACCATTCGCGCCCCACAATTGACCCCAGGTTCGGCGTTGTCAGCAGTTCCAGCATTGCCTCGCGCATTTGAGGTGCCTGTATATCGATGGTGCGAAGCTGCAAGAATTCTTCTTCCGAATACTGGTAATGGTCCACTGCCGCCCTGTTGACGGACAGAATTTGGAGGCTCTTCAAGTCGTAAACCCAGGCTGGAATAGGATTATTCTCAAACAACAGACGGTAATACTCTTCCTGCTGTCGTAATTCTGCTTCTGCCCTGATGACACGGCTGATGTCACGCCCAACGGCTTGAAGCATGGTAACTTGCCCATCCGCATTGCGAATGCCGAAGTCTACCCACTCGATCCAGCCGACTCTGCCATCTGAAAACGTTGTGCGTACTTCAGCGACACGAGGTTTTGGATCCATCAGGCAATCGGCAAGGCGTTGCAAGATCCCGGCATGTTGATCGGCATCTACTAACTCGAGGAAAGATTTTCCAATTAAGTCTTCCCGACGCTTGCCGAAGTGTCGGCAGTAGGCATCGTTGACAAACAGCAGACGTGGAGTCGTGTCATATAAACAAACAAGGTCTATTTGGCTCTCAACGATCCCGCGGTAGCGCGCTTCGCTTTCATAGAGTGCGCGCTCTATTGCATGATGACCATCAATCAACTGGCTGAGTAGATCTTGAGGCGCACACCCCTGTACTTCTGCCAGAAGCACCAGCCGCTGCAGCAGATCATCGCTAAATAAATCATTCATTGCTTCCAGTACCCATAGTGAACTTTGTCCACCTACATTCCACACTAGCAATCTTTATTATCCGCTAGTATGGGGCAGGTCAGCATAAAGATTAAGTGAACTCCGTATGTCGTCTATCAGACCTCGCGCTCTTACGGCTGCATCGCCAATGTACTGAGAAGCATCAAGTAAGGCATGGATGGTATCGGGTGATAGCAGATGAATCAATGTCGAATCATGCGCCAGAGAATGGGCAAGGGGGTTTGGTTCTCCACGCTGTACGGCTGCCCACGCTGCCAGACTATGCTTGCGAATGACTTCATGGAGATGTTGGCGGTCGCCGCCCGCCTTGACTGATGCCATCAGCAAGCGTTCCGTCGCGGCAAATACTCCATAGCGGTCCAGTGTGCGCTTGACTGCTTCACCATCAATGCGAAGCCCATCCACCAGGCGCACAGCGCGCAGAAGCAATTCATCCGCGGTCAGGAATGCCTGTGGAAGGATGATGCGACGGTTGGCGCTATCGTCGAGTGTGCGCTCAAGCAGGTTGTCAGCCGCATTGCCCCATGCCACGTTGGGCAGCGCCGCCAGGTACCGTGCCAGACTATCAAGATTCTCGGCGTTAATCGGGTTGCGCTTGAACGGCATGGCGGACGAGCCGACCTGTGTCGCGCCAAAGGGTTCAGCCCATTCGCCAATCGGTGGCATTTGCAGCACCCTTATATCAAATGCCAACTTGTAGATGGACATCCCTAAGCCAGACAGTGCCGTGAGAACCGTCCAGTCTTGCCGTCGCGGATAGGTTTGTGTTGCAATCGTGTAGGCACGTAGATCGAGCGCGCGCATCACTTGCGCCTCCAATGCTGGCGGCGTCATCGCTGTCCCCGCGAGCAGTTCTGCGTAACTGGCAGCAGTGCCAACTGCCCCCTTCAACCCTTTGCCGCGCATCTCGTCACGCAGACTAAGCAAGGCATTGTAATCCGCTGCCAAATCCTGTGCATACAATGCCAGTCGATAGCCAACAGTAGTAGGTTCGGCAGGCTGCAAATGTGTCCATGCCATGCACACATGATCAGCTTCTGTCTCAATTCGCTCGCACAAGGTCAGCAGGAGTGTACGCAACCGCTTGATAAGCAAGCTCAGCCCGTCCCGAAGCCGGAGCGCGTCGGCATTGTCTTCAATGTCCATACTGGTCGCGCCCAAGTGGATGATACCGCCCCCGACGGGGCACTGCTCGGCATAGGTTTTGATTTCTGCCATCAGGTCATGCTTGATTTCAGCTTCGATGGTATGAGCGCGCTCAATATCGATAGCGTCCTCGTGAGCGCGCAAGTCTTCCACCTGTTCAGGCGTGACTAATCCTACCTCCGCCTGTGCAGCTGCCAATGCTACCCAGATGCGTCGCCACAAACGGCGCTTGTGTTCTTCAGACCACAATTGGCGCATGGCATCACTGCCATAGCGCCAGGTGAACGGCGAAAGATGGGTTGCGTGGGTGAAGGTTTGGGTCATGGGTTATAATTGTCCTGATTGAGCAGACAGTATAGCGAGTATTGATGTCATGACCACCCTCCTGCTTCGCAACATCCACACGCTCGCACTGATGGACGATACGCGTCGTGAATTGTCTGGCGCCTGGGTATTTATTCGCGATGGCGTCATTGAGGCTATCGGTAAACACAGTGGCACCCAACCACTCACTGCCGATGAAGTGATTGACTGTTCACGTCATCTGGTAATGCCAGGACTCATCAACACACACCATCACATGTATCAGACGCTCACGCGCTGTCTGGCACAGGAGCGCGAGTTATTCGCCTGGTTGCGCACGTTGTATCCCATTTGGGCGCGCATGAACGGTGAGGCGGTCTACGTCAGCGCCAAGCTTGCTATGACAGAATTGATCCTGAGCGGTTGCACCACCAGCAGTGACCACCTCTACATCTATCCCAAAGATGTGTTGATTGATGATGAGATTCGCGCCGCGCAGGAAATCGGGATGCGTTTTCATGCTGCACGTGGCTCGATGAGCGTAGGCGAAAGCAAAGGCGGCTTGCCACCAGATCGAGTCGTCGAGCAGGAAGATGCCATCCTGCGCGACACACGCCGCGCTATCGAAACCTATCATGACCCGAAACGGTATGCGATGACGCGGATCGCAGTCGCGCCCTGTTCGCCCTTCAGCGTCTCGCGCGATTTAATGCGTGAAGCGGCGGCGCTTGCACGCGCATATGGTGTCAGCTTGCATACGCACCTTGCCGAAAATGACAATGATGTCAGCTACAGTCTGGAAACGTTTGGGATGCGACCAGGCGACTATGCGGAAGATGTCGGCTGGGTGGGCGCGGATGTCTGGCACGCACATTGTGTCAAACTGGATGACCACGAAATCGGTCTGTTTGCCCGCACCCATACAGGCGTCTGCCACTGCCCCAGCAGCAATATGCGGCTGGCAAGCGGGATCGCTCCAGTGCGCAAGATGCTGGACGCAGGTGTCACAGTCGGTTTAGGTGTTGATGGCTCAGCGTCGAACGACAGCAATCACTTGCTAGCAGAGGCACGGCAGGCGATGCTGCTCCAGCGCGTAGGCGGCAACCCGGCTGCGCTAAGCGCGCGTGAGGCGTTGTGGATGGCGACACGCGGCAGCGCAGCTGCACTGGGACGCGATGATATCGGCAGTCTGTCACCGGGTATGGCAGCGGACGTAATCGCCTACCGGATAGACACGCCTGCATTTGCCGGCGCGCTGCACGACCCGCTGGCAGCGCTTGCATTCTGCCAACCACCTCTTGTCGATTTGTCGATCATTAACGGTCGTATTGTTGTAAACGAAGGCGTCCTTCAAACAGTTGACGTCCCGCTGCTGGTCGAAGAACACAATGCCATTTCAACACGACTGATTCGCGGCGATTAGATCGTGCTATCATGTGCGCAAGATGATAATGTGAGGGCGGAGCGATGGCGATCATTGCGGATAAGATCGCCCATTGCTTACAGATATCCGCAGTCAGTATTCTGTTAATGCATGAGTAAACCATTTTTGCGGCTCGGAGTGATGAGCGCCATATTTGATGATCGTCAGCATATCTTGCTCTCGCAGCGCGCGGATCTTGGCACATGGACGCTGCCTGGTGGACGTCTTGACGAACACGAGCCGCTGGCAGAAGCCGCTGCACGCGAGGTACAGGAAGAGACAGGGATTGCGGCAAGCCATCTGAAGCCATTCTGCCTGGTCTACATGCAGGGTTGGAAGCGCATGAATGTCATGTTTAGGGGGCAAGTGAGCGGTGGCAGCCTGCATAGAAAAACGGATGAAACGCGCGCCAATGCTTTTGCCCCGTTGATGGACGCTCGGCTGCCTGCACACATCAGCTCGCTGCTGTCCCAATTCCGCCCCTTGCCAATGATTCTGACCACACCTTCCAGCGAGTTACGGCGCGTGCGTGCAGCGCTGGCGCGGCGCTATGTCTGGAACTGGCTGCGCGGCAAACCTGAACCGCGTTACCCACGCTTCCAGGTGCGCGCTGTCGGCTTATTCTGGGAGCATACGCACCGACGTGTGGTCACCATTAAGCGTGGCCACGGGCGCGCGCTGCCGCGCGTATTATGTGATGGGCTGCGTGCACCCTGGGTTCAACTTGGCGATGCTGTTCGCGATGCCTGTGGGCTATCTGCACAACTGACATGGGTGGGCGTGTGGGAAGATGCGGCGACAAACCAGTTAGAGTTTGTGTTCGCGGCGTCTCTTCACGAAGCGCCACTCTTCCGCGCAGGCGAATGGACGAGCGCACGTAACGCTGCGCTCCCTGAGCGTGACCTGAAGTACCTGGAACGCACGAGAGCCAGTTTTGAGCATGATCCAATCTGGATGATGCAGCCAGATGCCGAAACAGCGGCAGACATGACGATTACTTCTCTGGGCAGGTGAAGCCTTACAATCTCGCAGTAAATGATTTCAGGAAAGAGGGACGTTGTGACGACCATTCATATTCTACTTGCTGGGGAATCCTGGGTTTCGACCACCACGCACGTCAAAGGCTATGACTATTTTTCAAGCACGCAATATGCTGTTGGCATCGAATTCCTGGCGAAAGCACTCCCGTTCGACCGCTTTACCCTGCACCACATGCCTGGACATCTGGTGCCAACCGACTTTCCGATGACACTGGATGCGTTAGCGCATTACAATGTCGTCATTCTGAGCGATGTTGGTGCTAACTCGCTGCTGCTGCATCCGGATACGGCTGTTCACGGATTGACAACGCCCAACCGCCTCAAACTACTTCAAACATGGGTTGAGCAGGGTGGCGGACTGGCGATGTGTGGTGGTTATCTCTCATTCGCCGGGATGAACGCCAGTGCCAAATACTTCCGCACCCCCGTAGAAACAATTCTGCCTGTTAATCTTCACACGTTCGATGATCGCGTAGAGACACCCGAAGGCGCACAGCCAGAGATTGTTGATCCCGACCACCCAATTGTGCACGGCATGGGAACCAATTGGCCCGCCTTGCTCGGCTATAACGAGCTGAAGTTGAAACCAGATGCGCACTTAATCGCCAGAGTCGGCGAGCATCCGCTGCTGGCAACACGGCAGGTAGGCAGCGGGCGCTCGCTTGTGTGGGCGTCGGACATCGGTCCGCATTGGTGTCCGCCGCCTTTCTTGCACTGGGAAGGTTACGCAAAACTATGGCAGCAGGTGTTGACATGGCTGGCAGGTCGTTGAAGCGCTAGCGCTACCAGCTATTGAGCAAGTTCACGACTGATCAGTGTACATCGCAGCAAAGTCACCTCTCGGTGGAATGTTTTCGATGACATCGACCAGCACGCCGCTGGGATCGACCGTTACGAAATGGCGCTGCCCAAAATCCTCGCTCTTGAGTTCGCGAATGAGCGGTAATCCCGCTGTTTCGATGAGGCGCGTATATTCTGCATCTGCCGACTGAACTTCAAAGTTGATGAGCAGCCCTTGCACAGGCTTGCGATACGCTTCTGGCATGGTGGGATGGCTGTAGTCGAGAATTGCCAATTCGCGTGGCGACTCGCCTCGATGCACAAGGCTGATGTACCAATCGGAACGGAAGGTTTCGCTGAAGCCGAAGTGCTGGATATAGAAGTCCGCTGTCTCCGCAACTTTGCTTGTGCCGATCACTGGATACATGCTTGAGAATTGCATCGTTGTCCATCCTCGTTTATCATCGCCCAACAATACATACCAATAGTACCTATAATACATACCATAAGTATGTTTGTCAAGCAGCAAAGGGATTGGGTCTTATGCCAGCCAAAAAAGGTCTGACGAAAAGCGAGCAGCGCGAAACGACCATCCAGTCACTGACCACGATTGCACGGGACGTTTTCGCACAGATGGGGTATGCACAGGCATCCATAGACGAGATCGTCCAGCGCGCGGGAGTCACAAAAGGGGCGCTGTATCATCATTTCGATAACAAAGAGGGCTTGTTTCGTGCGGTGCTGGCGGATGTTCAGCGCGATGTGACAGCGCGCATCGAAGCGGCGTCGGTGCAAGAGGCGGATGCGTGGCAGCAGTTGATCGCTGGCTGCCGCGCATTTCTTGCCGCCAGCCTCGACCCGCAGGTGCAGCAGATCATGCTGATCGATGCGCCGGCAGTGCTTGGCTGGCAGACATGGCGACAGATCGACACGGAGAACTCGATGAAGTCACTGCGCTGGCAGCTTGGCGAGATGGTTCAGGCAGGCATCATCCAACCGCCATCGGTTGAAGCGCTGACGCATCTGCTGTCAGGCGCGATGAACGAGGCAGCGTTGTGGATTGTCCGCGCGCCGCAGCCGGAACAAGCACTGGAAGACGCGATGGCAACGCTGGAGGGGTTGATGAGCGCACTACGCAACCCTTGACTCGCTCGCTACAATTGCCGTCTTGACATTCCGTTATCCAAAGATGAAGAACACGAGACACTACCATGCCAGCAATCGAACAATCGAAATTGGACGCCATCAAAGCGCGCGTCGCCGCCCAGTCGCCCGCCATCATCAACTTCCTGCGCGAACTCTGCGCCATCCCCAGCTACGACAGCCAGATCCGCGCGGTGTGCGAACGCGCCGAAGCGGAGATGCAGAAGCTCGGCTTTGACGAAATCTTCTTCGACCGCATGGGCAATATCGTCGGGCGCATCGGCGATGGTCCACGCAAGCTGCTTTACGACAGCCACCTCGACACGGTGGGCGTTGGCGATCCGACTGCATGGGAATGGGACCCCTTCGAGGGTAAGACCGAAGATGGCATCTTCTACGCACGCGGCGCATGTGACGAAAAGAACAGCACACCAGGCATGATCTACGGGCTGGCACTGGCACGCGATCTCGGATTGCTCGATGGCTACACTGCCTACTACTTCGGCAATATGGAAGAATGGTGCGATGGCATCGCGCCGCACGCGCTCGTCGAAGTTGAAGGCATCCGCCCCGATTTCGTCGTCGTCGGCGAACCGACGAAGATGCAGATTTATCGCGGACATAAGGGGCGCGTTGAAATGCAGGTCGTCGCCAAAGGCAAGAGCGCCCATGCCGCCAGCAACTTCCTCGGAGATAACGCCATCTACAAGCTGCTGCCGATCATCGATGCCATCAGCAAGCTCGAACCTGAACTTGGCGATGATCCGTTCCTTGGACACGGGCGCATCACCGTCAGCGATATGCGCGTCAAGACGCCGAGTATCAACGCTGTGCCAGATGAAGCGCTGATCTACATTGACCGCCGCATCACATTTGGCGAATCGCCCGATGGTGAACTCGCGCGCATCCAGCGACTCATCGGTGAGCGCCCAGACATTCAGGCGTCCATTCTGCGCTACAACGACCCCAGCTATACCGGTTTCGTCTTTGAAGTCGATAAAATCTATCCAGCCTGGGCGCTGCCAGAAGATAACCCCTTTGTGCAGGCAGGTGTGCGCGCGGGCGAGATGCTCTGGGGCGGCACAATGCCAACGGGCAAATGGGACTTCAGCACCAACGGTACGTACTGGATGGGCAAGGCAGGCATCCCCAGCATCGGCTTTGGTCCCGGTGACGAAATCCACGCCCATACCACCATTGATCAGGTGCGACTGGAAGATGTCGTGCGCTCGACCGAATGGTACGCGCTGCTGCCAGGGTTGATTTAATCTAACCACTTCTCAAGCTTAACGAATATATGCTCACATGTATGCTGATGATAATGAATAATCATTGTCATCAGCGACATATTTGATTCCTGTGTCGCCATCCCTGGAGAACAACAGTGGCAACCCTCTCGTCCACCATTCCTGCAAAACAGAGCATCGCGTCGCAAATCTGGGATGCGCTCACAAGACCGCACATAACCATCACTGACCTTGGCGAACGCCGCCGCGCGACCATCGCATCCGCGCTGCTGCTGGCGCTCGCAATCAGCTTCAGCGTGCTGCTGATCATCTTGCCCACGCTCCCTGTGATTGTTCCGGTAGCCCTGTCCTTTGCTGGCTATGCGATAAGCCGAAGCCAGCACATTAACGCTGGCATAGGACTATCCATGTTTGCTTTTGTTCTGTCCATCTTCTGGCAAATGGCGATTGTGACCGATTGGTCGAGTGTCAGCGCGCTTGGCTATATGGTCTGGATGGTCGTGCCTGTCGTGTTGAGCGGACTGCTATTTCCTCCGCGCACTACGTTCTGGTTGGTAGTTGCGCTTATCACCAGCATCTATGCCCTGCGTTTTGTTGTTTTTACAAACATCCCCGCCGCAGGTTTCGGCGTTGCTGGTGGGTTCGTGACGATGCTGTCTGCCATCATCACACTGGCGAGTTACCTTCAGGAGTTCTATTTCGTCCGCCCACGTCTTGCTGAACTTCGCAAAGCGCAGCGCGAGCTTCAGGCAAAGAACCGCGCGCTCGAACTGGCAAATGCCGAAATCAAGGACTTCTCCTACATGATCGCTCATGACCTGCGTTCGCCGCTGGTGAACATGACCGAATATGTCAACGAAATCCGCTATTCGCTTGATGCTGTCAAACCCGCGATTGATGCCGGGTTGCCCACGCTCACGCTTGACCAGCGTTCACCCGTACAGCTTGCCCTTCAGAGCGATTTACCAGAGTCACTGGGTTATCTCGATATGTCCGCCAAACGGTTGAACAGTCTTGTGGGCGAAATCCTGCGCCTCGCACGGGTAGGACAGCGTGAAACAACACATGATACGTTCGATTTGCGCACAATGATTAACTCAATTGTCGAGCGCTATCCCCATGCGCTCAGCCAACAGGCAGTCACAATAGGTGAGTTGCCAGTGCAAGTGGTGGCTGACAGAGTGATCGTCGAAGAAGTGATCGCTAATCTGGTCGATAACGCCGTCAAATATGCACAAAAGGATCGTCCGCTGCACCTGGACATCAGTGCCGAAACCAAGCCGGACAGCGTCGTTATTCACATCAAGGACAACGGTCGCGGCATCCCCACTGCTGAAGAAAACAATGTATTCATGCCCTTCCGTCGCGCTTCTAATACGACCGACGTTGAAGGCACCGGTGTCGGCTTGTATTACGTGCGCGCCCTGGTCGAACGACAGGGCGGGCGCATCTGGTTTACCTCGCAACCAAGTGTCGGCACCACATTCAGCTTTAGCATTAATAACCTGACCGAACCGCAGTAGAAAGCCGCCCCACCATGACTCTTCGCACCATCATCATTATCGAAGATGATCCTGCCCACGCGCGGATCGTCGAACGTATGCTGAGCCGACTCGGTTTACAAAACCCGCTGCTGCGCTGTGCCAGCGGTAACGAAGCGCTGCAACTCCTCGAAAGCCTGGCGAAAGATAACAGCACAAACTTCGCAAGCCAGTACGTACTGCTCATCGACATCAATTTGCCAGGCTTGAACGGTTTTCAGGTCATGGAAAAACTCGACTCAAACTCAGTGCTGCGCTTTATCCCGCGCATAATCATTTCCACGTCTGACGAGCCGCTGGACATAAGTCGGAGTAAAGACTTTGCCCACCTCGCATATCTGATCAAGCCACTGGACTACGCGCGCATCGTGGAATTGATTAAGGAGCTGGATGCATAGTAAAATCGCGCCTATGCATACACAACTCATTCCTCCCTACGGCAACACCTTGATCGATTTGCTGGCAGCGCCCTCCGAACGCGAGGCGCTATTTGCCTACGCCAACACGCTGCCATACATTCAACTCAGCGAGCGCGCGTTGTGCGACCTTGAATTATTAGCGACAGGCGCGTTTTCCCCGCTGGATCGCTTCATGGGCAAAGCGGACTATGAGCGTGTCATCCACGAGATGCGCCTTGTCGATGGCACGCTGTTCCCGATTCCAATTCTGCTGCCCATTGCCGCCGACGCCCCCATGCGTCTCGATACGGACATTGCTCTGCGCGATGCACGTAACGATATTGTTGCGATTATGACTGTGGAAGAGATTTACAACTGGTCGCGCGACGACATGGCGCAGCACGTCTTCGGCACGCAGGACGCCCGTCACCCACTGGTGGCGGAGATGCACCGTTGGGGCGAGCGCTCCGTCAGCGGGCGGTTACAGGTGCTCCGGCTGCCTGCGCGCTACGACTTTAAGTCTCTGCGACTGACCCCTGCTGAAGTACGCGAACGCCTGTCTGCGATGGGGCGAAGCAATGTCGTCGCCTTCCAGACGCGCAATCCGCTGCACCGCGCACACGAAGAACTGACCAAGCGCGCTGCCCACAGTGCCGATGCGACGCTGCTGCTGCATCCGGTTGTGGGAATGACAAAGCCTGGCGACATCGATCATTTCACCCGCGTTCGTGCCTATAAAGCGCTCATCGAACGTTACTATGACGACCAGGCACTGCTGGCACTGCTGCCGCTGGCGATGCGGATGGCGGGTCCGCGTGAGGCGTTGTGGCATGCCATCATCCGCCGCAATTTCGGCGCGAATCATTTCATCGTCGGTCGCGACCACGCCGGACCGGGCAACGACTCGTTCGGTAGACCGTTTTACGATCCCTACGCTGCACAGCAACTGGTTGCACAGCACGCCGACGAGATCGGCATCACAATGATCCCGTTTCACGAACTCGTTTACATGGAAAGCGAAGACCGCTACGAAGAAGAAAGCCGCGTGCCTGTGGGAGCCGCAATCTCCAAATTGAGCGGCACACAGGTACGGGAAGATTATCTCGAACGCGGACGCGCGCTGCCCATCTGGTTCACCCGTCCTGAAGTCGCGGATGTTTTGGCAGACAGTTACCCACCCCGTCATAAACAGGGCTTATGCATCTGGTTCACGGGCTTAAGTGGCGCGGGCAAGTCAACCACCGCGGAAATTCTGACGGCCCTGCTGATGGAGCGCGGGCGGCAGGTCACAGTCTTGGATGGCGATGTCATCCGCACACATTTGAGCAAGGGGCTGGGCTTCAGCAAGGAAGATCGGGATACCAATGTTTTGCGCATCGGCTTTGTCGCGTCGGAAATCGTGCGGCATGGCGGCGCGGTGATCTGTGCAGCGATTAGCCCGTACCGCGCCACGCGCGATCAGGTACGTGCGCTGGTCGGCAGCGACCGCTTTATCGAGGTGTTTGTTGATACACCGCTGGGTGTCTGCGAAGCGCGCGATACCAAAGGGATGTACGCCAGAGCGCGGCGCGGAGAGATCACAGGATTCACAGGCATTGATGACCCGTATGAAGCGCCGTTCAGTCCTGAATTGACTCTTGATACTGTGCAGACTTCAGCCGAAGAAAACGCGCAGCTTATCGTCAGTTGGCTGGCAGAACATGGCTGGCTGAGAGTCTGAAGCGGGAACGCCTGCGGCGTTCCCCATAGTTAAGCCTAACGACGAAGGGGTCAAAAGGCGTACTCACGCAGCCCCAGCGAATGCAGCGCAGTACTAATCATCTGATTTGTAAAGCCCCACTCGTTATCATACCAACTCATGATCTTGACCAGGTTCCCCGCGACGACCTTAGTCAGGTCAAGCTGTACAATGGACGCGTGAGGATCCTTGATGATGTCAGAGGAGACCAACTCTTCATCTGTGACAGCAAGGACCCCTTTGTACCTGGGTGAGGCCGCCTCGCCAGCCAGCACCTCGTTCACTTCCTCAACAGTCGTGTCTCGTTTCAGAACCAGGACAATATCGGCGATGGAACCCACGGCGACCGGACCGCGCACCGAAATGCCGTCGAACTTCCCGTTCAACTGTGGCAGTGCTTTAGCGGTAGCAATCGCAGCACCCGTCGTAGAGGGCACGAAATTGGCGGCAGCCGCGCGACCGCGCCGCATGTCCTTCTTTCCACCAGGGCTATCGACCAACATCTGAGTAGCAGTGTAAGCGTGAACGGTCGTCATGATGGCTTTCTCCACACCAAAGTGACGATCCATAATCTCCATTATGGGGGTGATATTGTTCGTGGTACAGCTCGCACAGGACAGAATTGTCTTGCTTTGATCCGGACGGTTGACCCCGTGCACAACCGTCGGCACATCTTCGCTACTGGTCGGTCCGGAGATAATGACCCACTTCGAACCAGCCTGGATATGTTTTGCTGCATCTTCCTGCTTGGTAAAGATGCCTGTGCATTCAAATACAAGTTCGACACCCATGCTCCCCCAGGGAAGCTGCGCTGGATCCTTGACCGAAAGGAACGCAATGGGTTTGCCCTCGACGACGAGGTTGCCTTCGCCTACCTCGACCCTCTTGTCATAACGCCCGTAAACAGTGTCGTACTTGAGTAAGTACGCCATGTTTTCTATTCCGCCGATGTCGTTGACGGCGACGAGCTCAAGCTCTGGCGTCTCCAGTATGAGTTTGAATGCAGCACGTCCAATCCGACCAAGACCATTGATGGCAACGCGAACAGCCATAGGCGTTTCCCTCTGTTGTTATTCCACAGGACAGCGATGCTCAGAGCGTTTGACAAGAGGGTTTCTTACGAGTTGGTTCGCTGTGTGATAGAGGCTGTTAACTCCACGAAACCACGTTGGCGTCAATGTACCAATGCTTGAGCGCACGCGCGACCGACACACGATGATGCCCATCGGTCACCTAGTATCTACCGTTGACCTCGACAGCCTGGATGGGCGGCAGTGAAGTTGGATCGGTCAACATCGCAATCGCAACGCTCATCCAGCGCTGTTTGTCATCGCGGCGCATCGGATGAAATGCGGCATCAAACATTAGGCTACCCACAGTGCCTACAATGTTATCAAGGCGCACAGCCTGCCGCTGGCGTATGCAAAGTCGGCTCTGGCTGATGTCTGTGATAGCCACATTCGGCAGAGGCAGCAAGCAACTTTTGCGCCATAACTTTGCGAGTAACGCCTTTAGACGTGCCTTTCCTAGCTCGCGCCGAAATAAATCGGCGGCAAATGCACCATAGCGCTGGTGCCTGATCATCATATTATCATCTATCATCAATAACCTGCTTTCAATAGCATCATTCATTACAATATGAATGACACTTAACATTTTTCTACAATTTCACTTGGGATAAACGAAAAATCCGCCACAAGGCGGAAATGAATTGGATCCGAAGGCGGAGCTTTAGCCTAAATCGTCTGTATCGAGCAGGATGGTCACAGGACCATCATTGATGATCTCGACGGTCATCATCGCGCCAAACACGCCCGTTTCTACGCGCTCGATACCCTCTGTACGAAGGCAAGCAGCGTAGTGATCCACAAGTGGGGACGCCAGCGCAGGCGCAGCAGCGTCGGTGAACGATGGTCTGCGCCCCTTGCGCGCGTCAGCATATAACGTGAACTGAGAAACGACCAGCACGCCGCCACCCACATCGAGCGCTGACAGATTCATTTTTCCGTCCGAGTCATCGAACACGCGCAGATTCGCCGTCCTCTTCGCCAGCAGAGCCGCCAGTACGTCTGTATCAGCGTGCGTTACGCCGACCAGCGCCACGAAGCCGCGCGCCACGCTGCCTACGACTGCCCCATCCACCGTAACGCTCCCGCGCGTCACCCGTTGCAATATAACACGCATCATGTCGCCTTTCGCTAAATGCCAAAATGAAACCGCAAAGGTGAAAAGGATGCAAAAACATCCACCAAAAGGCTGATTGACAGTAACGTACAGGCTATGATACGCTATCAACGGAAATGAACCCTGCTGCACTCTCAGGAGGTCGTATGAACAAGGTCATCAATGGAACTGTCATCCTCGCGTTCTGCGCGCCTGCGACGCTTGCCAGCCAGGTGAACACTAACCGCTAACTCCCCGGCCCTCGCAATCGACTAGTCACGGCGCGCATCTCAGAGTTTATGATGTAAGCGTGTTTTCGCGCGCCTGCATCGAATGCCGCCTCGGACAGCCCCGTGCTTGTCCACCCACTACAAACATTCGATTGACGAGGAAAACCATCGTGTTGCATAACACGTTCGATCACGACGACGATCTTTATTCCGACCTGGAAACACAATTCGACCCGCTGCAAAACGACCGGCAGGCACGCCGCAAGCGTAAGCCAAAGCCCAAACATCAACCCAAGAAACAGCAGCACGCCATCCGTGACGAAGTTGCGGACCTTGAGGGGCTGGAAGGTGGTTTCAAAACTACATACCATCCAAGCCTGTTCGAGGAAGGCTGGTTGCTCGATTCACTGCGCGCATTCTACGATCAGGCACTCATTACCGACGTACTGGCGCGCGTGCGCGGCGGCAAAGAGGCAAACGTCTACCGCTGTGCCGGACATCCACTGACGGGTATTCCTATGGTGGCAGCAAAAGTCTACCGCCCGCGCATGTTCCGGCAAATCCGCGATGACAGCCAGTACCGCGAGGGACGCGAAGTCCTGGATGGCGGCGGTCGGGCGATACGTGCCCGTGACTGGCGTCTGCGCAAGGCGCTCGAAAGTCGCAGCGATCTTGGCGTGCAAGCGGCGCAAACCTCGTGGCTGATGTACGAATTCACTGCCATGACGACGTTGTATCAGGCTGGAGCGAACGTTCCGCAGCCGATTGCCATCAGCACCAATGCAATCCTCATGGGTTACGTCGGTGACCAGTATCAAGCAGCGCCTGCCTTGAGCGATGTGGCACTGGACAGCGGCGAAGCGCCCCGACTGCGCGACTCTGTGCTGCGCAACATCGAACTGATGCTCGCACATGACCTCATTCACGGCGACCTGTCACCCTACAATATCCTGTATTGGGAGGGTGAAGTTACGTTGATCGATTTCCCACAGGTCGTTGCGCTGCGTGGCAATCGCCAGGCGGCAGCGCTGCTGCGCCGCGACCTGGAACGTGTCTGCGAGTACTTCACTACGCAGGGCGCACCATGCGACGCTGGCAAAGAGTTCACCCGGCTGTGGGGGCGCTACTCACCTTTCTCTGCGCGCGACGTCGAGGCAGAGATGTCCCGCTACGAGGAGATGGAGCATGAGTAAGTAAAGCGCCTATCCAAGAGGATAGAGAAGAGACTCAGTTGTGCGCAGGGGATCTAACCCATGTCAGGTACGCTCCAGCGAGCGCTACGCCAACGACAATAAACGCCCCGAGCGTGCGTGCAATGCCCGCAAATGCCCAGTCCAGTTCGAGCAGCCCCAGCATCGACAGGATGTTCCACCAGTCGTGATGGTCGCTGGACAGCCCGAACAGCAGCGGCATTTCGCGGGCACTGGCGTCGGCAATGTAGAACGAAGCGTTGATGAAGCTGTGCCCGACGATCATGAGCGACACCAACGCAACCCGCCACCACTTGCGCCCGAACCCATACCACGCCGCCGCGATGAGCCAGAACAAGACCTGCCAGATCGTACCGCCGAGGAACATGATGAACACGCCAAATGGGTTGCAGATCAAATGCCCGGCTTCATGGGGAATGATGGTCAATGCCCAGATAAAGCCACCGACCCAGCCATTCTGATTGACAATATGGTCGAAAATCGCCACGATCAATGCCAGCCAGAATATCGTTTCTGCCCATGCCAGCGTCGGATTGCGATGGGTTTGCATCGCGCTGTGCAATCGGTCGATCAGGTGCGTAAATCGATCCACAGGTTGTTCACGCACATCTTCCAACAGTTCATCGAGCGACGGCAGATGCTCTGGTGCAGTTGGTTTCATATCGCCTCACTTACTTCCTCTCCTCCCATTGTGCGACTGATTGCAGATTGCTGGCATGAAGAATGTGGTTTTGCGACACAATCTTGTTACAATCGGTCTAAATTAAGATAACTATTCCAAAGGATTCAGCGATGAAGACTCGCATCCTCCTACCTGCACTTGTACTTGTACTCCTATCATTCGGCGTGTTTGCGCTGGTAACGGCTCCGCTCCACGCACAGGCGAACACCGCCCCGCTCTGTGCCGACGCGGGCGGCGGCACCAACCCGGTCGTGCGCGCAAGCGTTCCCGGCGGCACCGTGACGAATGGCAGTGTCTTCTGTCAGGTCATCGCGGCAAACGGCACGTTCGTACGCAGCAGTCAGGAAATCGGGGACCAGGCGATTTTGAGTCTGGGTGTCGTCCATGCGGTTGATGTCTTCGGTATCACACTGACAGGTGGATTTGTCCAGAACTTTAACAGCTCGATTCAGGTCTGCTTACAAGGCAGCGGCACGTTCTTCTTCCTGGATGCGCGTCAGTCGCCCCGTATCGCCGTCGCGCTGCTCGGCACGCAGGATGGCGGTTTTACCTGTGCCAGCATCAGCGGTCCCGGCACAGTGGTACTGACCAGCGGCGCGCCCGGTCAGGCTCCGGCTGCACCACAGGCAACCATTGCAGGTGCAACGCCTGCTCCCGGTTCAACAGTTGTTCCGCCCATTTCGCTGACGCTCGCGCCTGGTCAAGTTATCGATACGACTGACCGGCAGTGCTTCGGCAGAACGACTCGCATCGTCCGACTGCGCGAAGAACCGAATACGACCAGCCGCGTCATCGCCACATTACCCTTCGACCGCAGCTATCGCGTTACAGGCATTACGCAGGGCTGGTATCGGATTGTCTATCTCGATGGACAGGCATGGGTGAGCGCGCAATTCTTCCGCCTCAATCCCGGCTGCATATAGTCCAGGGACTTAAGACTCTTCATTTACCTCACCCCCGTCCCTCTCCTAAGGAGAGGGACGGGGGTGAGGTATCGCGTTACGCCCGCAGTCGCGCCAGCAGCCCGCTGTACCGCGCTGCGACCTTGTTGTTCTGCACCGCCATATGAATGGCTTTACGACTACCGACCAGCACAACAATCTGTTTGGCGCGGGTGACGGCAGTATAGAGCAGATTGCGCTGCAACATCATGTAATGCTGCGTCATGACCGGCATAACGACGCACGGATATTCGCTGCCCTGGCTGCGATGCGTGCTGATGCAATAGGCATGAATCAACTCTTCAGCCGCTTCGTTGAAATCGTAATAAATCGGGCGTCCGTCGATCATAACTTCGATCTGGTTCTCTTCCGTATCGAAACCATAAATACGCCCGCTGTCGCCGTTGAAGACTTCTTTATCGTAGTTATTGCGGGTCTGCATTATTTTGTCGCCCACACGAAACAACTTGCCCCCTAATTGCTTGGAGAAGTGGCGATCACTGCCATTCAACGCCCGTTGCAAGCGCTCATTGAGTGCATGAACCCCAATTGCCCCGCGATACATTGGCGCGATCACCTGCACATCGTCAATCGGGCTCAATCCGAACTTTGTCGGCAATCGATTGGTGACAATATCGACCACCATGTCGGCTGCGTCGGCAGGTTCATCAACGGTGAACAGGAAAAAGTCTTTACTCTTGTTGTCCGTCAGCGGCACCTGCCCGTGATTGATGCGATGCGCATTGCTAATAATCTGGCTGTCTTCGCTCTGGCGGAAGATAGCATCGAGCCGCGTAACATGCGCCACACCGCTGTCGATCACATCGCGCAGGACATTGCCCGCACCAACGCTCGGCAGTTGGTCAACATCCCCCACCAGCAGCAAATGTGCTGACGGTTTGAGCGCACGCAGCAGGTCGCTGAACAGCAGCAGGTCTATCATGGACGACTCGTCCACCACCAACATATCGACCTTGAGTGGGTTATCCTCGTCGTGATCGAAGCCTTCACCCGGCATATAGCCGAGCAAGCGATGGATTGTCATTGCCGTTTGTCCGGTCGCCTCGCTCAAACGCTTGGCGGCGCGCCCTGTCGGAGATGCCAGAGCAACCACGAATTTCAGTTCTTGCAGTGCCTCGATTACCATGCGCAGCGTCGTCGTCTTGCCCGTCCCTGGTCCGCCTGTCAGCACGCTCACCTTTTGCAGCAATGCCGCCTGCACTGCCCCCGTCTGCTGCGTTGTCAGGGTCACGCTGCTGTGTGCCGCCAGCTTTGCGATCAGCTTGTTCAGGTCGGTCTCGCCTGCCTTCTCACGAATGGGCGAACTGCCCTGCGCCAGCGCGCGTAAGTTCTCTGCCGCGTCGGTTTCAGCATGATGATACAGCGGGAGATAGATCGCTTCTTCGCCCGGCTGCACGGTCGCATCCGCCACCAGATTGTGCCGGACGATCTCACCCGCCAGCAGCGTATCCAGCGTGATGCGCGTGGGAAGCGGCGCAATGTGCGACAAGGCAGCAGCGGACGCCTCATAAGGCGCCTCTACGCCGTCATTACTCTCCAGCTTCAGGATTTCGACCGCCGATTGCAACAGGTGCGGGCGTGGCGCATACACATGCCCCTCGCGCGCAAGCTGATTGAGCGTGTAATGCAGCCCGGCGCGCAGTCGGTTTGGATCTGCAACGGGCGTCCCCATCTTGCGAGCGATGTCGTCTGCACGCACAAAACCAATGCCGTTGACCTCATCCGCCAACGTATACGGGTTATCCTTGACCTGATCGACAGTGCCAAAACCGTAGTGCTTGTAAATGCGTGCCGCCATTTTGCTGCTGACGCCATAACCTTGCAGGAAGATCATCGCCTGACGCACAGACTGGTTTTCCACCCACGCGCGTGAAAGCTTCTCTGCCAATTCTTTTTTGAGACCCGGCACATCTTTGAGCTTCTCCGGGTCGCTGTCGAGTATATCGAGCGTCTTCGCGCCGAAATGGTCGACAATGCGCTGTGCCGTGCGCTCGCCAATACCCTTGACAATGCCGCTGCTCAGATAATTGACGATGCCCACTTCAGTCGTCGGCAGAATCGGTGTCGTCGTCTCAGCACGAAACTGCTTGCCATACTTGCTGTCGTCAATCCAATAGCCAGTGAAGCGCACGGTCTCGCCAGACCCCAGTTCCGGCATGATGCCTACGACTGCAACGGTGCCATCGCGCGCTTCAGCATCCGGGATGCGCTTATCCGGCGTGATCTTGGCAACCGTATAGCCGTTCTCTTCGTTGTAGAACGTGATGCGCTCAACGACGCCTTGGAGCGATTCAGATTTGAACAGTGGTTGCACGCTGATCTCGTTTCTAAATGCGCTCACGACGAGCGCCGCACTGGTCAAGGAATTATACCTTAGGCGTGCCAGCCCGTTGCAGCGTCCATTTGGACATCTCTTAACATATTCACCCCCAAAATTACGGTAGGGTTGATTGACGCCACTCCACATTGCTTTAGAATAAAACTAACGCTCATGCTAAGGAGGACACCTGATGAAGTTCTGGACGTGGGGATTGAAACATATCACACTCGTTTTTGCATGTCTGTGTTTGTTGCTATCGGTCTCATGGGTAGCTGCGCAGGACGACCTGGATGAGATCATTGAAGAATACGCACCTGCAATTGTTCTGATTGTGGCATTGGATCGTCGTGGTGACCCGGTTGGCTTCGGCACGGGTACGATTGTGACAGACGACGGCATGATCTTTACCAATCGCCACGTAGTAGATATTGATGATGCAGAAGACTTTGCCATTTTGACTATTCGCGATGTGAATGACGAACCTGAACTGAGCTATTTTGCGTCGGTCGAAGAAGCGTACGATGCCGTCGATTTTGCCATCCTGCAAATTGACCGTGACAAAGACGGTGATGAAGTTCGTCGCCGTGATCTCGACACACCATTCGTAGAGTTTGACCCGGATGACCGAGATCTCGATGACATTGGTCGCCTGGATGGGGTCATCGCCCTCGGTTATCCTGGTATTGGCGAAGGTCGTCTGACGGTCACGCCAGGCAACATTACGTCCGTGGTCGAAGTCGAGGTAGATGGTGACGAGTATGTCTATGGCTACCAGACCGACGCAGAAATCGGGCAGGGGAACAGCGGCGGGCTCGCTATTACGGAAGACGGTGTGCCGTTCGGCATTCCCACCTCCTCCCTCCAGGATGACTCCGGTGCGCGACTGGCATTTATCCTCTCAATGCGATTCGCGACATTGATTGCTGACGGCGACATTGACGAACGTGATGTCGAGATCGCTGGCAGTAACGGCGACGGTGGCAGCAATGACAATGACGAGCCAAGCAATGTTGAAGGTGAGCCGAACGAAGAGTGGACTTGCAATTTACAAAACGGCGAAGTCGGCTTCGATAACGGCGCCAAAGTGACGATTGTCCAGATGCGCTCTGGCTTCGATTACACAGCAACCGTCATCCCAATTGGTGATTTTGACCCGTTGCTCTTCGCTTATAGCCCAGATGCTGAGGATGGTGTCTGTAATGATGACAGTGACAGAGCATCTGACTATCAGTTGGTACTCCCGTCCACAGGCGAAGTACCTGCATCTAATCTGGCATCGCAAGTCGTCTTCCGTCAGCCGATAGACGGGCTGGCAAACATGGAACTGATCGTTGGCGGATTGAATGGTCAGAGCGGCGAATTCGTGTTAATGATTGAAGGCATGGGCGTGACCAACGCGGATGGTGCTGGCGATCCGTTCTTCCTGCATATGACCCAAAGCGTTGTGGACTCTGGCAATGCCGTCTTTGTGTACCAAATCGGCATTGAAAACAGTCTTGATCCTGCTTTGAGCGCGGTCACATTCAATTCTGACACCGACAGCTTCAATACGTTGACGGATGGCAATGACGATCCGCTGTTCTGTGATAACGCTGGAAATTCCCGCAGCTGTTGGGGTTTCGGTGGAGAAACGCTTCTGAGTGGCTTTGCAGTCTTTAACGGCAGAAACAATTTCGTCGCTGATGAGCGTGACGCGATGATGGCAATCAGTCCGGCTGCGGCGGCAGAAGCAGGTTTCGCACCCATGCTTTTCCTGCTCAACCGCTCACCTGGTAGTAATGCCAGTGGGCAGTACATTTCGCTCTGGCATATCACGATTGATTAGCGTGTGGCAGGGGCAGCCCGGTGGGTTGCCCCTGCTCCTTACCTTACAAGCCCAGCTTGCCCTTCAAATCCGTCAAAAACTGCTGTTCATCTGCGCTGACCTTTTCACCGGAGCCGAACAACCCGCCGCCAGCCGCATTCGCCACGCTGCTCGCCATGTCATAGATGAACTGTTTAACGGGCGCAGCACTGTCACCCGCATCTTTGAGCATGTCGTCCAATCCACCGACGCTTTCCATGACGCTGTTAACATCAAGACTCGCCGGATCGAGATTGCTGATCAGTTCGCGCCCCTGCTCACCCGCCAGTGTGCCGAGCAGCGCGTCCATCAGTGGGTTGCCCTTGAATTGGTCGCCAGCCGAGATCAGGAAGCTTGCCAGCGCGCCACCTTCACGAATCTGCCCGATCAACCCTTCGTTGCCGGACTTCATCATGCCACCGAGAACATTGACCACTGTCGGTAAAATCGCATGGACAATTTGTGCAGGCTCAGCCATCGTCAACTCCTAGGATTACTCAAACCGAGACATTGCGAACATCGCGATGTCATGTTGAGTTGTACCATCAATCGCCAGATCAACCAAGACATCGCCGATTAAGGTACTGTATTTAAACGCATGACCGGAACAGCACGCGCCGATGACTATCTGTGGATGTTCAGGATGTTTATCGATAACAAAATGCTCATCTGGCGTCATTGTATAGAGGCAGGGACGTGAAGACCTGAGCGACCCCGCAGCCGGAAGATATTGTGCACTCCAGGCAGATGCCTTGTCGCTAACATCAGCATCTGGCTCAACCCGATTGTCATTGGCATGTGCAAGCGGTGGACCACCGTGCCAGGCAACCTTGAGCCCGCTGCCGTCTACGCTGGGGATGCCGTAAGACGGAAAGCCCCATTTAGCCTGCACATAACCGATAAAAGCGGGGAAACGTCCTGGCTCGTAATCAGCAGCGGGCTGTGCATCAAAGTAATTTTCCTGGCAGCGCACGACCTCAAGTGGCAGTTCAACGCCGACATTGCGCAGCAGCATGTTCGCCCAGCCGCCTGCTGTAATGATCACCCGCGCCGCACTCATCCAGCCGCCATCGGCAAGCACCTGTACACCGTCTTTCATCGCACGGATGCGGTGCACTTCAACACGGTCATTCACCTGTGCGCCACAGGCTTGCGCCAGCCGCAGATGGGCAAGCACACATTTTGAGGCACGCAGAATACCCGTATCCCCTTGATACAAGGCAACCATATCGTCATCCAGCCGGAACTGGGGGTAACGTTGCATTGCCTCGCGCGCATTGAGCAGCTCATACGGGATACCTTCGGCAGTCAGAGCCATAATGCGGTTTTGAATGTCGGGGCTTTCTGCATACCCAATATCGATTCCCCCCACGCGTTTGATGTGTAGCGTTTCACCCGCTTCCGCCTCCAGCGCATCCCACATGGGGTAGACCGCCTTCGACATGCGAATATACTGCGGGTGGTCATAGGCATAACGGATGATGCGTGACAACCCGTAACTGCTACCGCGCTGATGATCGAGTTCGTATTGTTCGAGCAGCAGCGTGCGCTGACCACGTCGCGCAGCATGATACGCAGCCGCGCTTCCCAGCGCTCCAGCACCGATGATGATAAGGTCGTAATTGTGCGGCATATCAACAAACCCTTGAAGACAAACAAAGCTCTTAAACATCGAACGAGTGTAGCAAACACTCACAGAAAACCAACATTCATCACGCGAATCGATGACATATGACGTGCGAACCGTGCCGCAAACGTGGTAAACTCACGTTCCGTTTTGGTATCGCTATTCATGGAGAAATCACACTATGGCTCGCAGCAAAGTAAGTGTTATCGGCGCAGGCAACGTCGGCGCGACCTGTGCACACTGGATCGCCACGCGCGAACTGGCAGATGTCGTCCTGATTGATGTGGTCGAAGGGGCAGCGAAAGGCAAAGCGCTTGACCTTTTTGAAGCGACACCTGTCTTCAAGCTCGATCTTCACATCACCGGCGGCGGACCGAATGACTACGACCTGACGGCAGATTCCGATGTTGTGGTCATCACCGCAGGCGTGCCGCGCAAGAAGGACCCCGTGACCGGGCAGTTCCCCAGCCGTGATGAACTGGTCAAGACCAATCAGAAGATCGTCGGTGAAGTCGCGCGCGAAGTGGCGCAGCGTTCACCTAACGCTATCCTGATCATCGTCTCTAACCCGCTCGACGCTATGTGCCATGTGGCGTTGAACGAAAGCGGATTCCCCAGTCAGCGCGTTATCGGGCAGGCAGGTGCGCTTGATACCGCCCGATTCAAGTCGTTCCTGGCGATGGAACTTGGCGTGAGCGTGCGCGATATTCATGGCATCGTCCTCGGCGGTCATGGCGACGAAATGGTGCCGCTGCTGCGTCACACCTCTGTTGCTGGCATCCCCATTCGCGAACTGATCTCGGAAGAACGCCTGCAAGCGATTGTCGAACGCACCCGCAAAGGCGGTGGCGAAATCGTCGGCTTGATCGGCGTCAGTGCATGGTATGCCCCCGCAGCCGGAACCATCGAAATGGTCGAGGCAATCATCCGCGACCAGAAGCGCGTCATCCCCAGTGCAGTGCTGCTGAACGGCGAATATGGCTATAACGGGCTGTATATCGGTGTTCCGGCGGTTCTGGGCAAGAACGGGGTCGAAAAGGTCATCGAAATGAACCTGAACGAAGAAGAAAAAGTCATGCTCGCCGTTAGCGCCAAAGCGGTTCAGTCGGTTGTCGGCGTTCTTGGCTACTAATGGTAAGTGACAAGTGATGAGTGATGAGTGCCCCTCATTGCCAAGACTCATCACTTTCTACCCATCACTCATCACTGTTTTTCATCGCTTCAACGGGTGGCGTAATGAAATCTATCGAACTCTTCTTTGAACGCATTCTCTGGTTCAGCCGTCTCGTCATCATCATTCCGGTGTTGTTCAGTCTGGTACTGGCATTTGGTATGCTCTACACCACTACGCTCGATGCGATTGCCCTATTGGGCAGCATGTTGAGCTACGGCGCACTCGATGAAGCGGCGCGCAGTGTCGCACAGATTGACTCCATCGTTGAGATAGTCAGTATTGTTGACAAGTACCTGTTGGGCGCGCTAATGCTGCTCTTTGGGCTGGGCCTGTATGAACTGTACATAGGACCGATTAACGCCATCGAGAATTCTGCGTTTGCATCCCGCCTGCTGTTGATCAAGAGCTTTGACGACCTTAAGGATCGTCTCGCCAACGTTATTCTACTGATTCTGGCGGTCAAGTTCTTTCAGCAGGCATTGTCGCTCAAATACGAAACCGTGAATGACCTGCTGATTCTGGCAATCGGCACATCTCTGATTGGCGTGTCGTTCTTCCTGACCCGCAAATTCTTCTTCCAAACGCGTGATGGGGCAGCATCAACAACAGACAAGGGCAAGTAACTTGAAGGGGCGACTCGACGGGTCACTCGTGCAAATGCACAGGCGAAATGCAGACGCCCTATCTCGGACGATACGTCGCCGCCTTCAACGCACGCACGTAATCGACCAGCGCGGCTTCGCCCGCATGGACATGTTCAACCATCTTCGTGCCGACGATGATCATGTCCACACCCAACGTTGAAAGCGCCGCCACCTGCTCAGGTCGCTGAATGCCAATCCCGATTGCCAGAGCTGCCGCTGGCTTGAGCGCACGCAGACGCCGTACCGCCCCAGCAATGACCTCACCCATCTCGCCCACTAAATCGACTGCCTGTCCGGTCTGTGTGGCAGGGGACGCTTTAATGTAGATGACATCGCCATAACGCACTGCGCGCTCAAACGCTGCATCATCCGCCCGTGCATCCACCAGCGTGAAAGACGCCATACCAAGCGCGCGTGTGACCAGCACCACCTGATCGGTCTCATAATCTGCCAGATCAGGTGCCAGCATCCCGTGAACACCGTTGAGCGTGCACAAGCGCAAGAAGCCTGCCAAACCACGCCCGACATCGGCATAGGTCATGACAAAGCGCGGTTGTCGAATTTCGCGCAGTCCGCCGATCAACGCTAAGGCTGTCTCCGCGCCGATGCCGCGCGTCTCGGTCACGACTTCGTGTGCACTGGCGATAACCGGACCATCAATGCGCGGCGTTTCCGCCGGAATACCGAACTCGATCACATCGAGTTCACGCGCAGCGCGCACCAATCGATAGAATGACTCCGGCGTCGGGTAGCCTGCCAGAAAATAGCCGCAGAGCGCAGCACGTCCTTCCACGCGCAGGTCTTCAAGTGTGGCGAGCAATGGGTTTAGATCGCGCATGGATGCCTCATGATGTGACGCGCCGGAGGCACCGCACCGCGCTCTGGTAGTCGCCAGCAGTCGTATGGTAGACACCATCCACAAGCTTCGACTCGCTCATCAACGGCAGTCGCAAGCCATCGCGCATCCATGCCGCACCACTGCGCGCCTCTGCAAAGCCTTCAACTTCGTAACGCGCATCTGGCTGCAAGCCACGCAAGTGAATGACCGGGAACGTCGCGGGTTCGGGCATGTGGGTGCGAAAGGCAAAAAGTACGCCCTCGCTGCCATCCTTCGCCATGTACTGTACAGCGCTGTAGGGCTCGCCCTGCGCGGGCAGCAAGCGGTACTGATCGCCCAACTGCACGACATCGCGGATGTCCTTATAGAACGCGATCCACTTTGCCGCCGTCTCGCGCTCGGCGGCGCTCCATTTAAGCAGATTACTGCCAATTCCGAGAGTGCCACACATGCTAACAGCGAAGCGGAAATCCAGCGGAATTTGTTCCGCCCACATATCCGTCACCCACGCTTCCATGACATTGGCGGGGAAGATTTGTGAAAAGCCTTCCTGAATACCGATGCGCGCCGTCGCTTCGGTGTTATCGCTGACCCACAATTGATCGGCATAACGCAAAATGCCTAGATCAGCACGCCCACCGCCGCCCGAACAACTTTGCACGATCACATGCGGGTGGCGGTCACGGATCATCTGCAAGATGCGGTAACTGCCCTGCACATAGCGTACCCACAGCTCGCGCGGTTCGCGCTCGGCAGATGACCAACCCGGCTCACTGACGTTGCGATTGTGATCCCACTTCACAAACGCGATGTTATGGTTGCGCAGCAGTTCGTCCAGCCAGCCAATGATGTGATCCTGCACATCGGTACGCGCCAGATTGAGCATGAACTGGTTGCGTGATGATGTGCGCTCGCGATTGGGAAAATGGATGACCCAGTCAGGATGCGCCCGGTAAAGATCACTATCGGGGTTTACCATCTCTGGCTCCACCCAGATGCCAAAGCGCATCCCCAGCGCGTTGACTTTCTCGATCAAGGGTGTCAGCCCGTGTGGGAACTTTGTGGCATCTGGCGTCCAGTCGCCCAAGCCTGCGTTATCCCAGTTGCGCCTTTTAAACCAACCGTCATCCATGACGAACAGTTCGACACCCAACTGCGCGGCGATTTCTGCCAGTGCCGCCTGCCCTTCTGTCGAAACCTGAAAGTAGGTCGCTTCCCAGGAGTTGTACAACACAGGATGGCTGGTCGCGCCGTGTGGCAGTACGTGTTCGCGGATGTAATCATGCAGCGCACGGCTGGCAGCCCCGAAACCGCCCGATGTGAAGCCACCAATGGAGGTAGGGGTTTCAAACGTTTCGCCGGGCGCAAGCTGCCAGGCAAAATCCCAATCGTTCAGACCCATGCTGACGCGCGTCATCGTCGTCTGGTAATCGGTCACTTCCGCCAACAGCGCCCAGCTGCCGCTCCATGCCAGTGTCCCAAACCAGACCTCGCCCACACCTTCCGTAGCTTCGCCGTTATCGAGCGCAAACCAGGGGCTGTGCTGATGTCCGGTCGCGATGCGACGGCTTTCCAGGCGCGTTGTGCCGTGTGGCAAGTGGTCACGACGAATATTCCATTCATCGAACCAGCGTCCGGTGAGATGTGTCATGCGATACGGATTAGACGCAGCCGGAGGATGCCACTGGGCAGAAAATGCGCGCTCCAATATGACAGGCATCTCGCCTTCGTTGACGATGCGCACCCAGCGTTCGGTCAGATCATAGTCCGGCAGGGCGCGAAAGTGTAGTTCGACGCGCAGGGGATAATGGGTATCGCGCATGTGAATGACGAGCTTGTGCGGCATGTCGGTCTGTGCACGGTCGTAACGCAAGTCAAGCCCGCGCATCCCATCAGCGAACGTCGCCTTCAGGCACGGCTCAATGAAGCTTAAGCCTTTGCCCCACGCCGGATAGACTTCAGGCAGCAACTGACCAGGACCATCGAACGACGCCCAGCCGTTGCTATCGTGTGCTGCTGGGTAATCAGCAGCATCAGCCAGCCGAACGCCCCAATAGCGTTGGACGAGATAGCCCGCATCGTTGACGCCAAGCGCATAGGCAGCGTTGGCGGTCTCAAGCACCCAATTGCGATTGTCCGTAGTCATGAACGTCGCGCCACCCGCAGCAGTCCCGCAACACTCTTAGCATCGCAGATTTCGCCCGCATCTACCAACGCAACCGCCTGAGCCAGCGGCAGCCGATCCACCTCGATGAATTCATCGTCATCCATCGGTAGCGGCGAAGGGGTTAAGTCCGTCGCCAGAAACAGATGGATGAACTCGGTGGTATAGCCCGGAGCAGGATAAATGCCACCGATGCGTTCCAATTTGCCTGGCTTGAATCCGGTCTCTTCCTGCAACTCGCGCTCAGCGCACAGGAACGGATCTTCACCCGGCTTCAGTGTGCCTGCGGGGATTTCTTGCAGGATCTTGTCCGCCGCGATGCGATACTGGCGCACCAGCAGCACATTGCCCGCGTCATCTAACGCGACAATCGCGACCGCGCCGGGGTGCTGAATGATTTCACGTTTGCCCGGCTCGCCATTCGGCAGCTGCACATCCAGGAGCGCAAGTTTGACGATGCGCCCCTGATAGACCTGTTGTTCGTGAGTGATGATCTCTCTCACGGGATGACCAGCTCTTGCCCGATGTAGATCAGGTTGATGTTGGCAATTCCGTTGGCAGCCGCAATCGTCGCCACCGGCACATTATATTGAAGCGACAGTTCAAACAGGGATTCACCCTGCTGGACAACATGTATACGCCCGCCGCCTGTACCGACGCTCGCGGTCGTCGTGGTTGTGCCATCGCCAAGCACATTGACCGCCGCCGTTGTGGGCACGCTCGTGGGCGGGGGAACCGCGCCAGTGGTGCCGCAGCCGGGGATCGTCAAACGCTGTCCGACGTAGATCAGGTTGATATTGGTGATGCCACTGGCGCGCGCAATATCGGCGACAGGTACACCGTAACGCAGGGCGATGCGATAGAGATTCGGGTCAGTCTGCTGGACTTCATGGATGCAATCAACGCCCGGCGTAATTGGCTGGGCTGGCTGCCCTGCAACTGCAGGTGTGTTCGTCGGGAAAAGACCACCGGGCGCGCCGCCTATAGGCGTAGCGGTTGCAGGAATGATGCCCGTCAATGCCTGTGCTGTTTGCGTCAACGGAAGACCCGCCTGCGCGGTTGCCTGCCCGACAATAAACGTAGCCGTCAATTCAAACGGATCAAGCTCATCCTGCAACGCAGCATCAGCCACCTGCGTCAAGCCGGGCGTGAGCAGCAAATTGATAGCATCAATGCTTGCCTGATTATCAACAGCAGGCGTAGCAGTCGCGACGAACGGCGTTTCCGTCGGCGCGATCGCGACAGTTGGCGGGATAAACGGCGATGGCGTCGGCTCGACTGCAATCGGCAGGTCTTCGGGTGTTTCGGTTGGCACGGGCTCTGTGGTCGCGTCCGGGAACAGGGAAATGGGTTCCTGTGTCGGCAATTCAACCACTGCCTGGTCAACCGTAAATGTGGGACCCGTTGCAAAGATAGGCTGCTCAAAGCCACTCCCTGCGGGTTGATAACAGCCAGCCACGACCATCAGGATCAACAATCCCGCGACCAACCACAACGCGCGCGTAAGATGTATCCGCACCATGAAGAGACTCCTAGACTGACCATCGCCGCACTATAGGCTCATTATAAACCAAGCTGACAGGCGGCACAACGCGCAGCGCGCTAAAATAGGATGAAGAATTGCAAGCTGGTAGGATATTCGATGGCGTTTCGACATTTGCTTAACCTGGCATCAGACCACCTGACCAGCCTTCCCATCCTGATCCTGTACCTTACAGACGGATGCAACAGCCGCTGTGTCACCTGCGACATCTGGCGCAACCCGCGTCTGAATATGCGCCGCGAACTGGTCGAACAGCTTGTTTCAGAAGTTAAGCCGCTTGGCATCCGTTGGGTTGTCTTGAGCGGTGGTGAGGCAATGCAGCATCCACACTGGGCGCAGATCGCACGTCGCTTTCGCGAAGCAGGAGCGCGTCTAATCCTGCTGACCAACGGGCTGTTTCTGCGCAAACAGGCGGATGATGTGATCGCCAGCGTGGATGAGGTGGTCGTCAGTCTGGATGGCGGCACGGCAGCGACCTACGAGGCGATACGCGGCGTGGATGCGTTCGGTCTGGTGCTGGAGGGCATGGCAGCAGTTCATGCGGGCGGCATCCCGATCACCACCCGCACCACCCTTCAGCGTGCAAACTTCGCTGAAATGCCGCAGATTATTGACGCAGCGAAATCCGTCGGTGTTGATCATGTCAGCTTTCTGACGGTGGACGTTAGCAATCCGTATGCGTTCGGGGATCGAGAGATCCCGATCAGCAGCATCGTAGGCGCAACTGCACTCCCTACGGAGCTCCACCAGGCAATCGCACCAGAAGCATTGACGCCGGAAGATTGCGACAGGCTGGAGCAAATCATTGCTACACTTGAGCGCACACATGCTGCTGAATTCACCAGTGGTCAGATTGCCGAGTCGCCGGACAAGCTGCGACGAATGCTCACTTACTTTCGTGCACTGCTTGGCAATGGTGATTTTCCACCCGTTCGCTGCAACGCACCGCATACATCCGCCGTTGTACAGGTCGATGGCACACTGCGCCCGTGCTACTTCCTGCCAACGATGGGAACTGTGGGGGCGAGTAATCCATCCATGCGGACAGGACAACGTGGCGGGGCAGAATACAGCCTGCCCCTGCGGGATGCGATCAACAGTGATGCAGCGTTGGGGTTGCGGCATGCCTACCGAGCAGGCGAACGAGCAGAATGTGGTCGCTGTGTTTGCCCGCTGTATAAGGGTACACGTGCACTGATCCAGCTATGATGGCGCGTGTTCGCTACGGATACATTCCAGCAGCGCCCGACCGAATACGCGCCTCCGCACGTCCTTTGCCCCTAATTGTACCGCTAGTCCGCACACCGCCTACACACTCACCGCCGGGCGATACTCGCCCCACACCTCGCGCAGCGTGTGGCATACCTCGCCGAGCGTTACGTCGTTCTCGACCGCCTCAATGAACAACGGCATCAGATTCTCGCTGGTCTTCGCCGCCGCCCCAATGCGACCGCGCAGTTCCGCCACGCGCGTGTTATCACGGTTCTCGCGCAGTTCCGCCAACCGAGCCCGCTGTCCCGCTTCAATCGCAGGGTCCACGCGCAGCAGTTCCGGCACAGGCTCATGCTCGACCGTGAACTTGTTGACCCCCACGATCACATGCTCGCCGTGTTCCATTGCCCGCTGATAGCTGTAGCTGGCATCCTGAATCTCACTGTTCACAAAGCCCGCCTCAATCGCCGTCTGCGCGCCGCCCATCTCGTCAATGCGGCTGATGTAGTCCTGCGCGCGCGTGAAAATTTCCTGTGTCAAATGCTCGATCACATAGCTGCCCGCCAGCGGATCGACGCTATCCGCGACGCCCGTTTCGTAGGCGATGATCTGCTGCGTGCGCAGCGCAACCTGCACCGCCTGCTCGGTCGGCAGCGCCAGCGCTTCGTCCATACTGTTGGTGTGCAGCGATTGCGTCCCGCCCAACACCGCCGCCAACGCCTGCATTGACACTCGAACGATATTGTTCATCGGCTGCTGCGCCGTCAGCGTGCTGCCGCCAGTCTGCGTGTGGAAGCGCAGTTTCCAGCTTTCCGGTTTCTGCGCGCCAAACCGCTCGCGCATGATCGTCGCCCAGATACGACGCGCCGCGCGATACTTGGCAACTTCTTCAAGGAAGTTATTGTGTGCGTTGAAGAAGAAGGACAACTGCGGCGCGAAATCATCCACATCCAGCCCCGCATCCAGCGCCGCCTGCACGTAAGCAATCCCGTTCGCCAGCGTGAACGCCACTTCCTGAACAGCGGTGCTGCCCGCCTCGCGAATGTGGTAGCCGCTGATACTGATCGTGTTCCAGTGCGGCACATCGCTCTTGCAGTAGGCGAACAGGTCGGTGATCAGACGCATAGACGGTTTGGGCGGATAGATATAGGTCCCGCGCGCGATATACTCCTTGAGGATGTCGTTCTGCACCGTGCCGCGCAGCTTGTCCGGCGACACACCCTGCTGCTTGCCGACAGCGATATACATCGCCAACAGCACGGTCGCAGGGGCATTGATTGTCATACTGGTCGAGACCTGATCCAGCGGGATTGCCTCGAACAGGCGCGCCATATCGCGCAGGCTGCTGATGCTTACGCCGACTTTGCCGACTTCGCCCAGCGCCATTGGATCGTCGGCGTCATAACCGATCTGTGTGGGCAGGTCGAATGCGACCGACAACCCGCTTTGTCCCTGCGAGAGCAGAAAGCGATATCGGGCGTTGCTTTCTTCGGCAGTTGCATAGCCCGCGTACTGGCGCATCGTCCAGAAGCGGCTGCGATACATGGTTGGCTGGATGCCGCGCGTAAACGGATACTCACCAGGAAAACCGAGTTCCGCTTCGTATTCGCTGATCACATCGTCTGGCGTGTAGATCGGCTCCAGGGGGATTGCCGATGAGGTCAAGAACTGAGCTTTGCGTTCCGGTGCTTTCGCCTGCGCTTTCTTGAGTACATTGTCTTGCCAGCGTTGTTTTGCGTCGTGAACACGCGTCGGGGTCATGATGGGTTGCCTCCGCAGCCTGAATGCTCAAATTGTGGAATAGCTCGATTATAACGCTATGACCGCGCCAGAAGCCGCCCACCGCCAAAATGACGACAATGGTCAGGCATAAAGCATGATGAATATCACCCGTTCATGTGCTATAGTCCGCCTATGAAACTCACACTCGACGGGCACAGCCACGACTTCACTCCGATTAAAGCATTCCGCGCAAAGCACAACCTGCCGCTGCGCTTCGGTGTATCATTGTTCGAGCCAAAGGACTACACGGGTCTGGGGCGGATCGATAACGCAGGAACGGAAATGAACGCGCTACGCAGCGCCGTGTTGACCGCCGTCCCGTCGCACATCCCGCTACCGGACCTTGTCCAGGTTGCCTTGCATGTAGCGGCAGTCTTTCGCGCACAGCTTTACGCCATCAATAACGCTATCAGCTTGCGCCCTGCCGAAGTCGAATTCGCTTATGCTGGCGTCGCGGATGTGACACAGGCATACGCCTACGCGCTGCTTCATGCACACCTTGCGAAAAGCACGCCGCCCGCTTTCGAGCGTGTCTATCATGACTGGCTGCAAAGCAGCGCTCGCGTCGCGCAAACGGCCCACATTTATCAGCATGGCAGCGCCGTCTGGCAGGTGCAAATCGTCAACCACGCCTACGGGCGTGCTGGCATGATCGTGCAAGATGCCGGTGCAACATACTATGTCGCAGACACTGCGTTGGCCTGTCCAGCGGAAGGCTATATGGCAACGCTGCTGGCGGAAATCTGCGCGGCACTGACGGAACGATTGCAGTACAATTAGCCATCATTCCGTTACGCATACGCACACTGCAAAGGTTCTCATCTCATGCGCGCCGTTCATAACTTCAATCAGGGTTGGCTCTACGCCCCGCGCGAGCTTTCACATCACACACCTGATAGCGATTTCTTGCCCGTCACACTGCCACACAGCAATGCCATCGTCCCGCACCACAACTTCGATGTCAGCGCTTATGCCTTTGTCTCAACCTATCGCAAACGCTTCACGCTGCCGGAAGCAGCGAATGGGCGGCGTGTCTTCCTCGACTTTGAAGGTGTCATGATTTCGTCGCAGGTCTGGATCAATGGACATTATTTGGGCGAACACGACGGCGGTTACACGCCATTCTCATATGACATCACTGAGCATCTGCAAGATGGCGAGAACGTGCTGCAAGTGCGTGTCGATTCGACGGAGCGTCCGGACATACCGCCGTTTGGCTTCATCGTCGATTACCTGACGTTCGGCGGCATTTACCGCGATGTTGCGCTGCGTTACGTCGAACCGATTTACATCAAAGATGTGTTTGTCCGCACGATAGACGTTCTCGGTACTGCGCCATCCCTCGAAGTTGACGTCTGGGTGGCGAACACAACAGCAGATACCGTCAAGCGCACAATCACCTTGGGAATTGAGATCACCGATAGCAACCGCGATCTCCAGTCACAAGTGATAGAACTCGCCGCCGGGCAGGTGACGAAATTGACACTCACTGCCCCTGTCAACGGATTTGCACTGTGGTCGCTAACGCAACCGCAGATGTATACCTGCGTAGTCGGTATCGATGACGCGCGTGCAGACGAGCTTGAAGTACGTTTCGGCTTCCGTGAGGCAGAGTTCCGCAGCGATGGCTTCTACCTCAATGGCGAAAAGATCAAGCTGCGAGGCGTCAATCGTCACCAGAACTACCCGTATATCGGCGCAGCCGCGCCAGTACGTTTGCAGCGAAAAGATGCTGACATCGTGAAATACGAACTCGGCTGCAACATCGTCCGTACTTCGCACTACCCGCAGTCGCCACACTTTATTGAGCGCTGCGACGAGATCGGGCTGCTCGTCTTCGAAGAAATCCCTGGCTGGCAGAACATTGGCGACAGCGACTGGAAAGCACTCAGCCTGCGCGATGTGCAGGCAATGATCGAACGCGACCGCAACCACCCCAGCATCATCCTGTGGGGAGTGCGCATCAACGAGTCATGGGATGATGAAGGTTTCTACCGCCTGACGAACGAGATCGCCCATCGCTACGATCCGACACGCCAAACGGGCGGCGTGCGCTATTTCCAGGAAAGCCAGTTCCTCGAAGATGTGTTTACGTTCAATGACTTCTCAAACAGTGTCCAGGAGCCGAAGAACACCCCCCACCTCGTCACTGAATACATGGGGCATATGTTCCCGACCAAAACTTACGATGGCGAGGAGCGGCAGGTCGAACACGCGCTGCGTCACGCCAAAATTCAGGACAAGATGATGGGCATGGACAACGTGACGGGCGCGATTGCATGGTGCATGTTCGACTACAACACACACGTCGAATTTGGCAGCGGCGACCGCATCTGCTATCACGGCATCATGGATATGTGGCGGTTACCCAAGTTTGCAGCAGCGCTTTACGAAAGCCAGATCGACCCGTCCGAACATATCGTGCTGCGCCCCGCGACCTTCTACGCCTTTGGCGACAAGAGCAACGGCGGCGGCGACCAGGACTTCGATTACATCATCTTCAGCAATTGCGATGAGCTGGAAATTTATCTTGGTAATGATTTACTCGGTCGTTACCAGCCCGATCGCGCCCACTTCCCGCACCTGCTGCATCCCCCCTTCCGCATTGGCGATGGGCAGATGTGGTACACGCATCGCTTGCGCGTGGCGGACGCGCGCATTGTCGGCTACCGCAATGGAGCAGCTGTCGCAGAAGAACATCTCACAACGGATAAGCTGCCGCAGCAACTGATCCTGACTGCTGATGATGCGACTCTGCACGCCGACGGCACAGACATGACACGCCTTGTGTTCAAGCTCGTGGACAAATACGGGCATCGGCTACCCCATGCCCACGCGGTCGCGACGTTTACCCTGGAGGGCGAAGCGGACTTGATTGGCGTCAATCCGTTCCCGCTGGTCGGCGGTCAGGCAGGTATGTATCTCAAAGCACGCCGCACCGCTGGCGTAGTAACGGTCCGCGCGACCGCGGCTCCGTTCGGGCTGAGTGCAGAGGTGAAAGTAGCACTTGAGTAGCTAATCTCACGATCGCTTGCGGGTCGCTTTCGCTTGCTGCACTTCATCGCTGCTCGGTGGCTGCTTACGGTAGGCAGCCACATCCACCAGATCAACTAACTCAGCCAACACAGGCAGCGACTGTGCATGCTCCTGGGCAGTCTGCGCGGCGGCACGGCGGTTATGAAATCGCCGCTGTGCGCTGCGATACACAGCTAAGACTGCCCGCCGCGACCGCTCGGACGGCGTCGTATACGGACGTGGCGCAGTGGATTGCAGCCAAGCGGCGCGCCGCCAGATGAACCGCAATACCAAGGCACAAAGCACAACCACGACTGCCAGAGCCAGCCAGGGCGCAATCGCGCCCAACACACTTATGCCTGCGCGGGCGATCTGCTCCGTAGGCAGCGGCGGCAGTTGCAAGCCGCCCAACGCGCCAGTAAACAGCCAGCGCTGCACGGGACCCGTTTGCGGGTCGCCATTCCAGCCTGCCGTAGGCTCGAATGGAACCCAGCCATAATCGGGGAAATACACCTCCACCCACGCATGAGCATCATCGGCGCGAACCTCGTACAGGTTGCTGAAGGCGTTGTAGTCACCCGTGCCATAACCCGCCACGACCCGCGCAGGAATGCCAAGTGTGCGCAGCATGACCGCCATTGACGATGCATATAACGCGCAAAACCCACGTCGATCCTCAAACAGGAACACGTCCACCGCATCGCTGTTGGGCGGCTGCGGTGGTGGGAAGTACGTGTAGGTATAATTCGTCCGTAAGTGCTGCTCAATCGCCCTTGCAATATCGTAAGCGTTGTCATGCCCGGCAGCCAGTTCAGCCGCAAGTGCGCGCGTACGTTCAGTCACCGTCGACGGTAGTTGCAGGTAAGTACGACGAATTGCGCGCGGGTAATCGTTGCCAGCGCTGCGCAGCATATCTTGATCGCGTGTGTTTTCCAGCGAGATCACAGAGTAGACTGTCCCTGCCTCCAGCGCGCCGCCAACACGAATACCCCCGGTGCTATCGACAGCGACCTGATCAGCCGCGAAATAGAGTTGAATCGGGTTACCCGCTGTGAAGATCAGGTTCGGCATGGGACGCACGATCTGATATGTCTGTGCGAACACTTGCTCATCACGCCACGCAATCTCTTGCAGATTAAACAAGGGTCCCTGCCTGCGTAACGTCTCGACGCTTTCATCCGCCAGTTCCCAGAAGCGCCCGTCATACGTATCGTAAGCATGGCTGCGCCAGTAGCTGGGCGCCGGGCTGCGCACATACATCACGATCTCGCTGCTCAAGCCGCTGCGATACCCCAGGTCAAAACTACTGTCAAAACCATGATAGTATTCACTGGCGCTGTCAACCGATCCGGCGATGCGCACCAGCGGCGCGGCAGGGTTGATAATCTGCCCGGTGGGTGCGCTGCGAATCGGCGCGTTGATCGTGAATGGCGGCACCAGTGGATGCCCGGCAAAGCGCGGCGTCAGCATAAACAGCAGTCCGGCAAACAAAATCAATCCAATACCAGCGCGCAGCGACACGACAGGCAGCCGCCATCCGCGCCGCGCGCCGCCAGTCTGTGGGCGCAGCACCACCGGATTTGCCTTCAGTCCGTCTTCGTCGTCCGCTTGCCATAGGAACGCCAGCAGCAGCCCGATGAACGCCAGCAGAAACACCAGAAACGCCATATCGCGTGCCAGTGTCGCTGCCACATACAGACACGCCAACCCAATACCGATACCGCTAAACAGGTTCATGCGCGTGCGCTGTGCAGGACTGACTGCCACCAGTGCTAGCAGCGCCGCCTGCGCTTGCGGGTAAGGCATGGATGTAAACATGCCGACGAACATCCACACGAACACCAGATGCAGTGCCACAAATGCGCCGATCTTCAGCAGCAGCGGCGGTTTGGCGCGCGTGGTGTACGCCAGCCGATGCCCGCCGTAGAGCAGCACCACTGTCGGTGCGAACAACCACCACAACCCGGTTGTGTAAGCCAGCGCCGCCATGCCGACAACCTGTGCCGCAAATGCCAGCAGACGTAACCGCCACGAGTCTTCTGGCACGCGAGCAGTCGTCTGCGCGCGCCCGTACTGGTAGCCCATCAGGAACGCTAACAGCGCAAACGATGCCAGAGTCCACGTTTGCAGCCGCCATGACACCAGCGTCAGCAGCAAGCCTGTGCCGTAGAGAAAGAGTTGGAGGAAAAGGGTGGTCAGTCGTTTCATGGGTGGGTACTGGCTATTGGGTGTTGGCGGTTGGGTGTTGGGTTCAAGGAAGTGCTGAAGTCGCCGAGCAGCAGCGTCCAGTCATCGTTATGCGCGATCATGCGCGTGTCAATACTGGCAGCCTGTAGCGCGCCGACCAGTGCCTGACTCTCGACTCCTCTCTCCTTTTGGAGAGCGCGTGGAGATGAAGTTGGAAACGTCTCCGGATCGATTACGACTGCCAGCACCTGCGTACCACCTGCACGCAGCGCCGACAGCGCCGATACCACGTTCGTGTCAGGATAAGGCAGCACTACGGCGACATATGTCTGTGTTGAGCGCGGGCTAATCACCTGCGACAGCGGGCGTGTGCCTTGCGGCTGTACCTTCGCCAGATATTCGAGCAGCATCGTCCATTCGACTGCTCCGCCTGGTGCTGGTAGGGTGCTATCGTCGACCATCAGGTACAGCGGGTAGCCACGCTTACGTGCATAATCGCCGATCGATGCCGCAATCTTGATCGCCATCTCAAAGGGCGTGTGTTTACTTTTTGTCTGCGCATAGGGATACGCGAACACATCGAGTACCAGCGTGAGTCCTGGCTGCGCCTCGTCCGCAAACTCCTTGCTGATGAGCTGCCCGGTACGTGCGGTACTGCGCCAGTGGACATGACGTGGTGAGTCGCCACTGCGATAAGGACGCGCACCGATGACCTCATACCCAAAGCCAGCCACCGCCCGTGGCATTTGTGGCGCAAGCTGGCGGTCGAGCAGCGCCAGTCGTCTCAGTGAGTGCACTTCGGGATAGACCAGCAGCGATGCCGGAGCGTCGATCGTGCCACGCCGCGCGAAAACGCCAAATGGCGTACGCGACACGATAGGCAACGACGCAAACGTATGTACCCCGCGTCTGTCAATCGTCACATCGTAACTGAACGACACGCTTTGCTTGTGTGGCAACGTGGGCACGTACAATGCCTGTTCGCGATGAGGGCTGTCCGGCGCCGCAAGCGGGCAGCGCTCAGTCACTGCCAATTGCGCAGCATGGATGCGTGTCGCGCTCAGCGCCAATGTGACTGTTACTTCGTCGCCTTCGTGAAAAGATTGATCTGCTATAGGCGCGCTATCCATAGCAGCGCTCATCTGGAAGTCCGCCTTCTGTACACCAAGAAGGGATTTGAGGGTGAGGCTTCTTGACGCCAGTACCCCAAGCAGCGCCCGCTGATTGAGCCACCATGCGCACAGCACTACGCCCATCATTGCCGCCGCCATGACATAGATGTACCCGACTTGCGTCTGGTTGGCGAAGAAGTACAGCACCACACTCGCCACGATTAGCGTGCCTGCGCGTGCTGTTGGTTTTTGGATATGAACGCGCTTTTTCATTGGTTTGTAAACGCCAGGACGCCAAAGGTGCCATGAACAAACCGTGTCCTGGCGTTTTATCTCCCTATTCCACAGGTACAGGGACGCGCGATAGCGCATCCTGCACGACGATGCGCGCCGTTTCCGGCTGGCGATCACGTGCTAGAATGCGATGCGGCAGTGCAGCCAGCGCCGCACGCTTAATGTCGTCCGGTGTCACGAAATCGCGCCCGGCAATCAATGCCAGCGCCTGTGCGCAGCGCTGCAAGGCTGCGCCGCCGCGTGGACTGACACCGAGCGCAGCCTCCGGGTGTGCGCGCGTATCGTGCAGCAGATGGACAATGTACTCCTTGAGCAACCGCGCCACATGAACTTTCAGCACCGCCGCCTGGAGTGCCACCACATCATCCAGCGTCAGCGGCGATGTCACACTTGCCAGCGGGTCACCGTGTTCCTCGCGGGCCAGAATCTCGACTTCATCCGTAAACGCCGGATAACCGAGCGACAACATGACCAGAAAGCGATCCAGCTGCGCTTCCGGCAAGGGAAAGGTCCCTGCCATCTCAATGGGGTTCTGCGTTGCCATCAGGAAAAACGGACGCTCCAAGCGATGCGTAATGCCGTCGGTCGTCACCTGCCCCTCCGCCATACTTTCGAGCAGGCTGCTCTGTGTGCGAGGGCTGGCACGGTTGATTTCGTCCACCAGCACAATGTTGGAAAAGAGCGGACCCGGCACGAACTCAAACTTGCTCTCACGCTGGTTGTAGATTGCGCCGCCTGTGATGTCCGACGGCAGCAAATCCGGCGTACACTGCACGCGCTTGAAGCTACCACCCAACGCACGCGCCAGGGCTTTTGCCAGCAGCGTTTTGCCAACACCCGGCACATCTTCCAGCAGGGCATGACCGCCCGCCAGCAGCGCCGCAGTTAACAGCGTCAGCGTATCATCGTTGACCACAGCACCGGCACGCACGGATTCCATCAACGCGCAAATTTGCGGGTGGGATGTTGACTTTTGTTTCGTATGACCATTAGAGCGGTTCAGGGTGAGCTGCATGACACATCTCGCATATACCTATAATCTCTAGGTATCGTATGCCGATTTACGCCAGCCTGTCAATGGGGTGAGACCTTAAGGCAGTACAAGCCACCGTCAATTGGGGTCACAAACGCAGTGCGCGCACTTCGCGCAAAATAGCGCGCCCGCCCAGTACCAGGGCCAGCGTCGGCAACCAGACCAGCCCGACTGCAGTAAATGCCGTTCGCAGCACGAGCGGCACATCAACCCCATTAATGTCTCGTGGCAGCCAACTCACCGCAATTGTAGTCAATAGAAACAGACTCGTCGCCGCATTCACTGTGAACGAAGGACGCAGACGAACGTTGTTCAGCAGCAAAAGATAGTGGACCGGTTTGTCGCGCTTACCGAACCAGAGCGTCGCCCAACAGAGTGCCAGCAACACTAGCGCAAAAATCCATAACCAGGTGATCCCCTCCCCGCGGGAGAAACGGAACGCAGCTAATCCCGCAAGCGATGCAACTACAAGCGTAATTTCGATGTCGCCCAGGCGCAGCGACTCCACCCATCCCGGCTCAACGGATGTCCGCAGCACAGCGCGCAAGACGAGATTGCCGAGGCTTAGCGTGACGACCGTCCCCACCATGAGCGCAAAGATATGCCCACTCGTATCTGGCATACTGAAGGGCGCATCAGTAAGCAACCCGCACACGATGCCTGCAATCACAGCCGCAGGCATCGTCCACCAACCACGCCCGTATCCCGCAATCCAGAATACGAAGGCGAAAATGGCAATGCCGTTGAGCGTATGCCCACCAAGCGCTCGTGCCGCCACATTGGGCGCGCCGTCGACTAGCATCGTGTGCGGGTTCAACGTCAATGCATTGACCAGCCCATAGATACCCCCCAACAGCAACACACCGAAGAAGCTGCGTAGACTGTAGCGGACAACGAAATCGAGCACCAACGTCGCTACTGCCAGATAGCCTGCAATCAGTAGCAATACATCCAGCGCGCTGCGTCGCTGTGGCGTATTCCACAGCACGATTTCCGAACCGAACGCCAACAGCGCAGCAAAGGCGATACGACTCAGCCAGGAGACGATAGTTATGGGTGACATGGGAAGATACTGACAGTCATACGCTAATTCTCGACGGCAACCCTGTGGATGCACGTGAGTATAGCGATTAAGGAGAGGTTCAGATAGGGCGCGGCCAGCCGCCACGCCCTGAAGCGCATCAGATCAGGCAATACCGAAGAACTGCCGCAAACGACGGGCGAATTCGTAATCGACCAGCGAGCGTTGAAGCATATCGAGCAGTTGCGCGCGGTTCGCGTCGTAGGGATTGACCAGCTCCCCGACACTCACTGGCTGCTCCTGCGCCATCGCTGCTATTGGCTGAAAAACCTCTTCATCATCGTAGTCTTCGTCATCCTCTTCTTCGTCTTCATCTACGAATTCGTCGTCCTCATCATCTTCATCATCCTCATCATCTTCATCGTACTCATCTTCCTCATCGTCCTCGTCTTCATCATCATCGTACTCGTCGTCCTCGTCCTCGTCATCGTCATCGTCATCGTCGTCAACGAAGTCGTCGTTCTCATCATCTTCGTCGTAGGCTTCTTCGTCTTCGTCCGTTTCTTCAAGGGCGCCAACTTCCGCAGTACCGATCGCCACCATTTCTTCGGCATCGGTGACTTCTTCACCCACAATCATCTCCTGAGCAGGCGCATCCGCCATGTGCATGTAAGCAGATGCATTGACCTCGTCACTAGGCTCTTCGCTGTACTGCGCTGGCTCGTAGACCGCCTCGGTTTCGTATCCAGAAGCCTGTTCGTCAACAATCGCACTATCGACGTTTGCAAATTCTGTCTGCTCATACGTGCTATTGGTTTCAGGTTCGACATAAGCAGTCGGATCGACCTGAGCCATGCTGCCCGTCTGCTCCAGTGCATGCTCAACACTTTGAGCAGCCGCATCTTTGACCACGACCATTAACTGCTGTGCATTGCGCAAGTTGTTGATGTCTTCATCCGTTAAAGCATATTCCTCGGCAAAAGTGTCAATATTATCGGTAATGTACATGAAAACTTGGTGGACGGCTTCCGAAATCAAACCTCTCATCTGTTCGCTCATCGGCATGATTGCACACTCCTGTGGATTGTGAGGATTGCATTCCCTTTACTGTCTCACAGAAGCGTTAAGCAGAGTTTGCGCATGCGTTAAAGTGTTTGCTGCAATCGCTTATCATTTCTGAATAGGATTGTGGTTTTCTCTGTGGAGGATTTCCGTTTGCAGGTTCATCAGGTCAGGACGCCCGCCGCCACATACCATCTACGAGGCGAAACAGCACCGACTCTGCTCGCTCAGCCCCGTTCGCCGCGCGCACGATGGCACTGGCACGGTGCAGAATGTTCCCCGCTGCGTCAGTTTCCTGCACCACCTGCGTGACAACCCACGTTTCGCCCGTTGCCCCAATATTGTAGCGAGCGAGTGCGAGGTCACGAACGCCGACATCAGCAGTATCATACAAGGTGAGGAAATTTGCTTCATCACGCGCGGCGATCACTTCCTGTTCCAAAGCCAGCCGCCATGTCAGATAGTCGCGCCAATCAATGCTAAGTTGCTCGATTGATGACACGCCTGCTGCCGCCGCAAGCGCCTGCGCGCTGGCATCAGGTGTCAGGTTTGCCAGCAGCGTTGTCACTGTCTGATCACCATACGTTTCCGCCAGCGTTTCGATGGTGAAAGCATTTGTCTCAATCCCGGTGAAACGCTCGACCATAAACGATATGACCGCCTGGCGCAGGTAACGCGCATCAGCAAAGAGAAGCGGCTGCACCGGGTTGCTCGTCTCGACCAGGCGTTCCGCCACTAACCCGCCAACACGAAGCTGCTGCCCGGAGGTGAAGAGCGCATCTGTGCGCGCAGGACCGATAAAGGGTGATGATAATTGGAGACGGTTTGGGTCTTCACTTGTCCAATCCGCTTCGATACCCTCATCCGGCACGACTTCAACGGACATCGTAGGCAGTGCGGGGCAGGCAACCAGCGCGCAGCCCTGCGCCAACCAACGCGGCAATGTCTCTGCAAGCACATCTGCAAACGGTGCATCTACTGCAAAGTAGCGAATAGTGAGGGTTTCAACACTCCGTTCGCTGGCAGCTCCCCAGAAGGTATAGTCTGCTGGCACATGCCGCCACCCGTCGTCGTACAGGAAATAGAACCAGGTACGAACATACTGGACGCCATCAATGATTTCTTCTACCTGCACACGTCCGCGTGGACCGTCAATTTCGCTGTTGAGAACTCTCCCGCTCAACACGACATTGGCGCTGGTTTTAAGTGTCTGATAGGCATTGTAAATCAACTGTTGATTATCGAGCCATACCTGGCTATCGCTGCGCTGGATGCTCGTGAAGGCGGCTCTATCGCCAATACGCAGTGCGGCGACTTCGTTTTCGACCGTGATGACGAGGTTGCTGCGTACCTGGTTTTCAGCTTCGGTGATGCGCCACGAAATCAACCAGATAATGCAACCCGCAAGTGCCGTCATTGCCAGCAGGACAATGAGCAGACGTCGGAATGCCTGCGCACGCCGCGCACGCCCTTCCGGGTCTTCGCCAGAATGCATGTTGCGTGTCCGCTCGTTTTCGATTTCCCAGTCCAGCTGAATGCCCACAGTCGCTCCGAACTTTTGTCGAACCGATGATGATACAGAAAAACCCTCAAACAGCAATGTCGCGCGTCCTGTGAGACGGTGAAGATGACCCAGCAGATTGTCATCGCGGCTTGACGCGATACAGCATCTCACCCGCTTTCGGCACGTACAGCAGGCCTTCGCTTTCGCGCCCCCGCCAGTCCTCAATGCGAATGTCGTCGGGATTCATATAGCCCAGGCTCAGCCGGGCGCAATCTTCCGGCGGTATACGCGACGCCAGCGTGACCTTGATGCGTGGGTATTCGACGCCGTCGCTGAACGCACCGCTGCCGCGCAGGTGCGTGCTGTGCGCTATGACGCCCAGCGGAATATCGCTGAAGCGCTCCCACTGCTTGAGGAAGTAATCGCGCACATGGTAGCCGACCTTGTAGATGTTCGCGCCGTGTACATGACTGACGACTTCAAGGTGCGGCGCATAAACGATGACTTCGCCGCCGTCGGCAATGGCAGGGTCGAGCTTGTACATCGCCTTTGCGCCCACCCATAACTCGTCATACATCGGCGGCGCGTGCGAAAGCACGCGCTGATACAGCTGATTAACCCAGATGATATGCCGCTGGCTGGAATGATCCGCCGCTGCCGACCACGCACTCAAATGATCGCCAATAAACATGCCCGACAGTTCACCTTTTTCGACCGTCAGCGCTGCCAATGTGATCGGCACGCTCACTAACGCGGCAGCAGCGTTAATCATTGCACGCACAGGTGTATCCTTTACGCCAATCGTATCCAGCACCGTGATGAGCGCGCCGAGCCAGTGGGTAACGTTGATCATGTCGGGACCGGAGATGCCGGGGAACAGGTACTTCGCACCGCCGGAGATGCCAACAACCTCATGCGGAAAGACAGGACCCAGAATCAGGATGTGGTCATAATCAAAGATGCGGCGGTTGATGCGCACAGGCACATCGCCGCCGAGCGATGGATGCCAGCGTTCCCCCGCGATCTGCTGTATCTGTTCGCGCGTCAGAGTACCAATCTGCGCAAGCGCATTGGGGTTGTCCCATTCGTGGTTGAGCAGCCCGACATGGGCATAGGTTGTGGCGCGCTCTTCCGCCGTGATCCCTACCAACCGATTGAGCGCGTCCGCGCTCAACGCCGGGTGAGTACCGAGCGCGACCATGAAGTCAAGCTGCTTGACAGTGCGCAGCGTTTCGACCAGAAGCCGGAACAACTGCGGCAGCGGCACTGAGCGCGTATGATCGGGGATGAGGACGAGCACCCGCGCGCCCGTGAACTTACCTGCCAGGGCTGCGTGCAGCGTATCGTCAATCTGCGTTTGTGTAAGCAGTGCGCCAGCAGGCGCAACCGCCTGCGCATCCAGTGTCATCTGATCCACCTTTTTCTGTTCAGATATAGCGGACGAGGCAATGGCAATGCCTCTTCCCTGCTCATCTCTCGCTACTCATCATTTCCCTACACCCCGCTGTACGCATTGAAGCCGCCATCGACTGGCACTACGATGCCCGTCACAAAGCGCGACGCATCCGACGCCAGCCATAGCAGCACGCCGATCAGGTCGTCCGGCTCGCCAAAGCGCGCCATTGGCGTATGCTCAATAATCTGCTTGCCGCGCGGCGTCAGGTCACCCGTATCTTTGTCTACGAGCAGGAACCGGTTCTGATCGCCCAGGAAGAAGCCTGGCGCAATCGCGTTGACGCGGATGTCGGGACTGTGTTCGCGCGCCATATAGACCGCCAGCCATTGTGTGAAGTTGTTGATGGCGGCTTTAGCTGCGGCGTAGGCAACCACGCGCGTGAGAGGTGTAAACGCAGCCATCGATGACACATTGATAATGACGCCGGATTTTTGAGCAGCCATGTGCATGCCAAAAACCTGCGACGGCAGCAGCGTGCCAATGAAGTTCAGGTTAAAGACCCACTGCATCGCATCTGGTGGGAGGTCGAAGAAGCTGCGCTGACCGGGCATGGCAGTTGCTTCCGGCTTATTGCCGCCCGCCGCGTTAACGAGAATATCGACGCGCGCGTACAACTCGGCTACGCGCGCTGCTGCCTGCTCGACCTGATCACGGTTTAGCACATCACACGGAAGAGCGAAGGCATTGCCGCCATCGGCGTTGATACGGTCTGCCAGTTCCGCGACGGACTGCGGCGTGCGCGCCAAAATGACGACCGTCGCCCCCGCGGCAGCCAGCCCCCGACACATCGCCGCACCGAGCGCGCCCGTACCGCCTGTAACAACTGCGACCTTGTCGGTGAGGTTGAATGAAGTCATGACCTCGCCCCCCAGCCCTCACGTCGTTTGCGGAGAGAGGGAGACGAGCAAAGCGAGTGGAGGGTAGGTACCTGATTCACAGCTTATACGTCTCCTTCGCCAGATCATACGCACAGGTACGCGCCATTGCGAGCGCATCGGTCTCATCCACAATGTGCCGCACGACCAGCCCTGCCAGCCAGTCACACGACGCGCGCCGCCACACATCATGCCGGGCGGGAATGCTCAGGAAGGCGCGCGTGTCGTCGTTAAAGCCGGCGGTGTTGTACAAGCCCGCTGTCTCGATCACCTGATCGAAATAGCGGCGCATCCCGTTCAGGCTGTCATGGAACCACCAGGGTGGACCGATCCGCAGTGCTGGATAATGTCCTGCCAGCGGCGCGAGCTCGCGCGCATAGGTCGTTTCGTCGAGTGTGAACAGGATGATCGTCAGGTTGGGGTCGCTGCCGTGCGCGTTCAGCAGCGGCTTAATTCCCTGTGTGAACTCGGTGGCGATGGGGATGTCTGCGCCTTTATCACGCCCGAAGCGCGCGAACACCGCCGAATTATGGTTGCGATATGAGCCGATGTGAAGCTGCATCACCAGCCCATCTTCGCGACTCATGCGCGCCATCTCGATCAGCATATGTCCGGTGAAGCGCTGCACATCGTGACTGGTCAGACTTCCGCGCAGCGCTGCCTGAAACAGCTTGTCCGCCTCGTGGTCGCTCAGATGTTCCGTGTACGCTGTCAATGCAGCGTGATCTGTTGCGACCGCGCCCATGCGTTTGAAAACTGTCCTGCGAATCTCCAGGGCATGGATAAAGTGAGCGTAGTCGTGGATATCAAGCTTGGTCATAGTGCTTAAGCGGCGCATCTCTTTACGCCACTCACCACTGTCCAGATTGATGACCGCATCCGGGCGGAAAGTTGGCAGGATACGCCCGTGCCAGTGGTCACGCACGGACTGATGATGCCCGAGATCATCGGTGGCGGCGTCGGTCGTACATAACACCTCGATATTGAAGCGCTCGTACAGCGCGCGCGGACGCATGTCTGACGACGCGAGCATGGATGCGATGTGTGAATAGATGCCCTGGGCAGATGTGCCGTCCAGCTTTTCGGTGATGCCGAAGACTCGCTCCAGCTCGTCCGTCAGCCAAATCCCCGTCGGCGTGCCGCGAAAGAGATAGAAGTGTTCAGCGAACGTCTGCCAGATTTTGCGATGATCCGTCTCGACGGGTACACCATCCTGTGTCGGAATACCAAGAAATTCCAGCAGAATACCGCGCGAGTAGAGCATCCGAAAGATGTAGTGATCAGGGATGATGAGCAGATCGACAGGCGAGCCAAACGTATAGTCCGGGTCGCTGAACAGACGCGGCTCGACATGCCCATGCGGGCAGACCAGCGGCAGGTCGCGCACCGACTGGTAAAGCTGGTGCGCGATGCTGCGCGTCGCCGGGTCGGGGCTGAAATAACGGTCGGGGTGCAGCGGCACAATCAGGCTCCTACGAATGGTCTGATATGGCGAACCAAATGTGTCTTGAGCACGGCTCAGTGTGCCTCAAACGCTGCCAGATCGCCAATGTAAGCACGATCATGCAAATGGGCAGCACGGGGAACAGCAGTCCTCGTGCCGTCTCAATGCTTACTTGGTTGTCGCTGGGCATGACCAGGTAAACAAAAACCAGCCACATTAGGCTGGTGGGTGTTGGGAACGCTACATTCACCAAAGTTGACTTTGTACCTGGAGGGATTCGAACCCCCGGCCCTCTGCTCCGTAGAAAACGAGCCGCTTTTGATAACCGTTATCACCCCAAGGCGAGCGGCAGCCACTTTGAAATCTCCCTAAACAACCCATCCACATACGACAGCATCAGCTGCGCAGTAGGCGCAATGCCCGTCATCTGGATAATCAGCAGCGCCATGCAGCCGGCGATCATCTGCTCAAAGACGCTCGCGGTCCGGATCCGCATGACCTTTGGCAGCAAATACCAACGTCGGTCAGAGAGTGGCAGCAGCAGTGGCAATCCGGATCGCGTCATCATGTCGGCTACCAAGTGCGACGCAAAGCCGGCAATCGCAGCGAGCGCCAGCGCGCCGCCGAATAGGGAGCAGAGAATCACCCAGACGGATAGTGCAGCGACCGTATGCGTGATGCCCCGATGCGGAAGCCAATCGAGAAGATGCGAGAACACGCCCATTCGCCGCCGAATGTCTGCTTGAGGATGATCGATGTCCGGCACGATGGCAGCGACCGCGCATACAACACCCTGCGCAATTGCCTGCTCCAGCGGCGCGCCGTGAGAGATTGCCAAGCCAGTCGCAAATCCGATCAGCATGTGTGTGTGACCCATCATCAGGTAGACACCTCTAATTCTTCGTCAGTAGTAGCGATAGTGGCGATAGAAGCATTGGAATCGAGATTTAGCTTGTAAGTCTTGCCGACTTTTGACAGGCGGTATAGCTGCCCGCAGTGGTCCACGTAAGCCCCAACACCCTCTTCAACGATGGCTGAAATCATGCGACGCAGGTGATGCTCCGACACTTCCGGCGGTACAAGTTCCATCATTCGTGTCGGCGACAGCTTGCCATCAAGCGACTCCAGCGCGATTTGTATCACCTGGTCTCGTCCAAACTTCGGCGACAGCCGCGACAGCCATGCTGCTGCATCGTCAATCTCTGAATTGTCCGGATCGTCATACTCGCTGGAGATAGCGACCGCGCGTGCAATCTCGCTGTCACTGATGAAGGGTGTCTGACAAACCACTTCATCGCGCCCGCGACTGAAAACCATACGTCCGGGGATGCTGGGCAGCTTGGCGGCGCTGTCGGTACCAAGGATGATGAGACTGGCGTTGTAATGCGGCATTTTGGCAGAGATGAGAAGACTGGCATTCGTCTTCATCCAGCCCATTATGACATCCGCTGATGGCCGCTGGGTGCAGATGACCAGGTGAATGCCTACTGCGCGCCCCTGCGATGCCACTACATTTAACAGCTTGTCTACCTGTCCCTTGATGTCATCCTGCTCCATCAAGGTTGCCATCTCATCGATAACCGTTATCACTCGAGGAAGGAATTCGCCGGGTGCAGCTTCCGCATTATAGCTCGCGAGATTCTTGACCTTCTTCTGCTCGAAAAGCGCAAGTCGCTTATCAAGCATCGCCCGCACTTTCTCCATGCCGGACAACACATCTTCGGGACGCTTGATGATCGGCATCAGGGCGTGCTTAATGCCAGACCAGTGCGTGAATTCAACCCCACCCTTGAGATCGATCAAGACAAGTCTCACTTCAGATGGACTGTTCGCCTGCACCAGGCACGCGATCATTTGATTGATGAAGTTGCTTTTCCCCCCCTTTGTGGCACCGCCAATCAAAAGATGAGGGTAATCCTCGAAATTAAAATGTTCGATCTTCCTGTTCGCAGACATCCCCGCAAACCAGGGGGTCTTTGAATGCTGCTCTCGCGGGTACCAGTCCCACACACGGTTGAACAGCACCTTGTCAGGGATGCCATCCGGGGAGTCCAATCTGGAGATGACGTAGAAGAAGCTGGTGCCTTTCTTGCTGCGCTCGACTGTGACGACACGATTGCAGGCGGCGGAAAGGTTCTCCAGCGTTACGTCAGACATCAGGTCTATGACATCCACGCCGTAGGGCAAAGCCAGATGCCAACGCCGCATAAAGCGCTCCATAATGCTCTGGGCGCTGGTCTTGACCTGGAACATCACCCGGTCGGTGAGCAGGTGGACATGTTCAATTTGTGGAATCTCCATCTGGGCGCGTCCCTCGGAATCAGTCCACGAATGATGCAGACGGGGGGAGTTACGAAAGACCGCCTTAATCTGCGCCTGCCAAACAAGAGCTTCGCGCTCAAAGGCGCGCTGATTCTCAGCCTCTTCACGCTCAGCAGCCAGCGCCGCGTCATGTGCTGACAATCGCGCCAGTATATCCGCATAGGCATTTGCTGTCGGCTGATGGAATGCAATCTTGGCGTTGATTTCGCGCCCACGCGCTGCCAGTGTACGCCCACGCTGAATAATCGCTGGACGGGCGTCATTGTCCGCAGTCAGCAAATCGGCTTTTGCCTGCTGATAGGACTCCCACACCGTTTGTCGCTCCAAAATCAGTTGGTTCCAGCGGACACGAATGAGGACATGTCGCAGCTGGCGACCGCGCTTCTTCAGTCGCCAGCGTTCTCGCCATGAGAGCTTTGCGCGGATACGGTCAAGTCGTGCTTTCAGAGACTCTTCCATCAAGTGTTCGTTGGATGGATCCATCGCCGGGCGCAGCGGCTCGCCCGGACCGGGCAGTCCTTCTATCTCAGCTTGCTTCATGGGGAATGACCTTGTACTCATAGCCAGAGCGCTTCCCGACACCGTGCCGCTCCAGATGCCCACCCAGGCACAGACGATGCAGTATTGCCGCGGCGGTGTTGCGGCAGCAGCCAAACTGTGCTGCAACGTCTTCCTGTTTGATGCGTACCTGGTCGCCCTGCTTGATGATCCAGAAAAGAACGCGCTCGTCACGAATGTGCATATCGATGGTTGCGATCATGCTAGTGTCCCCCCAACTCCTCCCCATAGTTTAATGCCCAATTGTTGCGCATTAACTATTTATGCTCAAATGTTGGGCATTAATGCAGTACCAATCCTTGCTAAATTGTGAGCATCGTATTGCGGAGGTCATTCTGTGACGGAGGTGTTATTCGCGCTGGTCATGCCCATCATCATGTTCCTGGTGGCGATGATGGTCTTTGAGCGTTTCTTCATGGTGGTCATTGGCGTGCTGGAATTCATTCTAGCAGCAGTGAGGAACCAGCGATGATCAACGAAGAGGTGCTGGTCCAGCTCATCCAGATTGCATTTTTACCCTATGTACCCGCGCTGGGAGGATTCGTGATTGCCATCCTGTTAATCCTCGCCGCCTATCTACTCCTGAAAGATCGATTTCTGAAATTGTGAGGTCAAACCCCATGTCTCTCTTCCGTAGCCATCGCAAGCACATGATCGTCGCGCTGATTGCCATCTTCGTGATGGCGCTGGCAGTCGCGCCCGCCTTCGCCCAAGGTGCAACGCCCGTGCCGCTCAATCTGCCGATCAACGACATCATGAGCAGCACGAATACATGGCTGTCTGCATTGGCGCCTGTCGTCACGCCCGGGTTCGCAATCGGTATCGCCATCGCCATCCTCGGCTTCCTGGGCGCGCAGCTGCTCAAAGCGTTCAAGGGCGGCGGCAACCGGTAGCGGCATCCCCAATCGTGTCTCCCCGACGCATCCTCCCGTTCCTCCCCTTATGCGCCCTGACTCTCCTGGGCGCATTTTGGTTTTGGCAGCCGGCACACGCCCAGACGCAGCAAGGCACTACATTTGGGTTGGGCTGGCTGCTGCCGTATATCACACTTGCTGCACCGCAGGATTGCCTCCCAGCTACTGGCGGCAGCTATCTGCGCACTGACTACCCAGCCTTGTATGCAGCGCTCGACACAGCTTTCGTCATTGACGCAGACAACTTCCGTGTTCCTGATTTGAGGGGGAGATCTCCAATTGGAGCAGGGACCGGCACCAATCTTAGTGCCAGGGCGGTTAACGAGGTGGGGGGAGCTGAAACACACCTCCTAACTGCCAACGAGATGCCCGCTCATGTGCATGACACCGCTGGCGGTGGCGTGCAGTTTGCGCAGATCAATGTACAGCAAGGCGGCACGTCCGCATTTTTGCTGGCACAGTTCCCGGCGGGCTTTGAGCTGACAACCGGACTTGCCGGGCAGGGGCAGGCGCACAACAACATGATGCCATTTGTGGCGCTGAACTGGTGCATCGTCGCCAAGAGCATCACCATTCCGACAGGCAGCGGGGGTGGAGGCGGCAGCGTCGGCGTACCGGGTGATCCAGTCGTCAAGTCCACGCTTGGCGATCAGACCGTTGCGTTCGACTTCACCACGACGGCAGGTGACGTACACATCGCCAATCTATTGACGCTGGGCATCTTGAGCAGCTGGGGCTTCTTCTTTTTCAACATCTTCGCCACGCCCATGATGAAGAAAGCAGTAACCGCGAAATGAGTAATCCGCCGATGACCCGGTGGCCAGATGGCTACCAGCCAGAGCTTGACAGAACGCCGCCGCGTGGAGCGACTGTAGACGGCGGTCGCATCGTCATGCTGTTGGGCATCGGACTCGCGGTCATCGCAGCGACATTCATCATCCTGTCCGGATCCGCCTTTGGAGGCTCACCGAGTGCGACTCCCACGATACTGCCCACGCCGACGCAAACAGAAACCCCCACCGCCACCGCAACACTGGATAGCTGGTCCGCGACCGGGACGGCTTTGGCTGCGGCGACGATAACACCCACACTTGATTACTGCTGGTGGCTGACGCCGCAGCCGACGGCGAGCCTGACCCCGCTGCCGCTGGAGATCACGCCCGACGCCTGGGCGCTGACCGGGACTGCTGTCTATCTGGAGACAGGAACGCCCACACACACACCATCGCCGACACAAGCCCCGCCGCGCGCCTGGTGCAATTTCACGACCGCGACGCTGACACCGCTGCCGCTCGGCACACAGCCGACAGCGACGAGCAGCGCCACCCCGACACTCACGCGGCTGCCGCCGACCGCAACGCTGATCCCGACGACGACACTCTTCCCGACGTTCCCCCCGCGCGATGCTGCCCCCGTCGTCCCTGCGCCACTGCCAACATCACTGCCCATTATCCCGCCGCCGCCCATGGTGCAGCCGACGCAGCCGCCGGTCATCATCACCGCCACGTCGCTGCCCACCGAGCCGCCGACCGCGACATTGACCAGTACGGCGACGGCTACGCTCACAGCGACCAGCACAGCAACATACACACCGACAGAGACGGCAACCGCCACGTCGCTGCCCACCGAAACGCCGACGGCGACGGCGACGATCATCCCCATGCTGATCATCTACGACTCGACCTGTCGTCAAATGTTCCCTGAATTCGCGGTCGCCAACCTGGGCGGCACAGTGGCGCAGACGACCTGGCAAATCGACCTGGCAGGCACAGGCATTGTTGCCAGCGGACTTCTGCGATCAGAAATGACGCAGGGTGCGTATACCGTGTTGAGCGCGCCCGCCTGGGTGGGCGTCCCCGGCTTCTACACCCTGATGATCTATCAGCAGTGGGACGTAACGACTCCCTATCTGTCAGCGATCGTCGAGTGCAGCGCGCCGACCGCCACATTTGCGCCGCCGATGACAGCGACTGAGACACCGACCCTCACACCGTCTGCAACCGAAACACCCACGGAGACCGCCACGCCATGATAAAGCGACTGATAACCGTTATCATGCTCATCGCATCCACCGGCTGCGCGCAGCAACCTATTCCCGACGGATTCGACTGGTGCTTTAAGTACGACTTCACCACCAGTACCTACGGGATTAACGTGACTGATGGCACATGGGTGAGCGGGCAAGGTTTGCAGACTGCACCAGATGGCTTGCTGCGTGCCAGCTGGGTACACGACTCGGTGGTGCAGCCCACGCTGCTGATCGTGGGGATCAAACGCCCCGCCGGGGTGACGGGGGATGTACTGATTACTGCCAGGGCCGAAATCTTTGGCGTCAACGTCGAGTTCACCGAAACATTCCCCGCAGCGCTGAACGAGTATGCCTTTGCTTACCCACCGCAAACAGCGGGTCTTCAATCTAACAGCGTCAACGTCGCCATCGGCACCAACGCGCCTATGCTCTTCACGTCGTTAGAGGTGCGCGGGCTCCTACAAAACCCATTCCCAATCAATTTCTGCGGACAATTCACTCCGTCCCCCTCACCGTCTCCCACATTGCAATTCACGAACACGCCCGCACCTAGCAGCACGCCCTCGCCTAGCCCAACACCGACCGACGGTCCGTCACCAACGCCGACTCTCGACGAGCAAGAACTTTGCTTTGATTTCACGGAGTCCTCACACGGATTTTCATCTGAGCCACAGCTCCCAAATACGCCGGCCGCCACGTATCTGGCTGGCGTTGGCTGGCGTTACACGGCATTTGATACCAACGCCAATGCACGCCCCATTATCTTGCTTAGTCCCGTACTACAGCCATTCACGCTGACAGGAGTTCGGATTGAATACACTGCGCTTGACACCACTAGCAATGTGCTTTTCCAAGGCAACTCGCTGCAATGGGAGTTAACCGGCTCGCCCGGCACAAACATCCGTATCTCTAATCTGGATATTGTCGGCAATTACACGCAGGTGCTGCTGGTCGGCAACAGCCCGACCCACAACAACCCGAATAATCGGTTTTTGGAGACGTTCTGGATTAGCGAGGTTTGCCTTCGCGGGCGAAACTTACCAGTGACCCCCACCGCTACCGCTACAACAGCAGCTAGTCCCACCCCCAGCCGCACGCCGCTCGGCACCGTCGCGGCTGGCACGCAGCGCCCGACGCGCACGCCGATCCGGATCGCATCACCGACGCCCGGTCCGACGCAGAACGTCACCCCCACCTTCGTGACAGCCGTCGGCACGATGCCGCCCACGCGCACGAACATTCCCATGCCGACCGCGCCGTTTGGCGGCACTGCCACGCCCGCGGCGACCGGGACGCCAGACCCCGGTGGCGGTGGTGGCGGCGGTGAGGGTGGAGATCCATTTCAGGCGTTTTTGATTTTCCTCGTCAAAGCCATCGTCTTCTTCATCAACGCTGCGCTGCGCTTCTTCGACTTCCTATCGCAGATCGGGTACTGGCTGGCTGGGACGTTCCACAATGTCGGCATCTGGTTCGGCAACTTGGTGCAGCTGATAGTCGGGTTCTTCGAGGGAGCAGTAAGGTTCTTTGTCGAGATGTGGGAAATCGGCAGTCTGTTGGTGCAGATCCTCTTCTCCTACATCGCGCTAGGGCTAAGCTGGATTACCAATGCGATGACGCGGATAGGGCTAATTTTCACAGCATTTACAACGACACAGCCGATCCCGATACCAGGGCTACCCACCTGCGCAAGTAACCCCACTGCACATGACCTGTGTGCTGTGTACTACATCCTCGATTACACCATGCTGGCGAAAGGTACACCTGGGGAGTACGTCGTTCCGCTGTTCTTCATCACCATGAACCTGGCGACGATCCTGTTGTTCATCAAATATGTCCTTAAGTTCATCCGACGCGGGGAGACACTCACCGATGCTGCGTAAATTCCTGTCAACGCTTCTGATATGCGTTCTGGCGCTGACCTCTGCAAGCTATGCCAGCGCGCAGGGCAAAGTGTGTTACCAGATCGATTTTAGGCTGGGCGGCATGGGTTACTTCACGCATTCCCCTAGCTACCCAGGTCAAACGAGAACTACAGCCGGTATCGTTCCTGATGCTGCTGCAGAGGGGCGCATCGTTCTGGTGTGGAGTGGTCCGCAGATCAGTATTGATGAGATGCGTATTCGTTTCGCCAGCGCAGTTCCCAGTGATGGAAATACGAACCAGGCAGTATGGAGCGCTGGTGCAGGTCAACCCCTCAATTTGAGTGGACTTGACAGCGCCATCATCAATTACAGCCCGGATCTGATTATCTCTTCTGGGGCGACACTAACGATCACGCGCGCGAGCGGCAACCCGGATAGCCCGACATTGCCAGCGTTGACCTACATTGGTCTGGGCGGCAAAGGTGGCAACGAACTCAATAACTGCGATGCGCCCGATGTCGCTGTTGGCGAGATTGTCGCACCCGTATTGCCTTCACCCACCTATATCCCAACCGCCACGCCACTGCCAACCATCGGCGGTGAAGTTCCACGCAATGAGATTTATAACTATCTGGCGACGGCAGCTGCACAATCCAATAGCCTGCCGGATGATCCATCTGCACCAGGTGGCGCGCCGCTGCTGCCGCGCGACGATGGCAGGCAGTTGTTCGGTTACGCGCGCTGGCTCCTATCCGGCAACGTCCAGAACGAGCTGCTGGGGCCAACCATTGCGCCGCTTGGCACCAGCGTAACCGTCTGGATAACCATGCTGCTCATTCTCGTAGCAATCTGGTTCTCCATCAACCTGCTGATGACTATCCTAAAGTTCATTAGCTGGGCAATCATGTATGTCCGCAAACTGCTACCCTTTGTGTGAGGTTGATATGCCTGTACCCCCCACCCCCACGCTTATCCCGCTCGCAGCCCAGAGCGGTTCAACCATCCAGATTCCGAGCTTTGGCATGTGGAACAACACTAGCTATGCCATCAGCTTTTGGAACATGCTTGGCGACCGCACCGTCGCGGTGCAGTGGGCAGCCATCATTCTGCTGGTCATCGCTGCCGTCTTCTTCCTGCTGCCGCTGATCCGGAATCTCACCAATCGCAACGAGACGAGCGAATGATCACCACCCTCCTGCGCCACCTGCTGCGCATTCGTAACCGGGACCGCATCCCCAAGCTGCCGCGCGGGATGTATGCCTCACACTACGACCAGCTCGACGCGGACAGCGCGCGGGTGGCTGCCCGGCTCGGCATTCGCGATCCCAACGGGATGCGCAAGGCGATGAAGCGCTACAAGGTGACCAACGTCGATGACCTGGTAGCGAAGCTGGAGCATCAGCAGTATCAGCGCGATCTGCGCGCCAACATCCGACGGGCGTTGGAGCGGTTTGTCGGCGGCAGCCGCCAGCCGCCAGGACGCAAAGAGATCATCGCCGCGACGCGCCCACGCAGCGCGGCGGATATTGAACTGTCGGCGCGCTTGCGCCGCTATCGAAGGGAGATGAGACGATGAATTGGTCTGCATGGTGGAAGAAGCCTGAGACAACGCGGGCGTTCGTGGCGATCATGGGTACTGGCTGCATTCTGGCACCCATCGGCATAACGCTGAATCTGGCGTTGATCGTGCTGCTGGCGGCGCTGCTGGTGTTGGTCGGGTCGGTCGGCGTGGGCTATGCGTCGTTCGTAAAGGCGCTGCTGTGACTGCGCTCACGCCCATTATCCTTGTCCTCATGTTCGTCGCGGCGCTGGGGCTGCTCATCAATATGGTCGAGCTGCTCTACAGCCCGCGTTCAAACCCGATGGCAGAGATGATCGGCACGTCGGCGGCTGCCGTGTCCCTGTTTGCGTCTACGGTCTATCTGGTGATGGTGATTGCGGGGTATCCATGAAGCGCTACTTTGCTCGCAGAAATGAAACGCCGGGTCTGGAAGCGGCGTGCCAGTGGTTCACTGCCAAGGGCTGGATGACAGTGGATGATAACGGTTATCAGTTTACACGGCGTGGCTGGCTGCTCTTCTGGTGGGGACGGCTGCACCTGCGGCTGCGGCACGGCTGGAAAGGGACGCCATGACACGGCTCGTCTTACTGTTCGTCAAGCATCTCTTGCACACGCTGCTGGAGCTGGCGTTCATGTTCTGGGTGCTGGTGATGGGTGCAGCGTTCGTCCTGCATAAGGGAGGGCTGTCGGTCGCCGGGGCAATGCTGGCGTTGTGGCTGGTCTATAAGGTGTACAGCGCCGCGCTGCGCACGATTATGGGCGAAGACCAGACGGACTACGGCGCGCTGCTGCTGCCGGTGGAGCGCTGGTTAGTGTCGCGGCTGCGTCGTGCGCAGCTGCTGTTCTTTCAGCCGGCGCAGATCCGCCCCATCGATGAGTGACACGTCATACTGCGACGCTTCAGCCCGCGCCTGGTCACTGAAGCGCGCGGTCGTCACCAGGTAGGCTTTGCGCACGTCGAGCCGCCGTTTAATCGCCGCTGTTTCGCGGATGAAGGCGGGCGGCAGTGTCTTCGCCGGGTCGTAGTACTTGCACTGGACAATGCCCACCAGCTTGCCCTTCTCGACGACACGAATATCCACGCCCTGATCGCCTGCTCCCCCCACAATTTCGGTCTTGTATCCACTGAGATGTTCAATCAAGGCTGCGACTTCGGACTCGAACTGCCGGGCAGAAAGGGTCAGGCTGCCGATCTCGCGTTTGACCTGCTGAACCTCGGCGCGCTGTGCCCGGCGACGGTCGCCGATCCGGATCGCAACTGCCCAGAGGAGGATACTGGTCACCCATGCTCCCATGAAGCCAAAAGTGATGCCCAGAAACTTGTACGGTACAAAGTCTGCCCAGAGTGAATTGTCGAGTGCGGGGGGAATGACGAACGGAGCGACGCCGAGCATCGCGCTTAGAAGTGCCAACTGGTTAAGGAGGACAGCGCGCTGCTTCCGTGCGCGTTTACCTGGCGTCATGTTGGACACCTCGATCAAATGTTTACCATACAGCTTGATAGCAGCGTGTTACCTTTAGACTGTCAAAGCGAACAGGCGGAAGAGAGAGTAACTACACTTATACGCGCTCCAGGAATTTTTCCAAGATGTCGAGCGCTAGACCCTGCTGATCCGAAGGCAATTGATCGAGGATACTTGCAGCACGCTCTCCAGCAGCGGTGTGGGCTACTGGGACAATTTCATAACCTGCTGCAATCAACATTTCCCGAATCGTCATCTTCAAGATCCGTGCCAGTGCGCGTCGAAAGGCTGCCTCGTGCAACGGAGGCTGATACCTTCCAACTTCCCAATGTGACACTGTAGCCCTAGTGTAATTCTGCCCCTCAACCTGAAGCCGTTTCGCGAGATCGTCCTGACTAAGCCCGAGCTGTTCGCGACGATCCTTTAGCCATTGGTTTGGTTTCGGTTGACTGTCCATGATAGCTATTCTATCAACTACTTGACAAATGGTTGATAGCTGGTTTATCTTAATAGATAGTCTTGCTATCAAGGAGGATAATGTGGCAAGAACAAGACGAGCAGTGCTGACCAAGCTGCTACCACCGACTCCGGTCACTGAGCAGATGCGCGATGATGTCGTGTCATTGGCGACGAAAAAGAATGTCAGCATCGCTGATATTCAGCGTAGCGCCATTGCTCTTTTTTTGTCTCGAAATGATAGCAATGCTATCAACATTGATAGCCTACCGAGCGATTTGGTAGGAAAGGTAAAGGAGTGTGAGCAGCCATGACATTGAACCTCTTATTCGCGCTGCTCGTCGCGGTGCCGCTTGCGCTCATCATCGGGGTCGCGCTGGCAGACCAAATCTTTGGCGGGGATGAAGACCAGTGGGACTAGCCCACTTCCCCGCCCCACACAGCAAAGCAAGTCAGGAAAGGTACGTATATGCACATCTCGCTCGCTCAGTTCCTCGCCGGTGAATGTTGCGCCGATCAAGTGGCGTATCTGGCGAAAGGCTGCCAGCCGTACTCGATGATCACGCTGGTGCACAAGCACGAATCGTTGAGCTCTACCCCCGGGGAGATCCTTATCACCACCGCCAACGGCAATGAATTCCGCTTCCCACCGAACGAAGCGCCTAACATCGCCATCTATCTCCAACCCGTCGATGCTATCGCCCCCGAAGAGCCGCCCGCCATTCTGCCGTGCGATGACGGCAATCCGGATGCCGCCAGCATCCGCGTGCTGCGTAAGTCGATCATCGATTTTATGTCGCTGGCAGAAGACCTGGGACTGCTGCATCAGGGGCTCAACGTCGCGCTCAAGCAGCAGTCCCACCTCACCCGCTACCAGGCGCGCCATGTCCGGCTGCGTCATGCCTGTGCGCTCCAGCCCGATGAGAGTTGGCGCGCTGCCCAACTGCGCTATGAAGCGGAGTAGACCATGAACACTGATTACGACTATGGCGTAGACCTGCACACCCTCTACGAGGACGACGACCGCAACTTCCCCACAGATGATTACCCGTGCGAGAAGTGTCAGGGCTTCGGCTACGTTCTGGACGAGTCTGGCTTTGCGCGCTTCTGCGCCCAGTGCGAAGGCGACGGCGTGCAGCGCCGTCGTGATAACGGTTATCGCTTTTGGAGGGGATCATGATCCAGCGACTACTAGCCGAACATCCCGACTGGCGCGCGTTTATCGTCGTCGAATGGGATCCATTTGTTGAGGCGATTGAGATCGCGCTGGTCGAACCAGGTGCCCGCAAGATTCACGACCGGGAACTTATCTATTGGTCCACTGAACCAGAGCTGAAGTCCCTTTGGAATCAACAATGGGATGAAGAGGGCGTGCGCGCACTGCTTGATGGCTGGCTTGGGCTTCACGGGCTGGAATTAGAAGATTCCCATCACTTCACCGCAGACATCATTGTGCGCCCCGATGACGACGCGACGGAACCCATCATGCGCCCCATCGACGACGACGGTGCAGAGACGGCGACGCAGGAGCTGCCGCGAGCGAGGGTGTCATGAGGGAGACACGCAAATTCAAGGCGGGTGTGCAGCTCGCCAAACAACTGACCGGGCAGGTGCGCTTTGACAGCAATGACGATCTGAATGATCTGCTCGCTGGTGAAGGCTACCAATGGGATAACCGCAAAGGATCGTGGGAAAAGAAGCCGACCGATCAACTGCGCGATGGTGAGCCGGGCTTGTTCCGGGTGCGTATTCACGGCAACCAGAGCGAGATCGGCGATTTCGTGGATGAGTTCGTCGCCTTCACAAAGCAGCAAGGCGGCACAGTGCAGGAAGTATCCGAGTTCTACCCGAACGTCCGCAAAGCGGGTGACACCGGCGGGCGGATTTATATCACACTCAAGATGGAGCAGTAGACATGAGCGATTACACCGACGCGATTGATTGGGCGGCAGACATTCTGCGCCGGAACCCTTTGATCCTCGATACCGAAACGACCGGGTTGCAGGATGGTGAAATTGTGCAGATCAGCGTCATTGACCGTGCAGGCATCGTTCACCTGAATACCCTTGTCAAGCCTGTACACGGCATCCCCCAAGACGCCAGCGACGTGCATGGCATCACTGAGGAAATGGTTGCCGCAGCCCCCGGATGGGGCCGGGTGTCCTACGATCTGATAAAGCTGCTGGCTGGTCGTGATGTGGTGATTTATAACGCCGTTTACGACCGCAAGATGATGCATCGCAGCGCCGAACATGCCGGACTGCCTAAGGTGGATTGGAAGCAACTCGCGACGTTCCACTGCGCAATGGAGATGTACGCGCAGTTCTTTGGGAACTGGAACAGCTACCGCAAGTCTTACACATGGGTTGCACTGTCCCGCGCCTGCCAGAACGAAAACGTTGATCTGTCCAAGATCACTGCACCAGCACACAGCGCGCTGGGCGACTGTCTGCGCACGCTGGCACTGATTGAAGCGATGGCACAGGCGAAGAAATGAAAAAGGCGCTGTTCGCAGCGCCACCGATAACCGTTATCGGCGCAGTGACCAGCTGCGCCCCGACATTAAAGGGCATCTATGAAAAGCGTAAACGCAAATGCGGCGCTGCGTCAACTCCTCCTTACCTATTTCTCAGGGGGATCATCGTGACGACCGCTGATAAAGTCTTGAAGGCGCTCGAAGCCTACAATCTCACCCAAGAAGGTGATAACCGTTATCGCTGCAACTCCCCGCTGCGCGCGGGCAGCGATTCGGAATCATTCTCCGTCATCATCGATGGCGCTGAACATGGTGCCTATAAAGATCATGTCTCTGGTGACTCCGGCAGCCTTTATCAACTTGCCGAAAAGCTGGGCATCGCCATTGAACGGCAGCAGGTAGCGACTTCCAAGCGCGCCTACCAGGGCATTGCCGATTACGCCCGCGCGCACGGCATGGACCCGAAAGAATTGGCGGCAGCGGGCTGGAACCAGACCACCAAAGACAACCGCCCCGCCATTGAATTCCCTACGCGCACGGGCAAGCGCTGGCGCTTCCTGGATGGCAATAAGCCCTACTTTAAATCCGAGAGCGGCTACAAGAAATGCTGGTACGGACTGGATCGCATTGCCGGCGATGTGGGCGGCGACGTGCCGCTGGTCATCTGCAATGGTGAAATCTCCGTGCTGGCAGCGCAGTCATACAAGATTGCAGCCGCGTGTGTCACCGCTGGAGAAGGCAAGATTCCCGATGACCTGATGGCAGATCTGGATCGCAAGCTCTGGCTGCCCCCCGCACAGATCAAGGTCATCATTGCGCTCGACTGTGATGAGAAGGGACACAAGGCAGCACGCCAGATTGAAGCGCAGTTCCGCAGCGCGGGCTACCAGGCGCTGGCGGTAGACCTCGGTCTGACTGACAAAGGCGACCTTGCCGACCTGTGTATGCTCTACCAGAACGAATCGCTGGCACACCTGCTTACGCTGCCGCCGCTGCCCCAGGACGCCCCTGCTCCAGCGCCAGAACTGGATGAAGAAGACGACGATCCGCTGACACTGATCGACATTTCGGAATTCGGCAACCTCCCTCCTGTGCGCTGGATCGTACCAGGTGAGATTCCCGAAAAGGGCTTTGTCACCATCTTCGGCGAGTCGAACGTTGGCAAGAGCTTCATCGCGCTGGATTACGCACTGAACATCGCCACTGAGCAATCCGTCGTCTACGTCGCCTGTGAAGGTGAAAGTGGCATCCCCATCCGTGTCTACGCCTGGTGCCAGCATCATCACCGCGCACCGGAAGCGCTCAAGTTCAAAATGCTGGTGGGGTATGTATCCCTGTTCGAGCGCGACGAGCGCAAGCGCTTCGTCACCACATTGAGGGACGCAGCGCCCTACCTCATCGTCGTCGATACGTTCGGACTCGTCATGGGCAGCGGTGACGAGAACAGCGCCGGCGACGTGAACATGGTGATGAAGGGCTGCCGGGCGATCCAGCGCGCGCTAGGCTGCACCATCATCTTCGTCCATCACACCAACAAGGAGGGTAACAAGGAGCGCGGCTCCGGCGCGCTGCGCGGGCGCATGGACACGATGATCCAGGTGCTGCCTGATGACGACCTAGTGCGCGTCGAATCATCCAAGACCCGTGACCAGGAGCCATTCCCGCCCAAGTCAATCAAGCTACTGCCTGTCGAGGTGGAAGGCAAGGGCTCGTCGCTGGTACCTATCCCTGCCGACCAGGTGATCCGCTCCAATGACCTTACGCCCGATCAGCGCAAGCTGCTCGAAGTCATGGCGCTGTCCATCCACGTCGGTGGTGTCTCGCAACGCGATTTGTCCGAGCTGGGGCGGCTGCCCTACGGTCGTGTAGTACGCGCCCTGTCTAACCTGGTCAACAAGGGCTACATCGAGAAACCCACCAGTCGGCATGAGCATCACCGCATCACCAATGATGGCAGACGGGCTATCGGTGCTGACCCAGTAGATGACGATGATTCTGTGGATCGGTCACCTGGCTTAGTGGATCGGTTTCAAAGCTCGGTGGATCGGTCTAAAAATGCGAAATCCTCCCGTGTGGATCGATTGGATCGGGTGGATCGCACATTTTTCGATGATTCGTCAGAAGAGGAAGGAGACCCCGACTCGCAATATACACCCGATCCAGCCGATCCAACCGATCCACACGGGAAGAAGCACCGATCCACCGAAACCCGAAACCGATCCACTAAGCCCGACTCTGCTGCAAAAGCGGGTGATCCACCGATCCAACCTTTGTTCCCGCTGCCGATGGATGGTCCGCGTAAGTCGCAGTACGACTACAACTCATGAGGAGGGCTATGGTGAGATACATCTATCTTGGCGACCGCCACACCGACCCGGCGCTGCACCATATGCGCTGCGACCCGGTCCGCAATGCACGCGGCAAGTGCATTGTTGGGCGCGGCAGCGCGCTGGTGGTTGATGCAGACGGTCGCCAGCATGTGGTCATTCGGCGGCGGCTGCGCGTCGTCATCGCAGAGCAGCTGCCGCTTTTTGAAGGACAGAACCAACCGCTATTCAGGAGGTAGAGAGACATGGAAGCACAGGAACTTTCGATTAGACACATTTCACAGGAGGATACCGGGACGCAGTTCCGGGTCCTCATCGACTCCGAAAAGGTCAATGAGTATGCCGCGCTCCTGGAAGAAGGCGTGCAGCTGCCGCCGATAACCGTTATCAGTGACAGTATCGATTTTTGGGTGGTAGATGGCTGGCATCGGCTGCGCGCCTACCAGAAGCTCGGGCGCGACTCCATTCCGGCGGTCGTACAGGTCGGCAACCGCAATGAAGCCATGATTGCGGCGCTGGGAGCCAACAGCGCACACGGGCTGCCGCGTTCCAACGATGACAAGCGCAAGGAGGAGCTGTGGGCGCTGCGTACCCCGGAGGCGAAGGCTGCGTCGCTGGGGAAACCTGCCTCCCAGCATGACATCGCGCGTATCTGTGGCGTCACCCAGGCGATGGTCAGCAAGGTCAAGAACGCGATCAGCCTACCCAAGAGTGATAACGGTTATCAGGATCGGCTGCATGACCCGGTAGCGGTCGCCGAACTTCTGGCGAAGAACGATTACCATCACAAGGAATTCCTTGACCTGATGACCCGAAATCGCAGCTACATGTGGGACAAAAAGCTCATCGCGCGCTTCGAGCAGCTGGGGCTGTACAACCAGTCTGGGAACTTTGGGGCGTGGACCGAGATGGCGACCAGGGTCTGGGACTACATTATGGAGGGTAACGATTGGGCGAAGCTGGAGTATGAGCTGGCGCGCCTGCCTGACTTCGATGTGAATATCTGGTACAGCGGCAAGGTGCGTGGGCTGTTGGAGGAGCTGATGGCAGCAGGAGGCTGGGTGAATGAGCAGAAGTTTTCCCACGCTGATGGCCCAAGCTGGCTTCACCGGCTGGAGATTGCGGGCTATGTGCATCAGGTCAGCTTCAATACATTCGATCCGGGGCGTGGTTTCGGCATGGGCTACCATCGCGACTTTACATTCTGGCACATCTCGGTCACAGGCGCAGCGCTGCTGGGCGCAGACCTGCCCGAAGTGCCGCCTGCACCGACAGCGGAGTCTGTGACCGCACAGCTACAGGCGGAGAAAGACGCCTTCATTGCCGAACAAGAGCAGAAGAAAGCCGCTGAACGCGACCGGGCTGCGCATCTCCGTAACCAGGCATCGCCGACCGACGGACAGAACGAGGAAGAGCCGTCTGCTTTCAACACTGAGGATGCATTCAATGACATCGTGGGCGATGACGACGCCCCTGATCCTATGGCGGACCTGGTGGAGCTGATCGAAGAGTTGAACGAAGTGCTTTTCCTCATCCCCGATGCAGAGCTTCATTCACGCCTCAGCCCGCTGGCGAGCCAGATGGCAGAGATTGTCGCCACAAGCCAGTTCGCAGATATGGAGCCAGCATAAGTAAGTCGCGCCCAGACCGTGTGGGACGGACTGGGCGCTCAGTCAGACAGATCGCAAAGACCTATCAATCAAGGAGTATACCGCAATGCGCAAGTTAACCAACAACGGATCGAAGGCAGCAGCGCCCATTTTGAACGTGGGCATCGATATTGGCTACGGGGTCACCAAGGCGCTGACCAGCGACACGCAGATTGCATTCCCCAGCGTCGCTGGCTACGCACGTGAGATTAAGTTCCAGTCGTCTGAGATTGCCAACAAGTATCCGGGTGATCAGGTTCATGATGACGAAGGTCACTGGTTTGTCGGCGACCTGGCACTGTCGCAGCTCGGCGCTGGCGAGCAGCGGCGGCTGCGCGGTCGGACGGCGAATGAAGGCGAGCTGGGCAATGTGTTCAGGGCGCGCCTGGCACGGGTTGCTATCGGCAAGCTGCTCCCGGTTCACGAGGACGTAGTGCATCTCCGCATCGCAACCGGGCTGCCGGTGGACCATATGCGCGATGCCGACGCGCTCAAAGTGGCGCTCGGTGGGCAGCATGTCATCCACACCGACCAGGCGAATTTTATCGCCAACGTCACACAGGTGATGGTCATGCCCCAGCCCTACGGCACGATTTATTCGCAGCGACTCACAGACCAGGGCAGCATCAATAAATGCCACACCTTCACTCGCGTCGGCGTGGTCGATGTCGGCACGTACACCGTTGACCTGGCACTGGATGACAGCGGTGAATACATCGATGGCGAAAGCGGCTCGGTGGAAAGTGGCGTATGGACAGCGCAGGAACGGATCGCTACCGCCATCGAGCGCGACTATCGCGAGAAGCCAGCGCTGCGTGTCGTCGAAGGTGTGCTGCGCAGCGGCTGCCTCCGGGCGGCAGGAGAGACGGTCGATTACAGCCGTGAGGTGGAAGAAGCGCTGGCACCATTACGCAGCGCGACGATGGAGTTGATCGCCACCAAATGGAAAGGCGGCTTGAACGTCGATGTCATCTACGTGAGCGGCGGCGGCGCTGAACTCGTCATCGGCGACATCAAAGCCTACTACCGTCAAGCCGTGCTGGTGGATGGCGCGCAAATGGCAAACGCGCGCGGCTACCTCAACTACGCCCTGTTTGCCCAGGGGTAAGCCGCAGGGCGCTGATAACCGCTGTTAACGGCTGTTATCAGCGCTTCCGGCGACACATATGGGCAAACACACCAACGGTCGGATTTACGCCGCTGCGCCGCTTGTAGCAGGTCAGGATGATGACCTGATTCAGTGGTTACAGGGATTGCCCGACGGGAAGCGCGCACCAGAGATCAAGAAGATGCTGCGTCTGGCATTATTCGGTACAGCGCCAGAAGCTGCGCCCGGCGTGCCAGAGACGCCGCTCCTGCGCGAAATGCAGGAGCAGCAAGCGCGTACCGTCAAGTGGATGGAGGAATGGATCAAGTTCTTCCAGGATGAAATCACGGCGATGAAAGCTGTGGGCTTTACGCCCGGCGCGACGGCGACAGTCGAGGCTGTGCCGCAAATGGATGACGACGAGGCTGCGCGGCTGGCAGCCAAGATGAAGAAAGCGAGTTGGTAGACATGATCGAAGGTGTAGCGGTCATCACGACCGCACAGGCAACCATGACCATCGGCATTATCCTACTGGGCGCGATGCTGGCAGTACGCGGCTACATCGCCATGACCAGAGAGGTGCCATTCGGAAAGCGCGAAATCGTCGCCGTCGGGCTGGCAGCATTCCTGATGATCGCCGGGCTAATCGTGACAGGAGGGCAATTGTGAGCGTGATGCCACTGATCGAACTCATTGATGCATCGCTCCAGGTGATGCTGTTCTTCAACTTGATATACATGCTTCTGATTGTCTTTCTCTGGTTCGACAATCCACCAGAAACAAGTGAGCATATCCGTCGGATGATCAAGGCGGTCAGTGGCTTTGCGGTGATGTATGCGCTCTACCTGGTGGTGCCGCGATGAGCCAAAGTAACCAATCGGACATCAGCAAGTGGAAACTAAAAGATCAGCTTGCATATCTAATGGGTCAGTTGAGCATGGCTGACGAAATCGTCGAATCGATACCCGGACACAGTTCTGACGAACTTGAAAAAGCTAAAGTCGCTCGTGATGAAATAATCACCCGGATCGAGGCGCTCGCTGGCATAGACCAGAAGCTCTGTTTGCATTGCATAGGTACAGGGAGTGTTACCTCATACCAAGATGGTTTCCCACTTGCTTGCCGAAAGTGTCGTGGAAAAGGATGGGTCTGATGGGAGCGCTTATATGGCTGATAGTCTGCCTGGCAATTCAGAGGCAAGAAGAGCCAAACGAGCTCGAGCGAGCTATCTATTCATCGGTACGTGAGACGATGAACGATCTGGCTTTACTGCTTCTCATGAACCTGGTGCTGATCATCATGTGCGGCATGGCAGCATACGCACTGCTCAAGGCATAACGACCGTCGCAACAGAGGGGTAACTGCCGGAAGACACAAGTGACGGTCGGCGCAAGCTAAAACGCTTGCACCTCACGCGCCGGTGGGGCTGACACGTCGTGACGACGTGGCGCACCCATACAGGGTGCGCGGGGTGCAGCGTGTCACGTCGTCACGACAGACCATGACGACGTGGCACACCTGCCGAAGAATGTCGGAAATACCGCAATTTTGCCAACCCAAAACCGCACGATTACAGGGGTCCGACAGACCACCTTTAGTACGCTGTTGCTGTATACCGGAGGATCAATGTCTATTCAATCAGCATTCGACGATTTCATACTGGCACTGATGGCAGATGGTCTTAAGCCAAAGACCATCGCCTGGTACAAGACGCTGCTCATCCACCTCATTGAAGCCTTCCCGGACAAACAACTGTCAGACATCACCACCCGCGATTTGAGGGTTTACATCGTCGGGCTGCGCACAAAAACCACGCACTGGAACGGCTCACAGCGCCGCGAGCAGCCGGGCGGATTCAGCGAAGACACCATCAATGCGCACGTTAGGGCACTGCATAAATTCTGGAAATGGTGCAGCAAGGAATATCGGCTGCCTAATCCGATGGCAGAGATCCGCTACCCCAAGAAGCCCGATGCAAAACCGAAGAATGTCGAAATGCCCGACGTGCTGAAACTCTTCGACGCCTGCGGCGGCAGCCGCGCGTCAGCACGCGACCGCGCAATCCTGGCATTCCTAATCGATACAGGGTGTAGGGCAGGGGGCGTTGTAGGGCTACTGCGCGCAAATATAGATCTGGCAGAGCAGAAAGCTCTTGTCACAGAGAAGGGCGGCAAGACACGCACTGTCTACTTTATCAAGGCGACTGCGTTGCTGCTCGAAGCCTGGATCCAGACCCGTGCTCCAGTCCAGCATCTGTTTTACAACCTGGAGACGCTAGAACCACTTACTACATTCGGACTGCGCAGCCTGCTCAAGCGACTGGCGAAGCGCGCGGGAGTAGTAGGCCGCGTCAACCCGCACAGCTTCCGTCATTCATTCGCACGGGAGTATCTGCGCGCCGGCGGCGATCTCTCCACGCTGTCCAGGCTCATGGGGCATCGCGACGTAACGACGACAGTGCATCATTACGCGATCTTCACCCAGGATGAAGTTAAAGAGGCACATGAAAAATACAGCCCGGCACGCCTGCTAGGGGAGGACAAAAAAGAAGCCTCGTCTGGTGACGAGGCTTCCGACTGATTGTACCTGGAGGGATTCGAACCCCCGGCCCTCTGCTCCGTAGGCAGATGCTCTATCCGCTGAGCTACAGGTACTCATGAACAAATACAGGATAGCACAGCTGTGTACAAGGGTCAAGGGTTATTTGAGCATGCGATTGCAGTTGAGTATCTGTGACATATTAAATAGTACAACATGAAATTTTAAAATCTCTTAACCCTGAAATACTTCTACTTTATACTTGACTTGTTAATCTAAAGAGTGAGTCCTAAACTCACAATTTGCTTCGTTCTATTCTTACCTGGGGAGAGTCTTTCCATGTCCCGTATATCCAAGATCGTTCTCGTCATCGTGTTGGTTTCGCTCATCGCCTCGCTCTTCGCGTTTGCGCCCGCTATGGCACAGACCAACGAAGCCGCTTGCCCGGAAGGTCGCCCGACCGCCCAGGTTCGCTTCCAGAACTTCCCTGATATCCCTGTCTACGCCAGCGCTGCTGATGCTGACCTCGCCAGCCAGATTTTCGCAGGCGAAGTGGAAGCCGAGTCGATCCCGCAGTGGGCATTCCGCATTCGTGGTGGCAACCAGCAGAAGTACCTGCTGTGCGGCGCTTATGATGAAGAAGCGGACTCGGTGCGTGTGGTCATCGGCAACGGCACCTGGTACGTTCCTGCCTTCCTGGTCTCGGATGTCGTTCGTCGTAACGCACGCGATGGTCAGAGCTAATTAGTTTGTCTGTCCCACAGTAAAGCCCGGCAAGTCCGGGCTTTCTGTTCTTAAGGCTCTAGTACCTCAACGATAATTTCGAAGCTCCCGGCGCTGTCATCAATACCGCCCACTTCAATCACATATTGCTCATCGACAAAAATCGGGAAGTGCACAATCCGCGCATCGCGCACCCCAAACCGAACATCTGACGACCCGTGATCATCATTGCGTGCCAACACTTCACCACTAGCTGAAAGCAATGCCACTACAGGATCGAAGTGCGTCGTCCGGCTGCGAACTCCAATAGTGACATAACTCCCCGCCCTAAGGTGCAGCGTCGACGAGAAAAGCACGCCCGGCAAAGTGTTCCCCTCCATGCGTGAAACCACTGGATCAGCCAACGGCACTGCGCTGGCGTCGTGCGCAATAATTAGTGTGAAAGGACCCTGAGCATCAGCATAACCGCTCACCTGCACAATATAGTTGCCCGCCCTTGGTATCAGCAAACGCTCGATTGCAAGCGGGTCGGAGCTGCGTCCACTATGTTCTCCTGTCTCGATTACCCGCCGTTGCGAGTCCAGCACTGCAATACGCGGATCTAGAGTCTCAGTCGCAGGCTGCACTCGAAACGTCATCATGTCCCCCGCTGAGGCAGAGAACGACTGTTCGAACACAGTCCCTACCCCCACCTCCGCATCGAAGAGCAGCGGCGCACGGATCGGTATGTCAACAGCAGGTGTGGGAAGCGGCGCAATCAGGGTAATCGTGACTTCGGCATTTCCACCCGCGCCACCAAAGCCCCGAACTCGCGCAGTATAATTTCCCGTCGTTGGTAAGGGAAACCCAGCGATGTGTGCGTTGCGTGTCGCTTCACCCAAACCTGGTGGGGCATCGTCATTTGACATCAGCAGCGCCAACCCCACGTCATAAAGTTCAAGTATCGGGTCAAAATTCTCTGTAAGGGACGCAGCGGTGATGCTGACAAGCTGCCCCTGATAGGCAGAAAAGGTCACATCAAAGTCATCGAACTGAGGAACTTGAACTTGCATCGTCTGCGTGCCAATGTGGGCTTGTGCTGCTTCCGCTGCGGTTAGAACAGGCGGCTGGCGTATCAATGCTAGAAGAAACTCGCCGCTTCCCGTGCCTGTAAAGCTGCGCACGACAATTGTGATGTCGGTGCTATTGCGCAATTCCAAATCTGCGATGACCGGGTCTGTATCCTTAAGGTCACCGTAAGGAACGTCACGGTCATCGTTATAGGCAAGCAGGTTTCCTACCGCGTCATATACCGCCAACACCAGATCAAGCGCTGGAACAGACATGCTCCGTGCGCTGATCGTTACGCGCTGCCACTCGGTGACGGCATATCGGACGCTCGAGGACTCCATATGACTCAAGCGCAATAGCATCGGGTTCTCGACATCAAGGTACAGAGTATCTTGCGCACTGAGCCGGGCGGATGCCGCAGCGCAAACGAGGCAGACAAGCAGACAATTCAGGTAAAGGAATTTACGTGATAACTTTGGCACATGAACGCTTCCTGACACAAACAGAAGAGCGTGCCACAGCGCACGCTCTTCCAGCATAGCATATCTTCGTAGTACAGGCTTAATTGCCCATGCCACCCATCATCATGCCGAGGAACTCACTCAGCGGGGTCGCATCCGCGGGAACCTCTACCGGGAACGATTCGTCGTAGCCGTTGATACCTACGTCAACGGTGAGGATCATATTCGTGGCGCTGCCTTCCTGCCCGATTGCCGCAGGATCAATATCCAGCACGACCTCCAGACTGAAACCTTCAACCAGATTGGTCTCCACATTGATGGCGTGGGCAAACGTGATCGTGCTGTTTTCCAGCATGATGGGGAGCTGCTCCTGCATTTCAGCAATTTCGGCTTCCGACATCGTTTCGCCTTCGTTCGACTGCGCGAGCGCGGTCAAAATCAACTCCTGAATGCCCGGATCAGCCACCGCCGCACCCAGATCAATGGTCGTCGTGAAGACTGCCAGACCGTCATCGCTGCGCACAATACTGACGAATGATTCGGGATCGACATTTTCAAGCGCGCTCATCATTTCCATCATGTCGCCACCCGTCACGCTTGCCGCCGCATCTGCCGGGTTCACGGGCAGCAGCCCGCCAGCCTGTTCACCGACCTGTTCGACATCTTCCTGATTGGCGCTGATCCACATGCCGCCGAAGTTGAAGTACGCCGTCTCGTCAACAAAGCGCAGCTCTGTCTCGTAGTCACCGCCGTCGCCATCGGCTTCGAATTCACCCGCGATTGTGACTGCGAAGCCTTCTTCGCTGAAAGTACCTTCGCCACTGTATGTTGCCAGCAAGTTCCCATCATCGCCTGTTGCGTTCAATTCGCCGCTGTATTCGAAGGCAAAGCTGCCCGCGCTCTGGCTGTTTTCCAGCGCCGCGGTATAAAGCGCGAAATCTTCTTGACTCAAGCCATAGGTGATATCCTGCGCCAGGGTTGCCGGAGCAAGCACAGCAAGCAATGCCAATGCCAACAGTGCAAGAGCCAACTTCAAATGCTTCATGGATCGTCCTTTGTGTATAACCAATACCGGGTATTACGCGGGCGCTGCGATGAAAGTTGCGACGCCTTTTCTGATTGTATGTGAACTCCCTATTCGTACAACCTTAAGCTGGGTAGGCAAGGGTAGTCCTTTTGGGGGATTTCAGCGCCGTAGGGCAAGCGCATTTTGCGCCATAGACCAATTGTTGGTAATCTGAAACACGTACGCGTTGTAATCTCGGAGTTTGTGTCAGATGCGGCTAGCACTCATCTTCATCTTCCTGAGTCTCTTTCTCTTAACGGCGTGCGGAGGCGCAGAGCAGGTTGCCTCGGAGCCTACGCTCACGCTGGCACCCATTGTCAGCCTCACGCCACGCTCGACCGCGACCCCGATCCCGACGCGCACTCCGACCCCCACACTGACCTATACACCTTCGCTCAGCCCGATTCCACCATCCCCCACGACCAGCCCCACCCCGACCGAACCACCGCCCATCGAAGGAGTCATCCAGTCGTTGCAGGATGTCAACGTGCGTTCCGGTCCCGGCGCAAGCTTTGACCCGATCACGGCACTCGTCCCTGGAACAGGCGTCGAAGTGCTGGGCGTTAGCTCAGATGGAAGCTGGTACAACGTCGTCATGGAAGATGGACGTGAAGGCTGGGTGTCGGCGACACTCGTTTTCGTGCGCCCCAGCGCTACGCCATTCCCGTCCATCACACCGACACCAGATCTTACACAGCGAGCGCAGAGTGGTCAGCCAACCTCCGTTATTGGCGGCAACGTCATCACACCCACGCCACCACAAGCGATTACAACGCTGACACCGCCTGGCACCCCTGCGCCAGTAACGCCGACGGCACCTCCCGGTATCGTTGTGCCAACAATTAACACTGGGCAGATCAATACGGATGCCATCGGGCAAACAGCTACAGCCCTGGCAGGCGGCGCAGGCGCGGTTGCCGCCACACCGCGACCAGCGGGCGGACCGACTGGTGGACCGCTGCCATTGGCGACCACGCCCGCGCCTCCGCCTCCCGCAGGTACAGTCGTGGTTGGACAGGCGGTGGATGTGTTCGCACTTTGCGACAACCCGGCGTTCCGCCTGCCACCGCCTGCCAACCTCGCCACTGGTACTACGATTGACATCTACTTCGCCTGGTTCGCGGCGACGCGGCAGCAGGTCGAAGATCATGTCGCCAATGCGATTTACGAAGTACGACTTGATGGCGTACAGCTGACCGTTGGGCAGCCGCAGTTTATCCGTGCCAGAAATCAGGGCGGTTACGAAGCCTACTGGTATCTGCAAGCAGGACCACTTACGGCGGGACAGCGCGTCATCACCTATCGTGTGACGTGGCGCGCGGCGGTCTTCGACGGCACAGCCTCGTTCGGTCCTGGCACAGGCATCCCAGAGGAACGCGGCAGTTGCACCTTTACGGTGCGGTAGCCCAGGCTACCGCGCCCAGCGCGCTGGGCGTTTCTCAATAAATGCCATCATGCCTTCCTGCGCCTCATCGCCTACACGCAGGCGGTTGAGCAGTTCCGCGCGGTTGCGCAGGGTGTCGTCAATCGGTTTGTCCAGCACCTCAAAGATCAGCGCTTTGCACGCGCGTAAGGCATCAGGCGCACAGTGGCGAATCTCATTCAACAGTTCTTCAATCCGCACATCTAGCATATTGGCAGGGTGCGCCTCGTGGACGACACCATAGTTGACAGCCGTCACACCATCAAAGCGTTCGCCAGTCAACATCAGTTGACGAGCGCGCGTCAGCCCGACACGGCGCAAGACATAGGGCGAGATGACGGCTGGCACAAGCCCTAACCGGACTTCTGGCAGTCCCAATCGTGCATCGTTGCTGGCAACGGCAATATCGCTCACGCACACCAGCCCGAAGCCCCCGCCGAGTGCAGCACCTTCGATACGCGCAATCGTAATTTGCGGCGCAGTATTGGCAGCGCGCAGCATTACGTCCAACCGCTGCGTCAGTTGTAGCTGCTGCGTGTCGCTCTGTGCGCTTGTTCCTTTTAACTCGGTAACATCGCCCCCCGCGCAAAACGTCCCATTCGCACCCAGGATCACGATTGCACGAATTTCCGTTTGCTCCCGTAGCCAGGCAAACGCGGCAATCAGATCTTCCACCATGCGGTAGCTCATGGCATTCTTGGTCTGCGGGCGGTTTAGCGTGATCTGCGCAAAAGGAATTGAAACATCCAACAGTATGGTTTCAAAGTCGGGAATCATGATCCACTTCCGCCAATTTCGTGTAGGTTGCCCAAAACCTCAATGATAATTGACTGGCAAAATGCACAGTTTTATCGTAATCTGAGACGTAGAATTGCACAATTGAATTAAACACGACGATATTCATTCGGAACCATATTGATGCAAATAGAACCCATTACACATCGTAACACTCAACTGAGCCAACAGACACTCCTGAAGATGTACTGGGATATGCAGCTCAGTCGGCGTCTCGACGAGCGCGCCTGGGCGATCCATCGTCAGGGGCGCATCGCCTTCCACATCAGCGCAATTGGTCACGAGGCGGCGCAAGTCGCGGCGGCGTATGCCATCCATCGCGGTGTCGATTTCGTCGCCCCCTACTACCGCGATCTGACCCTGATGCTGGCACTCGGGATGACCCCTGTCGATTTCCTGATGAGCTTATTCGGCAAGCGGGATGAGATTGGCAGCGGCGGCAGACAAATGCCGAGCCACTTTAACAACCGCGCGCTGAACGTGGTCAGCACATCGGCGGTTGTCGCCACGCAGGTGCCACAGGCGGCAGGCTTGGCGTTCGCCATTCAATACAAGCAGCGCTGCGGATTAGTGGACCCAAACGACACGGCGCAACCGCGTCTGGCGCTGACATGCCTGGGCGAAGGCTCAACCAGCCAGGGGGAATGGCATGAGGCCATGAATTGGGCGGGCGTTCACAAACTGCCGTTCATCTGTCTGGTGCAGAATAACGTCTACGCCATCTCGATGCGTGTCGATCAACAAATGGCGGTGCGCAATGTAGCCGATCGCGCGACTGCTTATGGTGTGCATGGAATCACCGTCGATGGCACAGATGTACTTGCAATGTATGATGCCATGAGCGAAGCCGTTCAGCGTGCCTACAGCGGGGAGGGTGCAACGCTGGTTGAAGCAAAGTGCTACCGCATTACGCCCCACTCGTCAGACGACGATGATCGCACCTACCGCTCACGAGAAGAGGTCGAGCAGGCAAAAGCGCGTGACCCACTGCTGCGCTTCCGTCAGTTCCTGTTACAGGAAAGCATTCTGACGGACACGGCGATTGAAGAATATGACGAGCGTGCAAAAGCAGTCGTCGAACAGGCGCAAATCGATGCTGAGGCTGCGCCGTATCCTGAGGCAGCAGACGCGGCTGGCGCGGTCTATAAATCGAACTAAAGGTTGTTTATGGCAGAAGTGACGCTTATTGAAGCAATACGCCAGGCGATGGATGAAGAACTGGCATCTGATCCTCGCGTCTTTGTCGTTGGTGAAGATGTCGGTCCACGTGGTGGAGTCTTCCGCGCTACGCAGGGACTCTACGAAAAGTATGGCGCAGACCGCATCATCGATACACCGCTGGCGGAACTCTCGCTTGTTGCAGTCGGTATCGGTTCAGCGCTCGCAGATTTGCGCCCAGTCTGCGAAATCCAGTTTGCGGACTTCATCTTTCCCGCCTTCAACCAGATCGTCAGCGAAGCCGCCAGGATGTACTACCGCACCAATGGCAGTTGGTGCGTGCCGATGGTTATCCGCGCACCCTACGGCGGTGGCATTGGCGGCGGGCTTTATCACAGCCAAAGCGTGGAAGCGTACTTCGCCCATGTGCCAGGATTGAAGATCGTCGTTCCAAGTACCCCTTATGACGCCAAAGGGCTGCTCAAGAGTGCTATCCACGACCCCAACCCTGTGATCATGTTTGAACCCAAGAAGGGCTACCGCGCGATCAAAGGTGACGTGCCAGATGGCGAATACACGGTACCGATTGGACCGGCACGCATCGCCCGCGAAGGGCGTGATGTGAGCGTTTTTGCCTATGGGATGATGGCACATTACACAGTCGAGGCAGCCAGCAGGCTTGCAACTGAAGGTATTGACGCCGAGGTGATTGATTTGCGCACACTGCTGCCGGTCGACAAAGCTGCGATACTCGAATCGATCAAGAAGACCGGCAAGGCGCTGATCGTGCATGAGGACACGCGCACGATGGGATACGGTGCTGAGGTGGCGGCTGTGCTAGCGGATGAAGGCTTTGAGTATCTGGATGCGCCTGTGCGCCGCCTGACAGGGCTGGATGTGCCGGGCGTGCCGTTCAGCCACCCGATGCAGGATTACTTCATGCCGAACCCGGACAAAATCGCCGCCGCAATTCGCGAACTGGCGGAGTACTAAACCATGTCCACTGAAATAATGATGCCGCAGCTTGGCGAGAGCGTAGTTGAAGGCACAGTCGAAAAGTGGCTGAAAGCCGTCGGTGACCCCATCGAGCGCTTTGAACCGCTGGTCGAAATCAGCACCGACAAAGTCGTGACGGAAATCCCCTCCCCCGCCGCTGGAGTGCTGCTGGCAATTCATGTTGCTGAAGGGCAGACCGTCGCCAAAGGTACACTACTGGCAGTCATCGGAGAGTCGGAGCCCACCCCGCTCACAGAACCTCCTGTACCGCAGCCAGCTACCCAGGACGTACCCCAACAGACAGCGACACCCCCTACGTCACATCAATCGAACGGCTGGCATGTCACGCCCGTTGTGGCACGCATGGCGGCAGAGCATCAGCTTGATCTGACACAAATTCACGGCAGCGGGCGCGGCGGACGCGTAACGAAGAAAGATGTTGAAGCGTGGCTGGCAGGAAGACATCCGCCGTCAGTCTCCACATCAGACGAGCCGCAGCCCTGGGACACGCCCGGCAGTGGCAGCCTGTTCCGCCCCAGTGAAGAATATGCACAACCCAAACCTGCACCAGCGGGTAACATGGGGGCAGAACACGGTCTACCCCTACCCTCCGCATCACCTGCCGCCCCTCTGCGGCTGCATCCTGTCGAGCCAGTGCCACAGGCGGCAGACGGCGAGCTTGTTCCGCTGTCTCCAATGCGGCGCGCGATTGCCGAGCGCATGGTAGTGAGTGAGCACACCGCCCCTCATGTAACCACCGTCTTTGAAGTCGATATGACGCGCGTGCTGGCGCACCGCGATGCGCATCAGGCGGGATTCGCTCAGCAAGGAGTAAACCTTACGCTGACTGCCTACTTTGTGGCGGCGGCAGCAGAAGCGCTGCGCGCAACACCCGCGCTCAATACTGAGTGGCGTGATGACGGCATGTATCACCATCGTCGTATCCACGTTGGAATTGCGGTTGCGCTTGAAGAGGGGTTGATTGTTCCAGTCATACGCGACGCCAACGAACGCAACCTGCTGGGCGTCGCGCGTGCCGTTAATGATGTGGCGGCGAGAGCGCGCAGCAAACAGTTACAGCCGGACGAAGTGCGCGGCGGCACGTTCACAATCACCAATCATGGCGTCAGCGGCAGCCTGTTCGCGACACCGATCATTCAGCAGCCGCAAGTCGGCATCCTGGGCGTCGGTGTAATGGAACAGCGCGTCAAAGTCATTGAGGGCATGATCGCTATCCGCCCGTGCGCCTATGTGTCGCTGACATTCGATCATCGTGCAGCAGATGGCGCAACGGCGGACAGCTTTATGTTGGTGTTCAAGCGTGCGATTGAGAGTTGGGAAGCCTAAACAAGTTGTGGACATGCGCCGTACTGCCCGGCGGTCTTCAACTGCCTTTTCCTAGCGAGCCTTCGCGTCTTGTTTGTACGCCTTCCGCTACTCACTCGCCAACAGCCGAATCGAAACTATCTCATGCCCAATACTGTCATGATAGCATAAACCCTCTTAAAATCTAGCCTGAACCGCTAAGACACTTTCCACCACACACCCGTGCATTCTGACACGACCGCGCTTCCCTCGTGAGCCACACGCTCTGCCAGCGCATCGCCGAAGAAGAAACGAAATAGCTCAATCCCCTCATCTACCGACTCAAAGTGATAGTCCGTCCGTATCCACTTGTAGCTGAAGCCACGTTCGTTTTCCAGCCAGGTGTAATACGCAGCCAACTGTGCATTCGGTGGCGCGGGTGTGCGGTTACCCGTCCCCATCGTTTCAAAGATCACCGCCGCACCGCCAGGACGCAAGACGCGCAGCATCTCATCCACCGCCGCCCCAATTGCTGCCTGCCACTGGTTCGGCTGCCATTCGGTCTGATGCCCGAACACCCAGCCCGCGACCGCGAGATCGGCACTGGCAGATAGAGCAGGGATCGACTTGTTGTCAGCAACTTCCAGTGACCAGTTGGTAAAGCCTGTCTCTTCCAGTCGTCGCCGCGCGACACTCAGCATATGTGCCGACGCATCGTAAGCGTGGATATGCTTCACAAGCGGCACCAGTTGCCGCGTGATGCGCCCTGTGCCTGCGCCAAACTCAATAACTTCCAAGCCTGACAACGAACGAATTTCCTGAAGCGACTGTATCAGATTCCCGCGCACATCTTCACGCTCAACCAATCGGTCGTACATATCGCCGTGCGCTGCATAGATTTGCTCAAACGTAGGCATGTTTGTCCTCCAAAGGTCAATTGACCCATTTATTGTTAAATTATTGACACAATAGCTAGGATTATTGTCCTATCCATGAAGTATTCACTTATTTCATGAAACCCCTACAAGGTGTCATGTCAGACAAGGCTTTCTTTATTTTCGAGCATAGTCTGGCACACTGAACACTCTGCCGATGATACCACGCACGACAACTGCAAGAAATTTCTGAGTACTGCTGCCAACTTATGCCATTACAGCGGTAAGCAGCATCTCGCAGGCAATCATCCGTGAGGTAAGGCATCATGCGCGACACGTACTGTCTGTTCCTTCGTTCCGACACAAACGATTTCCACGATGTTCTATTCCATGACGATCTCGTTATCCTGGGGCGCAGTCCGCGCCGCAGCGATGTCGTCATCATCGCGGGCAACTGGTGCAACGTGGATTACGTATTGTGGTCGCCATTACGAAGTACGACGCCTGTTAGCCGGCGATTGCAGCGCAGCGGAAGTCGTGAATGTGCCAGACGTCGCCGGAAGTAACGACGAGGGATAAAGACCTATCAACTGCACGGACGCCTTAGGAGGCGTCCGTCATTCAGTTCAAGACGACTCTCGCCTCAAAACCGCTCGTCTACACTCAGCGCTGCCGGACGCTCGACGATGCTCGTCAGTGGGATGTGCTGCCCGCTTTCTGACGACTCCTCGAACGCCAGCATCGCATCCAGCACGTGATACGCCAGTGCGCCGCTGGCACGATGCGGACGCCCATCACGAATAGCAGCCGCCATATCCGCCACACCCATCCCGCGCCCGACGTTGTCGCTGAACATCAGCGGTACTGTGCGCCATTCCTTCGTTCCTGACTGCCAGAGTTCAACTTCACCGCCGAACGTATTGGGGTCTGGCACACGCAATGTCCCTTCGCTGCCGTAGATCTCGATAATCGGCTGCTTGTGTTGCCAGATATCAAAGGTCGTCGTCAGTGTACCTACCGCACCATTGGCAAACTGCATTGACCCGGTCATGTGCGTTGGCACTTCGACAGGCACAGCTTCCCCGCGTATGGACTCGTGTCCCGCCGTACGTATCGGGAAGCTGATATGCCCAATGCTCGTTATTTTCTTGATCCCGCCAACCAATGTGACAAGTGTCGTCAGGTAATAGGGACCCATATCCAGCATTGGGCCCGCACCGCGCTGGAAGAACATATACGGGTTGGGATGCCAGCCATCCGGTCCGTGAGAGCCCATAAAGCCCGTCGCCGCGACAACATCGCCAATCGCCCCATCGTCGATCAGCTTGCGACAGGTCTGAATGCCACCACCCAGCACTGTGTCAGGCGCACAGCCAACGCGCAGACCGGCTGCGTCTGCGGTAGCGAGAATGCGCAATCCGTCCTCGCGTGTCGCCGCCAGCGGCTTCTCACTGTAGACATGCTTGCCTGCCTCAAGAATTGCCAGGCTGACTTCGGCATGAACTTTCGGGATCGTCAGGTTGATGATGATCTCAATCTGCGGATCTGCCAGCAATGCTGCAACCGAAAGCGCTCGTATTGCGTATTCTTTCGCGAATACCTGGGCGCGTGCTTCATCCACATCCGCGCACGCCACCACATCGATATTACTGAATGTACGTGACCATTTCACATAAGCAGGTGCGATATTGCCGGTGCCAATAATGCCGACTCTGGTCTTTTCGGTCACAATCTCTCATCCTCAGGGCATAGATATGTTAAGGAGACGGATTGTATCTCAACCGTCTCCCGCTTGCCGCGCCTCACGTTTTCCGCTACCCTACGGACTAAACCAAGTCACCCAAAATCAGGATGATGCGCAGACATGGGTACTCTCAATCCCGACCTCATCTCGAAGGATGTCGATGCCGTCTTGAATGACGCCGTCGTATTGAAAGACCAGTATCGCAAGTCGATGCTGATGCCCGAACTGGTACTGCTGGCGCTGCTGCGACGCAAAGATACCGCCGCCGCACGGCTGCTGAACCTGTTCAAGCTGGATCGCGGCGTCGACCTCGAACGGCTGGATCGCAAGGTACATCTGGCGACTGAGCAGCGCCGTGACCAGGATGGCAATCTCGAATTTGCCGCCACAGGCAACCGCATGGTGCCGCTCTCGCGTCAGACGATTATTCTGGTGGACGAGGCGCTGACGGTTGCAGGCGCGGTCAACGAGGTGCGCGTAGATACGGATCATATGCTGCAAGTCCTATCGGAAAGCAGCATGAGCACCAGCGGCTTGCTGCGCGAAGTCGGCATTACACCCAAGTCGATACAAGACCTGCTTCAGGACAACAGCAAAGTCATTGTTCGCAATGACGCCACGACGCGAGATTTTGTCGCCAGCGCCAAGAGTGGCAAGTTTAAGGCGGTCTACTTCCGCGACAACCTGCTGCGTGAAATCATCAATATTCTGTCACAGTCCATGAATCGCCACATTCTGCTGGTCGGACCGGATGGTGTGGGCAAACGCACATTGGCATACAGTCTGGCATTGCTGATGAGCGAGGGCAAAGGACCGAATGGGTTGACCAGCCTGGTGCAGGTCGATGAGGCGGCGCTGCTCGATAGCGATCAAAAGGCAGTGCGTGCAGGTCTCAATCAGGCGCGCGGTGGCATTTTCTTCGTACCGCTGATCCATCGCTTCTTTGGCGGACCGATCAAGTCCGAGTTCAGCAAGGCGACGCCGATGATCCAGAAGGCGTTCCTCGAAAACGATCCTGTCATCATCGGCACCACCACCGAGCAGGAACTTCAGAACCGGCTGGCGGGCATCAGCGCGATTGCTGAACATGCACAAATTCTGCGCGTGGGTGAGCCGAGCGAGGCGGAGACAACTGAAATTCTCAAGGTGTTGAAGCCACATATCGAAGGCGATTATGCACTGAAGGTCACGGACGAGGCGCTGCAACTGACCGCGCGCCTGGCAAAGCGTTACTTTGGCACCGTTCCGCTGCCGCGCAGTGCCGAGCAGCTCATGCACCGCGCTGCCGCGATGGTTGCGATGTCGCGTCAGACGCAGCTCCCCTACAAACCAGAAAATAGCGACCCATCCACGCTCGACGCGGAAGATATCACGCTTGCCGCCAGCCAGATGACGGGTGTTCCGGTGAGCAAGCTCGGTGAAGACGAACGGTTGCGCTACGCCAGCATGGTCGAGCATCTCAAGGAGCGACTGATCGGTCAAGATACCGCCGTGCTGACGGTCAGCCGTGCCATCAAGACCGCGCGCGTGGGGCTGAAAGACCCCAAGCGCCCCATCGGTGCGTTCTTGTTCCTGGGACCGACAGGCGTCGGCAAGACAGAACTGGCGAAGGCGCTGGCAGAGTTCATGTTTGGTAGCGAAAACGCCATGCTGCCGCTCGACATGAGCGAATTCAAGGACGAGAGCAGCATCAACCGTCTTGTCGGTTCGCCCAGCGGCTATGTCGATAGTGAGGCGGGCGGGCAGTTGACCGAGCGCGTCAAACAGCAACCGTACATCATCGTGCTGTTTGATGAAGTCGAGAAGGCACACCCACGCATTATGGACATCCTCTTGCAGGTGATCGAGGAAGGGCGGCTGACGGACGGGCGCGGCAATCAGGTCAGCTTTGCTGAAACCGTCGTTATCCTGACAAGCAACTTAGGTTCAGTCGAACTTGCTGTTCCGGTCATCACCGATGAAATCCGCGAGGCGGCGATGGATGAAGTGCGCACGTGGTTCCGTCCTGAGTTCCTCAATCGCCTTGATGAAGTCATCATGTTCAACGCGCTGTCACCGGAAGACCTCGCCAGCATCCTCAAGCTGCAACTCAAGAAAGAGTCACGTATGGCAGCGGAACGCGGCTTGAAGCTATCGTTCACGGAAGCAGCGGAGGCGTGGATGCTGGAGCAGAACGACGAGCCGGAATATGGCGCGCGTCCGCTGCGTCGCATTATTCGCCGGAGCGTGCGCGAGCCGCTGGCGGACTTCCTGCTGCGCGCTAACCCGCCGTCCGGCACGGCGATCACCGTTGACGCTGTGAATGGCGCACTGTCATTTAGCGCAATGGCAGCGGACGGACAGGCGATCAAGGTTTGACCACTGGGAGATTCATGCCGTGAGACGCGCCCTTTCTGTAACATTTGGTGTGGTGGCTGCTGTGCTGAGCTTACTCATCGCGCTGCCGACGATCACCTACAACAATTCGCTCTGGGTGATCCAGATGTTGCTCGGCGAGTTCTCCTGGATTCCCCTTCTGACAGGCGTCATGGCGACGGGTCTGGGCGCAATGACGAAGCGTAAGTCATTGTGGGGAATTATATTGGGGCTGTTCGCTATTGTCTGGTCAATCATTCCCTTCTGGCAGGTACGGACGGCAGCAAAGCTGAACGACGCGGCTATGCGCGAAGGGCTGGGCAATGAGTATCTGCGCGTCATTCCGCCCGTTATGCGCGCGCGCATCGCCCAGGCACGTTGGTCACCGGAGACCAGCTTCGGCAGCCGGACGCGCAGTCGCTCAGCCGCCTGCAGCATTGAGCAGGACGTCGTCTACGTTTCCACGCCACAGCGCACGCTGATGTGCGACATCTACCGCCCCAAGGTGAAGCCCGCCATCGGAGACAAGTATCCGGCAGTTATCGTCATTCATGGCGGTGCCTGGCGGTATGGCGATAAAGGTGAAGTCTTCGTCCCGCACAATCGCTATCTTGCCAGCCTCGGCTATGTCGTCTTTGACGTGCAGTATCGACTTTCGGAAGAAGCGCGCTGGAATGCACCGCTTGAAGACCTGCGCAGCGCTATTGCCTGGGTCAAGCATTACGCGCTCGCACACCAGATTGATCCGGCTCGGATCGCGCTGCTCGGTCGCAGCGCTGGGGGTCATCTGGCATTGCTTGCTGCATACCGCGCGCACGAAGATACGACCCGCGATACCTCCGTTGCCGCCGTCGTGGGCCTGTACGCGCCGACCGACATGCGCCTGTGGATGAGCGATGACAACAGCGAGGTAACGCGCTTTCTTGGCGGTAATGCCAATCATGCGGCTCATGCTTATCGTGATGCCAGCCCCACCGAGTTTGTAACCAACGATTTACCACCGACATTGCTGGCAATTGGCTATCGTGACGATCTGGTCATGCCCACACACGGAGAATTGCTGCATAATAAGTTGCTGGCGACGAACAGCCCCGTTGTTACGCTGCGCCTGCCCTGGGCGCGTCACGGTTTCGATGCGTTCCTGTCCGGGCTGGGTGCGCAGATCGCGCAGTATGATATAGACCGCTTTCTGGCGTGGAGCTTGTATGGCAAACCCCATCGAAGACAAGACACTTGAAATCCGCCGTGTGCCACAACGTCCGGCGAACGGCTTGCTGGCATGGCAGGCAACGGTTGGTTATATCAGCGTTGAACACAGCCCGGACGCAGCGCTAATGCTGCGTGCCTTGCCAAAAGCCGACGGCATCCGCTGGCACGCGACGATCAGCTATGGCGGCACGACCGCACAGGTTGCCGACGCTGACACGCTGCCACAAGCACTACGCGATTTATGGCTGGAATTGGCGCGCGTTCATGACATCTTCAAAACAGCCCAGGATCGAGTACGCCAGCCTGCGCTTTATGCTGACAATCAATGGTTAGACACCGACACGGCTGGCACACTTTCCGGCTTGCTGGAGATCACCGAAGCCGCCTTTGGTAAGCAGTGGGCGTTGATTCTGGTTTATCAGGCGGTCGAAAATCCAACACAGCGCGTCAAAGCGCGGCTGGTAGCCAAGGACAATCATGTCCAGATCAGCGGCAACGGACCATCTGTGCGTGAAGCGTGTCGCGATCTCTATCGCAATGCCGCGCCCGGTTACTTCGCCAGCAGCGGCCGCAACGTTGATAGCCTTTTGACCTGATTCGGTTCGCCCTGTTGTGCGTAATGCCTTCTGCTATAATGCGCGTGAATATCGAACGACCTGCGCGCCTGCTGCCCGGTGCGTATGGTGTCACAGCATGGCAGCAAGGATAAGCAATGGGTCTTACCAAGAATCAGAAAGTCGAAATCGCCCAGAAGTACCAGAAGCACGAGGGCGATACAGGATCGGCGGAAGTACAGATTGCGATGCTGACCGCGCGCATTCAACAGCTTACCGAACATCTCAAGAACAATCCGCAAGACCAGCATTCGCGCGTGGGCTTGCTCAAGCTGGTCGGCGCGCGTCGCCGCCACCTCAAATATTTAGCGCGTAAGAACGAACAAAGCTACCAGAACCTTCTGCAAAGCCTCGGTCTCCGTCGTTAAAGCAGGCAAAATGCGGGTGTCACTTTCGACACCCGCGCGCGTAACAGGACATATATATGACAACAACCAACGGATCAGGAACCGTACACCGCTACAGCGGGATGATCGGTGATCAAGAAATCGTCATCGAAACCGGTAAGTTTGCGGAACAGGCAGGCGGTGCTGTCACCGTTCAGGTCGGGCAGACCGTCGTCTTCGCCACCGCAACGATGAGCAAGCACGCCCGCGAAGGCATCGACTTTTTCCCCCTCAGCGTTGATTACGAAGAGAAAATGTACGCCGCCGGGCGTATCCCCGGCAGCTATTTTCGGCGCGAAGGCAAGCAGAGCGACAGCGCCATTCTCATCTCGCGCGTGATCGACCGCCCACTGCGCCCACTGTTCAGCGAAGAGATGCGCAACGAAGTCCAGGTCATTCTGACTGCCTTCAGCCACGACCAGGAAACACAGGTCGATATGATCGGCGTCATCGCTGCCAGCGCCGCGCTCGCCATCAGTGACATCCCCTGGGACGGTCCCGTCGCGGCAGTACGTATCGGCTTGATCGATGGGGAACTGGTGATTAACCCGGCAATCCCGCAGATGGAAGACAGCATCCTCGACCTGCGCGTAGCAGGAACTGCCGACGCCATCAACATGGTTGAATGTGCTGCTGCTGAAGTCGATGAAGAGACGATGCTGAAGGCGCTCAAGCTGGCGCATGACACGATGCAGCCGATCCTCGCCTTACAAAAGCAGATGGCAGTAGAAATCGGCAAGCCGAAAGCGGAAGTCATCAAGAACAGCGTTGCTCCCGCCTTGCAGGACGAAGTACGCACCAAAGCGAGTGCGCAGGTGCGCCAGGTGCTGGTCGAAACCACCGATCGTGGCGACCGTAACGAACGGCTTGACGCCGTGCGCGATGCACTCGTTGCCGAGTACGAGGCAAAAAATGTCGTTCTGGTAGGCGCAGGCGAAGTCCCTGTTGACATCAAAAAGGTCAAGCTCGCCTACGACAACATCATCTACGAAGAAGTGCGCAAGCGCATCACAATTGACGGCGTGCGCCCCGACGGACGTAACCACACAACGATCCGTCCGTTGTCGGCAGAAGTCGGCATTATTCCGCGCGTACATGGCACGGGCTTGTTCAAACGCGGGCAGACGCAGGTTTTGACGGTGGCAACGCTCGGCACACCGCGCGATGCACAGACCATCGAAACGCTCAGCCCGGAAGAATCGCGCCGCTACATGCACCATTATAACTTTCCGCCCTACAGCACAGGGGAAACATCCCCGCTGCGAGGACCCAAGCGCCGCGAAATCGGGCATGGTGCACTGGCGGAAGCCGCTCTGCGCGCGATGATCCCGCCGGAAGACAAGTTCCCCTACACCATCCGCCTCGTCAGCGAAGTACTGAGTTCCAACGGCAGCACATCCATGGCGAGCGTCTGCGGCAGCACGCTGGCGTTAATGGACGCAGGTGTGCCAATCGTCCGCCCGGTTGCGGGTATTGCGATGGGTCTGGTCAAAGAAGGCGAGCATGTCGCAATCCTGACCGACATCCAGGGCTTGGAAGATCACCTCGGTGATATGGACTTCAAGGTCGCCGGAACAACCAACGGTATCACCGCCTTGCAGATGGACATCAAGATTAAGGGTGTATCTGACGCGATCATGAAACAGGCGCTGGCACAGGCGAAGACCGCGCGGATGCAAATCCTAGAAGTCATCCTGGGCTGCATCCCGACGCCGCGTGCGGAAATCAGCGAATACGCCCCGCGTATGACAACAGTCAAGATCAACCCCGAAAAAATCGGTGCGTTGATCGGGCCCGGCGGCAAGAACGTGCGCGGCATTCAGGATCGCACGGGCGTCAAGATCGATATTCAGGAAGACGGTACGGTCTTCGTAGCGGGTATGGACGCCGCAACTGTCTCGCTGGCGGTTGATGAAGTCCGTGCGCTGACCGAAGATGTCGAAATCGGACGCATCTACACGGGCAAGGTCACACGTATCGAGCCATATGGCGCATTTGTCGAGATGATGCCGGGTCGCGAAGGTCTCGTGCATATCTCGCAGCTTGCCGATTATCGCGTCAACAGCGTCGAAGATGAAGTCGCGCTCGGTGACGAGGTGATGGTTATGGTCACGGATGTCGATCCGGGTGGCAAGGTGCGGTTGAGTCGTCAGGCAGTGCTGGCAGGCTGGACGGCGGAAGAAGCGCGCGAACGTGATCGTCGTCCGCCGTCTGGTGGTGGCGACCGTCGCGGTGGTGGCGGCGGTGGTGATCGTCGCGGCGGCGGTGGTGGCTACGGTGGCGGTGGCGAACGTCGCGGCGGCGGTGGCGGTGGCTACGGAGATCGTGGCGGACGCCGCTAGACAGCCTTAAAGCATCAACAAACAAGCGCGGGATCACCCGCGCTTATTGTTTTGCCTGCTGAATTGTGTTTGGAATTCTTTGCAGCCAGACTAGGTCGGCACGACGATAATCTCGGTCTGTGGCACACCCAGCCATTCCACGCCGTCGTCCGTCACCAGCACATCTTCTTCCAGACTGACCAGCCCGTAACCCGGCACGGACACGCCCAGTTCGAGCGTGAAGCAGTTACCCGCTTCGACAATCCCGAATGGCGTCTTGCCGTAGCGCTCCCAGCGGGGACCAAGCAGCGTTGCTCCATCATGTACTGTGCGCCCAATCATGTGCCCGACCGCGTGCTGATACTCAGGATAGCCCGCCGCGACAATCGTAGTGCGCGCCGCATCATCCACGACGCAGCCCTGCACGCCCGGCTTCAGCACCGCAGCCGCCGCCATAATCGCTGCGCGCACCGAGTCGAAGGCGTGCTGCACAGGCGCAGGAATGCTCGTCTCGCCCGCTGGCATCAGATACCACACCCGCTGAATGTCCGAGATGTAGTGATTGAGAATGACGCCCTGATCGATGCGCACCAACTGGCCCGCTTTTGCCACAAACTCTGGCGACGGCGACACATGCCCAACGGGCGAGTCAGGACCGCAGGTGACGCTGGGGCAATGACCGGGGTCCCACGACGGGACAACCCCTTCCTTGCGATACTCTGCGTGGATGAAATTCGCGATTTCAAGCTCAGTCAAGCCGGGTCGCAGATACTCGGTGATGCGGTCGATGATGTCGTCTGTCAGCGCGACAGCGGCGCGGATGCGCTCAATCTCGCCCGGCGTCTTACGCCCACGCAGCGGATTGAGAATGTTTTCCGCCGAAATGAGTTCATACGGCTTACCTGCCAGATAGCGCTGCAACGTCAGGAACATGCCATGTGACAGCCCATCTGCTGCCGTATCGCTTTCGGAATAGTTGATGGCGATCTGGCGCGGGCTCAGGCGCTCCAGCACCTCCAGCAGCGCAGGCTGAATGCTCTGGTCATATGAGACCACTTCATCCCACACACCCATGCGCTGGAAATTCGGCACTTCATATCGTCCGGCAATCGCGACCTTATAGCCGCTTTTCGTGATGATCAGCGCTGTGTGCCAGGTTACATTCGACGGCGACACCAGCGGCAGCGCGGGGTCGGAGTTGTGTTCGGTCTCACGCGCAAACGTCATCCACATATCGACATTCTGCTCATTCAGGATGCCGACCGCCTGTGCGATTTTCTCTAGCTGTATCGTATGATCTGCCAAAATTAGTCTCCCAATTTCACTCTACCCAAACAAAACACAAGGTATCAGCCCTCGCCAACACCTAATGCCTCACACCTACCTGCTGATACTTGGGACGTCAGCGCAATGACTTGGGATCGAACGCATCGCGCAGCCCATCGCCGAGAAAGTTGATACCGAGCGTTGTCAGCATGATGAACAGCGCCGGGAAGAACCAGTAGTACCAGTCATTCAGGTAGCTGTTCGCCTGCCCCATAATGTTGCCCCAAGTCGGCGTGGGCGCGCGCACTCCCAGCCCCAGGAAGCCGAGATACGCTTCCAGCAAGATGGCAGACGCCACGCCCAGCGTTGCGGACACCATCAGCGGCGCGAAGCAGTTTGGCAGCACATGCACCAGCACCGTGCGCAGACTGTTGGCACCCACTGCGCGTGCGGCTGTCACATACTCCTGCTCTTTGACCGACAACACGACCGAGCGCACGATACGCGCTACACGCATCCAGCTCGTCAATCCGATGACAAAGACAATCACGATCATTGTCGCGCTGTACTGCCGCCCCAACAGAAAGAAGTCCGGAAACTCAGTCGGGTCAGAGAAGATGCGCAGCGCGATGAGCGCCAGGAACAACTGTGGAATACTCAGCATCGCCTCGGCAAAGCGCATCAGCAGCGAGTCCACGAACCCGCCCAGATACCCCGCTGCCACGCCAATCACAGTCCCGACGAGCATTTGCACAATGACCGCCGTGACTCCGACAAACAACGATACCTGACCGCCGTAAATCACCCGTGCCAGGATGTCACGCCCAATAACATCGGTGCCAAAGGGATGCTCGGCAGACGGCGGCTGCAACGCACGCGAAGGATCATTAAAACGTGAGGCAGGCTCAGGGATAACGAACGAGCCAATCACGACGAAAGCGATCACGAACAGCAGTAGCCCTGCCCCGATGAGCGCCATACGATGGCGCCGCAGATTGGCGAGGCTGCGTTGCAGATTGGAACGTCCCTTGACGTAGCTGTCATTGCTTAAGCGAGCAATCGGTTGAACTTTGTCCATCGTAGCCATGTGGTTTTACTCGCTAGTAACGGATGCGTGGGTCAAACCACGTATACACGACGTCGGTCAATAACTGGAATACCACCACCATCACGCACAGAAGCATCAGGATCGCCATCATGACGGGAATGTCGGCACGTTCAAAGCTCTCGATGAACAGGCGTCCCATACCGGGCCAGGCGAAGATGCGTTCGGTCACAACCGCCCCTGCCAGCAGGAATGGCAGATCCAGCCCGACCAACGTAATGAGCGGCAGTGCGGCGTTCTTGAAGGCATGGCGCTGCACAACTTTGCCTTCGGACAAGCCTTTGGCATGCGCCGTGCGGATGTAGTCTTGCGTCATCACGTCTAACATGGACGAACGAATGAAGCGCACATAGCCCGCAAGTTGGATCGCCACCAAGCAGAAGACGGGCATCAGCATATGCAGCACAAGGTCGGGCAAACTACCATCACCCGTGCCGCCAATAGGGAGTGCTGGAAAGCCATAGCTAGGCAAAATAATGGCGAATATATAGATGGTCACGAGCGCGATAAAGAAGATCGGCATCGAGAAAAAGAAAAAGGACAAACCCGTCACGAGGTTGTCAAATATTGAGTACTGTCGCGTGGCGGAATATACGCCTATCGCAATCGCCAGTGTCACGGTAATGACATAGGCGGGGATCATCAGCATCAATGTAGACGGCAGACGCTCTTCGATGCGCGTCCAGGCAGGCTGGCGCGTCACGAACGACAACCCCAGGTCACCGCGCAGCACGCCTCTGCGCGTGCCAGGCTCCATGACACTGCCATCACCGCGCACATCCACCAGCATCCAGTCGTTTCCGACCAACCAGACAAGATACTGTTCAAACAAGGGTCGGTCCAACCCCAAACGACGCACCATCATTTCACGTTCGGCGGCGGAGGGGCGCTGGCGCGACTCAGCGAACACAGCAAGCGGATCGCCAAGCGCATTCGTAAATGCGAACAACACAAAACTGATGATAAAAAGCAGGGGAATAGACTGTATCAGGCGACGCACCAGATAGGCGGTCATGGTGACCTCATTCTCCACAAAACACAGAGACGGGCAACGCTGCCCGTCTCATGTGTTAACCGATCTTCAATTACTCAGCAAGCTGCCAGTTGAGAATGTCGAACCACTGGTTGCCGACACCCGACCCGACAACGGGCGCTTCGACAAAGCGCGCGGTCACGTAGGCATAGTTATCGCCACGCGGGAACAGGTTCACCAGCGGCGCGTTTTCACGCATGATGTCCTGGATTTCGAAAGCGGCTGCCAGACGTTCGTCCGCATCCAGCGAGGTCTGTGTGACCAGTGCGGCTGCGTCCATCGCTTCGCTGCAGAAGCCCGTGAAGTTCTGACCACCCGGGTTCATATCGCCGACGAGCTGGCTGCAAGCAAGCGCTTCGTTGACGGTCACGTTCGCAGGATTGGTCAGCGCGGTGTTGTTAGCGTACTGGGCAATGTCATACTCGCCGAGCGCGTTGATGCCACCATCGCTCCACGAGGCGAAGAATTCACTCGCGGGGTAGGCTTCCAGAATTGTGCCGATGCCGACAGCGGCGAGCTGCTGCTGAACGACTGCCTGGATGTTGTTACGCCAGCCAGCGGTCGTCGTGCTGTAACGCAGCACGAGTTCGACGCCGTCCTGGTCACGCGTGCCGTCGCCATTGCTGTCGACCCAGCCCGCTTCATCGAGCAGTGCTTCAGCAGCCGCGGGATCGTGCTCTGTCACACCCAGGTCAGGGTTTTCAAACGGCGAACCGGCGTAAATGCTGTCGGTCGGGCTAACCGTGCCTGCCAGCAGTTCGTCCGAGATCGCCTGGCGGTCAAGCGCAAAGCGGATCGCCTGGCGGACGCGAACATCCTGGAGCGCCGGGTGACCTGCACGCGGATACTCTTCAGTGCGGACGTTCAACCACAGGCTTTCGATGTAACCACCGAAGACCGTCACCTGGCTCACACCTTCAAATTCAGCGACACGCGGCTTATCGCCTTCGCTGACGTTCGGCACGAAGTCAAGCTGACCTGCCTGGAGGGCAGCATACTGCGAGTCAGTATCTGGGAAGAAGCGGATAATGACGCGACCAATTTGCGGCTGACCGAGGGTGTAATTGGGGTTGGCATCAAACGTCATCGATTCACCACGACGCCATTCGCTCAGGACATACGGACCACTGAACACGGTCGGGTCCTGGTTTTCTGGCGCAAACTCGATGCTGCCTTCAGCTTCGTAAACAGGCTGGAAGACGTGCGCGGGGAGAATAGTCGAAATACCGGGCGAGCCGATAATATCTTCCGCGAAAGGCTTCGGCGCGTTGAAGGTCAGACGGAAGGTCAAGTCGTCCACCAGTTCAACGGTTTCGAGCGCGTCACGGATTGTGCCGCCCTGAAGCATGTTGTTGGCGGGGTCGTCCACCATTTGGAATGTGAACACGAAGTCAGCAGCCGTCAGCGGCGTGCCATCGCTCCACAGTAGACCTTCTTTGATCGTGATGGTGTAGACGGTGTAATCTTCGCTGATACCGCCATTTTCGACCGTCGGAATTTCAGCAATCAGCTTCGGCACAAATTCCAGCGTATCCGACACATCAAACAGACTTGCCTGCACCAAGTCGTTCGCCCACTGGGCGAATGCCATGCTGGTGTAGAAGCCGTTCATGTTATCGGGTTCCTGAGCAAACCCGACCGTCAGTGTCGGCACATCCTGTGCTGCGACTGGCGCGAGACCGAGCATCATCGCAAGAATGACGACCAGCCCCATGAGCTTATGCATACGACTCATAAACAGTTCTCTCCTAAAATTGAAATACCTGCGACTCATTCACCCGCACGGTAAAGAGCGAAGTAGCGAGTGAGCCGGACGAGTGCGGCGGAATTCTATCGTGAAAGATTAAGGCAACGCAAGAGGCTGTTCACACATCTCCCCATATCTACTCCTTGTGACAAGATCACGAACACATTCTCAAGAAGACGTGAACAAGGGGTTTAACCCCCTTGCTCAACGGAACATTAGGCTTTCGAAGCGTAACGTTCCATGATTTCGACAAACTTGTCCTGATCAATCTCCGGGTGCTTGTCCATCAACACCTTGAAGCGCTCCATATTCTTGACCAGGCTGGCGGGTGTGTGCGCCTCGAAGCGCAGCGTGATCGCGGGCTGCGTGTTGCTGGCACGCACCAACCCCCAGCCATCCTCGAACGACGCACGCACACCATCGAGTGTGAAGACCTGGTACTCCTTCGCGAGTTCGGCGCTGATTTCGTCAATGATGGCGAACTTCACGTTATCTGGCGCGCTCAGGATGATCTCCGGCGTGGCGACAAGCTTTGGAATATCCTCGAACAATTCGCTGATCGTCTTGCCGCTGCGCGCGATGATTTCCAGTGTGCGCAGCGCCACCAGCGGCGCATCGTCAAAGCCGTAGTAGTTTTCGCCCATAAACAGATGCCCGCTGACTTCCCCACCCAAGGGCGAGCCAATCTCGTGCATCTTCAGCTTCATCAGGCTGTGACCTGTCTTCCACATAACGGGATCGCCGCCGTTCATCCTGATGTATTCCGGCAGCGCGTCCGACACCTTCACATCGAAGACGATCTTCGAACCCGGCAGGCGGCTGAGCAAATCTTTCGAGAGCAGCGCCAGCAAGCGGTCGGCGGCAATATGATGTCCGTGATTGTCGATGAAGCCGCAGCGGTCGCTGTCGCCGTCAAACGCCAGCCCCAGGTCTGCGCCAAGCTCAACCACCCGCTTCTCCAGATCGACCGTCATTTCCGGATCTTCGGGATTGGGCAGGTGATTAGGATACGTGCCATCGCTTTCGCAGTAGAGGCAATCGACCTGCAAACCGAGCGCTGCCAGCACCGGCGGCACATATGTCCCGCTCAAGCCGTTACCTGCATCCAGCACGACCTTCAGCGGGCGATCGATCGTGACCATGCTCTGAATCTTTGCCATGTGCTTGTGGATCATGTCGTAGTCGGTGCTGACTTCCCCCTGCCCGACGGCGAAAGCATCCGTCTGAATGATCTTGAGCAAGTCTTGAATCTGTTGGTCAGCCATCGCCAGCGGACCATATGCCATCTTGATACCGTTATAGCGCGTGTCGAGGTGGCTACCCGTGATTTGCACCCCGCCTGCTTTGCCCGCATAGCTGGCGCTGGCAAAGTAGACCGTCGGGGTCAATACCTGCCCAATGTCCGTGACAGCAAGCCCGGTCGAGGAAATGCCTTCGACCATCGCCTTGTGCAGCCCTTCGGAAGACACACGGTTATCGCGCCCGACGAACACGCGCTCGATTCCAAATGTCTTGGGGAGGTAGGTGCCAAGTGCCTTGCCAACCAGCAGCGCGACCGTCGGCGTAATCTGCGGCGGATCGCCTGTGACCGTGCCGCGAATGTCGTATTTGCGGAAAATTGAAGTGATAATGTCTGTCATGCGTGCCTTGCTCCAGTTGATACGTTACATTCAAGACGCGCTCAATTGAACCGCAAAGGCAGGCAGAACGCAAAGTTTCTGGAACAATACAGTCAATACACAGAAGGCGGGCTTATGGTTCACAAAACAGTCTTCACTACCGAACGCGGCTTGTTTCACCAGCAGCGCGCCCTGTCCGCAGCGCCGCCAGAACTGGCGATCACGATGCTCCGCCAACCTGACCGTGATACTTTACGAACAGCGCTGGCGGACACCGAGTTCTTGATTTCCGAGCGTGTCGGCGTGGTGGATGCAGACTTGCTTGCTAATGCCAAACAATTGAAGCTGATCCTGCGTTTGGGATCACTTGCCTATGACATTGACGTTGACGCGGCACGTGCAGCCGGAGTCATCGTCTGCCGCCAGCCAGACGCAGGCACGATTGCTGTTGCCGAACACTGCATCTTGCAAATGCTGGCACTGGGTAAAAAGCTGCGCGAAGTCGAGCGTGTAGCGCTGGAAGCCCGAGAAGATTGGCGCGAGTCGAAACGTGTAGACGAGGACACATTTGCCTACAACTGGTCGGGGCGCGAAGGCATTGATCGCATTTATCAGCGCACCGTCGGCATTCTCGGAATGGGCGAGATCGGTGCAGAGCTTGCACGCAGACTATCGACATGGGGCTGCGCGGTTCTATACAGCAAACGCCGCCGCTTGCCCGAAACTGTCGAACGTGAATTAAACGTACAATATGTGAATGACGAAACGCTATTTGCCCAAAGCGACTATCTGGTATGCCTGCTGCCTTACTTCCCGGAAACGGTCAATTTCGTCAACGCTGAACGTATCGCGGGCATGAAAGACGGTGCATTCATTGTCAGTTGTGGCAGCGGCGGCACATTGGACGAAACAGCGCTGGCGGCAGCGATCAACAGTGGCAAGCTCGGCGGTGTCGCCATCGATAGCCATGCCTGGGAGCCAATCACGCTGGCAAACACGCCATTGCTCCCGCTGGCACATGCAGGCGTCAACGTACTCTTGACGCCCCACACGGCAGCAGGAGGCGGAGGGGCAAGGGCGGACGATAAGAATCGCATGGGGGAATACAGCATCATCGTTCGTTATCTTTCGGGTGACCCATTGCCCAATCGCCTTACATGAGTGAAGATTCACTTGCTACAATCACACTTTCGCACTATATAAGAAATGAGAAATCAGTTTGATTTGTGAAGAAAGTGTGAAAAATGTACAAAATAACGATTCTGCAACATGAAAGTATGGCATAATGTCGATCAACAATAAAGGCAACATGAAAAGCGCATAAAGTCCGCAATCTAGCCGAATTTTAGGCAGCTGCAATGCCCGTGCATCAAAGTTAGAGAAATGCAATAAGTTGTAATGTCTTCTAACAGTGGAGTTGCGCCGCCGGGAAAGTGGCAATCATGCAAAAACAACACGATCGTGCCGTATTCGCCTCACGATACTTCGTCATCGCCGCCTTACTCGCTTTCTGTATCTCAGTTCCCGGCGTCTTCCGTGTACAAGCGGCTGGCATTGTCAACGGGCGCGTCTTCCAGGACTTCAACGGCAATGGGCGCTTTGACGTAAATCCCACATTCCCGAACGATGGCGGCGGCACGATTCGCGTGGCTACGGATGTTGGCGTTGCGGGCATTCGTGTGACTGCCTACGACGCTGCCGGGACGGCCCAGGGCACGGCTACCTCCGCCAACGATGGTACTTACACACTGACCGTCGGGGGAACGGGACCGTATCGCTTAGAATTTGACAACCTGCCACCGGGCTACGAGCCCGGTCCGCAAGGCGTACAGAATCGCTCTTCGGTTCAATTCATTCCAGATGGCAACTCTACTAACGTTGATCTTGGCATTATCCTACCGGGTGAGTTCTGCCAGGAACCGCCTGATTTGCTCTCTCCCTGCTATCTGTTTGGCGACCAATCCGTGCGGGTGAATAGCCCTGCGCTGGTGTCGTTCCCCTACACCGCGGGCAGCACCATTCCCGGCATCGGCAACGGGTGGGATCAACCCACGACCCACGCGCTCAGTATTAGCGCCAATCGGATCGGGACGACATGGGGAGTTGCCTGGGCACGTCGCACACGCACTGCCTATGCAGCTTCGTTCTTCAAGCGTCACGCCGGGTTCGGTCCTGGCGCGAACGGGGTCTTTGACTCCGCTGCTGCAACGTCAGATGATCCAGGCGCGATCTATCTCATCAATGTAGACACGAACGCCGTTGTCAACGTCATCACGGTTCCGGTCGCCAGTAACAATGCGCATGACACCACGCCACCAATTGACTGGTTCCGAGATAATGACAATGCAGGCTGGGATGCTGTCGGCAAAACATCGCTTGGCGGCATGGCGATAAGCGACAATGACCAGACGCTGTACGTGATGAATCTCGAAAACCGTAGTCTGTACGCGCTCAACGCTACAACGGGTGCAGTACTTGCCGTCCAGCCCGTCACCAGCGTGCCGAACTGCGCACCTTCGGACGTGCGTCCGTTTGCGGTGCATTATACGCGCGGGACACTCTTCATTGGCGTCACCTGCACTGCGGAGTCAACGGCAACCGTCGATACGTTCACTGATACCAACGGCAACGGACAGTACGACTTCATTCTAAATGAACCATTTATCGATGTGGATGGTAATGGCGTCTACAATCTAGGCGATACGCGATTCCTGAACGGCTATGTGCTGACTGCTGATCCGACGACGCTGGCGCTGGGGGGCGTTGTCTTGACGATCCCCTTCGGCTATCCGCGCGGTATTGCCAACAATAACGGGCAACCGCCGAGTGAATGGCGTCCCTGGTCACCAGTTTTCCGACAAATCGAAATTGGTAATGACCCAGGCGTATATTACCCGCAGCCCTGGCTAACCGACATTGCGGTGGATCGTGGCAATCTCGTCATCGGCATTCGTGACCGGGTAGGCGATCAGGTTGGGAGTTTCACTCCCAGTGATCCCGGTAGCAACAATAACTATATTGGCGTTGGCATCGGTGATACGCTGCGCGCGTGCGGAAGTCTTGCCACAGGCTTCACCCTGGAGATTAACGGTCGTTGTGGCGGCACAGGCACTGCTCAGCAGAATACAGGTTTGGGACCGGGCGGCGCTGAATTCTACTTCGATGACGGTTATGGTATTCCAGGGCAGTTTGTGAACCACGACGAAATGACCCTTGGCGGTATTTCAGTCGTTCCTGGCTACCCCGATGCAGTGGTAACCACCACCAATCCCTATCCACTGACCGACAGCATTGAACTTTATGACGGAGGCATTCGCTGGTTTGACAATCTGACAGGCGCATTTGGCAAAGGCTATCGACTTTATGCAGGTGGACCACCGCAGTTTGTGAACGGGCAGCCAGTACTCGATCAGTTCGCAAAGTCTAACGGCTTGGGTGATCTGGTCGCATTATGTAACCCTGCCCCTATCGAAATCGGCAATCTCGTCTGGCGCGACGACAATCGTAACGGCATTCAGGACCCCAGTGAGCCACCGCTGGCAGGCGTGACGGTCGAATTGTATTCTCCTGTTGGTGCGCTGCTGGCAAGCGCTCTGACAGACATTAACGGCAATTACTACTTCTCTAACGACACGCGCGGCGTATCGACAGGCAGCGCCATTTACGGCATCGCAGGCTTGACGTTTAATACGGCGGGCTTTGAGATTCGCATTGACGGCACACAGCCTGCTTTGGCGGGTATCTTCCTGACGATTCCGAATGCAGGTACGGTGGATATACGTGATAGTGACGGTATCCCCGTCGGCAATGTCGCCGTGCATCGGTTCGATACCGGCAGTCCTGGTCAGAACAACCACACTTACGACTTCGGCTACAACAATCTGCCTGTGCCTACGCCAACGCAAACACTGCCACCGGGCGTGACGCTGCCAGCCGGCACCCCACAACCGGGAGGTACGCCACCACCGGGTACACCTGTACTGACGAGCGGACCCGGCATCAACAAGACGGTTGACCGCCCCTTTGCGGCACCAGGCGATACCGTTACCTGGACGATAACGATCACAAATCCCAACAGCGCAGCACTGACCGATGTCGTTGTCGATGATACACTGCCGGAAGCACTTGAAATCATAAGCGCGACAGCAACGACAGGGACAGTCACTATCAATGGACAGGTCGTAACGCTGCGCGTGCCATCACTTGCTCCAGGTGAAACGGTCACCCTGACGGTTGTCACCCGTGTTCGCGCCAACGCCGCTGGTTTCGCCATCCAGAATGAAGCGATCCTGCGCAACCTGAACTCGCGCGCCAGTGCGCAAATCGCGCTTGTGCGCGGGCTGCCCGCGACAGGCGAAACGCCCTGGTGGCGCGCAGCCGCCCTGCTCGGCATCGGGGGGTTGGCGGTTGGCGGTGCATATGTTGTCTGGCGGCGCAGGCAACCTGCGCGCTAGATGTGTTGTGGCGGGAGCGGCAGCATTGTCATGGGGATGGCTGCTCCTGCAGGAACAAACAGATACGCCAGATCAGGAAAGGCGATCAGCAGCGTCAGAATGATGAGCATTACAATGTATCCCATGGGTGTCTCCGCACTATCAAACGATGCAGTGATCATTGTTCAAAATAGGTTGCGAGACATCCAACTTTGTGCGGGATTAGAGTAGGGCTTCGTGCTTAGATGCGCGAGAGTTTCTTGCACAAACTCTACCTTCACGATTGAATAGAAGCTTTCTCGTTTCTTGCCAAGCGGACACAATCATTATGGCTCAATACATTCTCGCGCACGACCTCGGCACAACGGGTAACAAGGCATCGCTCTATGACGCCGACGGGCAGCTTGTCGGCAGTTCATTCTACGAATATGGCACAGACTATGCCCAAACCGGATGGGCAGAACAAAACCCGGAAGACTGGTGGGCGGCTGTGTGTGCTTCAACCAAAGCACTGCTGCGCGATGCCCATGCACGCAGTGATGAGATTGCCTGCATCGTTTTTAGCGGGCAGATGATGGGCTGCGTCCCGCTGGACAAAGACGCTCGTGCGCTGCGCAAGGCAATCATCTGGGCGGACCAACGTTCTGTGCCGCAGCAGGAGTTTGTCGCCAGTCGCATCGCGCCGGAGGATGTGTATCACATCACAGGGCATCGTCTGAGCGCATCGTATTCGCTGTGCAAAATATTGTGGCTAAAAGATCATCAGCCCGATGTTTACGCCGCTACCTACAAGTTCGTCCACGCCAAAGACGCGATGGTTGCGCGGCTGACGGGCAGGTTTGTAACCGAGCCGTCGGATGCCAGCGGTATGAACCTGTATGATCTGAACAGTGGCACATGGTCAGGTCGCATACTGGATGCCGCTGAGCTGGATGCCGACCGCCTGCCAGATATCATTCGCTCGACCGATGTTGTGGGGGGCGTGCTGGCGAGCGTCGCGGATGAAGTTGGTGTGCCAGCCGGAACCCCCGTGGTCATCGGCGGGGGCGATGGTTCATGTGCAGCAGTCGGCGCGGGTGTGGTTGCGGAAGGTGCAGCCTATAACTACGTCGGCTCATCTTCATGGATCGCTATTGCTAGCAAAGCGCCAATCTATGACCCACAACTGAAGACCTTCACCTTCGCCCATCTCGTGCCGGGCATGATGATGCCGACGGGAACGATGCAGGCGGCCGGTGCGAGCTACCAGTGGGCACGCGATCAACTCTGCGCGATTGAAGTCGATGCGGCACGTTCGCTGGCAATTAACCCCTACGAACTCATGAACATGAGTGCCGATCAGTCACACCCCGGTGCCAATGGATTGCTCTTCCTGCCCTACCTGATGGGCGAACGCAGCCCGCGTTGGAATCCAAAGGCGCGCGGAGCATTTATTGGTTTGACAATTCGCCACACACACGGCGACATGGTACGGGCGGTACTCGAAGGCATCACATTTAACCTGCGCGTGATACTGGATGCGTTTACCGCCCAGGGCGCAAACATCGAGGCAATGCGTGTCATTGGCGGTGGAGCGCGCGGACGCTTCTGGAATCAGATCATGGCGAACATCTACGGCATCCCCGTCCAGCGGTTGACCGTCCTGGAAGAAGCAACGTCGATGGGCGCGGCGGTGGCGGGCGGTGTCGGCATTGGCTTGTACAAAGACTGGACGATCATCGAGCAGATGAACCAGTTTGCGGAGATCATTCCACCACAGGCAAACGCTGTCACCCGCTATCAGCAGTTGTATCCGGTCTGGGATGCTGCCTACACCGCCCTGCTGCCAATTTACGACATGCTGGCAGATGTCGCACATTAACCCATGATGAGCGCCATCGCCATGCCGTCATAGCCTTTGCTGCCGACCGTCTGCATCGCTGTGACCAGCAGGCGTGGGTTGCTCGCCAGGGCTGCCAATGCTGCACGAACACCCTGCACACTGGCATCGGTGCTGGCTGCATCAATGACATTGCCTTCTCGGATGACATTGTCGATGATGATCAGGCTGCCGGGACGGGTCATGCGCAATGACCAGTCGAGATAAGCAGGTGTATTCACCTTATCGGCGTCAATGAAGACCAGATCGAACGGCGGGAGTCCCTCTTGTGCCAGTTGTGGCAGGCTGTCGATTGCTGCCCCAACGCGCACTTCCGTGCGCTCTGCTAGCCCAGCGCGTTCGAGATTTGCCCGTGCAACAGCTGCAAATGCCGGATTTAGTTCAAGCGTGATCAACTTACCATCTGCTGGCAGCGCACGCGCCAGCCAGATAGTGCTGTAGCCGCCGAGCGTGCCGATTTCGAGAATGGTACGCGCATTGTGCGACTTTGCGAGCAGATGCAGCAGCTTGCCCTGCACCGCGCTGACCTGAATAGCAGGCAACCGCGCTTCATCTGCCGCCTCTAATGCAGCCGTCAATATTGGATCGTCTGGTGCAAACAATTTACTGAGGTAATCGTCAACGTCGATCCAGATGTCGGAATTCTGGGACATAGCTTGAGTATCCTGTAGCTGAAATAGCGTAACACACACAATATGTTACACTCGCTGGTATGCTGTCAAGACAATCTGGTGAAGCGCACGATAGATGACATCTCACAACAATCCAGCCCTCCAGCCACAGACCCGTCGCACCATGATCTTCATCGGTGTCACGACCGGCAGTTCCGCTATGATGCATGTCTTTCCGCGCTGGTCAGACGTGTGGGGGTTGGATGCACAGTTGATCGGGTATGATGCGCCACTGCGTGCGCCTGCTGAGACTTATCGCGATATAGTCGAACACATCAAGCAGGATCCACTGATCATGGGCGCACTGGTCACGGCGCATAAGATCGATCTGCTGAATGCATGCGGTGATCTATTCGATGATCTTGACCCTTACGCCCAACTGACAGGCGAAGTCAGCGGCATCAGCAAACGCAACGGCAAACTGATTGGACACGCGCGCGATCCCGTGTCTTCGGGGTTAGCGTGGGAAGCGTTCGTTCCAGCGCAGCACTTCGTAGAGCATGAAGCAGATGTGTTGTGTCTGGGTGGCGGCGGCGCTGCCAGCGCAATCAGCGTGTACGCCGCAACTGCTGACCCTGCGCGCGGCAGACCGCGCCGCCTCATCATTGTGGACATCAGCCAGGAGCGCCTCGACCATATCCGCGCCATCCACGAGAACATCAAAACGGCGACGCCCCTTGCCATTGACTACATCCTGAACAGCGACCCGCAGCGCAATGACACGCTCATGGCGGCACTCCCGCCCGGCTCGTTGGTCATCAACGCGACAGGACTGGGTAAGGACCGTCCCGGCTCTCCTATCACTGATGCAGCACTGTTTCCGCATGCAGGGCTGGTGTGGGAGATCAACTATCGCGGCGCGCTCGATTTCATGCAGCAGGCGCGGCGACAGGCAGCAGAACGACAACTCATCATCGAAGATGGCTGGGTCTACTTTGTGCATGGCTGGTCACAGGTTGTGTCGGTGGTGTTCGATGCACCACTGACGCCTGACATCTTCGCACAACTGGACGCAGCCGCCAGCAGCGCACGAGGGTAAAGTATTATGTCTCGTTACGACCGATTGACCGTTTACAACACCATGCTCGCCGACGGCATGGTGCCGCTGTTCTATCATGCCGATATCACGGTGGCAACGAATGTTTCGCTGGCGCTCGCTCGCGGCGGCGCACGGCTGCTGGAATTTACCAATCGCGGCGACTTCGCTATTGAAGTCTTCAGCGCACTCGTCACAAGGCTGGCGCAGGAACAATCGCAGATGATTATCGGCGTTGGTACAGTAGACGACCCGGCAACAGCCGCGCTCTACATCCAGTATGGCGCAAACTTTGTTGTCGCACCCACGTTCAACCCCGACGTGGCGCGCATGTGCAACCGCCGCAAGGTCGCATACCTCCCCGGCGTCGCAACGGTGAGCGAAATTGCGTTAGCCGAAGAGTTTGGTGCTGAGATTGTCAAGCTGTTTCCGGCAGAGACGGCAGGCGGACCCACGTTTGTGAAAGCTGTTCTGGCCCCCCGCCCCTGGACGCGCATCATGCCCAGCGGTGGCGTGACAACCGATGAAGCAAATCTGCGCACCTGGTTTGAGGCAGGGGTCGCGTGCGTAGGTATGGGCAGCCAGTTGGTGAAAAGCGCATGGGTTGCAGCGGGTGATTACACCGCAATCGAACACGAAACCACAGCCGTATTGCAGCGGATACGAAGCATTCGAGGGCGTTGATGAGTGACTTTTCACAGGCAATATTGGAGCAGGCACTCGCGCCGCGCACTGTGCGCTATTTCGCTGAGACAGGCAGCACCAATGACGATGCTATTGCCTGGCTTCATGAAGGTGCGCTGCCCGGAGCGATGATCATCGCAGATGAACAGGGCAGCGGGCGCGGGCGGCTCGGTCGTCCCTGGTATGCACCTGCGGGAAGTTCGCTGCTCCTATCGATCATTGTCGAAGTGCCACGCCAGCATCTCACCCGGCTGACGATGGTTGGCGCGCTGGCAGTTTACGACGTCATCCGCTCCTATAACATTGACAAAGTACAGATCAAGTGGCCCAACGATGTGCGCATCGACGGACGCAAGGTCTGTGGCGTGCTACCAGAAGCGGCTTGGACAGGCAATCTACTGCTCGGTGCGGTGCTGGGCATCGGCTTGAACGTCAATGTGCCGTTTATTCTGACCGCCTATGCGGAAACTGCCATCAGCCTGTCAGATGCACTTGGCGAACCGATTGACCGTCTCGAAACACTACGTCGCCTGCTGGGACGCATAGATCACTGGCTGTCACAGATCGCGACCGACGACATTTTCGAGACATGGCGCGCGCGACTCTTGACACTCGGCACGCGAGTCACGGTGCAAACCTCCGCCGCAACTTACACCGGAATCGCTGAAGATGTTACGCCCGACGGCGGGCTGCTGCTGCGCATGGATAATGGCAAACTGGAGTATGTGCTGGCGGGCGAAATACTGCCGCCTGCTGGGATGCATTGAATGCTCTACAATACGATTTTCGCTATCCCTTTCATGATTGTCTTAACATGAGAGGGAATTTTCATAAATTGCCAACATTCCCCTTAAAACGCCTCAACTGAACACTCATTTAACGCTCAGTTCCAAAACGTTTACTTAACTACAGAAATCGTGCGCGCGATTTATCGTTAGCCAGGTAATGTATTCGTGATGTAAGGGATGAGAGATGAAGAAGCTCCTTGTATTGTTGGTATTGGCGCTTGCCCTGCTCGGCATGGTTGCGCC
>JANRJX010000072.1:0-2924 GCA_033763755.1 Chloroflexota bacterium
CACGAGCGGGGGTCGCGGCTGTAACGGGAGCGATTGCGTCTGTGTGGGTGAATGTCTTGATTGCCATCGTCTGTTCCTGCCTGTCGTGATGCGCTGTTTGCGCTGTCCTTCACGCCTATCAGATTAGGTGATAGGGCTAAACAGGGACTATCATGCCGCCTAACAAAACAAACTTGCGCCTAACAATGCCTGCACGTTGCGCACCTTGCGGTACAATGCAAGGCATATCAAGCGCACCTTACACGCACACAGGAGTCTTCACATGGCGACTGATCGGCAAAAGTACTACTTTGAAGAATGGCAGAAGCAGCAGCAGTACCATTCCAAAAAAGCCTCGCAGTTCAAGCAGCGCTACCAGATTTTGCAGACCGTCACCGTCATAGGCTCGCTGATCGTGCCGATCCTGTTAGGCGTGGGCGACCTGCCGGTCATCGTGCCGACCATCATCAGCATTGTCGTGGCGATTGCAACGGCGCTGGAGAACATCAACAAGTATGGCGAAAACTGGGTCTCGTTCCGTCGCACCAGCGAACTGCTCAAGCGCGAGCATCGCATGTACATGACGCGCAGCGATGCCTACAGCGGTGCAAACGCTTTTGAAGTGTTCGTGACGCGCATCGAAAACATCATCAGCGAGCAGAACGAAACGTTCGTTGCCGCCAACCGCGCCAGCAGCCAGGAGGCAACCCGCCTGCAACCGCCGACCATCCCGCCGACGACGGCTGGTTAACAAGGAGTGCTGTTTTGTGGATACGCCCTTACTCATTATCCTGATTCTGTTCATCATCGTGTCGGCGGTGCTGGCATTCCGCTATCGTCGCCAGATCATGGAAGAGGTTGAAGATATTTTCGACGGCGACGACGAAGATACCCAACAGACGCAGACACGAGGGGGCGAAACCGCTGCGCCGCCCGTCGCGCAAGAGCAGCCGCTGGAGCCTGCCAAGCCCGATCTGCCGCTGCCTGTGCGCCCGATAACGCCGCTGCCACCCAAAGAGCCGCAGTCCGCTGCACCCTGGGATGTGGAAAGCGAGATGGACGACGCGCAGGAAGAATCGCCTGCGCCGTCGCGTGGCATTGGCGAGTTGCCCGAACCTGTGCCTAGCGTGCCACAGCCTGCGCCCGCTATCCCTGCACCCGGCGGCACCACCACAGGCGCGATCATTCCGGCAGACAGCACCAAGTTTTCGGCATACTACCCGCGCGAAACCTCGCCGCAGGTGTGGCAGCCGCTGGCGGTCTATGCCTTCCGCCAATCCGCTGCGCCCGATGTCATCAAGGATGTCGGCACGGTGCTGGGCAGCCGCCTGAACGATTTCCGGCGCACGGAGGACAGCGCGCGACAGACCGTTAACGAAGGCGCGATGATCACCGCCACGCCGCTGCTGCCCGGCTTCCAGATCAACCCGCCGCAGATCACGCTCGGCTTTTACGAGCCGTTCCATCGCTTCGACTTCAAGGTCCGGGCGACGAGTGCGCCGCTCGACCTGGCGGCAAACGGCATGGTCACGTTCACCGTCGAAGGCATCATCATCGCCGAACTGCCGATCTCGATCTTCGTCGGGCGCATGGTTGGCGAGTCGCTGACGGGTGCAGTCACCAAGCCTGCCTACACGTCAATCTTTTGCAGCTACAGCCGTGATGATACGACGGTCGTGGAGCGTGTTGAGCGGGCGTACAAAGCGCTTGGCTTCACCTACCTGCGCGATGTCATCAGTTTGCGCAGCGGTCAGGACTGGAACAGCGAAATCCTGAAGCTGATCGAAACAGCGGACTTGTTCCAGTTGTTTTGGTCGCCGACCGCCGCCGAGTCAAAGTATGTCCGCGAAGAGTGGGAACACGCGCTGAAGTTCAATCGTCCGGTGCGCCCGGTGTACTGGCAGAAGCCGATCCCGAAAGTACCGGACGAACTGCGCAGCATCCATTTTGCGTACTTGCCGGAACTCGGAGAGCAATAACGGGTGAGTGCAGAGTGCAAAGTACAGAGTGCATTTTTGTTCCAGGTTCTGTGTTCTCGTGTCCATTCACGATTGAACTGAGAACATCGAACACAGAACTTCTCAAGATGCACTTTGCACTCTGCACTTTGTACTAAATCAGTGTCCGCGCCATGTATGCGCAGCCGAGCAGCGGACCCGCATCACCAAGCGCAGTGGCGACGATCTTGACGCGCGCACCCAACGCGCTGAAGCAGTAACGCTGCATCGCCTGCCGCGCCGGGGCAAGCAGCAAATCGCCCAGCCGCGCCACGCCGCCGCCGATGACGTTGGTTTCGATGTCGAGGATCATCGCCATTGACGCGACTGCGATGCCGAGCGCTTCGCCCGCTTCCTGGATCAACCGTACCGCGACCGGGTCGCCTTCGAGCGCCCGCGTCGCCACGTATTCGCCCGTAATCGGCTCACCATCCGGCGCTGCTGTCGTCAGCAGCGCCTCGCTGTAGCGCCGTGCCAGATTGGGTCCGCTGGTGTAGCGCTGCACCGCGCCGCGCACGCCGCTGTTTTCCATTTCGCCGTCGCGGTCAATCGTGATATGCCCCATCTCGCCCGATGCGTTGCCTTCGCCATAGTAGAGGTCGCCATTGAGGATGATCGCCGCGCCTACGCCTGTACCCAACACTGTGTAAGTCATGCTGCGAGCGCCGCGCCCTGCGCCGTAGTGAAAGTCGGCAAGCGCGGCGGCTTTCGCGTCGTGTTCCAGCCGCGCCGGAATACCAAGCCGGTCTTGCAGCAGGGCGCGCAACGGTGTGTTCGACATGCCGGGGATGTTGATGAGCGTGAGCAGCCTGCCTTCGACATGATCGAGCGGTCCCGGCGCGCAGATGCCGACGGCGCGGGGGCGGCTGCCGGCGGGCAACTGCGACGCAAACGACTCGATGACGGCGGCGATCCGTTCGACGACGGCGACGCTGCCCTGCTCGCCCT
>JANRJX010000073.1:0-2325 GCA_033763755.1 Chloroflexota bacterium
GATGCCGCCCGCGTAGACGCCATCGGCAAGACAGTAGGTTGTGCCTCCCGCTTGCGCGTCGATGGTGCGCTGGATGTCGGTTGTCGGCGTGAGCGCGACCGCTCCGACGGGACAGCGGGACTGGGCGTGGGTGGTGACGACACCCGCGAACAGGAGCAACAGCAGCACGATTCGTAATCTTTGGCGTAGGGGCATAGGTGTCTCCGGTGGGATAGAGCGTGTGGGAGAGGGGGCAGAGGGTGAAGGGTTTTGTTCGTTTCGCGCTATACTTCCACGACTGTTAAGTGCGTCGTTTCAACCGCAAAAGGATTCTATCTATGCCCATGCTGACCACCCCCGGCAAGTACATCGAAGTCGATCCCGGTGTCGAACTCTATTATGAAGATGTAGGCGAAGGGACACCGCTGATCTTCGTCCCCGGCTGGACGTTCACAACCGAAGTCTTTGAACATCAGGTGAGCCACTTCTCCAAAACCCATCGCGTGATTGTGGTTGATCCGCGCAGCCAGGGACGCTCAACCATCACGCCACATGGCAACGACTACACCACTCACGCGGCGGATCTGGCAAAGCTGATCAAGGCGCTCGACCTTCAGCAGGTGATTCTCTCCGGGTGGTCGTTTGGTGCGCTGGCAGTCTGGGGCTACATTCGTCAGGAAGGCATTGCCAATGTCAAAGCGGTCGCGAATGTCGATCTGTCATTCAAGCCGCTGTCGGTCAATGCAGATGATTGGACGGAAGGTCCTCTGGACGAAATCGCCGGGGCAGCCACGACGTTCTTCATGTCGCCCAAAGGGCAGCGCGATTTTGTCGAGTATTACGCAACCAACGTCATGATCCAGCGACCACTCGAACCTGCGGAATTATTCTGGATCATCGAACAATCGCTCAAGACGCCGTACTATATCGCCAGCAACCTGTTCGCCAACGGCATGTTCTCCAACTATCAGGCAGAGGCGCAGCTTGTGGATGCGTCTGTGCCAGCGCTGCACATCGTCGCCGAACACTGGTCAGAGACGGCAGTAGCATTTATGAACAAGCACTGCCCGAAGACGAAAACAGCAGTCCTGGGCGGTCACATGATGTTCTGGGAGCACGCCGACGCTTTCAATAAGGTGCTGGGCGACTTCATTGGCGGTGTGTGAGGGTTCGAAACGGACGCCTCATGAGGCGTCCGCTCTGCTTACAACGACGCGTATGCCCTTCACCCCAACCCCTCCAGCGCGTCGCCGTCTTTCCAGGCGCGGCATTCGATGCGCAGCGCGCTGGCGGCGCGGCGAGCATCGCGGGCAATGCCGAGCGCATACGGCTGCCCGTCGATGACCACACGCAGCCACGCCTGCCCCGGTGCTGCCCCGCGCATATCCGCCAGATCGACCAGCTCCTGCGCCGCCTCCGTCAACTGCGCCTTGAAGAGCGACTCGTCTTCATCCGCCTGCTGACGCGCGCGTTCTGCCTGATCGAGCGCTTCCATGAACGCAAGCATCGCATCTGCCGAGCCGATGTACGGTGGGAGCGACGGCTGCGTCCCGTGCTGATTGCGCAAGCCTTCGGCGCGCTGGCGTGCGCGATCATACGCCGCCTTCAGCAGCAGATACTTGCGCAGCGCCAGTTCCAGCAACGCCCACCACTGCGCCGGGTCGAGCGCGTTCTCGGTCGCCGCGCCCGCGTTATCGCGCAGCGTGACGACAATCTGATCCTGTTGATGATCGAAACGCATGGTTAGGATGTCCCGCGCGAACGCTCATCAATCGCGCCGATCTGGTGGCGCAGCAAGGCGATAACGGCGCGCAGCATCGTGCGTGTGGCGGCGTTGCGCTGCGCAGCCGTCAACGTTTCCCAGTCGCGTTGGGCGTCGCGCAGATCGCTGATGATCTGGCGCAGGCGGCGCACGTCGGCGACGCGCTCGGCACGCTGCCCGATGCGCCCGTTCGGAACAATGTTTGTTGTCATGGGAACTCCTTCTCTTACCCCTCAACCGCGCTCACAACCACTGTCCCGAACTCGCGATTGGGCGTGGCGCGGCGCAGCGTTACGCGGTAACTACCCGCGAAATCGACCGCCAGCGTCAGCGTGACCACGCCGCTTTCGACAGGGGCAGTCCCCGTCGCGTATTCGCCTGCTTCGTATGCCGTGCCGTCGATCGTGCCGGTGAAGTGGACGATGTAGCCAACCGACGCATCGGCGGCGAGGATCGGTGAGTTGCAGATGATGCTGGCGCTGTCGCTGTTATCCGCCTGAATGACGCTCTTGTTGGCGACGACCGTCAAGCCGAAGCTGCCCGTGCGGATGACCTGATCGAGCATCGACCAATCCGCCGCCGAC
>JANRJX010000074.1:0-15286 GCA_033763755.1 Chloroflexota bacterium
TGCTATAATGCCTGTCGGAACAACTGAGGCGATTGATGATGACAAACGAAGAACTCGAACACATCCAAACCCTCCACGAAGAATTCATGCGCGGCGAAATCTCACAGGGACATATGGCAGAATTGTTGGGTATCGGTCGCCGTGATCTGATCGATTTACTGGAACGCCTCGATCTTCAAGTGACTAATTTATAGGATGCCTATGACCGTGCGTATTCCCGCTCTCCTGTTCGCCCTCCTGCTGCTCGCGCTGGCACTGCCCGTCTTCGCCCAAACCACCCCCGTCACCGCCGAAGCGATTGGTTCTGCCAACCTGCGCGCCGCGCCCGGCACAGACTTCGATCTCGTCGGGCAGATCGTCAGCGGCACGCGCTACCCGGTGCTGGGGCGCAGCGAGTTCTACCCCTGGCTGCTGCTCGGCGACCCGGCGACCGGGCGCCCCATCGGCTGGGTGTTCAACGAGCTGGTGACGGTGCAGGGCGATGTCTTCGCTGTGCCGATCTCGGCGTTGGTGGTCGATCCCTCACCCCAAACCCCTCTCCCTCAGGGCGAGGGGCTTAATACGCCTTCCGGTGCGTCTCAGGGTCTTTTCACCCCGTCTGCTGTGTTCACCCCTCTCCCATCGGGAGAGGGGACGGGGGTGAGGGCTACCCCGACGCTCAACGCCGCCGTCACAGGCGCGGCGCAGGGCGAGATCAACGTGCGCTATGGTCCTGGCGTCGAGTATCCGCGTCTGGGCGTGGCACAGGCGGGCGATGTCTTCGAGGTCACGGGCTGGCACACGCAATTACCCTGGGTGCAGATCCGCTACGCCGCCTCGCCGAACGGCTACGGTTGGGTGCAGGCGGATCTGCTGCAATACACAGGCGACCGCTTCAGTTTGCCGAGCATCAGCGCGCTCACGTTTAACCTGCCGACGCTGACGCCGACGCCATCGGTCTTGCAGGTGGTCAATGCGGCGGGGGTCAGCGTGCCGCTCACTCCAGCGTTTGCAGCGTTGGGCGATCAACTGTGGAACCTGATGCTGGCGGCGAACTTTGACCCGCAGACCAGCCGATTGGGGACGCTGTTCCTGATGGACTTGCAGACGGGCGAAGCGCTGGCGTTCGGTACGGAATTTGCCTTTAGCGGTATGAGCATCAACAAGATCGCCATCCTGACCGAGTTCTTCGGGATGCTCGATAACCCGCCCGACGACGCGCAGGCGTTCGAGATCGCCGAAGCGATGGTGTGCAGCGAAAATACCTCCACCAACGACATGCTCAGCATCATCGGCGGCGGCAGCCCGTACACAGGCGCGCGGGCGGTCACGACGCGGCTCCAAGGGCTGGGGTTCACGAACACATTCATCGCCGCGCCCTACTTCCCGGACGCGCGCATCACGCCCGAACCCGTGTCGCTGCCGACCAGCAGCGCCAATCAATTGCAGACCGAGCCGGATCCGTCCAACCAGATGACGGCGGATGAGGTCGGCGTGCTGCTGTCCGAAGTCTATCAGTGCGCGGTCAACGAGACGGGCGCGCTGCTGGCGACCTATCCCGACGATTACACGCCCGCCGAGTGCCGCCAGATCATCAACACCATGAGCAACAACCGCATCAACGCGTTGATCGAAATGGGCGTCCCCGAAGGCACCATCGTGGCGCACAAGCACGGTTGGGTGGATGACACGCACGGTGATGCGGGCATCGTCTTCACGCCCGGCGGCGATTTCGCGCTGGTGGTGGCGGTGCATAACCCGGTGTGGATGAACTTCGAGGAGTCGTTCCCGCTGGTCGCGGAGATCACGCGCACGGTCTACAACTACTACAACCCGACCGCGCCGATGCCCGCCGTGCGCGAAGGCGAAGTGTCTGACGAGTGCAACATCATCGGCAGCCCGCTGATGGAGTCGCTGCTTTCGAGCGATGTCGCGCTGCCGACGCCTGTTGGGGTGACGCCGTGACAACCCTCACCCCAACCCCTCTCCCTCCGCTTTGCACTCGGTCGTCCCTCATGGAGAGGGGCTTTCAGAAGACTCCAATTCCCCTTCGCCCTGAGGGAGAAGGGGTTAGGGGATGAGGGGACGGGGTGAGGTCAATCGTCTTTAGGAATAGACAGACTTTCATCCCATCGCCCATTCCGGCAGCGGTTCGCGCGCGGCACGCCACGCAGCCGGAATGCCGGCGTCGCCCACATAGCACGCCACGATGCCGCCGACAATCGCGCAGGTCGTATCGACATCGCCGCCTGCGCTCGCCGTCAGCCACAACGCATCTTCGTAAGCCGCAAGCTGTTCGCCCGCGCACCACAGGCAGAACGGCACGGTGTCCTGCGCGCTGATCTGGCTGCCGTTGCCGAGCGCTGATACTGCCAGTTCGACTGTCGCGCCGGACGGCAGATCGCGGGCATGGCGCGTTTTCTCGCGCACGATGCTGTCGGGGATGTGCGGGAGGATCAGGTCGATGAAAGCGGGGCGGTCGGGTGGCGGCTGCCCGCGCAGACGACAGGCAAGCGCAGCGGCAACTGCGACGCCCATCGCCCCGGTGATGCCTTCGGTATGCGCGTGAGTAATCTCTGCGGACTTGCGCGCGTTTTCGACCACCGCGTCCATGTCGTCGGCAAAGTACGCGCCAACGGGCGCAACACGCATCGCGCCGCCGTTGCCGTAGGAACCTGTGCCGCCAAAGGCAAGTGTGTTTACTTCATACCAGGGTTGTCCATCAAGGACGCGCTGTACCCAACCGCGAATCGACATGCCGTACCCGCGCCCACGATCAAAGTGTTTAGCGAAATCCAGCGCCAGCGCATCCTGATTGAGTGCCTGGTACTGACGGAGGATGTTGTACACAGAGAGCGTCATGTTGGTGTCATCCGTCCAGCGCCAGACCTCAACCGCTGGAACGCGCCGTTCCTGCACATACCGGGCAAGCGTTGCATATGAGCCGAACTCAAAGAAGCCACCCAGTGCATCGCCGACCGATAAGCCTTCAAGCGCGGTGCGGGCGCGTGCCAGCCGCGCGGTGTGTGAGGTATCCATGATGTGGGTTCTTCCTTTCCACAGGCACACAATTTGCCCTGTGTCGTACTTCATTCGTGATTAGACTTGATTCCTGAAGATACTGCAATATGATACACTGTGGTCATCAACGGGTCTCTAGAGGTCTATCATGCGCCATCTGATTCCGATACCCAATCGCAATATTGGGATCTATTACGTGCTGACGTGCGCGCAGACTGCCTCGTTCGTGAGCGCGAACTGGATCTTCTTCTGGCTGCGGCTGATGACGTATGGGCAGCTTGGGCTGGTGGACGCGCTCGGCTTTGCGTTCGGGCTGCTGATGGAAATCCCGACGGGCGCCATCGCGGATACGATGAGCAGGCGGCGCACACTGATCCTTGCCTACGCATTCGCAGGCGGCGGCTACCTGATCATGGCGGCTTCAGACGCGGCATGGGTGTTGATCCTCGGCTTCTGGTTCACGCAGATCGGCTGGGCGTTTTACTCCGGCGCTGCGGAAGCAATGGCGTTCGACTCGCTCAAGGAGCGCGGGCAGGAAGCACAATACCCGCAGGTCGCTTCCGCCGTCAACATGCTCGGCATCATCGCTTTCATCGCCGCTATCCTCATCGGCGGTGTCATGTATAACATCGATGTGCGGCTGCCTCACTACGCCTGCGGAATTGCGCTGCTGATCGGCATGGGCGCGGCGTTCTGGCTGCGCGAGTCGCAGGTGGGGGCTGTCGGCGCATTCAGCCTGCGCGCTTATCGCAACCAGTTGACACAGGGCTTCCGCCAGTTGGTCGTGCCAGACCTGCGCCCGTACATGGGTTTAATCTTCGCAGCGTTGGGCGGCATGTTCCTCTTCACATTCGGGTTGATACAACCCGCGATTGCGACGAGCTTTGGCTTTCTCGCCGATGAGCAGGCAGTGGTCTACGCGATCCTGGCAACCATCGCGGCGCTGCTGATGCCCCTCGTGCCGCCTCTGCGCAAACGCTTCAGCGATTCTACGGGACTGGCTGTGCTGACACTGCTGCTGGCGGCAGGTTTCGCGGGGGCGGCGCTGCCGTTGGGCGGGTGGGGCTTCCTGGCGCTGCTGTGTATCCGCGTCGGCGGCGAGATGTCGCGGACGTGGGTGTCGATTGTGTTGAATGAACGCATTCCGTCGGAGACGCGCGCGACTACGCTTTCGACGGTGGCGCTGCTCTCGCGTATCCCCTACGTGCTGACGGCACTGATCGCAGGCGTCATGGTCGAGGCTGGCACATTCGCGTGGTTTAATCTGGCGGTGGCACTGGTGATTGGTGTGATCGTGGCGGGAAGTTTTGTCTACAAAACGGCGGTTGCGCCCGTACCAGAGCCGAGCGCTAACGCGCCCGGCTAACCCAACAATAGAAATCAATCGTCTTGCGGACGCCATTTATGGCGTCCCTCACACAACATTACGACTTGTTGAAATTCGTCTGACCCGCGCCGAAGATGCGGCTGCTCAGGCGGAAGCCGTACTGCTCGAAGCGATCGACAAACTTCGGACGGAAGCCCGTCGGTTCCAGCTTGCCACCGCCTTCGTGCGAATAGCCCTGTCCCTGATGACCGGGCGTGCGATATACAAACACGTCCTGAATGATCACCTGGTCGCCTTCCATGCCCTGGATTTCCGAAATCTGCACGACCTTGCGGCTGCCATCGCGCAGGCGTGCCTGCTGAATGACCAGATCCACCGCGCTGACAATCTGGCGGCGGACGACGGGCAGTGGCAAGTCCATGCCTGCCATCAGGCACAGCGTCTCCAGACGCCCGACGCAGTCGCGCGGGTTGTTGCTGTGGACGGTCGTCAGTGAGCCGTCGTGACCGGTGTTCATCGCCTGCAACATATCGAGCGCTTCGCCGCCGCGACACTCACCGACGACGATGCGGTCGGGACGCATACGCAGCGAGCCCTTGACCAGATCGCGAATTGCCAGCGCGCCAGACTTGCCATCGCCACCGGGCAGCGGCGGGGCGGTCTCCAGGCGCACGACATGGCGCTGGCTCAGTTGCAGTTCTGCCGCGTCTTCAATCGTCAGGATGCGTTCGCTTTCCGGAATGAAGCCGCTGAGGACGTTCAGCAGGGTCGTTTTACCGCTGCCCGTGCCACCGCTGACGACCATGTTCATGCGCGAAACGACGCATGCTTGCAGAAACTCCGCGACTTCGCGCGTGATCGAGCCGAAGCCGATCAGGTCTTCAATCGTCAGGCGTTTCTCCGGGAACTTGCGGATGGTGATCGTCGTGCCGCAGAGCGCCGACGGCTGTGTGACGACATGGACGCGCGACCCGTCAGGGAGGCGTGCATCGACCATCGGGAAAGTGCGGTCAAGACGGCGCTGAAGCGGGCGAACGATGCGCTGCGCGGTCCACTGGACATGCTCTTCGTCGTCAAAGACATACTCGCTTTCTCCCAGTTTGCCTTTGTGTTCGGCATAAATCACTTCGGGACCATTGACCATGATTTCCGAGCAGGAGCGGTCGCGCACCAGCGGGTCAATCGCGCCGAAGCCCAGCACATCATCGAGAATGGCGTTGCTCAGGAGTTCAAATTCGCTGTCGTTCAAGCCGAGGTTCGGGTTGTCCTGTGACATCTGCTTGAAGATCGTGCGCAGTCGTTCGATGATCAGCGCTTCCTTCGCCTCGTCGCCGCGTTCCCAGTGATCTGCCTCGTCGGGCGTGCGCAGTACCTTGGCACGCAGCGCCTTACGCAGCGCGCTCAGCTTGGCGGGCAGCCGGCGCTTGGGTGGCGGCGGTGTAGCTTCCTTCACCATCGCAGGTTTGGCGACGGGGGCAGCCGGCGCGGGGGCGGGTGCGGCTGGCTGTGCGCCTGCTGCCGCCATGCGCGATGCAGGTTGCGGCGCAGGCGCAGCCGGGCGCGCGGCGGGCGCGGGGGCTGCGGGTTCGTCGTCTATTTCGGCGAACGGATCGTCAAAATCGTCCATCATCGGGGCGGGCGCGGGTTTGCCGCCCGTGCGGGCAGCATCACGCTGCGCCTGCTCGCTCAGTTTACGTTGGAGGAATGATGCCATCGGATTAAGACCCTTGCCTGAAACAATGTGTTATCAATAGTTGCATTGTAAAGGCAAGGGTTGTGAAGACTGAGTTGAGAAATTTACTGCCCCCATTTTCCTCAGGGCGAAGGGGAATCAGAATGCTCTGGAAGCCCCTCTCCATGAGGGACGACCGAGTGCAAAGCGGAGGGAGAGGGGTTGGGGGTGAGGGCTTTACGCCTTCATCGGCAGGCGCACAATAAAGCGGGTATTGCCCGGCTGCGAATCGACGTAGATACTGCCGTGATGTTCCTGCACGATGCGATAGGTGATGTCCAGCCCCAGACCTGTGCCGCTGCCGATGCTCTTGGTGGTGTAGAACGGCTCAAAGATATGCGGCAGCACATCGGCGGGAATGCCTGTGCCGCTGTCTTTGACTTCGACCATCACGAAGTCGTTTTCGCAGCGTGTGACCAGTGTAAGCGTTCCGCTGCCGTTCATGGCGTCAATCGCGTTATCGATCAGGTTCGTCCATGCCTGGTTGAGTTCGCTGCCGCGCCCATGGACCAGGGGCAGGTCGGGGTCAAACTGGCGTTCAACCGTGATGTCTTTGAGCTTGTGCTGCAACATGCGCAGCGTCATCTCCAGCCCGCGACGGATGTCGATCTCTTGAACCGGGGCTTGATCCATGTAGGTGTATTCTTTGACCGCGCCGACCAGATCGGAAATGCGGCGGCTGCTCTGTTCAATGTCGTCCAGCAGCGCGCCGACGTTTAGCGCCGCGCTCAGCCATGTGATGATGTGCGCCGCGTTCGAGACATGCAATTGCGTCACCAGCGCATCCAGATCCGCTACGCTCACACCTGCGTTGGCAAAGATTGGCGCGCTGTCCCACGCTTCGGCAACGCCGTGCGCCTCCAACCAATCCGCCAGCGCTTCTTCAAGATCGGACTGTTCCAGCGGACCTAATGGTGTTCGCGTCACCGCGCTCGCCATAGCGTCATGCTGCACCGCCAGCAGGTTGCGCAGTTGTTTATCGCTCAATCCCAACTGACACAGCTCGAACGCCAGCACTTGCAGTTGGGGCAGCGCATCACGCAGCGTGCTGGCGGCACGCCGCGCCGCCGCCGCCGGATTATTGAGTTCGTGCGCCAGCCCTGCGGAAAGCTTGCCCAGCGCTGCCATCTTCTCTTGCTGAACGACAATTTTGCTCCACGCGCCCATGCGTTCGGCAGCGATCTTCAAAATGCGTGTGCTGACCGTCGGCGCGTAGGCGAACAGGTGGCGAAACTGTTCACGGTTGAAGACCATCAACCGCGTCGGGGCGATGGCGATCGCGTTGACGAGCAGTTCCGGGTCATTCGTCAGCAGCCCCAGTTCGCCGCCGATGATGCCGCGCGGCGTCGTGCCGAGTACACGCATCGCGCCGTTGACCATGCTTGTGATCTGCATCTCGCCTTCAAGGACAATGTAGAACTCGTCGTTCATCACGTCCTCGTCACAGAATTGATCGCCGGGTTGCAGCACTGCCTCGCGGCTGTTGGCGAGCAGCCAGGCGTATTCCTCGTCAGCAATGCCGTCGAACAACGGGATCGCGTGCAGTTCGTTTCTGTCCATCATTAGCGCCCTTCGTTGAGATACTCGTGGACAAACTGGACGGCGATTGAGCCTTCACCCACCGCTGACGCCACGCGCTTGACCGAGTTGGCGCGCACATCCCCAACGACGAACACGCCCGGCACGCTCGATTCGAGCAGGAATGGATCGCGTTCCAGCTTCCATTCCGGCGGCAGCTTGCCATTGCTGGCCAGCGCGGAACCTGTCGGGATGAAGCCGCGCGCGTCGCGGCGGACCGCATCACCGAGCCATTCCGTCGCTGGAACCGCGCCGATGAAGATGAACAAGCCGCCTGCCTCAACGGTCGTCTCCTCGCCGCTGCGCAGGTGCTGCCAGCTGATGCTGCTCAAGTGTCCGTCGCCCTGCACAGCTGTGACTGCTGTTTCGCTCAGTACGCGAATATTGGCGGTTGTTTCGATGCGATTCACCAGATACTGCGACATTTTCGCTGCCAGCGATTCGCCGCGTATCATGATCAGCACTTCCGACGCATGATCCGCCAGATAGACGGCTGCCTGTCCTGCGGAGTTGCCGCCGCCGACTACGACCACGCGCTGATCCTTGCACGACAGCGCTTCGGTCAGCGATGCGCCGTAGTAGACGCCTGCGCCTGTCAGCGTGTCAATGCCGGGGATGTCCAGTTTTGCGTAGCGCAGACCGACCGCCACGACGAGCGCGTGACAGGCGATCTCCATGCCGTCCGCCAGTTGAACGTACTTGTACTGCTGGTCAACCCGCAATCCGGTCGCTTCCTGGGGCGCGAGGACTTCAACGCCGAAGCGTTTCGCCTGCGCCGTCGCCCGCCGCGCCAGATCTGCGCCGCTCAAGCCCGACGGGAAGCCGAGATAATTTTCGATGCGCGAGCTTGTGCCAGCCTGCCCGCCCGGCGCTTCCCGTTCGATCATGATCGTGCGCAGCCCTTCGGACGCGCCGTAGACCGCCGCCGCCAGCCCCGCCGGACCGCCGCCGACGATGCACAGGTCGTAGAAGGGCTGCGCCGCCTGTGTCTGCAAACCGATCTTCTGTGCAATCTGCCCGGTCGTCGGGCGCGTCATCGTCTCGCCATCGGGATACAGCACCAGCGGCAGTTGATCGTTGGTCAGGCGCATCTGCTCCAGCAAGCGGCAGGCTTCCGGGTCGTAATCCAAATCAAGGTATTGATAGGGCACATGATTTCGCGCCAGAAAGTCCTTGATCTGGTGCGACTCGCGCGACCAGCGATGCCCGATGATGCGAATGCCGACGAACGGCGGGCGGTAGCCGCCCTGCCAGTCTTCGAGCAGGTCATCCAGCACCGGGTACAGCCGTTCTTCCGGCGGGTCCCAGGGCTTGAGCAGGTAGTGATGCACGGCAGCGCTGTTGATCGCCTGGATCGCAGCGTCGGTGTCGGCATAGGCGGTGAGCAGTGTGCGCCGTGCGTCGGGGTAGAGGCGGATCGCCTCGGCAAGGAACTCAACGCCGTTCATCTGCGGCATTCGCTGATCGACCAGGAACAGCGCGACAGGGTGGTTGCGCTGCTTGAGCTGCTGCAAGGCGTCGAGCGCGGCGGCGCCAGAGTCGGCGCGCATGATGCGGTACTGTTCGCCGTAGCGGCGGCGCAGATCGCGGTTGATGCTGTTGAGGACAGCGGGATCATCATCGACAGACAGGATGACGGGCTTGGGCGCAGCGCCGACCTTTTCTGCCTGCTGTGTCTCGGTAGCATTCATGTGGCGTTCTTCCCCCAACTGTAATGGCTTCACAGATAGCGCGTCTGTGTCGTTTTCGCGTGAGATGAAGATGAGTGAATGCTAAGAAGCGCTTTGACCAATTACAGTGCATCTGTCGCACGCGCCCACCGCTGCGAAGAAAAGCATACATCGGTTGTCACATCATGTCGGTGCGCTCAGGCGTTGCTGTCGCGGAGTGGCGTTTCGGGGAAGGTGGGAGAGAAGGGAGGAAGAAATGAATTTAGTCTGGTGATTGTCGATCCCAAGGCTTAGCAAGGATTAGCGCAAGGCAACCACCAAAAAACATTAGACCTGCTAAGCATATATATGCAATGGCTGGGCTTTGCTGATCGGGGAGCAGGGGAGCAGGTGGCATGACGATTGCTTCGACAAACCAAATGATGGAAACAACAACGCCAAAAACACCGAGTGCTAGTTGAATCTGTCGTCGTGGCGACATGTGCTTCCTTTTTAACGTCATGAATCAAATCATATCACAGAATCTAAATCAAGAGGACATATCTCCATGAGTGGAATAACACTAACTGCAGACCAGCGCGCTAACGTCAGTAGCTATCTTGCGGAAGTTTGGTTGCCGGACACATTAGAAGGAAGGTTACATGAACAAGAAGGTATTAGTGGCATAACATCAGAGCGTGCAACGCTTGCAAGCGCTGTGATTGGAGCTGCTATTGCCTTAGCCAATACCCCCATCACAGTTATCGGCGGTGCTGTTCTAGCTGTAGTACTCCCTGGTCTGGTAACGGAGAATCTAAGCAGATTTACGTCACCGTCAAATCCTGCTGCCGCGCGTGTCCAAGCAGACAATTTCTACTGGTATCTCGTCAAGCGTCAGATCTTCTGTAACCTGCCAAGCAATACCGGAGACATCAACGATACGTTGGTCGCGCGGATTGCTGACGAGATCGAGAACATCGTACCATATGATGGTAACGATTTCGGTTCAAAGACGTCCGCCAATCAGTTCTTGTCTTCCTTTCTACGCAGCATTCCTGTAAGTGATTTGCGGAATATCATTGAAATTGCTGCGCAACGTTGGACAGGTAATCGGAATGGATTGGCATTGCCAGAAGTAAGCCCTGGCTGTTTGACGCCAACAATGGCACTGATTCCCATAATTGGGATACAGGAGCAATTTCTTATTCAAACAAGGTAAGCGCAAATACATGGCATATCGGGGCTGAGGGGGCAGGCACGCACATCTACACCGTCAGAAAGAACACCCAACACGCTTCGTTGAATTTGACCAGCCTTCTCAATCAGTAAACGAAGGTCAATCGACAATCGTTCGCGCGCGCTTGTGGACACAACTTCCGCTCTCCGCGCTGGTGACTGCTAATGTGGCAATTAGCGAGTTCTCAACTGCGACTCAAGGGACTGACTTTACCTACGCTCTAACACAAGTGACATTCCCGGTTGAAGCAGCGAACAATGCCTCACAAAACGTCACCGTCAACGTCCTGCCCGACACGCTGTTCGAACCCGCCGAGCGCGTCATCTTCACGCTCACCAACCCGACGGGGGGCGCGGTCATCGGGCGTCCCAACCAGCATGTGCTGACGATTAATACCGTTCGCGCCTGATGTAACAAACCTCAAACACGACAAACTCGAACCCAACTATAACCTCGCAACCAGAACAAGTGAGCCATTATCGTCGTATAAACCCTATCCGAACAAGAGTTCTGATGAGGCTTTATGCAGCACGATACCCTGGAGACGGTTTACGACTATCTAACTCGCTATATTGACGAACACGGCTATGCACCTTCGATTCGCGAGATCGCGGCGGCGTGCTACATCGGCACGACGACCGCCAGCAAACATCTGAGCATCCTCGAAGCGCAGGGACGCATCGCACGCGATGGCACGAAGGCGCGCACCATTCGGTTGCTTAATCCCGAAATCCACACCTGAAAAGCGAACAAATGTACGCACAGATGATCCTCACTTGGTAGCACGCCTGTGCTACAGTGCATCTGTCGCAAGCACCCACCGCTGCGAAGAAAGGCATAGTTCGGTTGTCACATCACGTTGGAGCGCTCAAGCGCTGCTGTCCGGGAGCAGCGTTTGGGATTGGGGAGAAGGGAGATACCTATAGCATAAGGACCGTCTAATCCCAACAGGGCTAGCTTTCCCAATCTTTCTTGAAGAAGACTCGCCACAGAAGATACAAGGGAGCCAGAGTGAAGGCAAAGTACCCACACATCCAAGGGGTAATGTCGGTAAATTGTGCGGCTGCTGGAGAAAGCTGTGAATACTCATTGAGTGTGGACACAGAACCCCATGCAATAATGCCTAACATTACCAACGCTACTCCTAAGACAAGTTTGCGATTGCGCCACTTCATTGTTTGCACTCCAAATCTTTGAATGTGCCAGTATAGCACAGATTTACCTATCCAAACGGAAAGAAGGAGATCGCTAATGTCAGGAATAACACTCACCAACGAAATCAAAGCAAACATTGCATCTTACATGATGGAAGTCATGTTGCCAGATATGTTTGAAGGTGCGCTTCGCGAGCGCGAGAACTCGGCAGGTAACTTTGCTGGCTTTTTTGGTATCAGCAGCGCCGGACTAGGTGCTGCAGGCGCCTTGTTGCCGCTGTTCGCTAATCCCATTACATCTGTCCCATGGATTGCAGGGCTGGCTTTAGGGTCAATAGCAGCTTCAGTACTTCAACAGTTAGTTGGTAAGGATGTCAATGCGGAAACAGCGCGCGTACAAGCCGACAATGCCTATTGGTTTCTAGTTAAGCGTGGCGTGTATTGTGGACTCCCCTCTAGCACTGACCCATCAATCTTTGCAGAAGCGACCCGTGAACGTATGGCGAATGAAATCGAGAATATCGTCCCATATAACACTGCGGACATTGCATCAAAAACCTCAGCGAACAACCTTGTAGCCTCTTTGATTCGCGCGATCCCACTTCAAGATCTGCGTGGGTGGCTTGAAGCAGCGTCAATCTGGGATGGCAACCAAAGCGGGATAAGTACATTGCCCAACGCACCAAGCGCTTGTGGAAATGAGATTGGTTTGGTGCCAGTGATCGGCGATACAGGCGTTATCCCATTCTCCGAAAAAGTTTCACCCAATACTTGGAATATTGGCGTGAACTCACTCGGAGATTATAGGTGGCGTACGCTCTATTCAGAACAATGTTACCGTATTGAAGGAGTGACGGTTGTTCAGTCTCCAGTGCGGCGTAGTCCGACGGACCCGTTCATTGACTACGTTGATTGCACAGGCAACATTGTTCAGGTTACTAGCCCATCTGAACTGGTTGGCGTTTGCTTGAAAGATCTGCGGATACTGAGCAATACTCCTTTCAACCTGTACGTAACCATTGCTGAGTGTGGTGCACCTCCACTCATACATCAAGGCACTTTGGTACGATTCGGTTCGAATTCACAATCCGCATTGCCTGAAAACTCTTCTCGCACTGTGCGTGTAGTTTTGGATACCAACAACCCAATCACTCAATCTGTGACCGCGTCTATAGGTGTCGATCCAAGTTCTACAGCGGTATTGGGCAGTGACTTTACAGTGAATCCAACACAGGTAACATTTGATGTTGGCAACACTTCAGGTGCATTTCGCGACATCGTTGTCAATGCCTTGTCAGACACACTCTTTGAACGAGATGAGCGTATCGTCTTGCGCATCTTGACTGCAACGGGCGGCGCAGTCATCGGGCGTCCCAACCAGCATGTGCTGACGATTGAGAATGAGTGGGTCAAAGAGTTTGACTTCAGGCAGGGCAAGCAAGGTTGGGAAGCGCTGCCCTACTGGCTGGGAACAAACGGGATTTATCATGATATAGCGCCAAATATCCTGGGGTGGCACAGCACGGCAAATGGGAGACTCTACATTGCACACCCATTGTCGAACGTGTCCAGCAATACGCGGATTACAGAAGTGAGCATCGAGTTTGACCGATTGACAGGGGCTTCAACAGGCTTTTACAACGGGTATGGCTATACTTCACCGAGCGATGTTCAACAAACGGTCATGATCTCGTTTTCCGGTGAAATGAGTAAGTCGCAAACAACCAACATGACTCTGGCTAATGGTGTGAGCTATGAAGTGTATGGGACATCATTGACAGTACTTCAGAAAATCATCCTGAAGGGAAGTGGCACCAACCCGTTCGTCTAGCATCTATCGCTAACAAGAAAAATGTGGGAAGCGGGCGTGAGTCCACTTCTCGCTCTTCCCATCTTGTGGGCAACTACGACAGCGTGGTGCATCAGTACTCTCAAGTCACCGCCGCACTATAGGCGCGCGGACAGGTCCTTACACAAACGGCAGCCAGCGGCGGGCGATGCGCATGATGTGCAACCCCAGGCGCGTCAGTGGGTCGCTCAGCAGCGATAAACCCGGCGGGTTGTACCATAGCTTGTCGGTCATGACGGCGTGCGGGTGGACGAAGCGCAGCAGCCCCGCTGCCGAATTGCGCTGCCCAACGCCGCTGTCCTTCATGCCGCCGCTGGGCATCCCCGCCGTACCGACGTTGACGACCACGCGGTTGATCGCTACATCGCCCGATTGAAGCCGCGCCGCCAGTTCCTGCCCGAACGCCAGATTGCGCGTATAGATCGAAGCGGACAAGCCGTACTTGCTGTCGTTCGCCAGCCGCACTGCCTCGTCTGCGTCGGCAACGCGCATGACAGGCACGACCGGACCGAACGTCTCCTCACGCATCACCTCCATCGTATGATCGACATCCGCCAGCACCGTCGGCTCGAAGAACAGCGGTCCCAAATCCGGGCGGCGCTTACCGCCGTAGACGATACGCGCGCCTTTGGCGACCGCATCCGCGATCTGCTGTTCGGTGCGCAGCAGTTCGCGCTCATGCGTCATGCTGCCCATGTGAATGCCGTAGTCGTCGCCACCTGTGCCGATCTTCATACGCGCCGCGTGGTGCTGGATGCGCTTCAGGAAGTCCTCGTAAATCGGCGCTTCGACATACACGCGCTCAATCGCCACGCACGCCTGCCCCGCGTTTTCCAGCGATCCGGTCAGCGCCGCCGTCGCCGCCAGGTCGAGATTGCTGTCTTGCAGTACGATCAGCGGGTCTTTGCCGCCCAGTTCCAGGCTGTACGGGATCAGCCGTTCGGCAGCGCGTATGGCAACCTTGCGCCCGGTCGCGGTGCTGCCAGTCACGTGGACGTAATCGACCACATCCACCAGCGCCGCGCCCGTCGTGCCATCACCCGTCACCACCTGAATGACATCGCGCGGGATACCGACCCGGTGCATCATCTCGACGATGAAGATCGCGGTGTAGGGCGTCAGTTCGCTTGGCTTGAGCAGCACGGCATTGCCCGCGATCAGCGCAGCGATCAGTTCAAAGCACACGTTCAGCAGCGGATAGTTCCAGGGCGTGATCAGCCCGACGACGCCGTGTGCCTTGTAGACGACCTTGACCGATTGCAGGATTGGGAAGATCGGGATGCCGCCCTGCGGGCGCAGAATACGCGGCGCGCGTTTGATGTAGTAGTTGGCGATGATATCGATGGCGAACAGTTCTGTCATGGCGTTACCATGCGTCTTGCCCGTCTCACGGCGGATGGTCGCCAGCAGGTCGCGCTTGTGCAGCCACATGGCGTCCAGCCACGCGCTCATCAGCAGCGCTCGCCCGCGCGCACCCAGCGCTTCCCAGGCAGGCTGGGCGGCGCGGGCTTTGGCGGCTGCGGCTGCCAGTGCCTCCGCGCGCAGGTTGGGAATCGTGCCGATGACCTGGCTGGTGACGGGGTTTTTGACCGGGATGCCAGGCGCTTCACTGGGTAAGGCGGGGGAAGAAACTGCCGCAGACATAATCAGACTCTCCTGAGCCATTTTTCTGGGGAGTGTAGCGCTTTTTCTTAATTGTGGTAGCGCTTTCGATGCCGTAGGATACAACTGTTGTTATTTATGAAATGGGTGAGTAGATG